>CP070811.1:5306230-5353777 GCA_020343875.1 Anaerolineales bacterium | reverse complement strand
CGCCGGCAAAGATAGTGGGATCGACGGGCGCCAGATGGGCGTAGCGGACACCATGGGCGAAAACGTCCAGCTGGGCCAGAGCGGCCTGGATGGCCAGGCGGGTCTTGCCCATGCCACCCGGGCCCAGGATGGTCACCAGGCGTACCTCTGGATCGGCCAGCCAGCGCGTCAACTCGGCCAGTTCTGTCTGCCGGCCCACAAACGGGGTCGCCTGGGGGGGCAGGTTATGCCGGGGCAGGGTGCGTTTGGCCACCAGCGGCGGTGACTGGCGGGCCTGGGCGGGAGCGGCCTGGGGATTTGGTTCCTCCGCCCGCGCCAACTCGCCGCGCCGGATGCGCTCATAAAGGGCGATCGTTTCCGGGTCCGGCTGTGTGCCCAATTCATCGGCCAGCAGCCGGCAGCACTTTTCGTACTGTGCCATGGCAGCGGCCCGTTGCTTGCTCATGGCCAGAGCCTGCATCAGCTGGCGATGGGCCTCTTCACGCCACGGCTCCAAGGCCAGCTGGCGCTCGGCGTAGCGTTCCGCCTGCTCGTATGCGCCGCGTGCCTGGTAATGAGCCGCCAGCGTGCCAAGAGCCTCCAAGGCCTGGCGATGTAACTGCTCTTGTTTGAATAAAGCCCATTCTTCGAAGGGTTGGCTGTCTGTCAAGAAAAGACCCTGCAAAAACGAACCCCGGTACAGGTTGGCCGCCTCCTCCATTCGCTTGATACAAACCGGGCATTCAACCAGGGCAGGGTGGGGGTGCGCGGCGCAAGTCGCCAGCAGGTTCTCAAAGCGAGCTACGTCCAGCTTGGCGGTGGCAGCGTTGAATTGAATGGTCTTACCTGTGATCAGCAAAAAGGGGGGGGAAGCGTGGTAATCGTCAATGGCCCGGCGTACGCGTACCAGAGCCTGGCTCAGACTCCGGCGAGCCGCCGCTTCAGGGTAATCCGGCCAGATCAGAGCGGCCAGCGCCTCGCGCCGGTGGGGGCGGTTCGCTTCCACGGCCAGGTAGGCAAGCAGCGCCCGCGCCCGATCAGTGGCGAATACCGCAGGCTGATCTTCCAGGGTGACTTGGAAAGGACCCAACAATGATAGATAGAGACGCACTACCAAACAGCCTTTGGCAGAATCAAGTCTGCCCCCCAAAGGGCAAGTGGGGCAATGGATACAGGGTTGTCTATTCAGTCATGCGGGCCGGCATTAGACAAACTTGTTACGTTACAGTATACCACCGCGGGTTGATTGGTGCAATTTTTGATGCACGAAACCTACCAACACAACCAATTTTGTCGTATTTTTGTCACAGTGAATGGCTATACTACAGGCAAGGTGAATGACAATGAGCCAACCATCCGACTATCACTCCTATTTGCTGCGTATGTGGCGTGACAACCCTCAGGCTGCCTGGCAGGCTACCCTGCAGAGCACAGCCACGGAGCAGGTTCACCATTTCACCAGCGTGGAACACACCTGGGCCTTTCTCAAAGCGAAGATGGCTGGGGAGGGAGACGACTGGCACGCTAGTCAGACCCCGGAGGGTGGGTTCGAGCCAGGCGCGCCGGATTGACGGGTCTTCGTTCAGAGAACGGTCGTGTGGGCTCAATGGGTAGGGCAAGACAAATAATGGCTTCTTGGATGCAGAAACAGGCACATTCAATTAAGTATCTTACTCTTGTGATAGCTTTCTTGTACCTCGGGCTGCTGGTTGGTTGTGCGCCGGCCACGAGTGAGGATGGTCAAGAAGTGACAGGCGGCCAGAATGAACCTGGGCCTGGGCCAGATTTGGCCCGGCCCACTGACACTCCCACGCTTACGCCGCTTGCTACACTCCCGCCGGCCAGCCCTGTGACAGTAGTGCCAACGGCAACACCCGTCTCAACCGCCACGTCTGGGCCTAGCAGCTCAGCCACGGCGGTACTGGCGGCTCCGGCCACCGCAACCCAAACCCTGGTGCCTACCAGTCAGCCGGCCACGGAGCCGACTGCCACGGGCGCATCAGCCTCACCAACCGATGATCCGGCTAGCGAGAACCTGGTCGAGTATGGGTTCCAGGTCTACAAGGAGCAGTATTGTGGTGTCTGTCATCAACTTGACGCTGCGAATACCAAGGGCAGGTTTGGTCCGTCCCAAAATGGCCTGGCCACAACGGCTGAGGGGCGCGTTAAGGACCGGCACTATACCGGGCAAGCGAGGACGGCCGCGGAGTACATTCGAGAGAGCATCGTGGACCCGACGGCTTACTACGTGGAGGGATATGTGCAGAGCCAGTATCGTATGCCTGCTTTTACCCATCTGAGCGAGGCAGAGGTTGATGCGCTGGTTCAAATGTTGCTGGAGCAGAAATAGCTTGATGTGCTGGACAAGGAGGGAAGCAGGGTTATGATCTAGCAAGCTGCAAGAGAACGATCGGACCCGTTTTGAGCGTATAAAGACAGACAAGATGACACTGGATTACCCAACTATCAATTGTTTAAATATTCAAAACAAGAGGAGTAGTCAGATGCGTACAAAATTGACAGTGTTAGTAAGTACCACATTGGCTCTGGTATTGGTGCTGACTTCCCTGATTGGCGTGGTCAGCGCTGAGGGCGAAGGCACCACGATCGCCGGCGGCTTCAACGGCCCGATGGGGGTCTTGGTGGCGCCCGACGGCAGCGTCTGGGTGATTGACTCTGGGGTTGGCGGCGAGACCGAAGTGCCCTTCGTCGATCCTGAGACCGGACAGGATTCAACGGCCAAGTTGGGCGACACCGCCCGCGTGGTGCAGATTGCCCTGGACGGAACTCAAACGGTGGCTGCTAACCTGCCCTCGATGGCGGCAGGTATGGACACGCTTGGCGGGGCTCGCCTGGCCCTGCTCAACGGCAGTCTCTATGCTACCAGTGGGATATACATAGGCGACCCCAGCTCCAGCCCAATGCCCAATATGGCCGCTGTGGTCAAGGTTGAAAACGGCCAGGTTAGCCAAGTGGCCAGCACCTGGGATCTGGAAAAAAGCCAGAATCCGGGCGGCTTCGTCTTCGACTCGCACCCGTACGGATTGGCTGCCGGGCCGGATGGCAGGTTGTGGGTGGCCGACGCTGGCGCTAATGACGTTTTCACAGTCGACCCGGCCAGCGGCGATATTGAGCTGGTGGCTGTTATTGATGGCCTGCCCGGTCCCTTCCCTAACCCCGCCCGGGACGGCGCAATGGAGACCGACCCTGTGCCGACTGGGGTAGCCTTCGACCAAGCCGGGAATGCTTACGTTTCACTTCTGTCTGGTTTTCCTTTCGTCCCTGGCTCGGCGAAAGTTGTCAAGATCAGCTCTGACGGCCAGGTCAGCGACTATGCCACCGGCTTGACGATGCTGACTGATCTGCGCACCGGTCCCGACGGCACCATGTACGCTGTGCAGTTCGGCCAGTTCACCGAAGAGGGCCCCAGCCCCAACAGTGGTAATATCATTCGGGTCAAGGCAGGGGATGCCTCTGAAGTTGTGGTGAGTGGCCTTTCATTCCCCACCTCCATTGACTTCAACGCCAATGGCGATGCCTACGTGACCATCAATGGGGTGGGCGCGCCAGGCTCGGGCGAGGTGGTCATGTTCTCGGCGCTGACGACGATGGCGGGCACTCCTTTGGCTGACATTGCCCCTGCAGCTCTGCCAGAGACAGGGGGTGAATATCCTTTCAGTGGGTGGATGGCTGGCCTGCTGTTGGCGTTCGGGCTCACCCTAGCGGCAACTGGTTTCTTCTTGAAGCGAAGAACATCTGTGGCTGGATAGCCAGCCGGCCGAGGGCCTGTGGCTCGTGCAAAGTCGATACCAATCTTGCCTGACGTGGCCATGATGGACACATCTGGCCCTGGCGAAGTGACTTTGCACGAGCCCTGGCCTGGCTTTTTTCTGACCGATCGGCAGGCCAAGGGGCCGTTCAAAGGGCCGCGGTTTACGGAACCGGACGGCAGTGCCCGTGAGCCCGGGCAAATGTAAGGAGAGGAAAATGTATGGAACCGTTGCACGATTTCAGGTAAAGCCAGGAATGGCAGAGGCACTGGAGCAATTGGGGCGTGACATGGCGGCAGATCCCTCGCCTGGCTTTGTAGCCCGGTACGTCTACCGCATGGATAACAATCCCGATGAATTCTACGTTGCGGTTATGTATGAAAGCCGTGAGGCATATTTCGCCAATGCAAACAGCCCGGAGCAGCATGAGCAGTTCCTAGAGATGATGGAGCTTCTGGCTGCTGAACCGGAGTGGCACGATGGCGAGGTTGTATTCCCGGCCGAATAGGCTGGGCTGGGTCGGGAAGCAGCCGGCTTAGGCTGGCTGAGTGTTTGTGGAGATACTGAGACTAGAAGTCTCTGGGGAGATTGGCAAATGTCTTTGCAGGCTACTACCATGCAGGCTGAAGGGAGCGTCTTAATTGCCAGCCCGATTGGGACCGTGTTTGAGTTCGTGTGCGATGCGGGGGTAACTGCGGAGGCCATCACACCCCTGGAGGATCACATTGTGAGCCAGGGTAGGCTGGGTCTCGGTTGGGCCGGCCAGGTCGAAGTGGAAATTGCGGCTCGGGTTGTGCGCTGTCAGTATCGATGTACTGAGTTCGAGCCGCCAACGCGGCTGGTGCTTGAGATAGAGGGAGACGTGCCCGGTAAGCAGATGTTCACCCTCGCGGAGGAGCTGGGCCATACCCGGCTCAACATGTCCTTTGGGTGTGTCGTGCCGCCGGGTGCGCCTGCCTATTTTCGAGAGGAGCCCACCCGGTCCCGCTTCGCTCAAACGCTGGTGTCGCAAACCCTGTCCAACATCCAGGCTGCGCTGGAAGTGGGGCTGCCGCCGCATCCCTAGCCACCAGAAAGCCGGAAAGACTGTTTGCCCGTGTGACAGGGGGCCTATGAGACATCCGGCTGCCAGTGCTCGATGATGCCCATACCAACTGGGCGATGGTCTGGGCTCTATTCAGCTTTTACGAACTTCCCCTGGGCCCACCTGATTTTGCCTGGCCGGCATAGGTGGGCAATCCCCCCCACAAACAACACGGTATTGGGCAATAATGACCTTCTCCAGATTGTGACTGCCAGAGCCTGGTCTGCTACGGCATAGAACAGCGCCTTCCCCGAGCACTTCCCCCAAGTTGGTTTAAAGCTGACGCACCACACCTGCCGAATTCAGCGGTGGCTTTCAATTTGGTCTGTCTGTCTAGTGTTGGCTGCCTGGTCATCATAACGCGCGGCTCAACCCTGACGCTGGACAACATGGCCCAAGCCAAGCTTTTGCGCGGTGGCTACTTCAATCTTGTTGTGTTGTTCAAACTGGTATAACATGGTCGGACGTTCGCTGTTGAAATGACGCCTGTTTGTATGTTCTTTGGCGATTTGGCTGGCCTGCCACTGCGGGGGTTGCCGGGCACGGGGCACGGCCAATCGAGCTGATCATTTTTGCATAAAAGGTCATTAGGAATGAAATCCAGTCTTCCCAGCGATACCTGTCCGCTGTGCTTGACAGTGGGGGAGTACATCGAGATTGAGAACGCACAGGATGCATCTGAATGGGATGTGGCTGAAAGCTTTCCTCAGGAGGCCGATCAATTCACAATTCCCAATTCGTGCCTTGAACACTACTATCGATACAAAAACCAGCGGCTTTTGCGGTGTTCCAATTGCGGCACCTACTATTGGTATCGTGAATGGGCGCCAGGTGGGAGCGAAGATGTTCTCAAAACCTATATCCACGAATCGATGCGACGTCTCAGCTTTCTCGAGGCGCACGTAGAACTCCATGACGCCCAGTACCAGGCATTCACGCGTGCCAAAGAATACGGCGGCAGTTTTGAGGATGAATATGAAATCACCAGGCAGGGTGTTCAGCAGGAAATGGACCTATTGAAAGCAAGATGCCCGGAAATTGTCTCGGATGTGATTCACTCTGTTGAGAACAAGCATGCACGTTCCGAGCAGCTGGAGGAGACTCTGAAGCTTTATGCTCCGCACCGGGATCACACGAGTGAGATTGAGACGCAAAGAGAGAAGGATGAACAGGTAGCAGTCTATCATGTGGGCATACTGGCCGAGTATTTGCAGTATTGGGAGCCAAGCACAATTCCAATGCAGATGATACGTTCGCTGGTCACTTTGCTTGCAGACGACAATCAAAAGATCAGAGAAATCATCAGGGATGCACTGATACGAGTGATCAGAGATGCCACCGCCCATGGAAAGCTGGCGTCGGAGATACTAAAAGTCGCACAGGAGCTTGCGGTACAGCATGCTGAAACTCAGGGTCTGCTTCAAGTATGTCGAGAGTTTATCAGCGGGAACTGACCGGCCTATTGGGCACTATTCAGCTGGGGGGGGCGATGCCAGCTGTTGCCGAGTATGACTGGATGGTCAATTTCGGCTGACGAAGATCAGGGGTGGGGGTCGATGAAAGCATATGAGGAACTCACCGAACGGGGAAAATTGCGACGCCTGCGGCTGTTGTCGCTTAACGCCCTGGGCCAATATAATATTCGAGTGAAGCGTGTCAGGTTTCTTACCACTGAGACGAACACGATGTTTCGAGTAGATGCGGGAGATGGACAAAGATATGTGCTGCGCATTTACTCGGCTGAGGAGACGACCCTACAAGACAACCTGGCAGAGGTGTTTTGGCTGGATGCACTGAGGAACGATACAGATCTGAATGTGGTCGAGCCAGTTGCTCGACGAGACGGCAAATACATCACCACGGTCAGCATTCCAGGCGTGCCCGGGAAGCGGCGGTGTGTGCTGTTCAAATGGGTGCCTGGGCGGTGCGCGGGAGATAGTCCCGATCCAGAGATGTATTATCAGCTTGGACAGATTACGGCCAAGTTGCATCATCATGCCAGTACATTGATTCTGCCCCAGGGCATATCTCCCAAGAGGTGGGACAAGGTATTCTACTACCCAGATGAACCGGTGGTCTACTTGTCAGAGAGCTACCGGCATGTGTTCTCCTCGGAGCGGGTGGCGCTGTTGGCAACGGTGATTGAGCGGGCTGAAAGACTATTAACGGACTTGCATCAGGATGAAGCAGGGCGGATGCTAATCCATGGGGACTTGCATTTCTGGAACGTACACTCTTATCGGGGAAGACTGACCGTGATTGATTTTGAGGATGTTATGCTAGGTTATCCAGTGCAGGATGTTGCGGTGACATTCTACTATGGTCGGGATCGAGAGGATTATCGAGAGTTGTGTGCAGCCTACCAGCAAGGGTACACCGATCTAAGGCCTTGGCCGGTGGTAGGGGCAGGTCAGCTTGAGACTTTGATGGCGGCCCGCAGGGTGATGTTTATTAACTATGTGGCGCGAATTTGGCCTGATCCGGAGGAGTTCATAGAGCAGAGCTGTCAGAGACTGAGGCGCTTCGTGGAGACGTACGCTTGATCGGATTTGTGGGCAGGGAGTGAGGCAGTGCAGATTGGAATCAGAGTCAGCGCTCCGCTAATTCTTTGGCGTCCGTAGAAGCGCTGTGCAGTCTGACGCAAACAGCAGGAGGGTATCAATGCCAAGATTCCCAGCAGGCACGACCGGTCGTGTGATCAAGCCATACCAGCAACCCTATCCTGACCCTCTGAAGGTCCGTGCTGGCGACAAGGTCTTTCCGGATCACACCCAAGAGAGTGATTGGCCCGGCTGGGTCTGGTGTGCCAGCGAAACTGGCAAAGCTGGGTGGGCGCCGCAAGCGTGGCTGACGCATCGTGACGATGGCTGGCATATCACGCGTGATTATGATGCCATTGAACTGACAGTTCGAATCGGCGACCCAGTCACTATCGAATTTGCCGAGAGCGGCTTTCTGTGGGTCCGATTATTGAATGGGCAATGGGGCTGGGTACCGGAGTCGCATGTGGAATTTCTTGCTCCTGCTGCTCAGGATTTGTAGGCGGTGGTACAAGGGCCGACGGAACTGTGCCCTGATGGATAATGGCCCAGGCGCATCTCGATTGTTTGGGGAAGCAGTTGCTTCAGCGTAAAGAGAGTCATATAATGATTGCGTCCGTTTGAAACCAAGTTGGCGGAAGGCGTTGCTTCAGATGGAACTTTAGGGGTCCTGTTTTCATTGCCCTTAGTTGATGATATTGATGAGGTGAGTACATCTATGCCTATCTACGAATACCGCTGTCAGGATTGCCGGCGACGTGTGAGTGTCATGTGGCGCACTTTTTCGGAAGCTGAGACTGGTACAGCCCGCTGTCCTCGGTGTGGTAGCCAGAATCTCGCGCGTCTCGTGTCGAAAGTGCGCGTCATTCGCTCGGAGGAGAGTCGTCTGGAAGACCTGGCTGACCCGGGCAACCTGGGTGATCTGGATGAAAATGACCCGCGCTCTGTCGCTCGCTGGATGCGCAAAATGAGCGACGAGGTCGGTGAAGATATGGGCCCCGAGTTTGAAGAGGTGGTGGATCGGCTGGAGGCGGGCGAGTCGCCAGATGAGATCGAAAAGACGATGCCCGAACTGGGGGGCGATATGGGCGATGACTTCTTGGATTAGTATCGCTCGAAACGATCTACGCTGATCACAAAGACTGTGGCTCCGCCCACCTCTACTTCGATGGGGGTGGGCAAGTACATTTCGCCTGGTTCCATCACCGGTGGCAAGGGGTTCACGTGCTGAGTGCGCATATGGCAGTTCTCGCGGATTATGCTCAGCACCTCTTGGGTCTTTTCATCCTCTGTACCAACAAAAATCGTGGCATTCCCCTCGCGCAAGAATCCACCCGTTGTGCTGATCATGGTCGCTCGATGTCCCTTTCGCATTAGTGCGTCGATCAGCGGGCGGGCATCCTCATTGTTGACGATACTAATTACCAGTTTCATTTGACCGTCACCTTCTTGGCTTTTGAAAGCAGAAGCTCCAGTCGCATCCGAATGGTCGCCTGCGTGTCGGTGATGGACCGGGTGGCATCAACCACCAGCCACCGGCTGGGCTCAGCCTCCGCCATTTTTAGATAGCCCTGGCGCACTCGGCGATGGAAGTCCAGAGTCTGCTGATCGAGTCGATTCCACTCCCCGGCCTCGGCGGTATGAGCAGAGTGTTTTCGTTCAATGCCCACTTCGGCTGGCAGATCCAGGTAAACAGTCAGGTGGGGACGCAGGCCACCGGTGGCGAATTGGGTGATGAAGTGTATGGCTTTCAAATCCAGTTCGCGACCGTATCCCTGATAGGCCATGCTCGAGTCGGCAAAGCGATCACACAAAACGATGCCGCCTCGTGCCAGATGGGGCCGCAGCACTTCGTGTACCAGCTGGGCCCGCGAGGCAGAATAGAGCAAGCATTCGGCCTCGTCAGTCATTTCAAGGTTCTTTACGTCGTGCAGCACGTCCCGAATCTGATCGCCAATCGACGTGCCGCCTGGCTCGCGCGTGATGAGCACGTCGTAGCCCAATGTTCGCAAGTACGCCGTCAATAATTCAATTTGGGTGGTCTTGCCGCTGCCATCCGGCCCTTCAAAGGTAATGAATAGACTCATCATTACTCCCGGTAGATACGCACCCGGCGCTGCGGGTCGCGACCCCGGCTGTGCGAGATGAGGTTAAAGCTGCGGGCTAGCTCGTGCTGGTAACGGCGGATGCCGGCTACTTGTGGAGACAATTCTACGGAGCGTGCCCCGGTCATAACTTTGCGGATTGCCTCTTGTGTCTCTCGCATTGCCGCAGAAAAGGTGTCTGTCTCTTGGGGACTCAGGGCAAAGATATCGGCCAGGCTGGATTCCATCTGCGTCAGCGTGTTGGATCGCAGCACATACACCGGTATGCCCAGGCGTTCGGCCTCCATGACGGGTTGGGGCCGCTTGCGATAGAAGCTCTTAAGGGTCATCAATGCGTCCGATTGTTGCACATTGTTTACCAACTGAACCGGCAAGTGCAAGCCGTTGGCTGCCTGGCGCAGTCGGTTTTGGCTGACACCATAGGGGTAGATGCGGATGGCCTGTCGAGCTGGCGGCAGCTCATCAAGTGCCGATTTTTCTGGCTTGCGGGGCGCCTCGGCAGGCGGCGCCTTGCTTACGGTGGCTACTTCAACCTGCACCCGGCCCTGCTCGTCCCGGTATCGGATTTCAGTTGGCAGGGAGCGGCCTCGCAAGAAAGCGTCTACGGCGCGGGCTACGTCCTGGTGGATGGCCACCGTCTGCCGGTCTTGAAGTTCTACCAGCACGTCGAAGGTGGGAGGCGCTCTGCGTTCCAGTACCGTCTTCTGAGTCCCTCGCCGGCGTGCTTCTTCGTCCGACAGCGTGACGCTGTCAATGCCGCCTACCAGGTCGCACAGGGTCGGATTCATGAGCAAGTTGTCTAAGGTATTGCCGTGGGCAGTGCCGACCAGCTGCACGCCTCTCTCGGCGATGGTACGAGCGGCTTCCGCTTCCAACTCGCGTCCGATCTCGTCGATAATGACCACCTCTGGCATGTGGTTTTCCACCGCCTCGATCATGACCTCGTGCTGGAAACTGGGGGTGGCCACCTGCATGCGGCGCGCTCTGCCAATGGCTGGATGGGGGATATCACCGTCGCCAGCTATCTCGTTGGAGGTATCTACTACAATCACGCGCCTATTTTCGGCCAGGACCCGAGCGGCTTCGCGCAAGAGAGTGGTTTTGCCTACGCCTGGCCGTCCCAGTAGCAGGATGTTCTGGCCTGACTCGACGATATCCTGGATGATGTCAATGGTTCCATACACCGCTCGTCCTACTCGGCAGGTCAACCCCACGATGTCACCCTGACGATTGCGGATAGCCGAAATGCGGTGCAGGGTGCGTTCAATACCAGCGCGATTATCTTCAGTAAATTGGCCAATACGCTCCACGACGTAGTCGATATCATCGCCGTCGACTTCTGTGTCGCTGAGCGTCAATTCCCCATTGGTAAAGCGGGCCTCGGGTTTGCGCCCCAAATCGAGCACAACTTCAAGCAGGTTGTCTCCTTGATTTGCCTGCTGCAGGGCATCTCTCAGTTGGCCCGGTAGCACGTTTAGTAGAGCTGCCAAGTCATCGGTGATCTTAAGTTGCATGAGATTTTAATATACCTTCGTTGTACAATTTCAAGCTCAATTTAATGCCTTGAGTTTGCCCCGCTGTTGACGATTGCTGCGCCGCTTGTGCTGCGAGAGCGCTTTCGATTGTGGCACGGCGGAAGGCGTGGCGCTCTCGGTGTGGGCGTCGAGTGCGTGAACCGGCTGAGGAGCAAGATCGCGCGCCCACACGGTGGTGTGCTTCACCGTCAAGGTCTGGCTGCCGACCAGTTTGAATCCCCACCCGCTCAGCGCCGATGAGATCCCAGCTTCGTAGGTTCGCACGGCGCAGTATAGCCTTTGAGCGGGTGAGCGATGCAGGCGAGACAGCGCGGCTGCCACCAGCCCGTCGGCTTGGTCCAGTGCGCTGGGATGGAGGAGCATTCGTAGCCAGTGGCTGGCGCGAGTGGATCGAATCTGTAGAGCGGCCCAGATTTCACCCCTGGTTTCCCACACGTAGCCCTGGCGGCGCGAATAGGAGTCCCACCATCGGCGTCCGCCCAATTCCCACTGGGTCTGGGCTGACCCCTCAGCATTCTGCACGGCGCGCGGCGTAAGCGTGGCATAGAGTTGCTGTAGTTCCCAGCTATCGTGGCTTCGCTGCCGGCGCAAGGGAAGAGGCGTCACTTTTTCCAGGCCAGCAGGGTATGCTACTAGCTCGAACACTTCTTCCTGGGCGTAGGCGGTAAACCCCACGTGTCGGAAGATTTGGTACTCTACACCGTCGACAGGCAAGCCTGCGTACACTCGCTGGCCGCCTTGTTCGCCTGCCTTGATGCACAGATGGGTCAACAAACGTTGCCAGATAGCGTGTGCCCCGTTTCCCCGGGTCAATGGTGGCGCAATAAAGACCACTACGTGTTCGGGGCGGCCTGGCCGCCGCCGCATCTGGGCCAAGCCTGGCAGGTGGACGTTTTCTTCCTTATAATTGACAATATAGGTGAAGGCGCCAACACGGCGATTCAGAAGCGACGAGACTATGGCCGTGCTGAGGGGTGAACGTGGCCGGGTCAGGCCTGTTTCAAGATCCAGCAATACACCTTCCCGTTGGAGACGGGCCACTAGTCCCACATCACGCAGACGAAACGGTCGAATCACGTTGGTAACCTCGCTCTCCGGTGCATTCAATCGGCCTACAGGCACAGGCTGGCGGCGTTCGGCACTCGTTCATTCGTACATAGGTCGGCATTCTTGACTGGTAGAACACAGGCAAAACTGCCATAGGGCTATTGAACCAGTAAATGGTAGCCTGGCCTTAAGTAGGGCGGCGAGTCTGGTGTTGTTATCATCCTTTCGATTGGGCGCGCATCCACTGCGAACTGTCCGCTCGGACTAATTATAACATATGACAAAACGGGTTAGCAAGCAGCCCTCGCTCGGTGTGGCGCCCCAGAGGGCCATGGTTCGCAGACAAATAAACCAACCACGTGGCTACTGATAGACGAGACTTTCGCGCACGCTGACGCGGGTGGCCCTGCGGGCAGGCCAGTAGCTAGCGGCAGTAGACAGAACGGTAACAACAATCAGCCAGTAGAGGGCCCCGGTTGGCGTATATTTGTATACAATCTCAGCCCCTAACGCCGCCCCCAAGGCTTCAGTCATCAGCCGGCCAGCCGGCAGACTGAGCGGCAGAGCGATCACCCAACTCAGCCAGCCTAATATCAGCCCTTCTCCAATGAAGATGGCAGAGATTACTCCTGACGACGCCCCGATGGCTCGCATTACCCCGATTTCGCGTCGACGTTCAAGGATATTAAGGGATAGTACACCGCTCAGGGCGATGCTGCCCACCAATCCAATCACGACTGCCATAACGAGTAGAAGCACGATGACAACCTCAAAGCGGCCCAGTATATCTGCGGCCAGGCCCGAGGCGGTGTCTCCTCCTTGACCGCCAAAGATATTGGTGGAACTTAGGCTGAGCTGATGGTCATCATAATACTGCCGCAGTTTCTTGGCAGTGACCGCTTCACTTTCAGCGTCGTCGCGTACCGTCTGGATCCAGACCGTGCTCGCTTTCTGGAGGTGACTTAACTGTCGGAGCATTGCATCGCGGGGAACGTGAGTCGACTGCGTCAGGATTGGGTCGAAAAGCAGTCCAACTACCTGCCACCTTGTGTCTCCCTTGACGCCGTGATCAAGTGTCACCCAATCGCCTACGCCCACGCCGACATCTTCTGCCAGGGTCTGGTTAAGGACTACTGCACGCTTGTCGGTCGGCTCCAGCCAACGGCCCTCTCGAATCTGTGGGCCGTACAAATTGGTCGGCAAAGGCACACCGAACAGCAGGGTATCTTCATCAACATCCGACTCTGGTTGCCCTGCCGGACGGATCTTAGGTCGATCTAGCGCCCACATTTCGACGGCTTTGACATCTGGGTGAGCTAAGGTCAGCTCTTCGATCTGATGGATGCGCTCAACGTCCTCGAATTGGAAGGTGACGTTATAGTTGAGGATCGAGAACAAGATGTCGGTGAACGTGTGAACTGCCGAATCCCTAACACTCATCACCATCATGAAGATTAGTCCGCTCAACACCAGACTGATTTGGGTTAAGATGACTCGCCCTTTACGGCGGAAGGTGTTGCTGATAGTCAGTGACAAGAGACGCGGGATTTGGTCCAGGCTGGCCAGCAGGCGATCCAACCAGCTGGTTCCGGCACTCAATCCGTAGGTACTGATGGCCTCACGCACAGTGATGTGGGCCCCGGAGGCAATCGGAATCAGCGAGGCCAGCAAAGGGGCGAGTACCGCAATAGCCACTTGGGCCAACAAGGCTGGCGGCGAGATGGCAAAGGGGCCGGGCTCAAGATTCATTGCGCCCAGCAAGAAAGAGCAGAGTCCGTAGCCGCCGATGGCACCCAATGGAACCGCAATCAGCAGGGCCAGCACGCCATACAAAAGTACATTGACCAGGTATATGAGGAATATATTCCTGTTCTTGGCCCCGATGGCTTTCATGATACCGATTTGATCTATCTGTTGGGAGATGATGGCGTTGATGGTGTTGTAGACCAGGAACAGACCCAGGATGAGGGCCAGTGTCGCCATAATCCCCAGTACCAGGAAGATGCCGTCCAGCGTATCTTGAATGAAGTGCCTGCCCGGGTCGGCGTATTGTTTGCCTTCAGGTGGCGTATTCCCAGCCGCGTCGACGCCCGCTTTTTCCAACTGATTCTTCATCTCGCTGGCAATGCCAACTACCTTGGATTCGTCGTAAACCGGTGCTGCGGCCATAATCGAATTGAAGTCATACTGTTCTAGTATGTAGTCAAACCGGTCGCGGGTGACGTAGAATTGGGCCGGGCCGCCAAGGCCAGGTGGCAGGACGTAGTTATTGTAGAGTGTCCCGGTCACCTTGAGCTTGTGCTCACGATTCCGGGCCCGGATGCTGATTGTTTCTCCTGGGTGGATACCAAACCTTTGCTCAACACCTTGGCCGATTGACACATTCGTTTCCTGGGGCCAATCGCCGCTTAGCAGATCTAGGGTGGCGTAACGTTGATCCCGGTAGTCTGCGCGAGCCGTCAAAAACCCCGGCTGCCATTCCTGATCGGGGCTGAGCCGCCATTCGATGGAGGCGCTTAGCTGGCCCTCGACATCTTCGACTCCATCAATGTTCTTGAGGGCGATAATCATGTCGTCGTCAATGGGGGGGGAGACCGCCAGACCAATCATCATGGGCGAAGCTTTCAACCACACTCCAGTGGTGGCTTCGATCACAAGGTTTCTGCCATTGATGATCATGCCGATGGCAAAAGCGCCTACCCCGACGATTAGTACTACTTGGAGGGTACGCCCTTTGTCCTTCCAGAAGTCGTGCCAAATCTTATGCCAGATTACACTCATCGGTGGTCGCTTAAAACGTTACTTTGGGTTTAGGCGTAAGCCAGACTGTCCCGCACACTGATCCGGGTGGCACCGCGGGCGGGCAGGAGCGAGGCCAGCGTAGAAATAATCAGGGTGACTATCAGCCAGATAAACACCGCTTGAAGGTTGTACCGGTAGTCCAGGTTGGCGTCGAACATGGTTTGGCCAAGCGCATTGGCCAGGGGTTGGCCAAGCACAAATGAGATGGGCACGGCAATGCCCCAACTGAGCAGTCCCTGAAGAACGCCTTCCATGACAAACATGCCCAAAATGGTGCTGGAACGAGCGCCGACAGCTCGCATAACCCCAATTTCTCGCGTCCGTTCGACAACGCTGATAGAGAGCGAACCCATTAGCGCGATACCACCGACCAAAGCCACAATAACCGCCAAAGACATCAACATATTGATGGTGATAGCAAATTGGCTCTCAGTAAACTGCCTGGATTCATGAGTTGTCTGGTTAAAGAATACAGACATGTTCCGTTCAATGTATCGGTTCTTAAGTTGCTCAGTTGCAGCACTGGCGTACTCAGGATCATGCAAGCGAGTTCGCACGTATAGTTGCCCGCCTTGATTGTATTTCTTGGTTGCTTCGAAGACAGCCTGCCTGGGAGCATAGATGGATTCAGTGCTGAAGCCGCCGCTAAAAATCAATTGGAAGAATCCGACCACTGTCCAGTCGTCTTTGCCCAGCTCGGCCAGATCAAGGGTAACCACGTCACCAAGCTTGATGTTGTTGTCAACAGCCATCTCTCTACTGATGACAATGACTCGCCCATCACCTGGCTGGAGCCAGCGGCCAGCGACTATGAGGGGCTTAAACATGTCGCTACCGGCGGGGATTCCAATGACGTCCGAGCCCAGGCCGGCTTCTTTGGCCCGCCGCCCGCCGCGCAGGAGCGTGGCCGAATGGGTAAACCAAACTTCGGCTTTCTCAACCTTCTCGAGTGAGTCGGCAACTTCCAGCACCCTGTCAATTCGCTGATAGTCTTCAAAGTAAAGTAAGGTGTCGTAGCCACGGCGTGCAATATCGTTGTCCAAGGTGAAGGAGATGGAGGCAGACAGACTCATCACCATCAGGAACATGGTGCCTGCAGTGACCAGCACCAGTTGGGTGAGGATCAGTCGCCCCTTGCGGCGGAACAGGTTACTCAAGGCAATCGCATACGATGAACGGAGAAAACGCTGCCCGATTCGTTCCACGTTGCGATCCAGCCAGCTGGACCCAAAACTGCCTCCCAGGCCGTAGCTAGCAATCGCTTCGCGGACCGTGATGGTGGCTCCTCCTAGCACCGGCCACAGCGCGGCTGCCAAAGGGGCGGCAATAGCAGAGATGGCCTGGAAAAGGATGGCTCGGTTTGAGACCTGGAATACCTCATAATCGATGTTGAACAGATTCAGGAACCATTTGCTCATCCCAAAAGCGAGGAAGGCGCCCAGCGGCAGGGAGACGAACAGAGCCAGCATACCGTAAACCAGGACACCAGCCAGGTAGATTTGGATGATTGTCCCTGTTTGGCCGCCAATGGCTTTGATAATGCCAATCTGGTCAGTCTGTTGAGTAATGAGCGCGGTCAGAGTATTGAGCACCAGAACCACGCTCATAAACAGGGAAACCACGGCCAATACTTGCATAACCAGGTTCAGGCCATCAACAAAGATGCGCCCCCAATGCTCCTGGGGGTCCTGGTAGAAGGTGACTGCAACACCGATGTCTTGTTTGGCCAGGCGGTCCTTTATCTGGGTGCCAACCTCCCGGGCCAGCTCAGGGCTGTAAGGATTGACCCGGACCAGCAGCTGTCCAAACTCCCCATTAGGGACGTTGAAACGCTCCATCCCTTCGGCATCCACGAAAAAGTTGGCATCGCCGCCAAATTGGGGCGGGGGTACGAATGGGTGCCGGATCTTTCCGACGATGGGCATGGGCCGGTCGGTTTTGTCCAGTTCAAATATGACTTCGTCTCCGATGTCAAGCTTGAAGAATTGGCTGGACAGACGTTCAATTCCAATGCCCGGGTTAGCCGGCCACTCACCCTCTGTTAGCTCGACGATATCATACGTTTGTTCTCCGTAGTCGTCCCGCATGACCAGGCTGCCCCGCTCCCACTCGTCTTCCGGGCTGATCTTGTAACGCACCGTACCCTGGTTCAGAACCTCAACATCTTCGACTCCCTCAATTTTCTTGAGAGCGATGGCGGTATCCCGGTCTATGCGATCTGCCAGGTACATGTTGATGTGCGAGGGGAAGACTGCTTGGTGGGACTGATCCATACCGGTAACCAATTGGTCGACCATGCCAAATATGGCGCCGACGGCGAAAACACCGACCGCAATGCTGAGTACAGCCAGTATGGTGCGGACCAAATTACCCTTCAAGTCCGACCAGACTTTATACCAGATGACGCTCATAATCTATTCCAGCCGAGAGCCGACATTATCGTCAGCCTATTACGCGTTTCTTCAACCTTTGATAGGGGCGCAGGTTGGTGCCAGGAGCCTTTCACGTATTCAGGCCCAATATCTCGAGTCCCTGTTCAAAGGCAATCTCCACAGGAATGTCCATCGAACCAAGCAGGCTTAAACTTCGTTTCAGGTCAGTGTCCATTTGGCCGTAGTGTTCAGCAAACGACACCACGCCGGCATAGTCGCCGTCGCCCTGAAGCTGCACGATACGCTGGGTAAGTGCGTTAGTGGCAGCCTGTGCCTTATCGAAGTCGATGCGGTATCTGCCGTTGTTGGAGTTTGCCGCAAGCGCGCCCATTTCCTTGAAAAAGTTGAAGCGCATCAGGTTGGCCCGGCCGTGCGCACTCGAAGCCCCGAAGCGAATCGAACGGAAAATACTGGCCACAAACGTGACATAATTGTCACGCAGGTCGGTCTTTTCCATCTGGCCCCACTCGTGCAGCTTGGTGATCATATAGAGGCCCAATATATCAGCCTTGCTTTCCTCGATGACGGAATATTGCTCTTTAAGAGCTTGGCGGACGGTCCCCTTGCCTGTAATCGTCTTCTTGACGCCCAGGCCGTGTGCCAATTCGTGGAACATTACGTTGTTGAAGAAAGCATCGAATGTGAGGTGGCGAAGCTGATCCTCGGCTATCAGCAAGTTAGCAATGGGAACCAGGATCTTCTCGAATTTCGCCCGTATCACGTTTTTGAGCTGTAGGGATCGGCTGCCCTTCTGAAGCTGGACTTCCACATCGTTGGGCAGGTTTATCGCAATTGGTATGCTGGCGTTGGCATCCCCGGCGTAGTAAACAGCGTCGTAGACACCGATATCGCTGTCAGTGCCAGGCCTTTCAGACCTGTAAAGGTCAGGCACGGGCAGGTTTTCCTGCAAGCGGGGTAACAGCCTGGCATACCGGGCCAGCCGCTTACCCCATCTCTTGTCTTTAATCAGGACAAGAGCCTCGTTGGCGGCCTTGTATCCGAATAGGTGATCGATATAGGTTTCAATCGGACCGATCACCACGTCAATCGTGTTTGTCTTCATATCCATCCAGGCCAGATCACTGGGCTGGTAGTTGTCGGTGAGCAGCGCTTCTGCCCGCAGGGTAAGGTAACGTTGCAGGCCGGCGTCTTCAGCCAGCATGGCAGCTTGTTGCAGCCTGCCAGCCGCCGGCTGCACGTGCTCCTGGAAGAACTGATGGTACGGGATAGCAATCAGATCTCCGTTTTCATTCCGACGTACCATCGAAGAGAGGCTTTTCAGGTCAGGGTTGCGGCCTGCAGCTTGTTCGAACTCCTGTCTGGTCATGTCCGGCGGGTAGAATTCGGCTCCAAGCGGCTTGGATTTGACACCCTCGACAAAGGGTTCGTAGCCATGTAGCCGATCCCAGGGCCCGTAGTTAATCTGCAGGCATCTTTTCAGGTCCGGGTCCTCAATTGGATCTAGCAGCGCTTCTCGATCTCCGTAGGTCTGCTTCCAGAAGATAGCTTCCATGGCTTTGGCAGCCTGGATGAGTAGGGGGATCATTCGGCGTTGGGTTTCGTTCAGTGAGCTGAGATCAACTTTCAGAGGCACCGGGGCGTATTGCGCGAGTCGCTCTTTGACTTGCATGGATTTGTGCTCCTCTTCCTACTTGGATAGGTAGCTTGGCCTATCCGCTGGGAAACCGGCTCGGATGTGCCACTTACGAGAATCCGGGCTTCTGCTACGTCCAGGTTAATCCTCCCCTTCAAACATGCCAGTCTGAAGAAAAGATTTTATCCTAATGGAGCCGCTTCATACCAGGGTGGTTGGTTCTTGGAGAGTATTCGCCGACTTCCGGACAGAAGTTTTAGCGTCGTGAGGGGGCTGCAAGGGCCACCCCGGAAAGAAGTGTGGTTCAGGCGCGCTCTGCCGAGCATTCCCGGCACCTGCCGGATTCTACCACGGAAATGCCATAAACGCTATAGCAATAGATTATTCGTGCTGAATTGCCTCTACGATGCGCATACCGCCTGCTCGCCAGACGGGGTAGAGGGCGGCTAGTTGCGAAACAACTACGGAAGTGATAGCGGCGCTCATGAAGGCCGCCACGGGGAACGTGAAATCGAACTGCCAGCCACTGCCTGCCTCCATGGCCGCTACCATATCTTCGGCGATGAGCCAGCCGATGCCCAGGCCAAAGGCTCCCCCGATAACGCCCATGGCCGCCGCCTCGGCCAGCACCATGCGCCCGATCTGGGCGCGGGTCATGCCCACAGCGCGCAACATGCCAATTTCACGCACCCGCTCCAATATGTTCATGGTCATAGTGTTGATCACCCCCAGCCCGCCCACCAACACCGCGATGTAGACCACCACGTTGAACACAGCCATCAGGCTGCTGGCGTCCCGGCTAATGGTTTCACGGAATTTGACGGCTGACTCAACCTCGAACTCTCCGTAACGTGATAGGCGTGTTTCGAGGGCCCGTTTGATGGTCTCCTCATCCGCGCCAGGTGACAACTTGACCAGGAACAGTGAGGCCTGGCTAACGCCCAGGTAGCGTTCCATGTCGCTCCAGGTAGCCACCACACTTCTGCCCCCCCAATTAAAATTGCTGATGACGCCTGCTACCTCGAAGTCGTGTTCGCCCCGGCGGGTGCGCAAGCGGATCAGGTCGCCCCGATGAATATCGTGTTCGTCACTGAGCACGCCCGAAACCAGTACGGCGCCACCCCGTGCCAAGTGAGCCAGCATTTCATCTTCGAATTCGGCGTCTTCCATAAATTGGAAGCCAGACAACTCGCGGTAACCAGGTAGATCCACTGCCTGGAAACCGAGGGAGTTGCTTTCAGCAGAGAATCCGAACTTGTTGACGATACCTGTCATCTCTACGGAGATGAGGCTGTAAGGGGTGGCTAATTCCACACCAGGAATACCCATCAATTGGCTGGCGAAATCGATACGCTGCCCTCGCTGAGCCGCCACGGTTAAGTCCCCTCCCAGGGTCTTGTCTACCCACTCGCTGATGGCGCCGTCGAAAGCGGCCTGCAAAGAGCCGATAGCGATGGTCAGCGTCGCGCCCACCATGAGCACGCCTATGGTCAGGCTGGTTCGTCCCCGAGCCCGATGCAGATTGCGGCTCCCCAATCCACCCGCCGGGCCGTATAGGAGTGATAACAGGCGCCGGGCCGATCTTTCTAACAACTGGATCACGGCCGGCATGAGTAATGTGCCCCCGGTAAATGTAAAAATGAAAAATGAAGCGTCGGGCAAGTAGTCCCAAATGGGGGTCAGGTTGGCCAGTCCTTGCATCAGCAAGGCCAAGCCGATGACCCAACCTCCTTTGGTAAAGAACCGAAAGCGCCGATTGATGACCAGGCGGTCAACGCGCTGGGTGGCATCGACCCAGGGCTGCCTCAGCAGGCGTGAGACCTGGCTCAAAAGGCGCGGCGCCGTGACCAAGAGGCCGACGACGAGCAAAATAGCTGACAAAACGTGACGCAGCCCGGCTGTGCTTTCATCCCCCAGGAAGGGGGCCAGTTGCAGAATCAGGGTTGACAGGGCAGTGAGAAAAGCGTTTCCCAGGGAGAAGGCCATGAGTGCCAGGCCGATTTTCCAGCCATTACGTGCCAGAAAAGTCAGGCGGCTGGCAGCTCGAACTTGCATTGCCTCTACTGGTGATATGCGACTGGCCTGAATGGCGGGGACAAGTCCTGCCAACAGAGTGACCATAATGCCCACCAGCACTGATAGCACCACGGAGGCTGGCGGGACGCTGAAGCGATCCAAAGGAATACCCCCGAAGGCCTGGGCAAATATCTGCACCATGGGAATGGCCAGGAAGGCACCTAGCCCCAGCCCAATCGTGGAGCCAATCAAGCCCAACAGGGCTGCCTCAGCCAGGGCCAATCGGAGAATCTGGCCTCGGACAGCACCAACGGCACGCAGTATGCCGATTTCGACTGTCCGTTCGGCGAGTGTCATCGAGAAGGTGTTGTAGATCAACATAGCACCGACAAACAAAGCGACGGTACTGAAAATGCCCAGGCCTGCCCGCAATCCGGCCAAGCTATCAATAATCGCCTGGCCGACAGCCGCCGGATAGGAAACCGTATAATCATCGCCCAGGTAGGTGGCTAGATCGTCCTTCAGTTGCTCCAGCGTGTCGCGGTCGGTAGTAATTTCAGGTGACAGCACGACCTCCACTTGGCTTAGGCGGCCACTCTCGTCGAATAAATCTTGGACCACGTCCAAGCGCGAGAAGCCGATGGCGCCATTGTTCAAGCGAGCCACACCCTGATTAGCCAGCAGGCCAACTACTTCGAAAATCTCGACCTGCGCATCAGCTAGCTCGATCTCCAGGTCATCGCCCAGGTGGATCCCGTTATCTTCGGCAAAGGCGGCTGCCAGTACGATGCTATAGGTGCGGTCAGAGATGTCTATCATGCGCCCTTCGGCCAACTGGTAGCTGCGCACCTGTGGATCGGTCTCGGGGTGTATACCTACCAGAGCGATCTGCTTGTCTTTATCAGGCAGCCGAAGATCCCCGCCCTTCCACAGGCTGCCTACTGCCAGCTCGACGCCGGGGAAATCGACTGCCTCGCGTACAGCGCGCTCACGAAAAACCTGGCCTTGATCGCTGCTGGAGATGGTCAAGTCAGCCTCTCCAGCTGTCTGCGAGAAGAAATCATTGAGCGATCTCTCAACAGTGGCGTTGGCGATGCCAAAAGCCAGTACTGTGGCCACCCCCAGCACAATTCCAAAGCCAGTGACCAGGGTCCGAAGTTTACGGCTCCACAGATTTCTTACGGACAGATGCGTTAGAGTGCGCATAGTTGCTCAAATAGGTTGAGGGGTTAGGTTTCAGGGCACGGCCCTCAGGCCCAAGTTGACAGTGGGCCATCTTTCGGCTACACTTCAAATCGAGCTTGGCAATGCGAGAAGACCCCCTGCTAACTTCAGCTCGATCAGCATGTCTCAAAAGATAATACGGAATCAATTCGGGAACTCGGATAGGCAGCTTGGCATCCCTAG
The DNA here is from genome assembly GCA_020343875.1 of Anaerolineales bacterium. Taxonomy (GTDB): domain Bacteria; phylum Chloroflexota; class Anaerolineae; order 4572-78; family NAK82. The sequence continues at coordinate 5,331,466 of CP070811.1, read as the reverse complement.
GAACGGAAGAGGCCAGCGTAGATGACGGCGATATCTCTTAGCACCGGTCAGAGGATTCTGATCATAGTGGCTCTGCTCATGGTACTTTGGTATGTGATTGGCACTTGGTACAGCCGCCGGAAGGGCATTCGCACCTTCAACTGGCTTCGTGAGGGATTGCATTTGCTGGGTGAGCAGTTACAGGCGGGCTGGATTGGCTCAGCCGCTTCGGGGGCCAGGATTGCAGTCAACAAGCCCAATCCGCCTTTCCGGGAGCTGGAGACGACTTTCCTGCTGGAGTCGCGTGAATTATTGCCTGTGTGGGTGGTGAATCTGCTGCGTGGCAGGCGGGACGAACTCATCATCAAGGCTCATCTGCGCTCGCTCAGGCAAGGCGAAATCGAGGTGGCGCCAGCCGGCAGCCGACTGGCGCGATCACTGCGCCAGGAGGCCCAATCTTCCTGGCGGTGGCAAGAGGGCCCTCACAGTCTGCACATCGCCCATCGGGGCCGGGATGGCGAGGCGTTAAGCGCCGCCGCGCTGCCTTTCTTGCGGATCTATGGCCGTTCTGTGCGCCGTTTTTCCTGGCGACGGGATAGGCCGCATGTGTTAATCCAAATGCGTCTAGCTGGTCTAACTGACTTTTCGTGCAGCGGGTTTGTGACTGACTTGACGTCCGTCTTCACCCAGACCCGGCAAACGACCGAAGACGAATGACCTCCAGCTTCCCCCAGCGGTCCCTGGTTCTTGATCCCTGGCTCCTAGGAGTCGGTCTGCTTCTCGTCTAGCCCCTCCGCTGATCTGGTTTTGCCCTGACGGCGCTGCTCTAGCGCTCGCTCGGCTGCAGTGGCGTACAGGGAGCTGGGGAATACCCCGATGGTTTCGTTGAACTGATGAACGGCTGCTGCCTCCTTGCCCTGCCGCTTAAGAGCCAACCCCAAGTTATAGCGGCAGGCTGCCTCGTGTTTGATGCCCATGCCTCCACCTTGGGCTTCTTCCAAGGCTGACTCCAAAAGCGCCTGCGCGCTCTCGGGACTCTGGCGACGGAGTTGAACGATTCCCATGTTGACCAAAACGATCAGCCGGGCAGTTCGGTCGGGGAATAGGCGCAGGGCCAATTGCAGCACCGAGATGGCATCCCGCTGCCGGCCCCGCCCCGACAGCAGATTGGCCAAATCGACCAGGAGTCGCACTCGCATAGTAAGCAGGTAGAGCAATCCCAGGAACAGAACCGGGTTGACCGTGGTGCCAGTCGACAGGGCGCCCAACTCGACCACAGCCGTAATGCCCAACGCTTCGTAGGCAAATTGGGTCGACAGCCCCTCGCGCCGAATTATGGACATGCCTCCAAAAACGACGATGAAGCCTAGACCGACGGTAACGATCAACAGGTGAGGGTTCACAGGCAATCCTTTCGAAGACAACCAGAGACCGCCAATGGTGTTGCCGAACTCAAATTCTGGCTAGGCTCGGCAGCCTGCTGCCAGCGGGCAACTGGAAGGTTATGAATGAAACCGCCCTCGGCGCGCACAACGTCAAGGGCGGATGTATCTCCTTTGGGTGTCTTTCTTAGGCCCCAGCAAACAACCGGTCGGCTGTTCGTTTGAGCATGTCTACGCCACGGACCTCCGTCTCGAAGAGGGGCACCAGGGCGCGTACGCCGCCGTCGAAGGTCTTCCAGATTTGGTCCATGTATTCATCCTGCATGGCCACCCGGTTTTTCACAAATTCGGGAGCATCATCGGCCACGCTCTGCCTGTCAATCAGCATGTTGACGACCACTCCACCCACTGGGATGCCGAACTCGGTGAACCAGTTGATGAAGCGGGTGATGACGGCTATCGGCAGGGCCTCGGGCAGCGTGACGAAGAAAAAGGCCGTTAACTCCGGGTCGGTGAGAAGTTCTTTGGCATGCCCCATGCGCTTGCGGAGGTTGAGCAAATAATCCATGAGGGGGTCTTTCTCTTCTTTTCTCCGGCTGTACGAGAGCAACTCGCGCAATGAGCGTGCTTCCTCACGGCTCTTGACCATTTTGTTGACCCACATCGAGTACACCGACGACATACCCAGCAAGCGACGGGCGTTGGCAGTGGGCGCTGTGTCGAAGACGTACACTTCATACTCGTCGTCAAACATGAGGTCTATCATGTTCTCAAACATGGCAGACTCTTCAAAAGCAGGGTTCATAGTTGCCGATTCGACGAATTCCTCGGCCTTGGTCTTGATATCAGCAAATTTGAGAAACCAGCTGATCTTCTCCCGAATCTCTCGCTTGGAGCGTTCGATCGTATCGCGGGTGTCTATCTCGTAGGCCATCAGGTTGGGCACACCCGTTACCGGGGTGGGCTTTCCAAAAACGTCCTGGTCAAGCAAACTGGTCAGGCTGTGAACTGGGTTGGTGGAAGCCAGCAGTGTTCGCTTACCCTGCTGGGCTGACTGGACGGCCATGGCGCCGGCCAGCACCGTCTTTCCTACTCCGCCTTTGCCTCCGAAGAACGAATATTTGAGGCGGGGATGCTCCGCCAGAAATTGTTGGGTCGATTTTTCAATCATTGTAGTGCTCCTTTGCCCTGCTCAGCTACGCTGGAGTGGCTTCAGGTATGGGGCCAAACATGGCCTCGGCCACTTTTTCGATCATGGGCAGCCCCGTGATGTCACGCTCGAACTCGGGAATGCGAGCCAAGACCTCATTACCAAAGAGTTGGTCAATTCGCTGGAGATATCCATCCTGCATGGCCAGCCGGTGGTGCAGATAGTCGGGGATGCTCTGCTGGCCCAGCTCAGGCGGGATGACGCGATTGACCACGAAGCCGCTGAGGGGCACCTGATATTTGGCAAAAAGGCCGGCTGCCTTTTGTGTGTCAAGCAGGGCCATTTCTTCAGGGATGATGACGAAGAAGAAAGCTGTCTTCTCTTTGTCGGTCAGGATGCCGGAGGAGGTGTTGATGCGATACTTGATGTCCATCAGCTCCTTGAGAATCATGTCTTCTTCGCGCTCCTCTTTGCGCTGGATAAGCGAAGCGACTTGGCTGTACTCCTCCATCTCCTCTCGCAGTTTGGTAATCTTATCAATCCACTCGTCATACACGCTGGCCATGCTCAAGTAGTACAGAGCGTGACCCAGAGGCACCAAATCGTAAATGTAATAGTCATATTCGGCGCTGACGACGATGTCCACCACCTGGTCAAAGATCGCACTTTCTTCCATAGCCGGCTCGGCCGCTGCGGCTTGAATGTAGCTTTCAATCTCTTCAGGAATTTCCTCCAGCCCATACATATCGAATATTTTCTGGCGAATTTGGTTCTGGTATTCCTTGATGTGCCGATCGGCGTCGATCTCCTGGGCATAGAGATTGGGCATAATCTCCACTGCCCCCTGGCCGAAGATGTCTCGTTCGAAGATATCGGAGAGGGAGGCCTGGGGGTCGACCGAGAATACCAGCACTTTGTGTCCCTTTTTGGCCAGGTAATAAGCGGTGGCCGCTGAAAAAGTGGTTTTCCCCAGGCCACCTTTGCCGCCGAACATAATGTAACGTCGTTCGGGGTATTGGTCGAATATGCTTGCAAGTGACATGCGGTTATCCCTTCTACGCCAGTGCGTCCGTGAGGTCTTTCTCTCGTAGCATGCGTCGCTTCCAGGTTGAAATCTGGGGCACGACGTAAGGCAGCAATCGCAGCGAGTAGTAGGGCGGCAAGATGGGGACGCCCAGTAGATCGCCCATAGTGATGAGGATGAATAGATGCTCCATACTGCCCCGCGTCTTTAGAGCATAGCGGGTCATGTCGTGACCGGCCATGCCGTAGATGAACTCCACGGTAGACTGGCCTATTCTCTTCAAGATGTTGCGCTCTTCTTCAGACATTAGAAATGCCTCCAGGCAGGATATGAGATGCGCCATGCGTCCAATTTAGAGTGTATCTGAAAAATCGAATCAGGGCAAGTTTCTTCAGCCCACCTCTTGGTTTATGATGTCGGTAAAATCTCTCTCACGCAGCATGCTGCGCCGCCAGTTTTCCAAGGTTGGCACCAGGTAAGGAAGCAGGCGCAGTGTGTAGTACGGCGGCAGAATGGGGATTCCCAACAGATCACCGTACACAATGAGGGAAAAAAGACGCTCCTGTTCGTTCCGAGCCGAGTTTAGCTCGTGCACCCAATCGTAGACGGTCATCCCATAGATGACTTCGCCCAGGGTTCGAAGCGTCTTTCTGAGTATGGTTTCAATCTGCTCGAGCGTGCGGGGTCTACTTGCAGACACTTATCTGCTCGCCAGCCGGGCCTGCAAGACGGCATCCAGGGCTGTCTGGTCCCAGCCGACAACCTTCTCACGGCTGTCCACGATCAAGGTTGGGTACCTGCGTACCCAATAGCGTACCGACTTGAAAAACCCTTCTAGCGATTGGGGGTCGACCACTCGGATGTGGATTTGATCACCATAGCGAAGGGCCAGATCAAAGAGCCAGTTGGCCAGGCGATCGACTTCTTGTTTGGTGCCCTCAGGGTATTGATCGAGTACTTCCTGATGTATTTGCCGGCCAATGCCGGCCTGCTCGAAGAGTTGCTCGCAGTGCATACAGTGGAAGAAGTCTGTCAATACCGGAGCGATAACCTGAACAGAGACGTGGGGCATAGTAAGAGTTCAAAATAGTCACCTGGGGGTGAGGGAGTGCCAACCCTCCCGCCGCTGTGGGGCGCTGGATGAGGTTTGCCTCAGCTCGCCCCCAAGTGAACTCCTTTCAACGGATAGATGCTGGCTAGGCCTTGGCCGGCTTGACTGCGCGGGTCCGCTGGATAGCTTGCCAGCCGTCCCAGATCAAGACGAGCGCCGCCACCACCAGCACCAGGCAGATGATGCCCACCAAGGCAGCCGCAAGCGCCGCCTGTCCGGTAGCCGCAGCGGGTAGTTTGACCAAGAGATTGGTGTAGGCAATGTAGAGCAGTGCGGCAAGGTCGGTTACGATCATGAAGATGGCTGGGTAGAAGGCCCAGTTATGGCTGCGGCCCTCCGACATAAGCCAGAGTGCGATCAGCAGCAGGGCCAGGCCAGCCATTAGCTGATTGGCGCCGCCAAAAGCACCCCAGATGGCCAGCCAGGGGATTACCCAGACGAAGAGCAGCGTCAGGAGCAAAGCCACGATGCTGCCCACGTGGATGTTCTTCATCACCGGCACCGAGTCGCCGATCAGTTCTGCGCTGGCCACGCGCATGAAGCGCACCACCAACTGCATGATGGTCACGGCCATGATGGTCAGGAAGACGGAGCCATAGGCTGTGCCGAACACAAGGGGGACGCCAATCCGATTCAGGAACTGGGCCAATCCCCCGGCGAAGACGGCCAGGGCTGCGCCAGCGCCGCCAGCGTCCTGATATCCTTGCCAGCCGCCGAAGGCGACGGTTGCAGTCAGGAAGGCAATGATGGCAAATGCGCCTTCCAAGAACATAGCGCCGCCGCCCACCGGCAGGGCATCGGTCTCCTTCTCTAGCTGGCGGGCCGTGCCGGAGGTGGAGACCAGGCTGTGCCAGCCGGAGATGGCGCCACAGGCGATGGTGACGAAGAGCATAGGCCACAGCGGCCCGCTGGCGGTCGTGAACTGGGTGACGGCCGGGAAGTCACCCATTCCTGGGTGCCAGATCAGCAGGCCGATTACACCGCCCACCATGCCCAGCGTGACGATCCAGAAGGAGACGTAGTTGACTGGCTGGGCAAAGGACCAGATAGGCAGGACTGCGCCCAAATAGCAGAAGATAATCATGAGCAGGGTGCCAATGACCTGAGCCTGCGTGTTACCCAGCAGGATCTTGGGAGACTCAGGAAGGCCATAGATGGCCGAGAAGAGGTTGGACATAAACGGCAACGTGCTGATCCAGATGCCTACAAAGGTAAGCACCACCGTGACGATGCTGGTGAGGATGATGTCTTGCCTGTACTTGTAGGTCATTTGTCCCGCCAACATGCCCATCAGCACGACGGCGATGATTCCGAAGGGCACCTTGGGGTTGGTCATCAAGACTTTGCCAACTGCGTTGCCGAAAGCCCCCATGATGAGAAGCAGGTAGAAGTAGATGAAGATCATGAGAATGGTGCGCGCGCGGGGTGAGATAAGCTTGTAGCTCAAGGCGCCCATGGTCTCCCCTTCACGGCGGACGCCCATAATCATGGCGCCGTAGTCTTGGGCCCAGCCGATAAAGAAGACGCCCAGGAGAATCCACAAGAGCGCTGGCAGCCACCCCCACTGCACCGCGATGACGGGGCCGGTGAGTGGGGCCAATGCGGCCACAGACTTGAACTGGTAGCCGAAGAGCACGTTGCGGCTGGCGGGCGTGAAGTCTACGCCATCCATATACATCTTGGCTGGCGTGGCTTTATCGGGGTTGGGCTGGACGATATTCCGGTCAATGTTCCGGGCATAGAGAAAATACCCCACACCGATGCCCAGGGCAGCCAACAGCAAGACAATTATCGCGTTCATGTTTTTTTCCCTCCCTTGGAAAAAGAGCTTAACACGATTGTCAAGTTGATAAGTTGTTGCGGTCACTTATCGGCATGTTGTCGGCATACTTGTGTGATCACCCCCCTTTTCTTCTTACGTGCCCCACGTTTCTAACACGTCGCGGTCACCGCAGCACACATCTCGGTCACCACGACCGGTTACCCCCCAATCGAGCTTTTTGGAATTTTGGATAGTACCAAAATCCTATAGCCAAGCATATTCTATCACTGTTAGCGTCAGGTGTCAATGATAACTGCAATTTCAGAGTGGGGGGAAGGTCAAGACGCTGTCAAGCTATAGGCAGCTTGGCTGTAAGAGTGTGTGAGTCATCTTGAGGGGGCCCCCATGACACAAAATCCCCCCTCGTAGGATAGAAACCCCAATTAGGGGCAGAAGTTACGCGCTGTGAGAAGAATGACAGGCTAAGTACAAACCAATGAATCCTGATGGGGCAGAATGGGCGCGCTGGGCGTGACCTGTATCATATCGCAATCGCTGTGGCGGGGTATTATATTGCCCGGCCAATGTACCATTGCAAGACTTCGGTGCCATAGACCATCATTACGAAGCCACCCAGAACCAGGAATGGCCCATATGGGATCGGCGTGAAGAGGGAGTAGCGGCGCTGAACGACGGCTCTCACGAACAAGTAAACCAACGCTGCCAGGCCAGCCGAGAGCAGGGTGATGAACAGGGCAAAAAAGAAGCCGGGTAGCCCGGTGATCAATCCCACAAATGTACCTAGCGTCACATCGCCGAAACCAAAGGGAACCTCGCTTATTTCGCGTCCGGACAGGCGGCCCAGCAGCGCACTCATCGGTTGGGCGAACAAAAACATGGCATAAAGGCTCACAAAACCGGTCGCGCCTCCCAACAGGGCGCGCCGCCACGTCAAATCATGGTTGAAAAATGCCCCTGCTGTGGCCAGCAAGATGGCGGGTGCCATGATGACGTGTTGGATAAGATGATGTTCCAGATCAGTGACGGTCACCAGGATTAGAATGGCGCTGTAAAGGGAGAGGAGCCCCAAGTGGACGGAAGGACCGTAGCGCCACAACAGTCCCACGAAGATGGCTGGCATGAGCAATTCCACGATCACGGAACGGAGTGGCAAAGGGGCGCCACACTCCGGGCAAGCACGATGCGCGGTCAGATAGCCTATCACGGTGCTCCAGGCCAGCTGCGACCGGGGCGTATCACAGAATGCACAGCGAGGAGATGCCCCCAACCCCATGCGCCGCGGCAGCACATCGGCGGCGTGATTGATGAACACGCCCACCAGCCAGCCGATCAGGGCATAAACAAATGTCTCGATGCTCATACCAAGCATACCCTTTTTATGACTACGCAGCCCATTGCTCGCCAGGGACGACAATCCCGAGCTTGGTCGCTTGCCACAGGTCGGCTGAGCCCTCTGGACGAAAGTCCACAGGGAGCGGCGGAGTAGTAACCTCTTTACGCTCAGCGGTCTTTGACAGGCGGGGGCAAGGCGTATACAATTTGCTCCACTCGGTTAAGGATTGTTCACCATCATGCCTGTATATGAACGAATCAGTGCCCTGGTCAGTCTGACACTGTTGGGTCTAGTGGCCTACTCTCTGATCGAGTTGCCCAGTCGGGCCATCCAGCTGACGCTTTTGGGGTCGCCCCTCACGCTAGTGATATCGCAGTGGTGGCTTATGGCCCTGCTGCTGGGGGGGCTGGCTGCAACCGGCACCAGGGCTGTGGTATATGCCCACCCCAGCCTGCCTCGCCGGGCGCCGGGATATGCCCTCACCTTCTGGGTATTACCCGGTTTGCTGGTCATCCTGGCCACGCTGTTGCTGTACCGGCTAGCGCCAGCCATCGGTTGGTGGTTGGCCGGGATTGGAGGGGCCGGCCTGCTTCTTTGGCTGGTGGTGCTGGCTGAATATCACACGATCGATCCGCGTGACCCCTGGTATGAGCTGTCTCGTCTGTGGCTGAACGTGGTTGCCTATGGGCTGGCCTTCGGGTTCTTCGTTGTTATCTACCAGACCCGTGCGCGTAGCATCCTATCCGCGACGGAGGTGTTGTTGGTTAGCGGGTTGTTGGCTGCGCCACTTTTAAGGGCTGGGTTAAGCCAGGTTCCCCGTACGTGGCTATTTGCCGGCATCGCGGCCCTGGTGATGGGCCAGAGCACGTGGGCCCTCAATTTCTGGCGCATTCCCCCGCTGGCGGCAGGCCTGTGTCTACTGCTCGTCTTCTACGTGACCACCGGCCTGGCTCAGCAACAATTGCTGGGGCGCCTCACGCGCCGGGCGCTGGTCGAGTTTGCTGTGGTAACTGCTGCGGGGCTCCTGGTGTTTCTGCGCTACGCCCCCTGACACTTACCCCAGCTCAGTCACGTCCACCGACGACACCTGGGCCAGTTGGTCTAGCATCTCCTGCTTGATGGCCTGCAATCGCTCCGGGGTTTTGGCCTCGAAGCGTAGCACGAGCACCGGCTGGGTGTTGCTGGCGCGGACCAGTCCCCAGCCATCGCCGAAGAGAACGCGCACGCCGTCTACGTCAATCACCTCATACTTACCCCGGAAGTACTCGGTCATTTGTACCACCGCGTCAAACTTCTCGTCGTCTGGGCAGTCGACGCGAATCTCGGGCGTGGAGTAGAAGTGAGGCACGTCGGCCAGCATCTGCTCGATGGTCTGGTTGCTGGCAGCCAGATAGCGCAGCAAGCGGGCGGCAGCGTAAACGGCGTCGTCGTAGCCGTAGTATTCGTCGGCGAAGAACAGGTGGCCGCTCATCTCACCGGCCAGGGGGGAGGCGGTGGCTTTCATCTTCTCCTTGATGAGAGAGTGGCCGGTGCGGTACATAACCGGTTGGCCGCCAGCCTTTTGTATCTCTTCCACCAGCGCCTGTGAGCACTTGACCTCAAAAATGATGGGAGCACCTGGCTGCTTGGCTAAAACCTCCCGGCTGTAGAGGATGAGCAGATGATCGCCCCAAATGATGTTGCCCTGGGGGTCTACGACGCCCAGCCGGTCAGCGTCTCCGTCGAAAGCCAGGCCCAGCTCCGCGCCAGTCTCTTTCACTTTGGCAATCAGGTCAACCAATGAGGCGGGCAGGGTAGGGTCCGGATGGTGATTGGGGAAGGTGCCGTCTGGCTCGCAATACAGGTGGGTTACCTGGGCGCCTATGTCGTCCAGCAGGCTGGCTGTCAGCGAGGCGCAGCCGTTGCCGCAATCGGCGACGACCTTGACCGGGCGGGCGACGGTGCCCAGTCGTTGGCGCAGGTCGGCCAGGTAGTCAGGGATGATGTCAAGGTGGGTCTGTGTCCCCTGTCCAGTATCGAAATCATCGGCCTGTATGAGTTTTCGCAGATCCTGAATAGCTTCTCCATAGATGGTAGCGTGGCCCACCGCGATTTTGAAGCCATTGAATTCGGGCGGGTTGTGGCTGCCAGTGATCATGACGCCACCCTTCACATTCAGGTTCCACAGCGCCCAATAGAGACCGGACGTAGGCACCAAGCCCAGGTCTACAACGTCCACGCCAGAGCTCAAGATGCCCTCGGTTATGGCACCGGCATAGGCAGGAGAGGAGGGGCGCACGTCGTAGCCAATGGCTACCTTCTTGTGACCGGCGCGGTGCATCATGGTGCCATAGGCCCGGCCCAGCAGGTGCGCGAAATCTTCGCTCAAGTCTTTGTCCACGACGCCGCGCACGTCGTATTCACGGAAGATGGCGGGGTTCACGGAGGTCATTGATGGTAACTCCTCATTGATTCAAAAAGTAATGTAACTGTAACCGTTGTCCTCTCAGGCCGGCGGTGGAGGCGAAACACGTAGGGCCAGAGCTTTGCTCAGAGATAATACTCTATGTCGGCATTTGTGTCAACGAGAGGGCTCAGACGATGCATTTCAGCCCTGGGGCAGGGTTGCTGCCCCAACGTCGCACGGCGGCGCTGCAGCACACAGTCTGCCCCCAAACTGAAATGCCCCCGACTAAGGGCATAGGAAGCCTGCCGAATTGGGAGCCAGCCCCAAATTTCCCAGAGCACAGACCGATATTGCCTAACTGGGCATATTATTTTATCATTCGGAGGGCACTTGATCAGGTTGGTGTGCAGCTCATAAACTCTGTTGGGCTGGTTGATTTGAGGAGGTTAGACCGGTGAGTGATTCGATTGAAGTTCGGTTAAGCGTGAATGGCCAGGACGTGCAGTCCGTCGTCCCTGCCAGTCTGAGCCTGATGCGCTTTTTGCGCGATCAGCTGGGCCTGACAGGGGCCAAGGACGGCTGTTCCAACGGCCACTGCGGAGCCTGCATGGTGATTCTCGACGGCCAGGCGACCCGCTCTTGCCTGGTGCGAATGTCAAAGGCCAACGGCGCACGGGTGGAGACTATCGAAGGGCTGGCCCGGAATGATCAGCTCCACCCCATCCAGCATGCGTTCATTGAGCGCGGTGCTGTCCAGTGCGGATTCTGTACGCCTGGCATGATTATGACTGCCAAGGCCCTGCTGGATGCCAATCCCCGGCCCAGCCCGGGGGAGATCAAATCGGCCCTCACCAAGAATCGGAATATGTGTCGCTGTACCGGCTACGTGAAGATCATCCAGGCAATCCAGGATGCGGCCGATCGTTTGGCGAATGGGGTTGCTTACGCGCCACCCAAGCCTGAAGGGGGGCAGGTCGAGGTCCCAGTGCTGGTCCGCGATGCGGTGGACCTGGTGAGGGGGACCACCCTCTTTGGCGATGATATGCAGGTGGAGGGGATGCTGCATGGCAAGATTCTATGGGCCGCCCACCCGCACGCCGAAATTTTGAGCGTGGATACCTCCCAAGCGGAGGCGACAGAGGGGGTGGCGCTGGTGGTCACCGCCAAGGATATCCCCGGCAAGAACCAGGCGGGTATCGTCTTTCGTGACCAGCCGGCCATCGCCGCCGACAAAGTACGCTACATCGGTGATTCGGTGGCGGCTGTGTTTGCCGAGAGCCGCGATGTTGCCGAAGTGGCCCTGGAGAAGATCCAGGTTGAGTATCGCCCTTTGCCGGGTGTCTTTTCGCCCGAAGAGGCGGCTCAACCGGACGCGCCTCTAGTGCACCCAACGCATAAGACTCCGTTGGGCAAGGGCAACCTGATGCACCACGCTAAGATCGAGCGTGGAGACGTGGAGTCAGCTTTCAAACAGTGTGCGGTTGTCATCGAAGAGACATACACCACCCCTTTCATCGAACATGCCTTCCTGGAACTGGAGTCAGGCATTGCTTTCCCGACTGATGATGGCGGGGTCACCATTCAAATGGGAACCCAGTGCGCTTTCGATGACCGCACTCAACTTTCTGAGATCCTGGATGTGCCAGAAGAGAAGATACGCATTGTACAACTGCCTATGGGCGGGGCGTTTGGGGGAAAAGAGGACCTGATCCTGCAACAATACCTGGGCCTGGGGGCGCTGCTCAGCGGACGCCCGGTGAAGATGGGGCTGACCCGCGAAGAGTCGCTACGGGTTCACGCGAAGCGTCACCCAGCCAAAATGCGCTTCAAAACTGGGGCCGACCGGGAGGGGCGGGTGTTGGCCGTTGAAGCCGATATCACCCTGGATACCGGCGCTTACGCTTCGCTGGGCCTGGATGTGCTGGAAAACACGCTCGTGTTTGGGGCTGGCCCTTACCATATTCCCAACCTGAAGCTGGAGGGGTGGGCCTGGTATACGAACAACGTCTTAGCGGGAGCCATGCGTGGCTTCGGCGTGAATCAGGTCGCCTTTGCTATGGAACAGCAGATGGACGCTATGGCCCGAGCCCTGGGACTAGACCCCTTCGAGCTTCGTTTGATCAACGCTCTGGACGTGGGCCTGCCCACTGCTGCCGACCATGTGCTGGAAGAAGGCGTGCCCGCCATAAAAGAGACGATTGATGCGGCACGACAGAAGTTTCTGCAGATGCAGCTCCCCTCCTCTGAGGAGGGCAAGAAGATCGGGGTAGGAGTGGCTTGCGCAGTCAAGAACATCGGCTTTGGGCATGGCCTGCCGGAGAGTGCCGGGGCGATTGTGGAGCTGGATGCGTCGGGTTGCGTCACCCTGCGTGCCAGCCAACACGAGTACGGCCAGGGGGCTCGTGCTGGCCTGGTGCAGCTGGTTGCGGATGAGCTGGGGATGCCGGCGGGGCGCATTGAACTCATCGGTCCGGATACAGCCCTCACGCCCCCGACCGGCCCCACCACGGCCTCGCGCCAGACTTTTCTGACTGGCAATGCGGCAGTGATGGCCTGCCGCGCTCTCAAGGAAGAGATTTTCAGTCACGCGGCGGAAGCCCTGGATGCCGACCCCGCCCATCTTGCTCTGCGTGTTGACCGGGTGGCCGACATCGAATCAGGCCGAGAGGTGCCGCTTTCGGAATTGGGCGGGAAGTTCGTCGTCGAGCGACGCTACACGCCTCCGCGCTCAGCACCGCTATTGGAGGGAGAGGCCAGTCGCTATGGCCAACCCGATTTCGAGTCACGCCCGACGCACTGGTGCTATGCCTACAACACTCAGGTGGCAATCGTCGAGGTGGACCCGGCCACGGGCGAGCTGAAGGTGTTGACCATCATCTCGGCCAATGACGTGGGCAAGATCATTAATCGCCAGGCCATTGAGGGGCAGATTCACGGTGGGGTGAGCATGGGGCTGGGTTATGCTCTGTCCGAGGAATTCATCGTGGAGGGCGGGATCAACCTCACCAATTCGCTCCACAAGTGCCGGCTGCCTACCGCTGACCAAATGCCAGACATCATACCAGTCATCGTGGAAGTGCCGCATCCTCTCGGCCCCCAGGGGGCCAAGGGCTTTGCCGAAGCGCCCTCGCTGGCCACCGCACCGGCGATCCTGAATGCCATCTACGATGCGCTGGGGGTGCGTATCACCTCGCTGCCGGCAGATAAGAAGAAGATCAGGGCGGCCTTGCAGCAAGCCTGACAGAGAGCAGGCTACCTCGCATCCACCTGCGAAGTAGCCTGCTGAGTTTTCACCAGGCTCAGGATGTGGCTCCTACCGTGTCTTTGCAACCAGTTTGCCGTGGCTGATGACGTGGGCCGGCCGTTCGTGATGTCGCAAGGCCTCCAGGACGTTGGGTTGATTCAGCACGACCAGGTGCGCCGGAGCGCCCACCTTCAGCCCAAAATCGGGGATGCCCATGGCCTGGGCTGCTTTGGTGGTAATCATATCGTACAACGTCTCCATCTCGGCTGCGCTGGTCATCCATAGCAAGTGCGAGACGAGGAAGGCCACCTCCAGCATGTTGCTCCGGCCATAGGGATAGTAGGCGTCCGAAATATCGTCCTGGCCCAGGCAAACCAACACATCTTCTTCGAGCAATTCGCGAACCCGAGCGTGCAACGGGCCGGTGTGCGGATCGGTGACCACTCCCATGTCTGCTTTCTTGAGCAGGGCAGCCAGCTTTTGGAAGTAGGGCTTGGGGTAGAGCGCCATGGCCCGGGCATGGTGGGCCAGGGAACGCCCATGCCAGCCTCGCCTGATCGTCTCCAAGGCCATGGCCTCCAGCGAGCGCAGGCCCGCGTCGCCGGCGTCGTCCACCAACATGGAGACATCCTTGTCGTACTCCTCAGCGATATCGAAAATTTCCTTGACGTGCTGTTGAATGTCCGCGTCGGTGTACTCAATCCAGGGGATGCCGCCCACCACGTCGGCTCCTAACTCCATGGCCTGGCGCACCAGCGCGGCTGCGCCTGGCTCTCGGACCATGCCATCTTGGGCGAAGGCCACTACTTGAATATCAACCACACCTCTGAACTCTTCGCGGGCCTGGATCAGCGCTTTGACACCTTCGAGGCGGGCTTTGCTGTCCACGTCGGCGAAGGCCCGGACGTGGGTATTGCCGAACTGGGCTGCCTCTGCCATAGCTTTACGCACATTGTCGATGATCCAGGATGCATCATATCGTTCCTTGACGCGAGCGGCGAGTTCTATGGCAGTCATAGCTTTTCCCATATCCGCGCCGTGGTAGGCCTTCAGGGCCTCCTCGTCCATCATTTGCAGCGTGTATACTTTACATAAATGAAGATGGGGATCGACAAAGGATTCCGTTACCAGGTTGCCTTGTGCATCTATCTGGGTCTGGGCCTCATGCGTGGTGCCTTCATCGATGACGGCAATCCGCCCAGACGCAATGCCGATGTGTGCCAGGGTGCCAGGCCGGTCGCGCAGTAAAGCGTTCCTGATCAGGATATCTAGGGCGTGTGTCATATCGGGTGTCTCCTTTTGTGGCGGATATGGGGGCGGGTGGTTGCCATTATACTTTAACTCAATCGCGTGTCAAAGCGTAGGGTCACGGGCCAAAGCTCTGCCTGGGTCCAGGTTGAGCGCTGCGGATAAGGCCGACCTGGCAGAGGCCACAGCCTGGTTGCGGTGGGGCGGGAGGTGGCTTCGGCCAAGACTCAACGGAGACGAATGTTGGGCCGGATTGGCGGAACAGGTGGTTTGACAAGTGGACTGCTTGTATGTTATAGTCAGAATCGCTTCAAGCTGGCAGCCTAGAGCGAGGGTATGGTAGAGGTCGTCGGGAGGACGAAGGTCCGAGTTGATGGGTTGGACAAGGTCACCGGTCAAGCCAGGTTTCTGGCCGACTTGAGCCTGGGGCGGGTGGCCCACGCCCGGGTGTTGCGCTCGACGCAGGCTCACGCACGTATTCGGCGGCTGGATGCCAGCCAGGCTCGTTCGCTGCCTGGGGTGAGGGCCGTCGTCACCGGGAGCGACTGCCCGGGCCGGATTGGCCATGCCATCGGTGACCAATACCCCATCGCCCGTGACAAAGTGCGCTATTGGGGCGAGCCATTATCGGTCGTAATTGCATCCACACCTGAAGCGGCCGAGGCTGCCCTACGCTTGATCGACGTCGAATACGAGCCGCTACCGGCTATCCTCCATCCGCGCGATGCGGTGCGTGAAGGCGCACCACTCATCCACGAGAAGCTGTCCGACTATCCACGTGACCCCCGGATTCATGTCGTCCCTGACAGTAACATCTGTCATCATTATCAACTTCGCCGGGGTGACGTCGATTCTGTTTTTGCCGAGGCGTTTCTGGTTGTCGAAAACGAATACTGGGTGCCGTGGATTGCCCACGTGCAATTGGAGCCTCATGGGGCTGCGGCCTTGTGGGATGGGGACACTTTTACCATTTGGTCTAGCTCGCAGTCTCCATTTTTCATCCGGGAAACGATCTCGATCTTGTTTGACATCTCGCCATCCAGAGTGCGAGTGGTCATCCCCTACGTGGGCGGCGGCTTTGGTGGTAAATCTGATGTGACCATTGAGCCGTTGCTGGCAGTAGCAGCCCGGGCCGTACCCGGTGCCAGGGTGCAGCTACTACTTACCCGCGAAGAAATGTTCTACGGGACCGTGGTGGGGCGGGGCGCATGGGGCCGCATCAAGACCGCGGTGGACGAAGCGGGGCATTTGTTGGCCGAGGAGGCCGAGCTTTACGTCGGCAGTGGAGGCTATGCTGACTACTCAGTGTGGATCTGCCAGGGTGGCGGGCATAATGCGACTGGCCCCTATCACGTACCCAGCCTGCGCCTAGACTCTTTCGGAGTCTACACGAACACGCCCCCTACCGGTGCGTACCGGGGCTATGGCCATCCCGAGGTGCACTGGATGGTTGAGCGGCAGATGGATCAAATTGCTCGCCGCCTGAAGATGGACCCCGTGGCCTTACGGCTTAAGAATTTGCTTCTGCCAGGCAAAGTTAATGCCCTGGGGCAGGTGATGCAAGACTACAATGGGCGCGCTGACCTGTGTTTGGAGGCCGTGCAGACGGCGCTGGGTACCAAGAGGCCCCCGTCAGCCCCCAGACGGGCACGCGGGCATGGTATTGCCTGCTTTATGAAATCACCGGTAATGCGGACCAATGCTCAGAGCGGGGCTGTAATCCGCTTTAATGAGGATGGCTCGGCCACCCTATACACGGGCGCAGTGGAGATTGGACAGGGATCAAACACGGTTCTCAGTCAAATTGCTGCCGAGGCCCTGTCACTTCCCATGGATATGATCCATTACGCTCCCCGAGTCGATACTGATTTTTCACCTCACGAATGGCAGACGGTGGCCAGTCACACCACCTGGGCCGTAGGCAACGCAGTCCGCCTGGCTTCGGCTGATGCCGTGCGTCAACTCAAAGCCGCCGCCGCCGATGTGTTGGGTGCGCCAGAGGAAAACCTGGAAGTCAGCCAGGGAAGGGTGTATCCTGGCGGCCAGCCGAAGCGATTTGTGTCTTATGCGGAACTGGCAACCGGGTATCGGCGACCTGATGGCTCGGCTGTCAACCCGCCTATTGTAGGGCGGGGCACGTTTGTGCCTCAGGGCCTGACCTTTCCGGACCCGGATACCGGACAAGGGAACCTGGCGGCCAGCTGGACTTTCGGGTGCCAGGGGGCGGATGTGGAACTGGACCTGGACACCGGTCAGATTCATGTGCTGAGACTGGTCAGCGCTCAGGATGCAGGTCGTATCTTGAATCCGGATGCGGCACGCGGCCAGGTGGAAGGCGCGATGATACAGGCTATGGGGGCTACCCTTACTGAGAAACTACACTTTGGCCCCGATGGCCGCATTCAAAACTGGAGTCTGACGGATTACCGCATCCCGGCATCGGCAGATGTGCCGCACATGGAGGTCATCTTCATCGAGACGGAAGATGCCACCGGGCCATACGGAGCGCGCGGCTTGGGTGAACACGGTATCGTGGCTGTTCCAGCCGCCATTGCCAACGCCGTGGCCGACGCCCTGGGGGCTGATTTCTTTGAGATACCCATCACCCCTCACATGGTGATGGAATCTTTGGAGGCTAATACTTCGGCAAAGATGATTTGAGGGCCAGAGTCCGGTCCACCGCTATGGGTGTCAAGATTGCCGGGCAATCGAGCCTTGACAGAGCACTATTGGGGAAGGGAGGTGGGTGAAAAGCAGAGAGTTGGGCAGACTGTAGATGACAATTGGCCGAAGGCCGCCCTATTGGCATTCGAGAGAAGAGAGATTGTGACCCAAAGGAGGTAGTTCTCATGTTCAAGCGTTCGATCCTAGTGGTACTGATGATCAGCTTGTTGCTGGTGGCGGTGCAGTGCGCGGCACCGACCCCGCAGGTTGAAAAGGTAATTGAAACTGTGGTCGTCACCCAGGAGGTGGTGGTCACCAAGGAGGTACAGGTTGAAGTCACGCCTGAGGCCGTGGAAGCCGGACCTCTGGCGGCATTTGGCGCCTTTGCCACCCCCATTGAGGAGCCATGGGATGGGGTGATTAACTCGGCATTGCTGGCGGCCGAGGCTGATGGGCTGATTGAGTACGAGTACACCGACGATATCGGCTACGCTGGTGATATGGAGCGGGTGTTGCGTGAGGTGGCCGAGCAGCAAAAGCCTGACATGATCTTTGGCGACGCATTTGGCAATGAGGAAGCAGTGCGGCGTGTGGCAGCCGAGTATCCCGAAATTGCCTTCGTCTTCGGCTCTGGCCTGAGCCCCTCCGAACCCAACGTGTCGGTTTTTGACAACTGGATCCACGAGCCGGCCTACCTGCTGGGCATGCTGGCGGGTGGTCTGACCGAATCGAACACCATCGGTGTTGTGGGCGGCTACCCGGTGCCAGAGGTTAACCGGATTGTTAATGCATTCGTGGCGGGGGCTAAGAACGTTAACCCTGATGCTACCATACTGGTGACCTTCATCAATAGCTGGTTTGACCCGGCGGCGGCCAAAGAAGCTGCCCTGGCCCAAATTGACGCTGGGGCCGATGTGCTGTATGCTGAACGTTTTGGTGTTATCGAGGCGGCAGCCGAGAATGAGCTGTGGGCCTTCGGCAATATGAGTGACCAGAATGAGCTGGCCCCAGAGAACGTGGTCAGTAGCGCGGTGTGGAATATGAATCCCACCGTTCGATACGTCATCAACCAGGTGGCCAGTGGTGCTTATACCTCGCAGGACCTAAAGGACTTTAGCATGGTTGCCAAGGGTGGCGCCAGCCTGGCTTCTTTCCATGCGACGGAAGACAAGTTGCCCTCTGATCTATTGGATATGGTCAGGGAGCGTGAAGAGCAGATCAAAGCCGGCCTCTTCCGGGTAGACATCGACGAGGCGCAACCGGAAGCGGTCAACTAAGTACGAAGGCATACATCTCTTGGGGTAGGGCAGCCAAAACCCATGTGGAACCTGGCAAGTCATCCCGGAGAACTTCGAAATTGTACTTAGATGCCTGAGTCGTGGGTGCGTCCCAAGAAATGGGAAAGCACGGGGGGGAGCACCCCAGGTTTGTCCCGATTTCCCAGAAATCTGGGACGCACCCCTGAGACGTCAGGGGGCGTCATTGAGGATGCCCCCTGACACGAGACTTTATGGATAGCGTAGCGGTTAAGGTTGCTTATGCATGCCATTCAAATGCGGGGCATAACCAAACGTTTTGGCCCCGTCATTGCCAACAATCACATAGACTTCGATTTGATGCGGGGTGAGATTCACGCCTTGCTGGGCGAAAATGGGGCTGGCAAGACCACGCTGATGCGTATTCTCTACGGCCTGTACCATGCCGACGAAGGCGAGGTTCGGGTGAATGGGCAGGTGGCGCATGTCGCTGCGCCAAAGGATGCCATACAATTGGGGATTGGCATGGTCACCCAGCACTTTGCCCTGGTGCCCACCCTGAGCGTGGCGGAGAACGTGGTGCTGGGCTATACAGGGAGTTTCCGCGTCAACCCGCAGGTGGCTCGACAGAAGGTGGCCGAAGCAGCAGCTCGCTTCGGGGTTGAGGTGAACCCGAGCGCCTTGGTCCGCCATCTGTCGGTGGGCGAGCGACAACGAGTCGAGATTCTCAAAGCCCTATATCGAAACGCTCGGGTCCTGATTCTGGACGAGCCGACAGCCGTCCTCGTTCCACAGGAAGTGGATATGCTGTTCCAGACGCTGGAACGGCTGCGCCAGGATGGTCTATCAGTTATCTTCATCAGCCACAAGCTGTATGAGGTGATGACGGTGTGCGACCGGATCACTGTGTTGCGGGATGGCCATGTGGTGGGCACGGTAGACAAAGCGGCTACGTCGCAGGCCGAGCTGGCGCGCATGATGGTGGGACGCGAGACGTTTGGTGTGGCCCGGCAAGAGCGTAAACCGCAAGGCGAGGTGCTGTTGCGGATTGAGAATCTGAGCGCTGTTGATGAGAAAGGTTTGCCCGCCATCAAAGGCGTGTCATTGGAAGTGGGGGCGGGCGAGATATTGGGAGTGGCCGGTGTATCCGGCAACGGCCAGACCGAGCTGTCGCACGTGTTGGCCGGCACGCTCAAGCCGACGGGGGGGCGGGTGTTGGTAGGCGACCGGGATCTGACTCTGGCCGATCCGGCCCAAGTCTCAGGCATGGGAGTGGGCCGCATCCCTGAAGATCGGCACGAAGGTGCGATTGGTGAGTTGAACGTAGCCGAAAACCTGGCGCTTGAATATCTGGGTGAGTTCATTACAGCTGGGATGCTGGATCACCAACGCATCCGCAGACACGCCGAGCAACTCATCGCCGAATATCAGATCAAGGCATCGCCGACGGATCGAATGCGCACCCTCTCGGGCGGGAATATCCAAAAAGTTATTCTGGCGCGTGCCTTGTCAAGGAATCCACAGGTCGTCATCGCCTCACAGCCGACCCGGGGGCTGGATGTGGGGGCCACCGAATACGTGCGAAGCAAACTGTTGGAGCAACGTAGCCGGGGAGCGGCTGTATTGCTGCTATCCGAGGATTTGGACGAGGTGCTGGCGCTTTCAGATCGCATTGCTGTCATCTATGAAGGACGCATCGTGGGTCTGATCCCGGCCAAGGAGGCGGATTTGGAGCAGCTAGGTCTGATGATGTCGGGCGCCAGGGAGGGGATCCGTGTTGAGGCTTGAGATTGAACGGGCGCCGGCGCCCATTTGGATGCGATCTCTGATCCCGGTAATAGCCGTCCTGGTCACTTTTGTGCTGACTTCCGTCTTGGTGGTGTGGGCCGGGGCCAACCCGCTGGCGGCATATCGCCACTTTTTGATCTCGCCTCTGTCGAGCAAGGTCAGCGCCCTCGAGGTGCTGGTCAAGTCTACACCGCTGTTGCTGACTGGGGCAGCTGTAGCCTTTGCTTTTTCGGCCGGCTACTGGAATATTGGCGCCGAGGGACAGCTCTATGCCGGGGCTATAGCCGCTGCCTGGCTGGGAGTTGTTTTGGAGGGGCTGCCTCCGGTAATCGCCATCCCGATCATGCTGGCTGGCGGTTTTGTGGCTGGCGCGTTGTGGGCCCTGCCCTCGGCGCTGCTCAAGGTGAAGCTAGCAGTGGACGAGGTAGTGACGACGCTGCTACTTAACTCTGTTGTTCTTTTTGTCGTCAGCGCGCTGCTTAATGGGCCATGGCGTGATCCAATTTCTGGTTGGCCGCAATCACCAGAAATCGCGGCCGGGGCTGCTTTCCCCAAGTTGATTCCCCGCTCGCGCCTGCATCTGGGATTTTTGGTGGCCTTGCTGGTCATTGGCCTCCTGTGGTTTATTCTGTCGCGAACCGCGTTAGGGTTAAGGATGAGAGCTGTGGGCCTGGGCCAGGAGGCGGCCCGCTTTGTTGGGGTGAGTGTGGAGCGTACCATGCTGACGGCTGCCCTGGTCAGTGGCGGCATAGCCGGGCTGGCCGGTGTGGGGGAAGTGGCGGGTATTCATTTTCACCTCATCGAAGGTATTTCCCCTGGTTATGGCTATACCGGCATCATTATTGCGACTTTGGGGGGACTCCACGCGGCCGGGGTAGGCCTGGCCGCGCTTTTCATCGGCCTGATTGACACCGGTGCACAGACAGTTAGCCGGGCGTTGGGCGTGCCTGTTTATCTGGGGGATGTCGTTCAGGCTGCTTTACTGCTAGTGACGCTGGGTATGTTCATATTGCAGAACTACCGAATCAAGGTGATTTCAGATTGAGGGTTTCCGATCTGGATGGTTGGCGACTAATCGGCAATCCTGAGGGAGCTTGATGGATACATTCTTAATTGGGCTCATGGCTGCCACGCTACGGGTGGCTACCCCCTTGCTTATGGGGACGCTGGGCGAACTGTTCGCCGAGCGGGCTGGCATCTTGAACCTGGGGATCGAAGGCACGATGTTTTTTGGGGCGTTCGTGGGCTTCGTGGTGGGTGGAGTCACCGGCTCCTTGTGGTTGGGAGTGCTGGCGGCGGTCCTGGCGGGCATGCTGTCGGGGTTGCTGATGGCCTTCCTGTCGGTGCGCTTGGGGGTAAATCAGCATGTGTCTGGCCTGGGGATCACCCTGCTGCTGACCGGGCTATCCCTTTTTGGCTTTCGCCTTTTCTACGGTGAGCCGCGCATCCCGCCAGCCATTGAGCCCTTCTCCCGACTTTCGCCTTTCGGCCAGACGCCTGTGCTGGGTCCGCTTTTTGACCAATACGCCTTGACCTACATTGCCTTTGGCCTGGTACCGGTGGTGTGGTGGCTCTTATATCGCACCAGCTTTGGGCTACAGATCCGGGCTGTGGGTGAGAACCCTGAAGCGGCCGATGCAGCCGGGGTGAACGTGTACGTGACCCGTTACCTGGCCCTATGCATTGCCGGTGGCCTGATGGGGGCCGGCGGAGCATTTCTTTCACTGGCCCAGCTGGGAGCCTTTACCTATGGCATTATTGCAGGTCGAGGATGGGTGTGTATCGCGTTGGTCATCTTTGGCAACTGGGACCCGGTGAAAGTACTGTGGGGCGCGCTGCTTTTTGGGGGCGTGTTTGACTTGCAGCTTCGCCTGCAGATTATCGGCCTTCAACTGCCCTATGAGACCTTCC
This sequence comes from Anaerolineales bacterium, assembly GCA_020343875.1. Taxonomy (GTDB): domain Bacteria; phylum Chloroflexota; class Anaerolineae; order 4572-78; family NAK82. Next base: position 5,309,207 of record CP070811.1, on the reverse strand, counting down.
TGGCTCTGCCCTATTTGGTGACCATACTTGCCCTGGCCGTCGCCGGCCGCAACGCTGCCTATCCAGCAGCCTTGCTCAAGCCCTACAGGCGGGAGTAAAATCAAGCCCCTCTGGCCTTTAAAGCGGCCCCACGGAGTCTCATCCCTCACGATGATTGATGCTCAGAAATCTCATTTCCTGCCTTATGTGGCGCTCGGCGTCGGCGTAGTCAGCCTGGGCCTGGCGGCTATCTTTGTACGCTGGGCCGCCGCACCAGGACCGGTCACCAGTTTCTATCGCTTGGCGATAGCGGTTACCTTGCTGGCCTGGCCATTCTACCGACGAGTGAGAGTTGGGGAGAGAGTGCCCTTGCGGGGGCTCAAGATTGCGGTGCTGGGTGGCCTGTTCTTTGCTGGTAATCTGGCTTTTTGGGCCAGTGGGGTGGTCTTGAGTGGTGCCACCAACCCCACCCTGTTGCTCAACACGGCACCCCTGTGGGTGGGGCTGGGTGCGCTGATCATCTTTCGAGAGCGGCTCAGCACAACCTTCTGGCAGGGCCTGGCGTTGGCGGTATCAGGTGCGCTAGTTGTTCTGGGTTTTGACAGTCTGCGGGACTTGTCATTTGGGTTTGGGACGCTGATGGGATTGCTGGCGGGTATTTTCCAGGCCGGATACTTTCTCATCACTCAGCGGGGGCGGCAGATCCTGGACTCACTGACGTACTTTTGGCTTGCTTCTGTTAGCTCCACCTTGGGTTTGCTGATGGTGAGCCTGGCCCTTGGCCAGCCTCTGACTGGCTACTCTGGACTTACCTATCTTAACTTCTTGGCGTTGGGGTTGATCACCCAAATCTTCGGACACTTCTCTATCAATTACGCTCTGGGCTATCTACCAGCCTCTATCGTTTCACCCACCTTGTTGGGGCAGCCGGTAGTGACAGCCATTCTGGCCGGGCCGCTGTTGGGTGAGGGACTGTCGGCGTGGCAAATCGTGGGGGGCGTGTTCGTGCTTGCGGGCGTGTTTACGGTGCACCGCAGTCAGCGTGGGAAATCGGACCGTATGGACAATGGTTTAGGAGTAGACATAATTGAATCACATGAATGAGGTTTCTAGTTATGCACTTCGCTGCAGACCAGCGGAGCGAGAGGAAGACAGAGTGAAACGGGGTGTAACCCCTGCCCTGAATCCAGACCAGAGGCCTTTTCGAGGGTCCCTGATTGAACAGATTAACCAGCTTGAAGATTGCTTCAACGAAGTTGAACCCCAAGTTTTAGCCTTTCTACCGGAAGCCGGTCGCTTTGAGCGCTTGCGGCGCCAGGCTCGGGCGCTGGAGAAACGCTATCCAGACGCGCAAGAGCGCCCGCCGATGTATGGTACCTTGATGGGGGTCAAGGACTTAATTCACGTGGAAGGTTTTCTGACGCGGGCCGGGACTCAGGTGCCACCTGAACTCCTGCAGGGCGCCGAGGCTGAGTGCGTCACCCGTCTCAAGCGGGCGGGCGCGCTTGTGGTGGGCAAGACCACCACCTGCGAGTTTGCCTATACGGCGCCCACCCCGACGCGCAATCCTCGGCATACTATGCACACGCCTGGTGGCTCCAGCAGCGGTTCAGCGGCTGCGGTCGCAGCCGGGATGTGTGCATTGGCTCTGGGCACCCAGACCATCGGGTCCACGATACGCCCCGCCGCTTTTTGTGGCGTGGTTGGCTTTAAGGCTAGCTACGACCGCATTTCCAGAGCAGGTCTTATTCCCCTAGCTCCCTCCCTTGACAGCGTGGGCTTGTTCACTCCCGACGTGGCCGGGGCTGCCCGGGCCGCCAGCCTGCTGTGCGCCGATTGGAAACCTGCTGGCCTTTCTCGGTCAAAGCCGGTGCTTGGGATTCCTGTGGGCCCCTATCTGGGGCAGGCATCTGGAGAAGGACGGGCTCATTTTGACGCTGTTTGTCAGCATCTGGCTAACCATGGGTATGAGATTAAGCCTGTGCCTGCCATGCCCGATTTTGACGCGATCGCTGCCCGCCATTTCCTGATACTGGACGCCGAAGGCGCTTTGGTCCATGCTGAGTGGTTTGCAGCCTACGGTGAGCGCTATGAACCGCAGACTACCGAAATGATCCGACGTGGTCAAGCGATTACTCCTGTTGCCTTGAAGGAAGCGCGGGCCGGACGCCAGCAACTGAGGGCTGAATTGATGACCCTCATGGATGCCTACGATTTGGACTTGTGGATTTCTCCGGCCACTCGCGGCCCGGCTCCCAAGGGCCTGAGCAATACCGGCAACGGGATAATGAACCTGCCGTGGACGCAGAGTGGCCTGCCCGCTCTGAATCTGCCAGCCGGGCAGAGTCAGGCCGGACTACCTTTGGGCTTTCAGGTAGCTGGCCGCTGGTATGCCGATGAGGACCTGCTGGCCTGGAGTATCGGCCTGGAGCAATCCTTGTCGGATTTCTACCAGCAGTGGCCCTTTCCAAGCACTTGAAGGTAGCAACAGCGGGGAGTGATGCGCTCCGATCACGCTAAACACGCTTGAGAAAGGGAACCAGGACCCCCTCTCAGATCCTATGCCACGGTAACTGGATGGGTGGCCACCACTCCCCAGTAATTACCCCTGTCAGGCTTGAGAACCAGCTGTTCAGCTGCAGTGACGCGATTGGGAAATCGCGGCTACAGCAAACCTCTTCGTAGGCGCGATTTCCGATCGCGCGCCCTTCTGAAGCTACTCCTCTGCGATTGTGCACGAGCCGTGATTCAAGCAATATACTACTTGACAACAGAGCGTGAGTCCTATATAATAGGCAATAGAACAAACGTTCTATTACTGCGTTTTCACCGGCCAATCCGAGGATAGCGCCGAACCTGGTTCACCCGTCGGTGGTGCAGGTGCAGGGGCGGGTGGTGGCGGTGATACGGCAGGCGGGTTGAGGGGCAGGGGGGAGAGGGAGGTGTGAGGGGATGCGCCGAGTATTGGAATACCAGGCGGACCAGATCGAGATGGTGC
>CP070811.1:5292865-5306130 GCA_020343875.1 Anaerolineales bacterium | reverse complement strand
AGGTGGATGTTACCAATGCCTCGCCGCGCAAAATTACCGATCTGGGTGTGACGGTGGAAGGGTCGGCTCATATTCCCGAGGACCGGCACGAACACGGCATGGTGAGTGGTTATCCCATCGCTGACAATTTGATTTTAAACAGCTATTACAGGTTTCCCTTCGCGCGCGGCGTCGCCATGGATAACCAGGCCATCGAAGACAACGCCTTGCGTGTGGTTCACGAATTCGATATCCGCACGCCCAGCATCTACACGCCAGCCGGCAGTCTTTCGGGCGGTAACCAGCAAAAGATGGTGGTCGGGCGTGAGCTCTCGCGGCCTATCAAGTTGCTGATTGCCTCGCAGCCGACCCGGGGCCTGGACGTGGGCTCTATTGAGTTCATTCACAACCGCCTGGTGCAAGCCCGCGACGATGGGGTGGCGGTGCTGCTGGTGTCAGCCGAGTTGGACGAGATTATGTCGCTGTCGGACCGCATCGCCGTGATGTATAAGGGCCAGATTATCGCCACATTGGATGCCGACCAGGCCAGCCGTGAGGAACTGGGCCTGCTGATGGCCGGCATCAGCAAGGAGGAGGAGCATGCAACCACGTAACATGGTCCCGGGGTCTGGCCAGGTGCGGGTAGGGTTGGTCACGGACGCAGGCGGCAATATTGAAGACGGCACCTACACCCAGTATGCCTACGCAGGGATGAGGCGGGCGGCCGAAGAGTTTGGCCTGGAGACCACCTATATCGAGACAGACCGCCTCGAAGATATAGAAGGCAACCTGCTGATGCTGGTCGAGGGTGGTTATGGGTTGATTATTGCTGTTGGCCGGCACCTGGGTGAGGTGGTAGAACGAGTATCTAAAGACTATCCCGCCACCAACTTCGCCACCGTAGACTTTGCCCCTTACCCAATCTTGCCCAACGTCATGGGCTTACTCTTCGCCGAGGATCAGGCCGGGTTCCTGGCCGGCGCCCTGGCCGGCTACATGACCCAGAGTAACGTGCTGGGTGTGGTGGCCGGCGATCAGGTTCCGCCCGTCATCAAGTTCCGTAAGGGCTTCGCCAACGGGGCCAAATACGTCAATCCCCAAGTGAAGGTGTTGGGCGAGTACATCGAATCCTTCACCGATCCACAGAAGGGGCGGGTGGTGGCCCAATCCTTCATCGAACAGGGGGCTGACGTGGTCTTCGGCGCTGGGGGAGAAACCGGCAGCGGGGGCATTCGAGGATCTGCCGAGCAGGGTGTCTGGGCTGTCGGCGTGGACCAGGACGAATGGGTGACCACCTTTGAAAATGGGCGAGCCCCCGGCGCTGATCGCCTGCTTTCAAGCGCCGTCAAACGGGTGGACAACGCGGTTTATGAGGCCGTCCGGCAGGCGGTGGAAGGCAAGTTCGTGGGTCAGACGGCACTTTTCGACGCCAGCAACGAGGGCATTGGTCTGGCCCCCCATCACGCCGCCGAGAGTGCCATCCCGGAGGAAGTCAAGGGCCGCATAACCGAACTCTTTGCCGGCCTGCGTAGCGGTACCATTACCACCGGCGTCGGTCCGGCCGGCGAGGACATCGCCGAGACGCTCTGGGATCAGATCAGAGCCTGGCAGTGGACTGAGTTGGCAGTGCTGGTGCTAGCCGTCTTCACCGCGGTGTTGATTGGAGCCGTCATCATCTGGGCCACCCGCGCTTCCGAACTCAGGGGAGCGGGCGAGGCGTGGGGACAGGTTATCCCCCAGGCCAACGGGCTGGTGCTGGACGCTTATGTCGGCCTCTTTGAGGGGGCGGTCGGCTCCCCCAAGGCGTTGGTCACCAGCCTGATCTATGCCACCCCTTACATCCTGGCAGGCTTGGCGGTGGCCTTGGGCTTTCACTGTGGATTGTTCAACATCGGCGCCGAAGGGCAGCTGTATATGGGCGCGCTGCTGGCCACCATTGTCGGCTTTTCTGTCACCGGCCTGCCGGTTTACCTGCACCTACCGCTGGCCATCGTGGCCGGTATACTGGGCGGGGCGATTTGGGGAGCCATCCCGGGTTTGCTCAAGGCGACCACGGGCGCCCACGAGGTGATCAACACCATTATGATGAATTACATTGCCCTCAAGACGGTGGACTACCTGGTTAAGAACCCGCTCAAAGACCCCACTGCTTCACTGGATCGCACCCCCTTCGTGGCCGAGAGCGCCCGATATCCGCTCATTTTGCCTCAATACGGGCTGCATGCTGGGTTCTTGCTGGCACTGGTGGCCATCGCCTTCGTGTGGTGGTTCCTGTTCAAAACCACGTGGGGCTTTGAGATCCGAACCGTGGGCGCCAGCCCCAGCGTCGCCCGCTACGCCGGCATGAGCGTCCCTCGAAATTTCGTGTTGGCCATGGGACTTTCGGGGGCGCTGGCGGGGCTGGCCGGCATTGGTATCGTGTTGGGACGGCCCAGCGAGTACGCACTCAAGGCAGCCTTCTCTCGCGGCTTCGGCTTCGACAGCATTGCTGTGGCCTTGCTGGCCAAAAGTCATCCCTTCGGCATCTTCCCGGCTGCCTTCTTGTGGGGCGCGTTGCGCAATGGCGCCGGTTTGATGCAGGTGCGGGCGCAGGGTATTTCCATCGATCTGGTGAACATCATCCAGGCCCTGGTTATCATGTTCATCGCCGCCGACCAGATCATCCGCTGGCTGTATCGCTTGCGAGCGCGACGTGAGGCGGCCGTCGTCTTTACTCGAGGGTGGGGAGGGTAGACCATGACTGTCACAACTGCTACACCAACGGTGAGTGTCACGCGCTTCTGGACCCGCTCGCGCGGTTTTGGCGTCTTTTATGTGGTGGTGGCGTTGATCGTCCTGGTGGGAGCCCTTACTCGGACCGAGCCGGGCACCATCTCAAAATTGGGCCTGGGCATCATCGGCAAGCCGCCGCCAGTGCGCATGACGTTGCCCACCCAGCCTAGCCTGGTTGTTATTGGCGTCCTTTTAGGCCTGGCTGGCCTCTATTCGCTGCTGCGGTCGCCTGAGGAACGCAGGGCTAATACCCTGCTGATTGCCAGCTTCGGGCTGATTGTAGTGGCCGCTCTGATTGCCGCCGCTGCTAACCAGAGCATCGACCTGGTGGGTATGATCAAGGATAGTGTGCGCCTGGCGACGCCCATCACGCTGGGCATGCTGGCTGGCATTATGTGCGAACGCTGCGCCGTTATCAACATCGCCATCGAGGGCATGATGCTTGCCGCGGCGGCGGTGGGGTACATGGCCTCCCTGTATGCCCAAAACATGTGGATTGGGTTGTTGGTGGCCATCCTTACTGGTGGCCTGATGGCTGCGCTTCATGCCGTCCTCTCCATCCGCTTTATGGTGGACCAGATCATCAGCGGCACGGTCATCAACATCCTGGCCGTGGGCGCCAGCGGCTATATCCGGACTGCTTTTCTTCTTAAAGGTCAACGCGGCGCACCGGGTGTGTTCCCCTACGTCTTCGTGAAGACGCCACTGTGGGACATCCCCATCTTGGGGACGATCCTGTTCCAGTATCAGCCCATGGTCTACGCGGCTATCATCTTGGTGCCGCTGGTGTGGTTTGTGCTCTACCGCACTCCGTGGGGGTTGCGCACCCGGGCGGTTGGTGAGCATCCCCGTGCCGCCGACACGCTGGGTATCAACGTCTTCAGAACGCGTTACGTCAACGTCATCCTGGCCGGCTGCATCGCTGGCTTGGGGGGTGCCTGGCACTCGTTGGAGACGGTGGGCTACTTCGAGGACCTGATGACCAACGGGCGTGGATTTATCGCCCTGGCAGCTATGATCTTTGGTAACTGGAACCCTATCGGCGGTACGATGGGTGCCCTCCTCTTCGGCTTTGCCGATGCTTTAAACTTCAAATTCCAGATTCTCGAGGTGGGGGTGCCCTATCAATTCATTGGGATGTTGCCTTACATCCTGACCATGATGGCCGTGGCTGGCGTCATCGGCAAGACCATAGCCCCCGCCGCTGACGGCCAACCGTATCGGAAGCAATAGACGCGTGAGAGGCGAAGCGGCGCCGGTTTTTGAGACTGGCGCCGCTTTCTTACGACTTCAGCAAAGGTAGGCAAGATGCTGGCTGAAACGGACCGCCGAATTGCGCGCGAATTTCAGCGCCGCTTGGCGACTGTGGTGCCTGTGCTTGACATGCGTGTGTTCGGCTCGCGTGCCAGGGGCGATGCCGCGCCTGACTCGGATTTGGACGTGTTCATCGAGGTGGCAGAATCCACCCCTGAACTGCGCCAGCGTATCAGCGAAATCGCTTGGGAAGTGGGATTTGAGATGGACCGGGTGATCTCGGTCGTTGTAGCCACCCGCGATCAATTGGAACACGGGGCAATGGGTGCCAGTCCGCTGGTGTTGCACGTCGAACGAGAGGGAGTCCGCCCTTGAAACCAGAACAACTTGTGGACTTGCTACGCTATAGGATGGAGCAGGCTCACGAGACGCTGCGAGAGGCGGAAATTCTCCTCAACGAGTCTGCACTACGGGGGGCGATCAATCGAGCCTATTATGCTATGTTCTATGCCTTGCTGGCTCTTCTGGCTACCAGGCAACTTGGCATGTCTAGACATAGTGGGGCCTTTGGCCCTATTTGACCGAGAATTCGTAAAGACCGGCTTGTTCCCTCGCGAACTTTCCCGGGCATTGCATCTGGCCTTCGACCGCCGCCAAACTCACGACTATGGTGAGATGGCCGAAGTGGATCGCCAGATTGCTGAGGAGACTCTGGCTGATGCAAGAGGCTTTGTGGCGGCTATAGAATCGTATTTGCGTTCGGCTGGTCATCTTGCTCCTGATTGGGAAGAAAGCGGATGACCCAGGCCAATCAGGCTCCTCTCGCTTAATAGTCTCTTAATGAATCGAGCGTAGAATAGTATGTAGGAAAGGTGTGGCGATGAGAGTTGTGTTTAGAACCAGGTGGCTGCTTCCGATACTGATGGTAGGAGTGGCTATACTTGCTATTGAACCCCCAATCTGGGCCTCGGATCAATCGCTGGCCGAAGTTACCTCGGGTGCAGAACCGGAGCCGACCGGGCTGGATCTGACCGTGATCGAGGTCGAAGCGCCTGCAGAAGCGGAGGCGGCATTCGACGACACGGCTTATGGCACGTACTGAGGCGGGTGGACGGCCATCATGGCCGCGTTCCAGGCTGGAACGAGTGAGCTCGACCGGAATTACGGTACTTTTTGCGGTTTGTGGACTGACTACATAGATCTTGTGGCTGCTGCCAGGTAGTATTGCGCCGGATGGGTAGATATAGATTGCGGATTCTGATAGTCACTTTATCAATTGTACCAGGATTCGCACGCCCAGTCCCAGTACAACCAGATTCCCCACCACACTGGTAAGCATCTGGAAACGGGGCGTCATATGCCGGTGGGCGACGGCTCCCAGCCCGGCCAACAGGGTCTGCCACGAAAGCGAGGCCAACCCGGCTCCGACGACAAACAGTGCCCGCTCCCCGACGGTGATGGTGCTTCCGGCCTCCCGGCCCAGGATCAAGGCGCTGAAGTAGGCGATCGTCAGCGGATTAAGTAGAGTCAGGCCCAGGAACTGGCTGAACGTCCGCCAGTGGCTGCTAGCAGAGCTTGGATTAATCTTCTCGCGTCCGCTCCCCCGCCGGACACCCCACAGCCCGTAGCCGCCTAACCCGAAGAGCACCAAAGCACTGGCGACCCGCAAACCCACGGAAAATGGCGCCAGCCCGCTGGCCAGCACTTCTCCGGCCGCAGCCGCTATGCTGGCGTAAAACAGGTCAGCGGCTGCCGCGCCTGCCCCAGCCATAAAGCCGAGTCCGAAACCGCGTCTCAGCCCCGTATCCACGATCAATATGGCGATGGCACCCACTGGAATGGCGATTCCATACCCCGCTACAACACCTTCCCAGAATGCTCCCAACTTGATTTCTCCCAGGTCATCCCATGTAGGATGCCGGGCACTTGCCCGAACGTGCTGGTCTTGAGAAAGCTAATTATGTGTTGCGTCAGGCGAGAAATGCCACGCTGATGGCAGTGACCAGGATCAAAATGAAGCCTGGCAGCAACGCCCGGCGTAGGGCAGGCGCCCCGCCGGTCAGTACAATGCCCCCTTTGACAATCGTGTTTGACATGGCTGCCAGCACGATGGCTCGAGCTGCCGTGTCCAGGTCTACGTTCCCAGTCGCCTGGCTCAACTCAGCCATAGAGAGCGTGATCGCGTCCACATCCGTCAGGCCAGCTACGACACTTGAAAGGTAGATGCCGGTGTTGCCCAGGTAAATCTGGGCTGCTTTGGAGAAAAGAAGAATAGCTGCGTAGATCAGGCCAAACTTGACGGCTGGCCCCAACTCGAAGGGGTTGGACAGCGAGACGTCTCCCTCCTGATCGGTCCGCTGGGAGACGTAGAGATAGCCACAATAGGCCAGCCCGACTGCTCCGGCCGCAGCCATGGGCACCCACAACACTTGCAGCAGCCGAATGTTCAGGGCGGCTACTTCGATCAATACTCGCGAGAACATCATGGTCCAGGCTACGGTGATGGCCAGGGCAAAGGGTTTGGCCAGTTCTGCTTCGTCCTGACTGCGCTGCGAAAAGCTGAGTGTTACCGCCGTACTGGACACCAACCCTCCCAGCAGGCCGGTCAGGCCGATGCCCTGCCGGGAGCCCACCACCTTGATCAACACGTAACCCAAAAAGCTGATGGCGGAGATGAAAACCACCATCAACCAGATTTTGTATGGATTCAGCACGTTCAGGGGCGATGGGCCGAAAGCCTGATTGGGCAGCACGGGTAGAATGATGGCGGTGATGACGGCGAACTTGAGCGTGGCGAATACGTCTTCGCGAGTAAGGCGTCGGGCGAAGGTTCGCATTTCTAGCTTCAGGGAGAGCAGGACCGTCGTCGTCACCGAAATTGCGGCTGCCAGGGCCAGATACCCCCAGTAGCACAGCGCGCCTGCCAGGACCGTCACCAGCGCCGCTACCTCGGTGGTCAGGCCCACTTCGCCGCGCCAGGCGCCGATGAAATAAGCGACAGTGATGAACCCGCCCATCAGGAGGAGGATGCCGATGAACGCCCCGGGAGAGGCGAGTACCTCGGCTACCAAGGCAGCTGTACAGCCAACCAGACTCATCAGAGCAAAGGTGCGAACCCCGGCGAACATCTCCTTGTCTGGATTGCCATGGGAATACTCTCGCTGCAATCCAACCAAGATGCCAACGACCAGGGCTGCGCCAAAACGATAGAAGAGATCAATTTGCTCCATACCAACTTCCCATGGCCTGATGCGTGCAGTATATCACGACTTACCCTGTCTGGCAATCATCTAAAGAGATAAATCTTCTAATTTCTGCATATGGCCCGAGCGACGTCTTCCAGGTAATACTGCCTGAGGGGAGCTCTCCCTGATGGAGAAAGCCTACGTCACATTACGAACTTAACATAACCATCCATCTGTTAACCAGATGATAGCCTCCCTGTGGACAACACCGCCATGCACTTAAGCTCTCGGGGTACTTGCGCGTGCTGGCGGCGTGGGGTAGAATTCTCTATCACATCATCCAAACGAGGCAACTGATGGCCTTTACCGATTTGTCAGAATTCGTGGCCCTGCTTGAAAAGCGGGGGCATCTAAAGCGTATCAAGACCCGTGTCAGTCCCGAGTTGGAAATCACCGAGATCACAGACCGAGTCAGCAAGGGGCCGCTGGACAAGAATGTGGCCTTGCTCTTCGAAGATGTACAGGGCTCTGAGTTCCCGGTCCTCATCAACAGCCTGGGGCACCCTCAGCGTATGGCCTGGGCGCTGGGGGTAGAAGATCTGGAAGAGTTGAACCATCGGCTGGCGGCATTGATCGACCTCAAACTACCCCAGGGATTTGGGGCCACCCTGGCTCGCGCCAACGATCTGTTGAATGCACTGCGTGCAGTCGGCCTCAAGCCTAACATCGTGAAGCGGGCACCGGTGCAGGAGCAGGTTTTTGTGGGTGATGATGTTGACCTTCGTCAACTCCCTATCCTGAGGTGCTGGCCCCAAGATGGTGGGCGTTTCATCACCTTGCCCACAGTGGTCACTCGTGACCCCATAACCAAGACTCGCAATGTGGGCATGTATCGCCTGCAAGTGCGCGACCGGCGCACGCTAGGCATGCACTGGCAACTCCATAAGGGGGGCGCCGAGCACACCCGTGTGGCTCAAGAGACGGGTGTGGCAGGTATACCGGTTGCGGTGAGCTTGGGCGGCGATCCGGCGGTTATGTGGTGTGGATCCGCCCCCTTGCCGCCTGGGATTGATGAATTTCTGCTGGCCGGGTGGCTGCGTGGCAAGCCAGTAGAATTGGCCCGCTGCATCACCCAGCCCCTCGAGGTCCCAGCCAACGCTGAGTTTGTTATTGAGGGATACGTAAACCCGGATGAACGCGCACCCGAAGGGCCCTTTGGCGACCACACGGGCTACTACACGCCGGTGGATGATTACCCGGTCCTGCATGTGACAGCTATCACCCACCGCCACCGGCCTGTCTATCCTACCACCATCGTCGGTATCCCGCCCATGGAGGACTATTGGATGGGCAAGGCAACCGAGCGCCTCTTTTTGCCCTTGATGAAGCTCTTTATGGGAGAGGTTGTGGATGTGAATATGCCTCCGGAGGGTATCTTTCATAACTTGGTGCTGGTCAGCATCAGAAAGCGGTTTCCGGGCCACGCACGCAAAGTCATCAACGGCTTGTGGGGTATGGGCCTGATGATGCTGGCCAAATGCATCATTGTCTTCGATGCCGAGGTGGACGTGCAAAATGTGCGGCAGGCTATGTTCCATGCCCTAAACAACGTAGATTGGGCGCGGGATGTTATCATCCAGGAAGGGCCAACGGATGCATTGGATCATGGGAGTTACCAATTTGCCTTCGGCGGCAGAATTGGTATTGATGCCACCCGTAAGTTGCCTGAGGAAGGCTATACCCGAGAATGGCCGGATCTCATCCAGATGAGCACAGAGATCAAAGGGCGGGTAGATGAGATGTGGAAGAAGCTGGGGCTATAGAGTTTCGAGATTGAAGATTTGAAATGTCGGGCATGCGCTAGTTTACCGATCTGCCAGATAGGAGGACAGTGATGAGCCGAGGCCTGCGAGTTGTGCTGCTGGTGGTGGCCGTTGCTCTTTTTCTGTGCTGCGTAGCGGGACTCGGTGTTACTCTGCTGGGGACTCGCCTGGTTGGGCGTGCGTTCATCACCAACCCAGACAGGGTCCAGGCGGTCGGGCGCGCGATTGCCGACTACGAGGTGCCGCCTGATTACGAAGAGATATTCGCGATGAATATCATGGGCGTCAAAATGGTAGCCATTGGCCCTGCCGACCCAGCCGCGGATATCCTGCTCATCATGCTCATGCAATTTCCAGGTGGGGTGGACATTAGCCGCGAAGAGATGGAACGTCAGGTAAGGCGAGCTCTGGCTCGCCAGACCGGCCTGGGCAGCGCGGATATGACCAGTGTAGGACAGGAGGAGGTCGTCATCAAGGGAGAGACCATCACTCTGGAAGTGCGCGAAGGCGCCAACGATCGCGGCCAGAATCTGCGGCAGATCAGCGGCCTTTTCCAGGGCAAAGGAGGGCCAGCCATGTTGATGGTCACGGGTGAGGTTGCCAGCTGGGACCAGGCCATGCTGGACCGTTTTATCGAGTCCATTCGTTGAGGCCTGGGGGATCTTGGCCCGGCAATGCGACAAACTCAGGCCTTCGCCATTCGTGATTTGAAGACGTACGCCGAGTTCCTCGAGGTACATCGGGTTCAGAAGGCTGTTTGGGGCTTTGACGAGCCTCAGACTGGTTTGTATCCACCCTTCTTATTGACTGCCAGCAAGAACGGGGGGGTGGTGTTGGGCGCTTTCGATCCGGCAGGACACATGATCGGTTACATTTTCAGTTTCTTGGGCCGGGAGTCGGGCGGCCCCCTCAAGCTCTGCTCGCAGACTATGGGCGTGCTGCGCGAGTGGCGCAGCCGGGGCGTGGCGACGGCTCTCAAGTGGGCCCAGCGCGAACGGGCGCTGGTGGCCGGGCTGTCGCTCATCACCTGGACTTATGACCCACTGGAAGGCCCTAACGCCTGGCTGAATATGCATAAGCTGGGCGCAATCAGCCGCCGATATTGGCGCAACGTTTATGGCGAGCATTTTGGTGCCCTCAACGCAGGCCTGCCCACTGACCGCTTGCTCGTGGAATGGTGGATACGAAGCAAGCGGGTGGTGGACCTGGAAGCGAGGGACAGAGATAGGCATCAGGCCAAGGTCAAAGCGGAAGTTGAAGGGGTCGTGCAGGCTCCTCCGCTTCTTGAGGCTGAAGGAAGGGGGCTATCTCGACGCGTGCTGGCGTTTCACGCCGACCTTGACGCACGGTGCCTGTCGCTGGAGGTGCCAGCGGACATCCAGCAGCTCAAGCGGACTGATATGTCCTTGGCCCTGGGCTGGCGCCTGCGCGTCCGAGAGGCCTTCGAGATGTATCTTGGCCGGGACTACGTTGTCACTGGCTTCATCACGCAGGGTGAAGGCGAGACCCGCCGTAATTACTACATGATGTCGAAGATGGAGGATGATTTGAGAGAGTGGATTGGGATGGAAAAAGGAGAATGACGAGATTTTGGATATTTCTTGAAATGGTTCGCTTTGAACACACCATATTTGCTCTGCCTTTTGCCTATCTGGGCATGGCGTTGGCGGCTGGCTGGCCTGCCTCGGTAGGGGGCATGAAGCTGCCTACTTGGCACCAGTTCGTGTGGATCACGGTGGCTATGGCTGCCGCCCGCACGCTGGCCTTTGCCCTGAATCGATATGCTGACCGCCATTACGACGCTCGTAACCCCCGCACGGCGAATCGCCCCATCCCCACTGGCCGCCTCTCCTCGGGCGCGACATTGGGCTACGGGGCGGTGGCCCTGGTGGTGCTGGCGCTGGCTGCCTGGCAACTCAATACACTGACACTTATGCTACTGCCGGGCGCCATTCTCTTGTTGGTAGGCTATTCATATACCAAGCGCTTTACCTGGCTCAGCCATTGGGTGTTGGGTGCCACCGATGGGCTGGCCCCGGCCGGGGCATGGGTAGCCGTGCGGGCTGCAGTGGATCTGCCGGCCTGGCTGCTGTGGCTGGCGGTCACCTTCTGGATCGCCGGCTTCGATTTGATTTATGCCTGTCAGGATACTGACTTCGATCGTGAGGAGGAGCTATACTCCGTACCGGCTCGCTTCGGAAACGCCGTGGCGTTGTGGCTGGCCCGGGTGAATCACATACTGACCGTGCTGATGTTGGTGGCCGTGGGGGGCGTGATGGGGCTGGGCTGGATCTACTGGCTGGGGCTGTCAGTGGTGGTTGGCCTGTTGATCTACGAGCACTCCCTGGTCTCGCCCACTGATTTGTCTCGCGTGAATCTGGCCTTCTTTACCCTGAACGGTTACATTGCAGTTACTATCTTTGTTGCCACTCTGCTGGCCCTGTATGTGAGGTGAGTGACGTGATCCAGATTCAGGACCTCACCTTCATCTATCCGAATGGCAGCAGGATTTTTGATTCATTTTCCTGGGTGGTAGAGCGGGGCGAGGCATGGGCTGTCATCGGGCCAAGTGGTTGTGGCAAGACGACACTGCTCTATTTGCTGGCCGGCCTACGTCGCCCCAATACTGGTCAGGTTTTAGTGGATGGGGAACCGCTGGTCCGGCCCCGCCCGCGTACGGGCTTGATTTTGCAGGATTATGGTCTGCTCCCTTGGGCTACGGTGTGGGACAATGCCGAGCTGGGTCTGCAAATTCGTGCCTTTTATGGACCGGATGGGGTACACACGCCTCTCGATGAAAAGCTTGACGATGACAGGGCGCGAGTGGGGCGTTGGTTGGAGCGGTTGGGCATTGACCACGTGGCCCGCCAGTATCCCCATCAAATCAGCGGCGGGCAGCGCCAACGGACGGCCATTGCCCGCACCCTTGTTCTGCGTCCCGACTTGCTGCTGATGGATGAACCCTTTGGTGCCCTGGACGCACTGACCCGAGAGGATTTGCAGAACCTCACCCTGGAACTGCGCGCCGAACAGCACCTGACGACAGTGATCGTCACCCATAACATTGAGGAAGCTGTGTTTATGGGAGAAAAGATTCTGGTGCTTGGCCAGCCTCCCAACCGGACGGTGACCGTTGTACAAAACCCCCAGGCTGGAGGTGCAGGGTATCGCCAACAAGATGCTTTCTTTGCCCGTTGCAACGAACTACGGGAGTTGATGGGAGAAGACGCCCATGAAATGGCGTGATGCAGCATTGGGTTTTGCAGCCACGTTGGCCATTTGGGAGGCGTTGTCGCTGCTCATCGCTCGTCCTGTCTTCCCTCCGCCGACCAAGGTGCTGGTTGTCTTTGTGGCACAAATCACCGGTGACCTGGGTTGGCACCTCCTGGTCAGTGCCGGGCGGGTAGTAGCTGCCATCACGGTGGCGGTGCTGGCGGCGGTCCCCTCCGGGGTAGGCCTGGGACAGATCAGCGCCCTCAACCGTCTTTTTTCGCCGCTCATCTACATCGTTCATCCTATCCCCAAGATTGTGTTCTTGCCGGTCATCCTGGTGCTTTTTGGCTCTGGCGATGGCAGCAAGGTTTTCCTGATCGCTCTGATTCTGTTCTTTCAAATCCTGGTGGTGGTGCGCGACGAGGCGGCCGATCTTCGCCCGGAGCTCATCCTGTCGGTGCGTTCGGTGGGCGCGGGCCGACGGGCGCTCTTTCGCTACGTCTACCTACCAGCCTCCATACCGGCGGTGTTGACCGCGCTGCGTGTCAGCGTCGGCACGGCCGTAGCTGTCCTGTTCATCGCTGAGACTTATGCCACAACCTCAGGTTTGGGCTATTATATCATCGTCGAAAGCTGGGGCGCGTTGCGCTACGCGCAGATGTACGCTGGCGTGCTGGCCATGAGCTTGCTGGGTCTGACCCTTTACTTCGCTGTAGATGGGCTCGATCGGCGGCTTTGTCCCTGGCGCGAGACGGGTTGACAGGCAGCCGCATGAGGGTATGACGTTTTGACCAAGACTTCATTCTTTGACTGCTATATCCGTTTGGATAAACCCGAGGTAGTTCAATGAGTCCTCGCAAGCGACTGATCGTTGGCATGTCAGGTGCCAGTGGTGCTGTGCTGGGTATTCGCCTTCTGGAGGTACTGGCGGCTACTGAGGCAGTGGAGACCCACCTGGTTATCAGCCCGGCGGCGCGTATCACTCTCAGTGATGAGACTGACTGCTCGCTGAAGGAGGTCGAGGCTCTGGCCGACGTGG
>CP070811.1:5290114-5292765 GCA_020343875.1 Anaerolineales bacterium | reverse complement strand
GAGCGACCAACTTCTATGTGGCCTGTGGTTTTTCCGGGCATGGCACTATGCATGCGCCCGCAGTCGGGCTGGCGCTGTCGGAGTTGATCGTGGATGGAGGCTATTCTACCATCGATCTTGAGCGTATGTCCTACCAAAGGGTCCTTGATGCCGTACCCTATCGGGAAAAAGGAATCATATAAGCTCAGGGAAGCAAATATAAACAAAATATGTTCAAAATATTGACACTCTATGAGTCTTGGGGTAATATTAGACTTATCAAAGCAGGGATGCCTGTGCAGGCCTCTATCCAGGGCGCTCGACCGGCATTACAGCTTGAGTGCCAGCTACTTGAGCGCGATAGGCAGATGGAACTCTGAGAGAAAACAAAGTTATAGCCAAACTCTTCAAAACGGTGCGATTCAGTTCGAAAGCAGCTGGATCAGCACTAGCACCTGGCACGCCAGCGCCAAAGTTTGCACTCCCAAGCAATTCAAGAGAGATGGTTTCGCTCAACCACTTTCGCGGTAGGCCGGTGATTCTTGTCTTCTATCCTGCTGACTGGAGCCCTGTGTGCGGTGATCAGGTCGTCTTATATAACGAGATCCTGCCCATCTTTGAAGAGTATAAGGCACAACTACTTGGCATCTCGGTCGATGGTGTTTGGTGTCATCGGGCTTTTGCCGAAGCCAACAATCTCGACTTTCCCCTACTAGCTGACTTTGAACCAAAGGGGGCTGTGGCGCGGGCTTATGGAGTGTACCGTGAGAAGGATGGCTTCAGCGAACGTGCTTTGTTCGTAATCGACGCCAAGGGGGTTATCCGCTGGAGTTACGTATCCCCAATTGACCTCAATCCGGGTGCCAACGGCATATTGGCTAATCTCGAAGCGCTTCAAACAGAAGGAGGTTGATGACATGAGTTCAGCTATTTCCACAAAGCTGGCGCCAACCATCAGCGAGCAAGACCATAGGCGGGGCCCAATTGACGCGCCAGTGACCTTTGTCGAGTATGGCGACTACCAGTGTCCGCACTGTCGTCAGGCTCAGTCAGTTGTGTGGGATCTTCAAGAGCGCCTGGGGGACCGATTTTGCTATGTATACCGGCACTTTCCGATCAGCACCGCCCACCCAAAAGCTCAGCAGGCAGCCGAGGCGGCTGAAGCCGCTGGCGCGCAGGGCAAGTTTTGGGAAATGCACGATCATCTATACGATCATCAGGCAGCCTTAGGCGATGAGCAGCTAGTCCAGTATGCGGCCGAACTAGGTCTTGATACCGAACGCTTCCAGCGTGAACTGACGGAGCACGTCTACGCGGATCGCGTGCGCCAGGATTTCTTGAGCGGTGTGCGCAGCGGTGTGAATGGCACGCCTACCTTCTACATCAACGGCGAGCGGTATGATGGCCCCTGGGACGTCGAGTCGCTACTGGCAGAAATCCAGAAACCGCTTGGAATACAGGTCCGAAACTTGTTTCAGCGTTTTACCCGGCTCCAGGCATCGGGTGGCATCCTGCTGCTGATCAGCACCATTCTGGCGCTCATGTGGGCAAACTCACCGTGGGCGCATAGTTATGTGGAGTTGTGGGAGACCAATCTGTCGATCAGTGTGGGCACCTTCTCCTTGGCGAAGCACTTGCTGAAGTGGGTAAATGACGGGCTGATGGTGATCTTCTTCTTTGTGGTCGGCTTGGAGATCAAGCGTGAGATCACGGTCGGTGAATTGGCTTCGCCCAGGCGAGCCGCGCTGCCCATTGTGGCAGCCATGGGGGGCATGCTGCTGCCCGCCGCTCTCTACGCGGCGTTCAATGCTGGCACTGATGGCGCTTCGGGGTGGGCGATTCCTATGGCAACCGACATCGCCTTTACGCTGGGAATCTTGACTGTCATGGGCAACCGAGTGCCGCTCAGCCTCAAAGTGTTCTTCACTGCTCTGGCCATTGCCGACGACTTGGGGGCCGTGCTGGTCATAGCATTCTTCTACAGCCACGAAATTCTCGTGGCTGGCCTGGTGGCTGGTGGGATAATTCTGGTGGCGCTAACCGCCCTGAATGTGACTGGCGTGCGTCACCCACTGCCCTATAGCGTGCTGGGAATTGGATTATGGTTGGCCTTTTTGGAGTCTGGCGTACATCCCACAATCGCCGGGGTGTTATTAGCCTTTACTATCCCCGCCCGCACCCGGGCCAAGACTCAAGCCTTTATGGCTCAGTGCATGGCCGTGCTGGGAGGAGTTGACGCTGCCAGCAGGTTGAAAACGGAATCTGGTGCAGCAGAGGCAAACGTCAGCGATCGGCAGCAGGCGGCAGCCCACGCCTTGGAAGCCATCGCCGAGAGAATTCAAACCCCCGCCCAGCGATTGGAGCATAGCGTGACTCCCTGGGCTACCTACCTGATCTTGCCGCTGTTTGCGCTGGCCAATGCGGGTGTTGGTTTTAGCGGCAACATTGTCGAAGCCCTATCCAATCCTATTTCGTTGGGCATCCTTGCGGGCTTGGTATTGGGTAAATCACTGGGAATCACCCTATTCGCGTGGCTGGCTGTTAAGACTGGCGTGGCCCAGATGCCCGCCCGCATCACCTGGGGACAGCTGTTCAGCGCCACGTGGCTGGCCGGCATCGGATTTACTATGTCGCTCTTTATCAGTAGCTCAGCCTTCGCCGAGCCCTCATTG
>CP070811.1:5287100-5290014 GCA_020343875.1 Anaerolineales bacterium | reverse complement strand
TATTTGCCAAGGGCCTCATTTACAGCCGAGGCAGTCTGGGATAAGTTGATGGCAGTGTGGTGCTCGAAACCATTCTCACAAATGTGACGCAATAGCCCCTGGAAGTCGGCAATACGCACTACCCCGTATCCACCAAATGTCTGCAGCGGTTCGTTGGTCAGCTCTCCCTCGCCCAAATAAACCAGGATTCGGCCGTTGAAGTCGTCAGTCGAGACTCGGCAGAAGGTGAATGGCTCGGATCTCACCCGGCCTTCGATGGTCCCATAGGTGTTCTCCTTGCCTACCGTGCCTGCGATGATGTCCTGAAAGTCCATGACCGGGATGTCATCGGGTGATATGAGTCCCTCGTCCTGCCCACTTGCGAACACATCTTTGGGCAGATTGGAGCAATGGAAGATGACACCTTTGTCCGGGTTGTCACCATAGTTGTTGTTCCAGTCCACCAGCGCGCTGGGTTTGCCCGAGGCCAGGGCCATAGCGTACATGCCCACCACTCCTGCGATGTCGGTCTCGCAGGCTGAAGGCATTAGTTCGTTGCTCATCATACTCATGATGGTACATGGCACCACGCCGTAGTACTCTTCCATGGATGTCCAGCACTGCAAGGCGCTGGCTTGCAGATTGTTGTCTGACATCCACTCGTCCACGACTATGCCCAGCTTGGCCATCTTCACCAGCGCTTCATGGGGGACGCCTTTGGTGGGCACGTACGCGTTGATTTGCTCCAGCTTGGCCTTGAGCTTATTGTCATCGGCGCCGATGCCTTCAGTTCGGGCAAACACTTCTGAGAGGTCGAGTGTCTCCACCGAAATGCCGGTACGCTCGAACAGTTTCTCGCTAAAACGCACCGTATTGAAGGCGGCCGGTCGAGCGCCAAGCAGGCCAACGCGTGCCCCCCTCAAGCCCCGCGTCACCCGACAGGTACTCACAAAGCGACGCAGATCGGCTCGGAAGCTCTCGCTCTCTGGGTCTACGGTATGTAGCGTGGTCAGGGAGTACTTGATGCCATATTGATGCAGATTGTTGCAAGCCGACATCTTGCCGCAGAAAGAGTCACGGCGGTGCGTGATGGTCATCTTGGCGACTTCGTCGGGGAAGGCGTGCACCAGCACGGGGACGTTCAAGTCCGCCCAACGCAGCGTATTGGCCACTGCTCGCTCGTCGCCGAAGTTGGGCAGGGTCACCAGGACGCCGTCAATTTCATCGCGGTGTTTCTTGAACAGGTCGGCACCCTTTTGGGAATCGGACAGGCTCTCAATGCTGCCGAACTTGGTATCTTCTGGTGTCAGAGTGATGGGGGTGATCCCTTCTTCTTCCATCACTTGCAGAATGGTCTGTCGTCCACTCTCACACAAGTGGTCGGGGAAAAAACCGCGGTTGCCAACGATTAGGCCTAGCACTGGTTTGTTCATGATCACGTCTCCTCTACATTCTTATATTTTATTCTTTTGCATACGAAAAGGGGGGTGTTTGTTCGATCATATTCCAGAGTTCAACGGGCATCGAGCTGATTTAGGGCATTCTGGATCAGCTCATCACTGATGATCTCCACGGCCCATTTGGCCGTCTGCGCCACTATGCTCGTGCACTTGTCCTGATGCGCGCCAGCAGCTTCAAATGCTTCGCGTTCGGCTGGGTCGCGCAGGTCAAAAGCCCGTCCCATTAGTTGGCGATGGGTTTCATGGCAAGTAGTCGTGCCATAGCGCTCCAAAAAGAGCTCCTGCAGGCGTTGGGCCATGGCGAAGGTTCGGTACTTGTTCTCGCGGTCTGCATCGAATTGTTCGCGGCGGCGTGGGTATATTATCCCAAAGGCCAGTACCGCACCGATCAGCGCCGAACATGTCGCGTCGCCTCCCAGGCCTATGCCACCTGCCAGACCAGTCGCCGCTCTAAAAGCTGGCTCGCTGAATCGGTCGAGTGCCTCTAGCACTGCTGCCAGTGTGCACTGCCCACATCCGTGATAAATCTGTTCGTATTTGAAGCCCAGTTCGTAGGCTAGTTGAGCGGCGTTGGCCTTTTTCTCGGTCAGTGGCAGGAGGTGGTAGGCACCCACAATCGCTTCGACCAAGTCTTGCTCCGCCTCGGTCAGTCCACACAGCTCATACACGGCTGCAGGCATGCTTAGAGCGGCAATGCGTTGCTGCACATACAGGGCTCCCAGATCATCTGCATCATCAAAGCGCAGCCCTGCTGCGATAGCATCTACCAGGTGCCTGGGCTGAATACCGTGCTTACGGGCTAGTAGCGCGGGACCGATGAGCCGGTCCTCGCGCCGAAGTTTGCGGCGTGGATCTGCACCCAGACGCCTGACCGTATCGCCCAGGCTGGGGTTGTTGGTGTGCGTCACGACGTTGTCTATCCAGC
This sequence comes from Anaerolineales bacterium, assembly GCA_020343875.1. Lineage (GTDB taxonomy): Bacteria > Chloroflexota > Anaerolineae > 4572-78 > NAK82. The sequence goes on along the minus strand of CP070811.1, from coordinate 5,287,650 downwards.
GTTCCATCTCATCCGTAGCAAAGCCATATTCGGCCTGCAAGGCACGACTTGCCTCATCCAGCGCACCCTCGGCTTTTACGCGTACTTTAGGGTCCTGCATGCAGGCCACAACGGATTTGTGTCCACGCCGGCTACCCTGATAGGCCAGCGCAGCTTGAAACGTGTTATAGGTATAGAGTTTACGAGTCTCCTCGGCGCGCATATCATCCACCAGGCGCAGCCCCTGCACTTGTGGGATGTCCCCTCTGAAGGCATGCCGGTCAGCCGGGATTTCTGGATAGCCGTTGGTCCAAACCATCAAAGGTCGGGGCCGGGTCAGTTCAGCCGGAGCATCGGCCGCAATTCGAATCACCAATGCCTCGACGATGCCGACGCTCGATTCCAGATATTTCCGAGCTCCTGGCGACAAAAAATCCTGCAGCAAAGCTCGAAACTGAGGCCCAGGATGGGCCAGATTGGTGCACAGAATAATGTCAAGAGGCAAATGCGGGTGCTTTTCCTGGCGATATGTGATGCCTGGCGCCAGTTCCCGGGCCACCTGGGCGAAATG
>CP070811.1:5276079-5287000 GCA_020343875.1 Anaerolineales bacterium | reverse complement strand
CTCCGCTGCGCCTTACCAGCTGGTGCTGGAAGGCTACGGCTATCAGTGGCTGCTAGTCTCAGGACTTGAAACTTAGCCGCAAAGCCAGGTGCTTAATCTAAGAATAGCTTGAGATTCTCAGGTGACTTAACGCCCGGTTTCTTGCTCCGAAGTAGACAGTTGCCAATGACCCCCAGCTTCTCGCAGGGCGAGTCCGGTGAGAAGCTAGGACCGACTCACAGAATTCGCTCAAACAACGGGGGTAATAGGTTATTTTAACAAAAAATAGGTTAACCATATCCCAACAGAGAAGTAGATTCCGGTAAATTTCCCCCTGCCGGCAGCGCAGGTCGGCGCCAATAACCTCCCACCATCCTGCTGGCGCTGAGTTTTCTCTGCAAAATATGGACAGGCCCTGCTGGGTTCTATCCAGCGGCGCATCTTTTCCCTGGGCTTGTGCAAAGCAGCTTGGCAGTTCAGCCGCAGTCACGCGATTTCCCAATCGCGTCTCCAGCAGGGCCTGTAAGCACGATTTCCAATCGGGTGCCCTTCCAGAGCTGCTCCTCCGCGACTTTGCACGAGCCGTGCCTCTTTTCCCTATTCAGGTTGACAAGTGCTAGACTAGTTCGTATAATGGGTAGGTAGGATAGAACACCCCCTCACCGCAACTGTGACGTGCTCTTGAGTCTCTACGAAATCCTTGAGGGGAAGAAGTGCTGTGCTGGAGCATAAGCAGAACGGGCGAATAGCTCAGTTGGATAGAGCGCCTCGCTTACACCGAGGAGGTCACAGGTTCAAGTCCTGTTTCGCCCACCTGACTGTTATCTATCCAAAAAGCGGGGCGGCATCGTCATGCCGCCCTACGTGTCTCCGCTTCTACGACAACCTTCATGTAGATTTCCCTTCGACTTATCTGACTAGCGCTGACCAGGAGGCAAAAGGGAATGTTTTCACCGCTCTTGCAAGGACTGCCCCCTATTCCAGATAGCGGGGATATGGACCTGACTCGCATCCTGATCAACATGGTGCTGGCTATTGCCTGGGCCGTGGTGGCGGGCATCAGCTTCGCGATTGTGATTCCTTTGGGCATCCGCCTCTTTAATGCCCTCACCCCTGGTTTGGACGAGATAGAGGAACTAAAGAAGGGGAATATGGCAGTCGCCCTGGTGTTTGCCACTTTCATCATCAGCCTGACAGCCATCGTGGTAGCTATTTTGATCAAATAAAATCAGCAAGGACGCAGCATATCACGTCCTTTCCGGGTTCTGAGAGGAGATCTTTCGGAAACTCGTTCAGAATTGAACCTATCTTCAACCTGGGCCCCACCGACAGCTAAGGGCAGATAAGCTGCCTGGCCAAAACCCTCGGCAATTTGAGGCGCCCAAACCCTGTCTTAGACTGTCCGAAAGATCTCGAGGGTTGAAGGGAGATGAATTGCCATGAAACGATGGACCCTGGCTTTCCTTCTGGCATTAGGGGGCATCACATCGGCCTGTGGCCCGCAGCCAGCCATCCTCGAATCTCCCCCGCCTGGGCGTGAGCTCACTGCAACCTCCAAACCCACCGCCGCTCTGACTCCCACGCCCCGTCTAAGCCCAGAGTCGCCCATGCCCACCTCCTCCCCTCTTGCTACCACCCTGGATGCCAACACGCAAGCCAGGCTGCGTATGGTAGAAACGCAAATGCGGCAGCGTGACATCACCGATGAGAGGGTGCTGGCAGCCATGGAAACGGTCCCACGCCACGAATTCGTGTTGCCTGAAACCCTGGACCAGGCCTACCAGGACCATCCCCTGCCCATCGGATACGGGCAAACCATTTCCCAGCCCTACATCGTGGCCTTGATGACCCAGATGCTTGAGCTGAAACCGGACCACAAGGTGCTGGAGATTGGAACCGGTTCAGGCTATCAGGCGGCGGTGCTGGCCGAACTGACCGACCAGGTATTCACCATCGAGATTATCCCCGAGCTGGCCCAGAGCGCCCGGGCTACCCTGGACCGTTCAGGCTACGATTATGTGGTATCAAAGCAAGGCGATGGCTACTGGGGTTGGGAAGCATATGCTCCCTTTAACGCCATCATCGTCACCGCGGCACCTGACCACGTCCCCCAGCCCTTGCTCAACCAACTGGTCGACGGGGGCCATATGGTGATTCCCATCGGGCCACCAGGCGGGTACCAAAGCTTGTGGCTCATCACCCGCGAGGGAGACGAGTTCCGCAATTTCAACTGGGGAGGCGTACGTTTTGTACCCCTCACTCGCGAGGAAGAGTAACGCCTGCCCAATACCGGCCCATACTGAACAGCGCGCCCAGGTAGGCGCCGGCTCCGAAAAGCATCACCGCCCGAAAGCCCAGGCTGATCGCCACCATGGGCGCCAGCACGGCACTGACCACCGAAGCGCAGCCATTTACGGCCCAAATCCAAGGCAGCAAGCCGGGTGTCCGCTGGCGAGCCACAGCCAACCCTTGTGGAAAAGGAACGCCCATCAGCAATCCCAGGGGCGCCAAGGCCAGGGCGGTGACGGCCATCCGCCCGGCCAGAGGCAAGCCAAAGGTAACCTCAAATAAGGGCGGCAACATTACAGGATAGACAAAAACCAGGCCGACCAGGGCTATCAGCCCCAGCGGCGGCCGGATGCGGCCCACCAGGTATCGACTGCCCAACCCAGAAGCCACCAGCAGTGCCCCCACCACCACAGCAAAGGCGTAGGCCGGCTGCCCCAAGTAGACGATGAAGCGTTGCAGCAACGGAATCTCCACAAAGAGGAACCCTATGCCCAGCAGCGAGAAGTAGAGTAGATAGCGGAGATTGAAGGTTGGAGGTTGGGGATCGGGGGCTGATGGTTTGTGTCCCAGGACCAAGGGCAGGAGAATCAAGCCACCCGACAGGAGCAAGACCAAAACCAACAACAGCAACAGCACCAGGTAGCCGCTGCCCCCGAAGGGCTGCCACGTTTTGCCCAGCCCGGCCAATATCTCCGGTATCTGCCGCCATTTGAAGAAGTGGAAGAAGAAGGGCCGGTCATCGGTGGGGGGCGTGACCGCGTAAGGATAGCCGGCGTAAAAGCGCGAGGGGCCAGTTGCCGTCACCCCCTGCCCTGCCCCCTCTGCCTGTCGTGCCGCAAAGTACAGGCCGGCGAAGGCGCGGAAATAGGGGGCGCCGGCTACGACGTTATAACGGTTGACCCCCATCGCCTGGAGTGCTTCCATTTCACCTGAACTCAGGGCAGGTATCTCAGTAGTTGTTATGTCAAGTTTTTCCATGAAGCTCAGGACAGGCCCTTCGGCAGAGCTCAGGACAGGCGACCAGATCAAGTCATACTGACGGGTAGCGGCGAAGTCGTGAACGCGACCTAGCTCATCTAGAGTGAATGGCGCCCGGCTAACGATCACCAGCGAAGTCTGAAAACTGCGCAAAGCGACCAGGTGCGAGCCAGGGTCGTCGAGGCCGCTGCGATGCAGTGTCTCTACCGCAATACCCCACAGCCGCAGGCTCTCGGTGGGCGGAAGTTGGATCCAACGCTCGGCGATCAGCAGCCCGTCCGCTGCCAGGTGGCTTTGCAGTTCAAGAAAAGCCTCAACCGTATACCGATACTCCTCCCCCAGCGCGTAGGCGCCGGCTGTGACCGGTCGAAAGCTGTCGGTCAGCGGCAAAATCACCAGGTCGAAGCGGCGGCTCTCGCGGCGCAGGTAGCTGCGTGGATCATCTACCACGACAGTTACGCGGGAGTCGTGATACAGATCGTCTCCCCAACCCTCTACAGCAGCAACTACCGCCGGGTTCCCCTGCACCACCGTTACCGAGCGAGCACCGCCGCGCAGGGCCGTCAGCGCCCCCAACCCACCCTCTGGCTCAATGATCAGCACGTCGGCGTTGGGGCGGAGCTGGTAGGCCAGAGCAGAGGGCAGATAGTCCGCAAATTCGGCCTGGGATGCGGGAAGCAAGGTAATGGGCGAGAGGTTTTGGCCATCTACGGTCAAGCCCATCTGCGGCGGTGGACCACCAGGATAGGCCATGCTGAGGCCCGGGGCGGAACGGATGCCCTGGCTCTCGATGACATCCACGCGGGAGAAGGCATTCCATTTTTGGAAGACGACCCGGCTGCCCGGGTAGAGCAGCGCCTGCGAAAGAGATTGATACGGTGTGAGGCGGATATCGGCCCAGGTGGGGGGGAAGAGAAAGAACAGGCCACTGACCACCCAAAGCAGGCTGCCAGCCGTGCGTAGCAGATAGGGTTGCCTGCCGGAAGCGGCTCCTTTCCAGACCAAAATGAGAAAAGCCCAGGCCCCGAGCCAGGCCACGCCGAACACCGTGCCAGGCCCGCCCACTACTGCCAATGCCAGCAGTGCCAGCGGAGGGCCCAGGCCAGAGCCGAGCAGGTTGGCCGCGTACAGCCGGTGAGCCTCGCCCGGTAGAGCGACCAGCGCCGCGCCGACGGCCAGGCCACTGAAGAAAAAGGGGACGGTCAGAGCCAGGTAATAGACAGCCAGCCACAGCAATTGGATCGGCTCCCAGGCAATGCGATAGGCATCGAAAGGAAGGATGTTGACCAACATGTAGCTGACCGGCGCCGTCAGCGTGAAAAGCAGAGCACTAACCTTCAGCCAACGGCGCAGCCCTTGGTGAGAGGATGGGCGCAGCGAGAGGAAAGTGCCGCTGGCCCCGGCGCCCAGCAGTGCTAGGCTGACCGCCATAAAAGCAAAATGATGTCCCTGCGCCAGCGCAAAGAGGCGGGTGAGGGCTACCTCAAAGGCCAAGGTCGCCGCCGACAGGAAGAGCAGGCTGAGGTAAATAGGCAGCATCGTTACGCCATCTTAACCTAGAACCGACCTTATGGCCCCTACTATGCCCATTCGTCAACCTGGAAGTCCTGGGCGAAGGGATTAACGAAGCGCACCCCGTCGATAACCGTGCCGGCACTGAAATCTTCGCTGAAAACAACCGGGATCTGGTTAAGCCGGGCCGTGGCCCAAATCTGGGCATCCCAGAAGTTAAACTGATGATCGCGTGCCCCTCTTGCCGCTTCCAGTACAACCATGCCCGTCAGGTCTAGAACTGTCCAGACCTGGAGGTAGTTCTCTATTCGCTCGTGCCCCTCGCGCGGGCTCAGCGAGGCGGGGATCTTCCCGGTCACCGCCACAAAGAACTCGGCCAGCACTTGGGTGCTGATCACCCCGACTCCCGTCGTCGCCAAGCGGTCCAACACGTCTAGTGCCCGCTCCTGCTTCTCCGGCTCAGAGCGGTCGTAGGCATACACCAGAACGTTAGTATCCACGAAGATGCTATCGCTCATGCAGGTCTTCTCGCTGCCAGGTCCGTTTGCCAGGGACAGAGCCACTCTGAATCAGATGAGTAATGAACGTGCGCTCCTTTTCCCAGACGCTCAGGTCGCGCCTGGGAGGGCGGAAGCTTCGCGTATGGCGATCGATCGCCTGACGGATGAATTCCGCTTCGCTGATACCGATTTCTCGGGTCAGTCGTTTGAGGTTGACCTCCTGATGAGGTTCAACATAAACCTGCTTACGCACTTTGGTTGCCATACTCTGCATTTCCCTTCGCCGCGAGGTATATACATCATATTATACATCACTTTGTGGCTGGAAGCAAGAAGAATCTAAAAAATACACCCTTCGCCTTCTGGAAACAATGAGTCACCCACAATTTGTGTTCCATAGGTTAGTATGCCATAATGCTCCCACCGTTTTCAGAAGAGGGCAATCAACCCCGACACGAAGGTGATGAACCGCACCGTGTACCAACTGCTGGCCCTGTGTGCCCGGGCCGAGTGTAGTGCCGCGCACTACCACCAGATTGCGCGAGCAGCGACTCGACTGACCGACTGGGAAGAAGCCGTGTGCAGGGCAGAAGCGCACGGGATGGCTCCGCTTCTCTACACCTATTTGAACGGGGCCGGGGTGGAACTGTCGCTCAGTGTAAAACGAAAGTTGCAGGGCTTATATCTGCAGCATCACCACGCCAATCGAGTGCGGACGCGCGTGCTGCACGACGTATTGGCCGCTTACTACGCCGCCGGCATTCCAGCCTTGGTCTTAAAGGGAGCAGCCTTGGCCCACATGGTCTACCCCGAACCCGGCCTGCGCCCTATGAGCGATGTGGACATCCTGGTCCCAGAATCTGATGCACGGCGCGCGCAGGAGGTGCTGGCCGATCTGGGCTTTCGTGCACCCTTGCCCCCCGGCTCAATCTTACTCCATCGTCATCTGACGGAAGCCACCCTGCACACCGAGAGCGTCCCCGTTATGGTGGAGATTCATCTCAAGCTGTTCAGTGATTATTTCGACAACCTGAGAGCTTACGTGCGGTCTTTGATTCTGCCAGCCCTCAGGCATGCCGCAGGTGCCAAAGCCTCCAGGCCCCGGGGCGTCCCCTCGGACCAGGCCACAGGCCAGGAAGTAGAAGGTGATCAAAACTGGATGGCGTTGGAGGGGCTGACCATCCCGCCGACTCCTTTCACCCTGGGGGATTTGACGGCCTACACCCTGGGTCACGAGGATATGTTGTGGTATCTCTGCCAGCATTTGACCTCCCACGTCAACGCTTGGGACTTTGGGCGCCTGATCTGGGTGGCCGATGTCGTCAGCTTCGCTGAGCGCTTCGCGTCAGAGGTTGACTGGGACCGGATACGGCGTCAGCACCCGGCGGTCCTGGATACGCTGTCATTGCTGCACTTTATGACGCCCCTGTCGGATGAGCTACTGAGCGCAGCGCCCATCAAAATCGGGCGAGCTCCTGAGAAGATTGGCGTGGAATACCAGGGGTGGCCCCGAACCCGAGTGGGGAGTTGGCGAGAGCGAGGCTACCGGCGCGTTTTGGGTGACACGCTCTTCCCATCCGAGTGGTGGCTGCGCCTGCGGTACAAACTGGGCAGCGCCCGTTCACTGTTTTGGTATCGCTGGGTACGCCATCCCCTCTACATTATGGGCCATATCATACGTGCCATGCTGGAATGGATGGGGTGGCCTACCTCGCATCAATTAGCAAGAGGGGGCCCGCAAAGGGATGCGTAAATGCAAGACTTGCCGTTTGTCTTTTACAGTCCTCCAATCTTTCATTCACTAGAGTCGGGTGAATCTTCTTAGGACACAGATTCACACAGGCGCCAGGCAAAGCTAGGATCTATGTGAATCTGTGTCCAATTATTCAGAGGGCAACTGTGTGCCTCTAGCTATCAAGACTGTAGAGTTAAGCAAATATTTCTACCCTAAAACCAGCCTGCGCCGGGAGCTTCGGCGCTACCTGACACGTTCGACGGATGGCAGGATCACCGCCGTTGACGGGGTAAGCCTGGAGGTGAAGCAAGGTGAGCTATTCGGGCTACTGGGGCCCAATGGCGCCGGCAAGACCACCCTGGTCAAGATCCTATGCACCCTGATCTTGCCTAACTCGGGGGCAGCCACGGTGAATGGCTATGACCTGTCGGAGGAGGAGAAGGTCAAAGCTTCCATCGGGCTGGTGGGCAGCGAGGAGAGAAGTTTCTATTGGCGGCTGAGTGGTCGGCAGAATCTGCGATTCTTCTCTACCCTGCACGGCTTCTCGCCCTCCCAGGCATCGGAGAGGATCGAAAGGCTGACCAGACTGCTCGACATGACGGATTTCATCGACCGGCGATTTGACAGCTACTCCTCCGGCATGAAACAACGCTTAGGTATCGCCCGTGGCCTGCTGCACGAACCCCCCATCCTCTTCTTAGACGAACCGACCAAGAGTCTCGATCCCACCTCGGCCGCCCGGCTGCGGGAGACCGTCCACGACCTGGTTCACCAGGAGGGCTACACCGTGGTGCTGGTCACCCATCAATTGCCCGAGGCCGAGCAGCTATGTGACCGGATGGCCATTATGCACCAGGGGCGCATCCAGGTAGTGGACGACATTGGAGGCCTCAGGCGGATGGTCCGGCCGGAGAAACGATACCGCTTCGAAGTATCCGGCCTCCCCTCTCAGGCTTTGAGCGTTGTGCGAAACCAGGAGGGCGTGCTGGCTCTGGAGAGCCAAGCGCTGGACGGTGATGGGCTGACGTTGGACCTGCGCCTCTTGGAAAGCAGAGACCGCAGGTACCTGTCCGGCGTGATTGAGGCCATCATCGATCACGGTGCTCGCATCACCGATGTCGTTTCAAAAGAGCTTTCACTGGATGAGGTCTTTCAACGATACACCGAGGAAGAATCCGGGGAATAATCTAATGCTACTGAACAATACGATGGGGTCACTGAGGAAGCCGTTAGCTTTTCTGGCCAGGGATCTGAGCCTGATGCTCAGTTATCGCCTCTCCTTCTTCCTCCAATTCTTTGGTATCTTCTTCTCGGTCTTGATGTTCTTCTTCATCGCCCGCCTTTTCGGCCCGGCGGCAACCCCATACCTGGCCGCCTATGGCGGGGATTATTTCTCCTTCGTGCTGATCGGCATTGCTTTCTCGGGCTATCTTGGGGTGGCCATAAGCTCTTTTTCCAGCAGCATCCGGCAAGGCCAAATGATGGGTACCCTGGAGGTAATGCTGGTCACGCCCACCCGCCTGTCAACCATCCTGGTATCCTCCAGCTTGTGGAGCTTCGCCTTCACCTCGCTGCGGATCGTGGTTTACCTGGCGGTGGGCGCTTTAGTCTTTGGGGTCAATCTTAACCAGGCCAACTGGCTGGCGGCTCTACTGATCCAGGCCTTGACCATCCTTACCTTCGGCTCCCTGGGCATTATCTCCGCCAGCTTCATCATGGCCTTCAAGCAAGGCAATCCTCTGAATATGGTCCTGGGCACTGCTTCCAGCCTGCTGGGTGGTGTCTACTATCCGATCACCGTGCTGCCCACCTGGCTGCAGCCTTTCTCTCACTTGCTACCCATCACATATTCGCTGCGAGCCATGCGCCTGGCCATCCTGCAGGGGCACTCCTTTGCAGCCTTGGCCCCGGACATGCTGATCCTGGCTGTTTTCGCCATCGTCCTGTTCCCCCTAAGCCTGGTTGCTTTTCGGCTGGGGGTAAGGAAGGCGAAGATGGACGGCAGCTTGACCCAGTTTTAAGCGCTTCACGAGATGAACATCTCGCTCCCAAAAGCAGCCAGTCTGTTCCTGAGCAAATTTCCCGGCCTGCTCAAGGTATCCCGGTTGTGCAGGCCTTCCTCCCCTCGTTACACCATCCGGGCGGTGGATGCGGACAGGGATCTGGAGGCGTTGGCCGCTTTGGGGACGGCGCTCAGCGGGGGCCGACCAGAAGCATTGCGGGAGAGCTTTCGCCTGGAGTTCACCGAGCAGGACCCCAGGCGGTGGTTCTTCTTGGTTGCGGTCAAAGAAGGAAGGCAGGAACAGGTGCTCGGCTTTGTGCGGGCTATGCGCCAGGGGCCGGAGCAGGATTGGTGGATTGCTGGCCTGGGGGTCAAGCCTCTCTACCGGCGGTGGGGAATCGGGGAAGCTTTAACGAGGGCAGCGCTGGCACGGCTACAAGAGGCCGGGGCGGTCGAGGTCCGCCTGGGGGTCAATCGGGCCAGCCGGCCAGCCGTTACACTCTATCGCAAGCTGGGCTTTGTCGAGGAGTCGCAACCTACTGGGCAGGCAGAGGGAGATGGTTCCGTGCGGATGATCAAGAATCTATAGCTCGCGCGCACGGAGTGTACACAAGGGACATACCAGCTTCCCAGAGGATCGCACGATACACATAGCACCGCGCCAGCACAGGAGTAAGAAAGCCGGCACCAGTCGGTTCCAGTTTGAGATTAACTTAAGACAACTATTCCTTCTGGCCAATCGAAATACGTTGAGCAGTATCGATCCTCGTCTATGAACGCACCACCCTTGGCAACATCTGTTCCACAGCCTTGGGTAAAAGTTCCTGTGCCATCCCCTGCGAAACACGCTGGTCCGACAATGTCACCTTGGATCGCATTACAAGCCAGCGAGGTTTGTTCCAGTACATCCTCCCACTCAATGGCGGGTGCTACATAGTCCTTGCGGTCATCCATGGTGTTCTCTCCCTCCCTTTGAATGGCACTCTTTATAACGCAGGGCCTGACGATCAGCCTCTCCAAAAACATGAACAGTGCATCACGATTGGTTGGGCTTGTCAATGCTTTTTTCGCGGGCGGCTGCTGCCCTCCGTGGGCATACCAGAAACCTGGTGGTCAAGGCAGGCTAGCTGACCGGCCACAATGTATCGACGCTTTTTTGCGTAGCACAGCAAGGAGGACTGGATTGGAAAGGGGAAGTTTGGTATAATTCGGGCACCCATGAATAAAGAACCTCGCTTCAGCCGGAGAAAGCTCCTGATTGGGGCGGCAGCGGCGCTGGGGGGCAGTCTGCTGGGCCGGACGCGCCGCTGGCTGGGGATGCCGGGCGCCCTGGCCCAAGATTCCATGCCCTATCGCATTTACCTGCCCATCATCGTGGCCCCTGCCAAGCCTCGCGTTGTCCATGTGCGTGACGCTGGCGCCACAAACTGGAACGGCGTCGACAGCTTCTACGAGGCGGTGGGCCAAGCGGTGGTGGACAGCATGGTGCAGACTGGCCTGCAGCTGCTCACGAGTCAAAGCTCGTGGGCCGACATTTGGGGCACACTGTTTGGGCGTGTTCACCCTGAGGGGTACTCAGCCGGTCAGAAGATCGCCCTTAAGGTCAACCTGAATGCCAGCCTCGATTATTGCGCCACCCACGGTAACCTGATCGATGCGCTTCCTCAACCCATCCTGGCCTTGATCTCAGGTATGATCGCGGCCGGCGTCCAACCCGGCGACGTTACCGTCTACGATTCGATTCGGGTCATCCCCAGCTATTTGCGGGACCCGATTTGGATGGTCTATCCTGGCGTGAAGTTCGTGGGCACCGGCTCGTGTCCAGGCGTCATCCCGCCAGGCCACGGGGCAGACTCCAGCCTGAGGGTCAGCTTCAGCGAGCCCTATGGCTACCTGAAGGACCGCCAACTGGCCGACGTCTTGTAC
>CP070811.1:5268748-5275979 GCA_020343875.1 Anaerolineales bacterium | reverse complement strand
CCCACCGGATTCGTCGTAGAAGGCGACGTCTCGTTCGATCTCTGCCATTACCTGCGCCATGGTCATTTCCCGGCCTACGATTTGACGTGCTTCGGTATAACAGGACTCGATACAATCTCCACACAGGGTACATTGCGCAGTGTCGGTGGTCACCTGACCATTGCTGCACGAAATGGCACCTTGGGCGCACAGAGTCTCACACGTTCCACATTGGATGCACCGCTTTGCGTGGAACATCATCTCCAAACCAAAGCCCTGGCTCTCCGGATTGTGGCACCACCAGCAACTAAGGGGGCATCCCTTGAGAAATACCGTGGTGCGTATCCCGGGCCCATCGTGAATGGAGAATTTCTTTATGTCGAAGACTATCCCCATCTTCAAAATGCTGTCTCTCTGGCCTCCAGGTCTGACATGCCCTAATTGACAGTGTGAGTCTTGTGCCTCACTCCTCGGTAATAAGCAAGAACATGGTGACGGTTTGTATGCCGTCCTGCGGTGATCCGCTGGCCAAACCGAAGGCCCGCAGCGGTTCGACGAAGGGGCGCACGTTACTTTCGTATTCCTCGCGATCGAATTCCGACATCTCGGCCTCAACCAAGCGCTGCACAGCGTCTGCATCGATGTAGAAGTAGCCGTAGTTTGGGTCTGGCAGGCGATCGGAGACGGCTATGAAATGCGGGCTATTGGTGACCGGGTTGGTCGGAGCTCCGAAAGCTGCTGACAAAGCATCCTCCAGGTAACCGGCTACGAAGTAGTCATCCCAAAATCCATAACCGCCCATGATGCTTTCTGTGAACGGATCGGCGATGACTTGCATCTCGTGGTCGCCAATAGTCCGGCTTTCGAATTCGACGAACATCTCCTGGTTGAGTAAGTCAACCAGTTTAGCAATCTTGTCCTGAGCCAAGTTGACGTCCTGCGTGCCAATGAGCAGGTACCCCCCCAGCGGCGGCGCAAATTCATCGCTCGGCTCAGCTTCGGTTACCACCAGCGTGAACTCTCCCGTCATCCAGCCAAAGATATCCTCATCCAAATTAAGGCCGATTTCGTTCTCTACGTCAACCAGTTGCTGCTCAAAGTCCGGGTTAGCAGCCAACCCTTCCCGAGTTTGCTGCCATGTGCTGTGCAAATCGTACGAGTTGAAAAAGCCGATCGCGTTGGCAGGTATCCTGTTCAGAATCTGGTTAGCGGTAGGCGGTCGGTTCAAGGCTGCCTGGGCTGCCCCGGTCAGCATTTCTGGGTCGAATTGGATGGCGGTGTCTATCTGCAACCCGTTGGGCTGAAGCGTGAGGGCCATGCCCACGCTCTGGAAGGCCCTAAGCTGAGACATTTGCTCCGGCTCAAGTTCTACTGGTGTCTCTTGCAGCATCACATCGGCAAGAGCCGTCCAATCGAAGAAGGCAAAGAAAGCCCCATTGTTAGGCAGAGTCTCTATCGCCGCCTGGAAATTGCTGTCATCGGCCAGCGACTGACCGCCTGACTCGACCCGGTCAATGGCGTTGAACATGCTCTCTTTGGAAGTGGCCCATATGACAAAGTCATTAAAAATGGTGGTGTAGGCGGGGGTATAAAATTCAGACTCAGGCTCATAGAACCAATAGGACACCCCTTGATAGTCACCCTGCTCAAAGGGGCGGCCATCTTCGGCTTCTTGGTCGCGCAATTTTTGCAGAAAAGCTTCGGAGGCTGCCAGGTCCCGCGTGGAAATAGCCAGCATAATATCGGCCGATTCGATGTCCTCTAGATCGGTGATGCCGGACAAGGCCAGCGCAGCCTCAGTACCCAGCCAGGGTTGAATGTCGCTTTCAAAGTTGATAGAAGTTTCTGCCTCAAAGTCGGCCATCAACTCATCCAGGGCATCCTGCACATCGGGATTATCCAGATAGATCTTCTTAAGGTTCTGATAGCCAGCCTGGTTTTGGAGGTTGAGGGACATGCCCAGATATAGGGGTGTATCGGCCGGCATCATGTTCGCTGCCCCAATCTGTGGAGCCAATCCCAGCAATCCGGCCAACTCTCTGGGCAATAACTCACTCACCTGCCTGGGCACTAATTCATCCAACCGGTCACGCTGCAGGTAGACGATGCCTGCTACCAGGACACAGCAGAGACACAGGACAAGCAAGACACCAACTGCAATGGCGATGATTCTGCCGGTGTTTCTCTCTTGAGTGCTCATTGTAAGATCTCCTTTTCGGTTGAGTGAATGCGGCAACCCCCAAACAAGTTGGTGAGTTGGCATATGTATAAATCAGCCATGCCTACGCCTTTTCCCTACGGCTGAGATCTGACATCTGCGGGACGCAGGTTCATAGCCAATATTATACCCGGTATAATGACCACCGCCGCTGCCAGGAAGGTCTCGCCCAGCACCTGGGCGGTGATACCCGCTATGACTCCGCCCAGCTCGACGACGCTGTAAGGAGCAGACAGCACCCCGAAGCGATGCAATCCCCAGGCGGTCAGTGCTGATAGGCCAACGCTCATGCCCATCAGTCGCAGGATCAGCACCAATCCTGAAGCTACGCCGCGCAGTTCGGCTGCTACTGTGTCTATGGTGGCCGTGCCTATAGGGGAGGTGACCAACCCAAAGCCGAAGCCAGCTAAGGCTAGGTGGCTTGCCATGCGCCCCCGACTCTCGTCCACACTCCAGGTACTCATCAAGGCGAAGGCGATGGCGGTCATCAATAGCCCGATAACAGAAGGGAGGCGATAGCCAAATCGCCCGCACAACCAGCCACCCATCAGCGAAGCGATTGCCATTGCAGCGGTCAGTGCGGTCAGAATCCGCCCGCTTTCCATAGCTGCGTTGCGCAGCAACTCGTCCAGCGAGCCCCCCTGAGCCAGTACCGAGTTGACAAAGAGAGGCACGTCCACCATGGCAATGATCAGCACAAAGCCAACCACCAAGTTAATCAGGCAGGCCAGCGCAAAGTTGCGTCGGCCAAACATACTTAGGTCAATGATAGGATGGGCTACCCGGCGTTCGATCAATCCGAAGGTAGCCAGTGCTGCCAGCCCTCCCGCCAACCAGGGCAGCATTCGTCTCAGGTTAGAGCTTTCCGCCTGTGCGAAGTCGAAAGTAGGCGCTACGGCTGCCTGCCCGCCACCTTTTGACAGGCCAATGTTGATGGCAATCAAGGCCACGCTGAGCAGGATGGCTCCCAGCCAGTCCAGAGAGCGATACTTCTCGGATGGCTTGAGTTCTCCCAGCACCCACCAGGCAGCCAGCGCAGCCAGCAAGCTGATGGGAATGTTGATGTAAAACTGCCACTGCCAGCCCCATCTGGCGAGCGGTGCCAGGGCCGGGGAAAATCCCGCCAGCCAACTTCCCACTTGGGGTCCATACCGGATCAGAAGCGCCCCGTACATGGGGCCCCAAATCCAGCCTGCTGTGTCTACAGCACCCAGCACCCCGATGGCGAAAGCCCGCCGATTGGGCGGAAAGACATCGCCGACCACAGCCATGGCCACTGGCACCACGGCGCCGCCTCCCAGAGCCTGAGTCGCCCGGGCCGCGATCAGCGGTGGCAGGCTTGAGGTGAGTGGCACAGCCAGTGATCCAACTGCAAAGAGCAGCATGCTGGCCACGTAGACGAAACGTCGTCCGTATATGTCGGACACGCGGCCCATAAAAGGCATGGTTACCAGGTAGGCGATCAGATAGGCAGACACGATCCAGGCCGCATCGTCGAGTCCCGATGGCACCGGTATCTCGAAGTCGAAGATCATCTGGGGCAGCATAGTGCTGACCACGGTCAGGTCGTCGGCAGCGATAAAGACTCCAAAGGCAACCAAGGCCAGGATCAGGTATGGGTTGTGACGGATTGGGCGCTCAGGCTGGATGGGGGTGCTCCTTGTGTGACTGCCAGTTTTTGATTACTGGCTGCTGAGTGGCGGAGGCTGTACCTCCACCGGTTGGTCGAAAGCAGACAGTTGGATGTCCCATACCGTCGGATTGTCGGAGTCGCTGGCCGTTTCGACCATGGTTACCTGGCGCAGCAGGAAAGACTCGGCGTCGATCCAAACGTCCACAATGACGGCACCTTCAGGAATCATGCCCATGGTCCACCAGGCTAGGTAATCCCCTTCGGTGGTTGCATTCAGATGATAGTGTGGACGCCCTTCGATCTCATCGACGCCGGCCTTGTCCAGATCTATCGTGGGCAGGATGGCTGGCACACCGTACTCAGGGTCAAAGGTCAGCGTGGGGTCGATGTACCAGCCCCATTCCGGTGGCAACTTCTCCCAGCGTTGATTTATTGGATTGGTAACGTACATGTCGGTCCCGTCACGGATGAGACCAACCTGGGTGACGACTCCAAAACTGCTCAGCTTGACCAGGGCCCGCAGGTCGTCAGGGCGGACCAGGTCGCCTTCCACTTCCTTGAGCGCAACAGTGGGTGGCGAGTCTATGTAATCGAGAGCTCCGGTGAGTTGAAGCGAGAAGTGGAGGGACTGGACTGCCAGCATCTGCCCGGCTGAACGGGTCGCAATCTCATGGGCGCTAAGGACGGGTGTAGCTGTAGGCGTCGGCGGGGGTGGGAGGGCGGCACATCCAGCCAGCCACGCCAGTCCCACCACCCCGACAATTCGATAAATGGTCCGTCGCGTCAAAGCCGGGTCTCCCATGCTGCTTCTCGTTTGCGCTTGCGCCCATTATAACACAGACGCACACAGCGCGTAAAGCCCAACGCGCAGCAACCACGTGTTACGTTCTTATGCTTTACTCATCAGACACTGGCTTCGACAGCCTTTTTCAATTCGGTTTTTTCCTCCCGCGGGAATAAAGTGCGGAAAGCCATGCGGAAAGTGCGGCGCCAGTTAATCCAAAAGTCCTTGCGAGTAACAATGCGCAGGACTCGGCTGGGGCGCAGGTAGAAGCGGCGATAGGACTCCCGCCATTTGCGTTCGATGAGTTCGGCGCTCATCTCTCCCATCTCGTAACGTGCCTTGCCCTCAAAGAAGACGTAGTCCTCCCAGTCTTCTACCAGAATGCGGCCCTGGCGTTTGGCAATTTCGTAGACAGCTGTGCCAGGATAAGGGGTCAGCATTGAGAAATTGGCGATCATAGGATCCAATTCGATGGCGAATTGGATGGTGCGTTCCATCGTTTCTTCCGTTTCTCCGGGCAGGCCGATGATGAAGAAACCAATGGTCTCCAGGCCCACTTCCTTGGCATTCTTGAATGCACGCCGGATGGTATCGTGATCTATCTTCTTGTCGATAGAGAGCAGGATGTCAGGATCGCCAGATTCGACACCAAAAGCGGTTCGCTTTAGGCCAGCCGCTTTCAGCTTGCCCAGTAGCTCTCTCGAAGCCAAGTTAGCCCGGATGCCGTTGACAAAGATCCACGGCACGTGATTGAGCTTGTTTTCGATGAGCAAGTCGGCCAGATCCATAAGCCGATCCACCTTGATGTTGGCGCTGTCATCAAGGACGCCAATCTCCTGGGCCCCCAGCTCTTCGACCAGGTGGCGCCACTCGGCCAACACGCTCTCGGCACTGCGGGCGCGCCATTTCTGGGGCATGATGCTTTGTGAGCAGAAGGTGCAGCGATAGGGACATCCTCGCGAAGTGAGGACGCTGAAACTCCTGGCTCCCTCAATGGCGTCGGTGGCAGGCTGGAGATTGGTATAGCGATCCATTTTGAAGACATGATAGGCTGGCCAGGGAAGGCTGTCCAAATCGGCGACGGGTGGATGATCTGGATGATTGTGCATCTGGCCGTCGTTTGTCCTGAAGGTGATTCCCAAGATGTGACTGAGATGTTTGGCCTGGGGGTCCAGCATATCGTGGGCGGTGAAAGCAGGCTTGGCGGCCAGGCCTTTTTCTACCGCTTCGCATACGGCCAGCCAGATTTCTTCGCCCTCTCCTCTAGCGACGACGTCAATCTCCGGCCGTTCGGCGCTCTCAAGGGGTATGACTGATGGATGTGGCCCGCCGATGACAATGGGCACATCCTTTATACTCTTGATAGCCTGCGCGGTGCGCCAGGCCTGTTTTACCTGCGGCGTGTTGGCGGTGATACCGACCACATCCGGTTGGTAGCGGCGTACTGCGTCGGTCACGTGTTCATCTTCCACGTCAGCGTCAAAGAGAAACACTTCGTCACCCCGCCGCTCGGATACGGCGGCCAGGTACGCCAGGCCTAGATGGGGTGTGGTGCGGGTATCGATAGGCAGGCGGAACTTGGGGTTGATCAACATAACTTTCACTATATACGTAGCCTCCCTGTATATGCTCTTGCACGATCAAGACATAGTCCGGCTATGCAGCCGGTGGCACATGCGCCGCGCTGGCGTTAACGGGCTGTACGCTTGGGCTAAGCTGTGCGTCTAACCGTCCGACCAGGCTTCTGGTCCAGATCCGGTGTCATATTCGAGGCCCAATCAACAGATCATGCGCATGGTGCGTGCCAAGCGAAGAACCATTCTACACCTTTTTGGGCCTCAGTCAAATTTGGACAAACCCACTCCGAAATAGACTCGGGGCGAGGTTTACTATAGCCCAAGCCGGAGCTATAAGCATCGGGCACTCGGCTAGAAAATGAAGCTGCCGGATAGGCTATCTGGCTTAGTGGGGGCTTATGGGATGAGGTGGAAGCCTTGTTCGGCGAAATGTTCGTCGAAGGCGAAGGCGCGTCGGATGCCAAGCCTTCGCATCAGCGCGAAACTCACACAGTCAACTAGACTAAGCTGACGTCGGGCTACCGTTAACAGGGCGGTGACGCCTGTCTGATGTGTAGCATCGCTCACCCATTCGACGCGTATGACTGGCAAAATGTCTTCGTGAAAGGTGCGTACAGCTTCCATTCCCAGCCTATTTTGCACCAGCGCCGTAGTTTCGATGATGACGTAGTTGCTGGTAACCGCCTCGGTGGTTTCATTTAGCAGGGCTGTCCAAGTCTGCTTGGCCGAGCGATGTTGTCCATCGTCGGCATCCAGAAGGGCGTACAATGCTGAGGTATCGATGAAAGTAGTCACTGGGCGTATGCTTCGGCCAGGTAGTCGTCGTGATGGGTGGCTATATTGATCTGACCCGACCGAAACTTGCCGGCAGCTGCTATCGCCCGTCTCCTGCGCTCCTCGTCACTCAAGCCGGCCGAGGACCGGATCAGGCTGTCTACGCTTTGGCGGATCAGTTCGGCCACCGATACGTTACGTTGGGATGCCAACGACTTCAGGGCACGTGATTGTTCTTCGGTCAACTGGATTTGGGTGCGAACCAT
>CP070811.1:5243506-5268648 GCA_020343875.1 Anaerolineales bacterium | reverse complement strand
TCGAACTGTACCAGACGAGTATCTACGCCAGCATCTTCCAGATCAACCAGCACCTGGGTACCCAATGCATCCTGCCCAACCCGCCCGATGCATCCTACCTCCAGCTCTAAGCCGGCCAGTGCCATGGCCGTGTTCGCCGCCGAGCCGCCTGTGTGCAGTGAAGCTTGCTCTGAGACAGTGTCTCCACCCTGCGCAGGATAGGCGAGAATTGGTGCCACAATATCGATATTGATGTCGCCCAGCGTGATGACATCCGGCATGCTGCCACCTTGAATTGGAGGAGGTGCGTGATCTAATGGCGGCTCAAGAAGTGGAAGCGGTTTTGGCCACAGGGACTGCTCTAAAGGGAGAGACAGGTAAAACGGTGATGAAGCGGCTTCCTTTACCCAAAACACTCTCAACCCATATGCGACCGCCGTGCAATTCGACCATACTCTTGGCGATTGAAAGTCCCAGTCCCATACCTTCGTGACGCCGCGTGAGGGTGGGCTCTACCTGGAAGAAGCGATCGAAGATACGATCGCAATCCCGCGGGGCGATGCCAATGCCGGTATCCATCACTTCGATCCAGATTTCCTCATCTTTTCGCAGAGCAGAGACGAGTACCCGGCCCCCGGCTGAGGTGAACTTGATGGCGTTCGACACCAGGTTAGCTAGAACCAGATAAACCTTCTGCCGATCAGCGTCAATCTTAAGCGGATCATCAGGCAGTTCCAGTCGCAATATTTGCTGCTTGGCCTGTGCCAACTGGGTAAACTCACCAACCACGTCGCTGATGAGCTTGTGCATCGAAAAGATGTCACGCTCAAGAGACGCTTCGCCGGTGTCCACATGCCGCAGGTTGACCATATCATCAATGATGGACCGCAAGCGCATCGCACTTTGCAACACAATTCCAAGCTGCTCGCCGGCTTCACCGCTGAACTCGTCACGCAAAAACGAGGCATAGCCCAAGATTACTGACAAGGGCGTTCGCAACTCATGGGAAGCAACATTCACAAAGTCGCTCTTGAGCTGGTCGAGCTCAGCCAGGACGTCATAAGCGCGTTGCAGCTCATCCAGCAGGCGTGCGTTTTCAATTGCAATCGCCGCCTGGGCAGCCAAGGTGTTGGCAATCTGGATATCATCCTGGCTGAACCCCTGATCCCCAAGCTTGTTCAAGAGCTCCAATGCACCAATGACCTCGTCCTTCACCTTGAGAGGAACTCCCAGAATGGAGCGTGTGTCAAAGTCTATGGTCCTGTCAACCCGAGAATGCCAGCGTTCATCGGCCTTGACATCCCGGATGAGTAACGGCTTCCCCTTGCGCACAATCCAACCAGCAATACTATTGTCCAAAGGTACGGTCACATCACGCAATCCTTCCGAATGTTGTCCGACCATATGGGCAAAGTGCAGCTCCCCTGTCCGTTTATCCAGCAACATGATAGAACACGCCTCTGTGTGCGTGAGTTCTGTAGCCGACTGGATAATAATGCGCAACAGCGGCTCAAGGCTGAGCGTCGAATTGAGAATTTGGCTTACCTTTACTATCCGCTCCAGGTAACCAATTCTCTGCTCGAGGCTAGCAATCTTTTGCCCCAGCAGTGCATCACTTGGGTCCATCAAGCGTATCCCCGTACTTAGTTCGGTATGAGCGATTAGACCAAAGACAAGGCTTCCTGATTATACCACGAAACTTACCAGTTTGTCTAAGCAGTTTCAGAATTCGGTGCGCCCCAGATTATTTGTGAGCCACGGCTTTCGCGCCTGATTTCGCCCCAGAGGGGGTCTCAGACCTCCTTTGAGCATTCTGTGGGGCTTCATCTCGCCTTCTCCCGGTTTAATGCTAAGCGACCTCTATCTGGGCACCTGGTACAAAAAGGGCATTGCAAATTGTGTCTGGTTATGTTATCGTAAGATGGTATACCTCAGGTCTGCTTACAAAAACTTGAGGGTACCAGCAGGCATATGTATGCGAAAGGAGCGATCTTGGCTCGCATGAAACCCTGGATCTTGACAGGACGCTGAGGGCAATGGCAGGCAAGGCAGATTCGGCACCCAAGCCACATACCTTATCAAGCAAGCAGTTCGCCCAATGGCTGAGCGAGCATCGCGAGTCGATTGTACAGCGTTGGTTGAAAAAGCTCCCAGCTGCTGACAGGGCTGACTACTGTGCTGATGACGCGATAGATGCTTCCCTCGTACTGCGCGCCCTCACCGACCAGGATGCCGCCGAACAGCTTGTGGCCACCTCTTTTTCGCGGGCAAGCAGGCCAACATCTCCAACGAGTGCATCAGCTCTCAACCTGACCTCCTGGTACTCTTTCCTGCAGGATATGCGACAAAGCATGGTCGCTGAACTGCAGGACACTACTCCTGCTGATTTATCCTTTGAGCTGCTCGTGGCC
The DNA here is from genome assembly GCA_020343875.1 of Anaerolineales bacterium. Classification (GTDB taxonomy): domain Bacteria; phylum Chloroflexota; class Anaerolineae; order 4572-78; family NAK82. The sequence continues at coordinate 5,266,258 of CP070811.1, read as the reverse complement.
GTCGATGACGCGTTCAGTAGGCTGATGGTTAGGTTGGCTGGCTTATTCCAGCAGCGACTTGACGGGCTGGCTGACGAGCGGGCTCATTTCGAGACACTCTTCAGCGTGACCCACGAAATAGCTACTCACCTGGATCTGGACAGGGTCGCACACAGTGCCCTAAAGGGTGCCATCAAAATTGCAGGCGCCGATCTGGGGCTGCTATTGATTCTTGACCGTGAGTCTGGACGTCTCTTTCCCTGGGCCAGCACTGATTGGGATGCAAAGCCCATTACGCCTAAGACTCTACCTGCTGAGTGGATCGAAGGATGGCGTGCGGAGCCCATACCCCCCATAGGTGACATCACCGCCCTCCCCCCAGCCGAATGGCAGCATGCCCTGCAGTTGCCACCGACCGTTTCAGCGCTGATCATTGCCCCTATCACGGCAAATGGTGAGTTTTACGGCCTGTTGGCCCTGGGCTCGCAGCAGCCCAACCGCTTTTCAGACAGCGACCTGGCCGACATCCAAGCCATCGCCTCCCAGGTAGCCGGTGTAAGCGAGAATGCCGAGATCTACCGGCTCATCAATCGGCAGGCACAAGAATTGGGCGGCATGCTGCGCCATCAACAAGAGGAGGGCAGCAAAAGCCAGGCTATCCTGGAATCGATCGCCGACGGTGTCGTGGTAAACAGCCCCCAAGGCCGAGTTATCCTCATGAACTCCGCTGCCGAGCGAATCCTGAACAGATCTCGCGACAATTTGCTTAGCGCCGACATACGTCATCTGATCGAAGCCTTCGATTCTCCGGGGCGTGCCATTGCCCTAGCGGCCGTTGAGCGGATGCTCGCTCAAGCCAACACGCCCTCACAAATCAGGCCCGCCAGCGTGATGCTGGAGGTAGGCAACCGTGTCATCAACGCCCATATGGCCCCGGTAATTGCCCGCCTGGACGAATTTCTGGGAGTGGTGACCATCTTTCGCGACATCACCAAAGAGGTAGAGTCTGATCGGGCCAAGAGCGAGTTCATCTCCACGGTTTCCCACGAACTACGCACCCCGATGACCGCCATCAAGGGATACACGGACCTGCTGTCTGGCGGCGTGGTCGGGCCGTTGAATGAAAGTCAAATACGCTTCGTGAGCGTTGTGCAGAACAACACCAATCGCCTGATCGCGCTGATTAATGACCTGCTCGATATCTCACGTATCGAAACGGGTCTGGTCCGTTTTGAGCCGGCACCGCTCAGAATCGGTGAGGTTATCAGTGAAGTGGTTGAGGCGCTGGCAGCCCGCGCCCAGGAAAACGGATTGGCACTAACCAGCACGGTAGATGCCAACCTTCCTGAGTTGATGGGGGATCGTGACCGAATCCACCAGGTTTTGACCAACCTGGTAGGCAACGCAATCAACTACACGCTGGCAGGGAGTATAAGCATCGAAGCCACCAGCGTCAGCCAAGCGGTTCAGATAAGCGTGCGCGACACTGGCATCGGCATCAAGCCAGAAGACATCAGTCACATTTTCGATCGCTTCTATCGGGGCGACGACCCTATCGTCCAAGAAGCCGGCGGCACCGGGCTGGGCTTGCCCATCGTGAAGATGTTTGTGGAAATGCACGGGGGTCGGGTTTGGGTGGATTCGGAAGTAGGCACAGGAAGTACTTTCACCTTCATCCTTCCAACGCCCGACGCTCAACCGGAACTGAAAACGCCCAAGCATTCGACCTCGACCCCACCAGTTGTGACCAGAACCATCCTGGTTGTCGACGACGACAATGACATTGCCCAACTGGTGCGACTGCAATTAGAGGGTAGCGACTATCGGGTGCTGACTGCCAGCCGACGGCATCAGGCTCTGGAAATTGCTCAAAAAGAGAAAGTCGACTTGATATTGCTTGACAGGATTCTACCCGATGGAGATGGGCTGGAAATCCTTGGCACATTGAAAGCCAGCCCCTCCACTGCCGACATACCGGTCATCATGCTTAGCATTGTCGAAGACGAGGGAGAAGCAAGAGCTCGTGGCGCCAGCGCTTATTTGGGCAAACCCTTTAGCGCACAACTGCTGCTGGATCAGGTAGAAATGGCACTGGCTCGCCACGGGCGGGTACTGATCGTCGAAGATCACAAAGACACAGCCAATATGCTCGGCCGCGCACTGCAAAACGTTGGCTTCAGTACCGAGATTGCCCGAGATGGCTACGAGGGACTGGTTTCTGCCCGTCGGGCTCGCCCGGATGTCATTCTGCTAGATCTACGCCTACCAGGCATGGACGGGTATGAAGCCCTCAATCATCTGAAACGGAGCACCACGACCGTCACCATCCCCACCATTGCTATCTCGGGGCAGGTGACCAATCCCGTGGCAGAACGAGAACGCCTTATCATGTTGGGCGCGACTGAGCTACTGCTCAAGCCACTGGATATCGAGGAGCTTATCTCAGCCATAGATCGAGCCATGGAATTAACCCGTGCCAGCGACTTACCGGCTTCTAAGAGCGATTAGCCCTCCACATCCGCCAGGCAAAGGCCGATGACCACCGACAAGTCAAAGTCGTCAGCCGGCGGGCCTTGCCGCAAGTGCATCAAGAACTCCGAATTGCCAGCGGGGCCGGTTATGGGAGAACGAATGATTCCACAAACGGCCAAATCGTGCCCCAGCGCGTAGCCAGCCGTCTTCTGCAACACCCGCCTATGCACGGCCGGGTCGCGCACCACGCCTCCTTTGCCCACCTGCCTGCGCTCTGCTTCAAATTGGGGCTTGACGAGTGAGATCACATCAGCGCCAGCTGCCAGCCACCCGACAACGGCCGGGAACAGCAGGCGGAGCGAAATAAACGATACATCCAGAGTTGCGATGCCCACTGGCTCTGGTAGCGACTCCAGGTAACGGGCATTCGTCCTTTCCATCAACACCACCCGCTCGTCTTGGCGCAACTTCCAAGCCAGTTGGCCATATCCTACGTCAATGGCATACACGCGGGCCGCGCCGTGCTGGAGCAAGCAGTCTGTAAAGCCGCCGGTAGAAGCCCCTACATCAGCGCAGACGGCGCCCCTCGCTGACACACGGAAAGCATCAAGAGCTGCCGCCAGCTTGAAACCCCCTCGACTGACGTAAGGCAGTGGCTGTTGCAGGGTGACTTCAGCATCGGCCGGCACCTTCGCCCCTGGCTTGGGGGCAACCTGTCCATTCACGCGCACATGCCTGGCCAACACCAATGCCCGTGCCTGGCTGCCATTTTCAGCCAGTCCACGCCGTACTAGTAGATGGTCGAGCCGGATTTTGTCGCTCATAGGTCAAGGATAATCTCAACTCCGGCCGGAGTCAAACTCCATAGACCAACTTGCGACTTACGCCCTTTGTATATATCATGTGCCTTCAGATTTCATGTCAGGAGATTATTGGTGCTAATTGCTCTCATAAAGACACTGCGGCCCGCTCAGTGGACGAAGAACGGCTTTGTCTTTGTGCCCCTGGTTTTTGACGAAAAGCTTTTTCAGATCGAACCTCTCTCGCAAACACTAGCTGGCTTTTTGATGCTGTGCCTCATATCAGGAACAGTGTACCTGATCAACGATCTGGTAGATATTGAAAAGGACCGCCAACATCCCACCAAATGCAACCGTCCCTTGGCTTCCGGAAAGCTATCCAAGCCGGTGGCCACTACGACCGCCATCTTGATTCCGGTCATCGTGCTCCCCCTAAGCTTTGCGCTCGACCTTACCTTTGGGTTGATCCTGACCGGTTATCTGCTGCTGCAGATTGCTTATTCGTGGTGGTTTAAGCATCAGGTTATCATAGACGTGATGGTGATAGCCGCTGGCTTTGTGCTGCGCGTAGCTGCGGGCGTGCCCCTGGTTCAGGCCGAACGATTTTCGCCGTGGCTGTATGTCTTCACCACGCTGCTGGCCCTTTTTTTGGCCCTGGGAAAACGCCGTCAGGAGATTGTGTTGCTCAAGAGCCAGGCCAGCAATACGCGTGCCATCCTTGATCACTACAGCTTACCTTTCCTGGATGAAATGATGGCCGTGGTCACCGCCGGCACTGTGATGACCTATGCCCTGTACACGTTCTCGGCCCCCAACCTGCCCCAGAATCACACCATGATGTTGAGCATACCCTTCGTCATCTACGGTATCTTCCGTTACTTGTATGTAATTCACATCCAGGGCAACGGTGGCGCGCCGGATGAGGTACTACTGACAGACCGCCCGCTTCAAGTGGCCGTAGGTCTCTTTGGGCTGGCGGTGGTGGCAATTTTGTATTTGTCGTGAAGGGAAGAAAAAACTCTCCCTGGGCATCGGGGAACCGTTAGGAGAGTTGGCTACGAGAGGAGCAAATCTCTGTGTCACCATCTAGGCGCCGGCAGGCGCTCTTTGCTGGCCTGGTGTTCAACGATGACAACGAGCCAGTCGAGGTAGCGCAAGTCGGCAATGAGCCGTATTACGTCATCCCCGACGCAAGTTTTCGTCGGCATGTAGAATCCGAATACGTAGACCGCCAGGTGCTGGCGTGGCTCCAGAAACAAATCTCTGCCAATCGGGAACTTGTCACCGAGGGTATGCTGACCATGCTAGGCAAAGACGATTTATTCACTAAGGCGATGATAGACGCTTCGATTCAGAATATAGACCAATTGATTGAACAGGGTTTGCCCGACGACGCTCGCTCATGGCTTGGCATGTTCGGCTTTCGCATCATCGTAGACATTCACGGCGACGTGATACGCACCGAACTCCCCACACAAGAAGCACCGGATGGGCTTTGAAGCGTTTATCCCCACCCGGTGCCTTCAGTAACAAGTATCATTCTTCAGGAGAAAACCCCACAAGTACTTGCCCCCAGATCATTAGATACCTTCGCAATCGGTTTACCCCGGACGTGGCGGTGCGGACGCAAAAGTATCAGCGGACAAGTACCAGGCACAAACAGGCTTAGCGCTTGGTGTATTGCGGCGCTTTGCGAGCTCGTTTAAGACCTGGCTTCTTGCGCTCTTTAGCACGGGGATCACGTGTGAGCAATCCAAATTTGCGCAATGCCGGCCGATACTCGGGGTCCACCTTCAGCAAGGCGCGCGCAATGCCCATGCGAACGGCTCCTGCCTGCCCAGTGATGCCGCCCCCTGTTACATGGACACTCACACTGAAGCGCCCCGTGTTTTCGGTAACAACCAGGGGTGCAGACAGGTGCTTCAGATCCCAGTCGCGACAAAAATACTCGTCCGCCGGTCGGTTGTTAACCAGAATGGTGCCATCGCCACCCGGATATAATCGCACCCGAGCAGTGGCCGTCTTGCGCCGTCCAAGGCCTTCGTAGTACTGAGTCTCTGCCACAGTTTCCCTTACCCCCTCAGCCTATAAATCCAATGGTTTAGGCTGCTGGGCCCCGTGCGGATGGTCGGGTCCAGCATAAACCTTAAGCTTCTTAAACATCTTGCGGCCCAACCGGTTCTTGGGCAGCATCCCACGTACCGCCGACTCGATGACCCTTTCGGGATGAGTCTGTAAGCGCCGACGCAGCGTGACTTGCTTAAGCCCGCCTGGATAACCGCTGTGACGGTAATAGATCTTCTGGTCCAGCTTCTGGCCAGTCACGTTGATCTTATTAGCATTGATTACAATCACATGGTCCCCGCAGTCTACGTGCGGCGTGTAGATAGGCTTGTGCTTACCGCGCAGAATGGTGGCGACTTGAGTCGCCAATCGCCCCAGAGTCTGGCCCTGCGCATCCACCACAAACCACTTACGTTGAATTTCGTGTGGCTTGGCTGTAAAAGTCTTCACGTTCCTGCAACTCCCAATATTAGTGATGAGCAAATAGCTATGAGTAACGAGCATCAAACGGTATATGATTGTTGCCAAGTACCAAGATGCCCCGTCACCCGTTATCCGGATATTCCACCTTTACCAGACACAGACCACAGGGTGGCGCAGGTGGGCCAGCGGCTGCTCGGTTCTTAGTTTCCAGGATTTCTATGACCTGGTCAGGACTTAGCTCTCCCCGTCCCACGCGTAGAAGGGTGCCTACAACGTTTCGCACCATCCGATACAAGAATGCGTTGGCTGTAATCTCAAAGGTGAGAAGCTTTCCTTCGCTTTCCGTCCAGTTCTCAACGATCCACTCAGTCTGCATCACGTCGCGCACCATACTTTCGCCCTGGGTCGGCTTGCCAAAGGCAGCGAAGTTGCGACTGCCGACAAACGCCTGGCTCGCCTCACACATCGCTCCCAGATCAAGAGGCTCCGGCACATGATGTGCCCTGCGCGCCCATAAGGGAGAGCGAATCGGCTGATTGACAACCGTATAGCGATACTGGCGGCACCTGGCATCAAAACGAGGGTGAAACGTAGGATGCGTTGTTGTCAAATACCGGATAGCAATGTCTCTGGGCAAAACAGCATTTAGCGCCCGTTGCAATGCCTGCGTGGTATGCCGCCAAGAAAGATCAAAAGCAATCACCTGTCCAATAGCATGGACGCCAGCATCGGTCCGCCCCGCGCCTATAATCCGGATTTGGGTTTGGGCAATGCGTTCAATAGCCTTTTCTAGCTCACCCTGGACGGTGCGACCCCGCGCCTGAACCTGAAAGCCCCGAAAGTCGGTACCATCGTACTCAACTACTGCCCGGTATCTAAGTTTCATCTACGGAAAGGAGGCGGGGCTAAGAGAAAGGGCGTGGCACCCTATCCGAAGCTCTTATCTCCTGCTCTTTTCAACTTGGTGCCAGTCCAGGCAAACCTTCTTCCTTCTGCAATCAGTCCAAGCCCAATTTGCGGCCGATAATGCAGGGCCAGTGACGGACCGGTACCTATCGCCTACTCAACCAACGAGATGAGCACCATGGGTGCGGCATCGCCCTTGCGTGGACCGAGCTTGTAAATTCGGGTATATCCCCCTTCCCGATCCTCGTAGCGCTCCGCGAGCTCGTCGAAGAGTTTGCGCAAAGTCTCAGAGTCTTGCACTTCGCGGGCCGCCAATCGCCGCGCATGTAAGTCGCCACGCTTGGCCAAGGTGATCAATCGCTCTGCCTGGGGCCGCATAGCCTTGGCCTTGGCTTCGGTAGTACGAATCTGCTCGTGCCGAAAGAGTTCTGCCACAAGATTGCGAAATAGGGCCTTGCGCTGAGCTGAGTCGCGGCCTAGTTTTCGACCTGCTACTTTATGCCTCATCGTCCAGATTCCTCACAAACCTTGAATTATGCTCCAACGTATTCTCTCAGGCAGCCAATTCTATCTCGGCCGACGACTGATCTTCCGCCGAGAGGCTGGCTATACGTTCCAGCTCATCAAGAAAGCCTTTTTCACGGAGCTTTTCCATCAATTCATCGAGCGATTTCTGACCAAAGTTACGAATCGCCAGTATCTCTTCATCACCCTTCTGCAGCTTCTCCAAAATCTCGCCCACCTGCGTGATACCTGCGCGCTTCAAACAATTGTAAGCTCGTACGGTCAGCTCAAGCTCCTCAATGGGCGTCTCGTATATACGGGCAGGGATACCACTTTCCTCTTCTTCCTCCGCCTCTGGCTCTTCTTCGGTGACACCAGAGACGAGTGTGAAGTGTTGCACCAAAATGCGTGCCGCCTCACTCAGAGCATCGTGTGGCGAGGCGGTGCCGTCAGTGGTCACTTCAAGCACCAAGCGATCGTAATCCGTAACCTGGCCAATCCGAGCCCGCTCTACGGTATAACTTGCCCGCCGAACGGGGCTGAAGATGGCATCAATCGGAATCTCACCGATCGGTAACTTGCCCCGCTCCTCGGCAGGCGAATAACTTCGCCCCGCTTCAACCACCAACTCGATGTCCAGTTCGGCCTCGGGCGAATCGGCCACCAGCAACGGCAGGTCGGGATTGACAATCTCAACATTAGGCGGACATTCCAGGTCGCCCGCTGTGAGGATGCCCTCCCCTTTTATTTCCGCTCGCAAGCGCGCCGATTCGTTGTTGAAGAGCTTGACACGTAGTTGCTTCACATTGAGAATCAAAGCGGTCATATCTTCGCGCACGTGAGGGATACTAGAAAATTCGTGATGTATCCCACTCACACGTAGCGACGTCACGGCAGCGCCTGGCAATGATGCCAGCAGCACGCGACGCAGGGCATTACCCAATGTGATACCGTAACCACTTTCCAACGGGCCAATGCTAAAGCGCCCGTAACCCTGAGCACTTGCCTCAGTTTCAACTTTGGGCAAGACAAGATTCATTTCCGACAAAGCAGCACCCCCTGTAGGCATCCCCAGTCCTGGGCCGATAGCGGTATTTCACGCCAGGGCCCCACATTAGAATACGGACAGTCTGAAGGCCTAACGGCTGTAGAACTCAACTATCAATTGCTCGTTCAGAGTTATGTCAACATCATCCCGACCAGGTAGATCAAGCACCTTACCCGCCAGGTTAGGCAGATCCAGACTCAGCCAGGCTGGAACCTGGCCCCCATCCAGATTCTGAGACAGTTCCTTGAAATACGAATTGCCCCGACTGATGTCCCGCACCGCGATAAGGTCCCCTGGCTTGACCAGGAAAGACGGGACGTTCGTCTTGCGGCCGTTGGCATCGAAGTGGCCGTGTTGCACCAGCTGGCGGGCCTGAGCTCGAGAGCTGGCAAATCCCAAACGGTAGACCACATTGTCAAGTCGGGTTTCGAGCAAAATGAGCAGGTTAAGGCCAGTCAGCCCCTTCTGCCTCTGGGCATCACGGAAATAACGGCGGAACTGACGCTCGTAGACGCCGTATACGCGACGGGCCCTTTGCTTAGCCCGAAGCTGCAGAGCATAGTCGGATTCTTTCCGCCGGAATTGTGCCTGGCGTCCGTGCATACCAGGCGCATAGGAACGCCGCTCAAAGGCGCACTTGGGTGAAAGGCATCGCTCACCCTTCAGAAAGAGCTTTTCGCCTTCACGCCGGCATAATTTGCATACTGAACCACTGTAGCGTGCCAAGTTATCCTCCTACTTGATTTGCGAATTAATCTGTAGAGGTTTACAGGCCTGGCAGAGCCCTTCGTCCCTCTAGGTATCTGAATAACAATCGTTCTTCTACATCTTGTTCTTGCAGCAGCCCACAGTCTGCTAGTCGGCGGCTCTGCCAAGACAAGATCTCAACCGACTTCCTGGTAGACCCTTCAGGCTCTTTGCCCGTCTTCTACGCAGACAGGCGGGCAAAGAGTCGGTCAAGCACATCGGCAGGGTGAATGCAAACAGGAATTCCTCAAGGCTGTATGCACGACACCCAGGGCGGAGCCAATTACACCCGTCGTTTCTTGGGCGGGCGGCACCCGTTGTGCGGGATCGGCGTCACGTCAGTGATAGAGCGCACCTTGAAGCCCGCACCCTGCAACGACCGAATGGCTGCCTCGCGGCCTGGGCCAGGTCCCTTGACGAAGACATCAACTTCTCGCACACCGTGATCCTGGGCATTCTTGACTACCTGCTGAGCCGCAAGCTGAGCAGCATAGGGCGTACTTTTGCGGGATCCCTTAAAGCCAACCGTGCCCGCACTGGACCAGGCGATGGCATTTCCTTGCTGATCCGTGACTGTGATGACCGTATTATTAAAAGTGGCGTGGATATAAGCACGCCCGAAGGGCACATTCTTGCGTTCTTTACGCCCCCCGCTCCGTTTTGTCTTGCCTCTAGTTTTTGCCATAATACCTCCCCCACACCGCGCCCTACTATTGCCTACTGGTATGATACATACAGTACGGAATACTCAGAGCGCAGTGCGCCGTGTCAAATTACTTCTTGGCCCGTGCCCGCTTGCGGCCGGGCACCGTTCTGCGTGCGCCACGCTTGGTGCGGGCATTGGTGCGTGTGCGTTGACCACGAGCCGGCAAATTACGCCGGTGGCGAAGGCCACGATAACACTGGATTTCTTGCAGGCGCTTGATATTCATCTGCACTTCGCGCCGCAAGTCGCCTTCGACCTGATAACTTTTGTCAATCACCTCGCGCAACCGGGCGACTTCATCCTCCGCCAGGTCTTTCACCCGCGTATCTGGATTTACCTCTGACAGTCTGAGGATATCTTGACTATTACTACGGCCGATACCGTAGATGTAAGTCAGCGCGATTTCAACGCGCTTGTTCCGTGGAAGGTCCACCCCTGCAATACGCGCCATACCTAAGCCTCCTTTTCCTGACGCACACTTAACCCTGGCGTTGCTTGTGCTTGGGATTAGAGCAGATAACTCGCACCACCCCACGGCGCTTGACAATCTTACACTTTTCGCAACGTCGCTTAATGGATGGTTTTACTTTCATTTCGCATCACTCTCCTACTGCCTACCAACTAATCGCCCGTTTTATGTCACAAGCGAGTCAGGATTTCGGGTTCACCGTTGGTGATGGCGATAGTATGTTCAAAGTGAGCCGAGCGATTGCCATCGGCGGTAACGACTGTCCAGCCATCGTCTAGCACCCTGGTACGCCAATCACCAGCCACAACCATGGGCTCCAGAGCAATGGTCATGCCTGACTCTAGAGGATAGTTCTTGGGCCGTCGCCCACGCGGTCCCAGAAAATTGGGGACATCGGGCTTTTCGTGCATATGGCGCCCAATGCCATGCCCCTGGTACTCGCGCAAAACGTTGAAACCGCTTCGCTCGGCGTGGGACTGAATGGCGCGGATGACATTCCACAGGTGATTGTGCTCACGTGCCTGAGCAATACCAGCCATCAATGCGCCTTCGGTCGCCTCCAATAGGCGCTGGGTCTCCTTGTCGGTCTTGCCGATCAACAGAGTAATGGCGGCGTCACCGTGAAACCCCTCATAAATGGCGCCTACATCTATACTGATGATGTCTCCGTCCTTAAGGATCCGGTGCGGGCTGGGAATGCCATGCACAATCTCTTCGTTGATAGAGGCGCAAATGGAAGCCGGGAAGTCATTCTGCCCATTATGCGGGTATCCCTTAAAAGCCGGGATAGCCTGCTGGCGGGTAATAATGTCCTCAGCCACAGCATCCAGCTCAGCGGTTGAGACCCCGGGTCGCCCCATCTCGCGCATAGTGGCCAAGACTTCAGCCACTATGCGGCCTGCCTGACGCATCAGCGCCAATTCTTCCTTGGACTTTATTTCAATCTTCACTGTCAATCAATCACGTTCGACCATAGCACGTCGGCGAGTTGCCACGCTTCGTCCAAGTGCTATTTGATAAACCCTTCGTAGTGGCGCATCAGAAGCTGCGCTTCAAGCTGCTTCATCGTGTCAAGCACCACGCCGACGACGATGAGCAGGCCAGTACTGGTGATAAGCAACGACTGAGTTTGTCCCCCCGTCCGCTGCAAACCAGGCAGCAACTGTACCAGCCAAGGCAGAATGGCCACCGTACCCAAGAAGACGGCACCTACCAAGGTAATACGCTGCAGCACTCGGTTGAGGTAATCTTCGGTGCGTTTGCCCGGGCGCATGCCTGGGATAAACCCTCCCTGGCGCTGAAGCGATTCCGCCAGGTTCTGCTGCCGGAAGATGACATCGGTGTAGAAGTAGGTGAATCCAATCACCATCAGGAAATACATGATCCAGTAGATCCAAGCGTCATTGGCTGGGCGCAGATTCTCGTAAAGGCCGTTGACCAGACTCTGGAAGATACCGGTCTTTGCAGGATCGTAAAAGTAACTGGCGATGGTGCTGGGAAAGATCATAAGCGACTGGGCAAAGATCAAGGGAATCATACCTGCACTGTTGACACGCAGCGGAACGTGCGCACTCTGCCCACCATACACGCGGGTCCCCCGCACTCGCTTACCATACTGAACCGGAATCCGCCGCTGGCCTTCCTGAACGACGACGATAACGCCTACCGTAGCCGCCGTGATGAGGGCAAAAACCACCAGCCCTACGTAGTCCTGACTCAACACAAAGCCACCCACACTTGCCGGCAAATGAGAGACGATACCACCAAAGATAATGAGAGACACCCCATTACCAATACCCTGCTCAGTGATGAGCTCGCCCAGCCAAACCGCAAATACCGTGCCGGCCGTCATGGTCAGAATGGTGGCAACCGTACCTAAGGGGTCGATGTTGAAGCCGAAATTGGCCAACACATTGCCCCCAACCGATCGTTGGATAAAGATGGCCTGTCCATAGCCCTGAAGAGCGGCCAAGGGCACCATCAACCAGTGCGTGTATTGATTCAGCTTTTCACGGCCGCCGGGTTCCCGGGCAATCTCCTCCAATTGAGGGATGATCGGCTGGACCAATTGGATGATAATGGAGGCAGTAATGTAAGGATACACGCCCATGGCCATCACCGAGAAATTGGACATGGCGCCTCCGGACAGCAAGTCCAAGAAGCCAAAAAGCTGGCTTCCGGCCTGCCCCCCCGCCAAAAAACCTCGTAGGGCCTCCTGATCTACGCCGGGTACGGGTACGTTAGCAGCAGCGCGATAAATAAACAGAATCAAAAAGGTAAAAAAGATCTTTCGACGCAGATCGGGCAAAGTCAGCGCGTTCTTAACGGCCTCAATCATCCCCAATTCTCCTTAGGTTTCCAAAGGCAGCACTTCAACCGTACCGCCCGCCGCCTCAATCTTGGCACGCGCACTGGCCGAGAAACGGTGGGCCTTGACAGTAAGTTGTCTGTCCAGCTCACCTCGCCCCAAGACTACCACCGGCTTGCTCGCCGACTTGATGATACCTGCCTCGGACAACGCCTCCGGTGAAACCTCTGCCCCATCGGCGAACGAGTCTAAGCGATCCAAGTTGATTTCGGTATATTCAACACGCCAGATGTTGGTAAAACCGCGCTTAAATGGAAGCCGGCGCACCAGGGGCAACTGTCCACCCTCAAAGAACGGGCCCTTGCCCCCGCCAGAGCGAGCACCCTGACCTTTGGTGCCACGCCCAGCGGTCTTACCCTGACCAGCGGCAATACCCCGTCCAACGCGTTTTCTTCGCTTCTTACTGCCAGGGGCTGGCTGCAAATCATGCAACTTCATGCTTCCACCTCGCGGGCTTCAACCAGGTGACCCACTTTCTCAATCATGCCACGAATCACCGGTGTATCTAAGTGCTCCACCGAATGGCCCAAGCGGCGCAATCCCAGGGCACGAATGGTGCCCTTCTGCCGCTCCGAGTAGCCGATGCTACTCTTGACCCAGGTGATGCACAAGGTCTTGCTTTTTTTCTTAGCCATTTTCTCTGCTCCAGAACGGTTGAACGCGACTGAGAGGCAATCCACGCTGATTTGCAATTTCAACCGGGTCCTGCAACTCATTCAAGGCGCTGATGGTGGCTTTGACCACATTCAAAATATTAGCACTTCCCATGCTTTTGGTCAGGATATCACGAATGCCCGCCGCCTCAACCACGGCACGCACCCCACCTCCGGCGATCACCCCTGTGCCCGGCGCGGCCGGCTTCATAAAGACTTTAGCTGCGCTGTAGCGAGAAGCTACTTCATGGGGGATAGTGGTCCCGGTCAAGGGGACGAGTCGCATATTGCGGCGTGCTTTCTCGGCGCCTTTGCGGATGGCATCCGGTACTTCCCGGGCTTTGCCTACCCCAACGCCAACGCGGCCACGATTATCTCCTACCACTACGACGGCCCGGAAGCTAAAGCGCCGACCACCTTTCACCACCTTGGCCGTGCGCGCGATGTGTACCACACGCTCGTCAAGTTCTTCGATTTCTTCGAATTCCGGTTCCCTTCTCGCCATATTTCCTCCGATTGAGCGTAAGGCCGATGACAAATGGAAAACCACCCACCACCAGCTATCAGTCGTCAGCTAGAACTGCAGCCCACCCTCGCGCGAGGCTTCGGCTAATGCCTGCACCCGGCCATGATACTTGTATCCACCTCGGTCGAACACGACCCGGGTGATGCCAGCCTGTACGGCTTGCTTGGCCAAAGCCTTGCCTACCATAGCCGCCTGTTCTTTCTTCGTCTTGCCCGCCAGATCCTGACGAAGTGACGAGTCGAGCGTAGAAGCGGCCAACAGAGTTTGGCCTCGAGCGTCATCTATGAGCTGCGCATAGATATGATTGAGGCTGCGATAAACATTCAGACGAGGGCACTCAGGTGTACCTACCACCTTGCTGCGCACACGCAAGTGGCGGCGCTCGCGTGCCACTCGTGCTTTATTCGGCTTACTCATACTTTTTCTCCATACCTCGCGGAACGCTGACCACACTTTTCTGAGAATGCTAGACCTTGCCGGCCTTGCCAGCTTTACGGCGAACATATTCGCCTTCGTAACGAATTCCTTTGCCCTTATAAGGCTCTGGTGGACGCACCCGGCGTATGCGTGCGGCCATCTCCCCAACTACCTCTTTGTCAATGCCCAATACACTAATCCCGCGATAGCTCTTTTCCACTTCAAAGGAGATGCCATCTGGCGGCTCGATCACGACCGGATGCGAATACCCCACATTCAACACCAAGTCTTGATCTTGCAGTTGGGCCCGATAGCCCACACCCTCAATCTGCAAGCGGCGGACGAAGCCTTGGCTGACGCCTACCACCATGTTGTTCAACAAGGCGCGGGTGAGGCCGTGGAGGGCCCGATGGCGTCGATTATCAGTCGGTCTCTGGACAACGACCTGATTATCCTCCAGTTTGACCTGGATATCCGGGTCGAAAGTTCGCTGAAGCTCCCCCTTAGGGCCCTTCACCCGCACTGTATTCTTCTGAATATCAACCGTTACCCCTTTGGGAACCGGTATTGGCAACCGTCCTATACGAGACATAATCCAACCTCCGCCATCAAATCTCTAATCCCCGATCCTCGATTTCCCGCCTATCACAGACGAGACACATCAATGGAGCTTAGAGATTCAAAATTTACCAAACGTAACAAAGCACCTCGCCGCCCACCCCCTGGCGCCGCGCTTGTTGGCCAGTCATCAAACCCTTGGGTGTGGAGACAATAGATATCCCAAGCCCACTTCGTACCCAGGGCAAGTTACGCCGACCGCAATACACACGGCGGCCTGGTTTACTCACTCGTTTGAGCCCGGAAATCACCGGCTTAGGGCGCCGAGCTCGGGTATATTTGAGACTAAGCCGCAACATAGCCTGGGGCTTGGCCGGGATCACTTCATAATCCTGTATGAAGCCCTCTTCTTTCAAGATACGGGCAATCTCCTCGCGCAACTTTGAACTAGGCATTACCACCTGCCGGTGTTGAATCATCGTGGTATTGCGAATGCGCGTGAGCATATCGGCAATCGGGTCAGAAACACTCATAAGAACTCTTCTCCTGCCTGCAACTACCAGCTAGATTTGACGACGCCAGGGATGAAACCCTGGTTGGCCAGCTCGCGGAAACATATCCGACACAGGCCGAAGCGCCGCATATATCCTCTAGGCCGGCCACAACGCCGGCATCGGTTGACCTGCCGCACTGCATACTTCCGCCTTTTTTCGCGTTCGATCATTGATTTCTTAGCCACGGCTGCTCCCTATCTCCTTATGTAACTCGCTTGAAGGGCATGCCAAGCAACGCTAACAAGCGCCGCGCCTCTTCGTCCGTCTTAGCGCTGGTGACAATGGTGATTCCCATTCCCCTCACCTTGTCAATCTTGTCATAATTAATCTCGGGCCAGACCAACTGTTCCGTCAAGCCAATGGCGTAGTTGCCACGGCCATCAAAGCTGTCGGGTGATACGCCGCGGAAGTCACGCTGACGGGCCAGAGCGACATTCATCAGTCGGTCCAGAAAATCATACATGCGACTGCCGCGCATCGTGATCTTCACGCCAATGGGATTCCCTTCGCGCAGTTTGAAACTGGCGATGGACTTTCTGGCACGGGTGATGATGGGTTTTTGGCCTGCGATGATCATCAGGTCCTGTGAGATGGCATCCAACGCTTTGGCGCTCTGCAATGCCTCGCCAGCCCCCACGTTAAGCACCACCTTCTCGACGCGCGGGACCTGCATCACATTTTGGTAGCCAAACTCTTCCATAAGAGCTGGCACTATTTCTGTCCGGTAACGCTCTTTTAATCTGGGCACGTTAGACATTATTTGCTCCCCAAATTCGGTCAATCAATGGTCTCGGCGCAACGCTTGCAGGTACGTACCTTTACCCCATCGGCATAGGTAATGCTCACCCGTGTCCATTCGTCGCAGTGGGAACAAACCAATGCCACGTTCGAGATATGAATAGGGGCTTCGAGCTCAATAATACCAGTTTGAGTACGGGTTTGGCTGATAGGTCGCTGATGCTTCTTAATAATGTTGAGCCCGCCGACAATCACCCGATCTTTGGTGGGATCGCGCCGAATACGCCGATTCCTGCGATCTACCTTCCAACCCCGCAATACCTCACGCACCGTGCCGCGCTCGCCGCGCTCGTCGCCAGCAACGATCTCGACGGTATCGCCTTGCTTTATCTTCATCATAATGACACCAACCTTGACTCTACTCTGCCTATAAAACTTCGGGGGCCAGCGAGACAATCTTCATGAAGCCTTTTTCACGCAACTCTCGCGCCACCGGCCCAAAGATCCGCGTTCCCTTGGGGTTCTTGGTCGCTGAGTCCAGAATCACAGCGGCGTTCTCGTCAAACTTGATGGAAGACCCGTCGCTGCGCCCATATCCTCTGGCCGTACGAACCACAACTGCGCGCACCACGTCGCCCTTCTTCACAGATCCATGTGGAGCGGCTTGCTTTACCGTAGCCACAATCACGTCGCCCACGGTCGCATAGCGCCGCATCGAGCCACCCAGCACCCGAATACACAAAACCTCTTTGGCACCCGTATTGTCGGCCACCTTCAACCGACTCTCTTGCTGAATCATAAGTATAACTCCTGAGAGATAAGGGTTGGGCAGCTAGAGCTCGGCCCGCTTCACAATATCTGTCACCACCCATCGCTTTTCCTTACTGATGGGTCGCGACTCAATCATACGAACCAGGTCGCCTATGCAGCAGGTGTTGTCTTCATCGTGAGCCTTGTACCGCTTGTGATGTCGGACCACCTTGCCGTAGAGAGGGTGGCGTGTAACGCGTTCCACTCTAACGACCACCGTCTTATCCATTTTATCACTGATCACACGTCCGACCAGTACTTTACGTTGTTCTCTCGCCATGTCGCGATACCCTCATCCAGTTTCAAATCAACCAAGGCCACTTAGGCTTGCTGTTCGGTATGTGTAGTCTCGGCTGCCAGTTCACGCTCGCGCAAGATTGTCTTCAAGCGAGCGATGTCTCGCTTAAGCTCCGTAAGTCGATTGAAGTTCTCCAGCTGCCCGATGACGAACTGGGCCCGCAAGTTGAAGAACTCTTCTTCTGCATCATTGAGGCGAGTCTCAACTTCACCAGTTGACAAGGTACGGATCTCCTGAGCTTTCACGGGCTATCCCTCCTCACTACCGGCACGCATCAAGAACTGCGTCTTGATAGGCAGCTTATGTGAGGCCAGGCGCAATGCTTCGCGAGCCGCCTCTTCAGGCACACCCGCAAGCTCAAAAATAATGCGTCCCGGCTTGACCACCGCTACCCAGTGATCCACGTTTCCTTTGCCACTACCCATGCGAGTCTCGGCAGGCTTGACGGTCACTGGCTTATCAGGAAAGATACGGATCCAGAGTTTACCACCCCGCCTCACGTGCCGGACAATCGCACGGCGAGCAGCCTCAATCTGGCGACTGGTCATCCAACACGGCTCTAGAGCCTGCAGGCCATACTCTCCAAAGGCGATTTCAGCCCCACGACCAGCTTTTCCCTTCAGGCGGCCGCGCATTTGTTTGCGATATTTTACACGCTTTGGCATCAACATAATTACAGTCTCCCGCTAGCCAGAGTTAGCACTTGTTCAATATTCAGTAGTATTGGCTCTTCGAGCCAGTAGTTGGTTTCAAATCCGTCACGCATTCGAGATTCGATGACTGGCTGACACTGGCATGACTGCCCTCTGCGAGGCAGTTTGGGCAGCCTCCCAAACTTATCCTGCAACAAGCGCAAGCTGGAGGGTGTGCCCATAAACCCGCCCTGCGGGTCCCCGATTGGGGGTCAAGCGCGTGCGCTTGCAGCCGTCCTAATAGGCCAATGCCGTTTCTTCACTCGCTTCAGGCAATATTTCGCCTTTGTAAATCCATACCTTCACACCAATGCGCCCAAATGTGGTGAGCGATTCGGCTCGAGCGTAGTCAATATCAGCGCGCAAAGTATGGCGAGGTACACGCCCTTCACGCTGGCTTTCACGTCGGGCCATTTCGGCACCGGACAGTCGGCCACCACAGGTGATCATGATACCCTCAGCACCAGCCCGCATCGCACGCCGGATAGCCTGCTTCATGGCTCGCTTGTGCGAAATACGTCGTTCGAGCTGCTGGGCAATGCTCTCGGCTACCAGATATGCATCCAGGTCCGGGTTTTGGATTTCCTGCACGTCTACGTGGACCTTTTTTTCGGTCAACTCTTCAAGTTTTCGGCGAAGCGAATTCACATTCGCGCCCTTGCGACCGATGACGATGCCCGGTTTGGCAGTCCAGATACGCACCGTCAGCTGCTTGGCCGCCGGTAGACGCTCCACCTCCACCGAAGAGACACTGGCTCGTTCATTCTCGCGAACGATCAAACCGCGAACAGCCAGGTCCTCCTGCAAAAGATCAGCGTACGTCTCGCCTTCGGCATACCAACGCGCATTATGATCTTTGACAATGCCCAATCGAAATCCAGTGGGATGTACTTTGCGCCCCAAGGCAAACCTCCTAAGCTTGCTCTTCCACTACTTCTTCCAGAACTACCTTGATGTGTGAGGTGCGCTTGCGAATCGGCTTGAAGCGGCCTCGCGCTCCGAAACGCCGCCAAGGTCGTGCTGGTCCCGAATTAGCAGCGATCTGAACAATAACCAAGTCCTCTTTTGACAGACCAAAATTCTCTTCTGCATTGGCTACGGCACTCTGGATGGTCTTGGCGACGGGGCCGGCCGCTGCCTGCGGCATCAGGCGCAAAACTTCCAATGCCTCCTTGGCATACATGCCACGCACCACGTTCACCACCCGCCGAGCCTTAATCGGTGATCCAGGAATATACTTACTCTCTGCGTGCACCTGAAAGCCCGCCATCTCGTCTTACCTCTTTCGGGCCTTACTGCCCTTTTCCCTAAAGATATGCCCACGGAAGAAACGGGTAGGGGCAAATTCGCCCAGCTTGTGATTGACCATGCTCTCCTGGATGTAGATCGGCACATGTTGCCGGCCATTGTGCACGGCAATCGTATGGCCTACCATCTCCGGCGAGACAGTGGAAGCCCGGGCCCAGGTCTTAATGACACGCTTTTCGCCCGAAGCATTCATCGCCTGAATTTTCTTCAGTAACTTAGGGTCTATCCATGGGCCCTTCTTAACCGATCGGGTCATTCCTGCTACCTCCTCACCCCTCGACTCAGCTGATCAAGCCGACCAAACCCGCTGAACGGACTGAAGCCGACTCAATTGGCTCAACCCATTGCCTCAACTTATCGTCGCTTTTTACCGCGCCTTCGCACGATGTATTTGTCACTGACGTGGGAGCGCTGCCGGGTCTTGTAGCCCAGTGCAGGCTTGCCCCACGGTGTCTTGGGACCTGCCATCCCAATAGGCGCGCGTCCCTCACCGCCACCATGCGGGTGAGAAGCAGGGTCCATGGCCGAACCACGCACCGTGGGTCGACGCCCCAGCCAACGATTGCGGCCAGCTTTACCCAGCGTGATGTTGCCGTGATCCACGTTCCCCACCTGCCCTATGGTAGCCATACAATTCTGGTTAACCATGCGTACTTCCCCACTAGGCAGGCGAACCTGGGCATAGGGTCCTTCTTTGGCCATTAGCTGCGCTGACGTGCCCGCGGACCGAGCCAGCTGCCCACCCCGACCTGGATGAAGTTCGATGTTATGAATCTGCGTGCCCAGCGGGATGCGATGGATAGGCAGTGCATTACCTACCCGGATGTCCGCACCGGGGCCCGAAGACACCTCATCCCCGACCATCAGCCCCATAGGAGCGATGATGTAGCGTTTCTCCCCGTCACCATAAACCAACAAGGCAATCCGCGCCGAACGATTGGGGTCATATTCGATTGAAGCGATTCGGGCCGGCACACCAAACTTGTCTCGCTTGAAATCTATGAGCCGGTAGCGACGCTTGTGACCACCGCCACGATGTCGCACCGTGATCTTGCCCCTAAAGTTACGTCCGCCGCTCTTCTTGAGCGGTTTCACGAGACTCTTTTCAGGACTTCTCTGAGTAACCTCTTCAAAGGTTGAAACCGTCATTCCTCGCCGGCCAGGCGAAGTCGGTTTGTAGCTTTTAATAGGCATAATGGCTTCTCCGCTTCTCGCCTATCCCTGATGCCAGATAAAAATCTTATCTTGACCTGGTTGCGTTATACACCTTCAAACAGCTCTATGCGCTGATCTGGCGCAATAGTAACGATGGCTTTCTTCCAAGCCGGGCTTCGCTTAACCCGCCTTCGTCCCCAGCGCCCATATTTGGGGCCCATATTGATCACACGCACCTCGACCACGTCTACCTTGAAGATATGCTCCACGGCCTCTCGAATCTGAGTCTTATTGGCCTGACGGGCCACCTCAAAGGTATACTGATTATACGCGGTCGCGATGTTGCTCTTCTCGGTGATTACGGGACGTCTTACCACTTGATAGGGACTCATTTCTCCCATAGCTCACCTCACCCCAAAATCTCTTCGACCACGGCCAGGGCGCCAGTGGGCAAAATGACATAGTCATACTTCAATAAATCACGTACATTCAGATAGTGAGCTCGCAAGGTTTTCACAGCGGACAAGTTGTTTGCTGAGCGCTCGAGATTCTCGTTTCGCTCGGGCAGTAGGATGACAGCACTAGTATCGACGCTCAGGTTTTGCAGAGTATCAACCATGGTGCGAGTCTTGGGTGCCTCAAAGTCCATGGTATCTAGCACAATGATGCGTTCCTCGGCAGCCTTCACGGACAAAGCCGAGCGCAATGCGAGCTGCCGCATTTTGCGCGGCATCTTCTTGACGTAGCGACGAGGCTTGGGCCCGTGTGCAACACCGCCCCCCACGAAGATAGGCGCGTTGCGACTTCCGTGTCGGGCCCGACCGGTTCCCTTCTGCCGGTACCACTTTGCTTTGCTGCGTATCACCTCGCCCCGTGATTTGGTTTTGTGCGTCCCCAGGCGTCGATTGGCCAGTTGTCGCAACAAGGCTTGGTGCATAACCGCCCCATTGGGCTCAATGCCAAAGATATCGTCACGCAGCTCCACTTCCCCAACTGTTTCACCTGCGATGTTCTTAAGGTCCACTTGCATCGCTTATCTCCGCCTCTTCGAAACGCTGGTTTTGCGAGCTTCCCTGATAACGAGAAGCCCCTCACGGGCACCCGGTACTGCGCCTTTGACCGCCAGCAGATTCCGCTCTGGGTCTACTAATGCCACTTCGAGATTCTGGACTGTAACTCGGCTGCCGCCCATTCGGCCCGCCATACGCAATCCCTTATACACACGCCCCGGCGTAGAGCCAGAACTGATCGCGCCTGGCGCGCGCAAGCGATCTGATTGGCCGTGCGTTCTGGGGCCGCCCCCAAAGCCATGGCGCTTGACCACACCCGCAAATCCACGTCCTTTAGAGGTACCTATCACATCCACCCGATCTCCTACCTCAAAGACGCCGACATCCAGCTTCTGACCTTCACTCAGTTCACTGTGGTCTTCCACTCGAAACTCGCGCAAATAGCGCAGCGCCGGGAGATTATTCTTGGCCAGATGGCCAAGCTTGGGTTTGGTAGCACGGCTTGCTTTGATCTCTTCAAAGCCAAGCTGCACCGCAGTGTAGCCATCACGCTCGAGCGTTTTCTTCTGTGCCACATAGCAGGGCCCAGCTTCGATAACCGTTACAGGGGTCACCTCACCCTGCTCATCGAAGATTTGGGTCATGCCGACTTTCTTACCGAGAATACCTTTCATTGCCATTTGGGGAACGAAGACTGCCAGCCATTTCTTGCCGAAGAGCGCAGCTCACTTGAGGCTGCCTAGGCCTATCAAACGACCGCATCATCTGTGAACCCCTTCCTCCCTATCTCTAAAATCGAAGGATTAGAAATCAGTGACCAAAAGTAGCGAGGGATAGGAGGCCAATATGCCAGGCACTCTTCTCGATTCCTCGATTCCCCAATCACCGATCTATTTGATCTCCACGTCAACGCCAGCAGGCAAGTTCAGCCGTACCAGCGCATCAATCGTCTTTGAGCTGGGTTCCACCACGTCGATAAGGCGATTGTGAGTGCGGATCTCGAATTGCTCTCGCGAATCCTTATCGATGAAAGGCGAACGAATGACGGTGAACTTTTCGATCCTGGTCGGCAAAGGTACCGGCCCCACAATGAGCGCTCCCGTCCGTTCGGCTGTGTCAACAATCTGTCGCACCGATTGATCCAACACGCGGTGGTCATAAGCCTTCAAACGAATACGTATTTTCTGTTTGGCCATACCTCCCCCTTACAACAATCAATCATCCGCTTGGCTGACCGACTGATTGATCAGGCGCTTAGCCATTACCAGCGGCTCAGTCAACTCTTCGGGATTTATTACTCGATGATCTTGGTGATGACGCCAGCCCCAACCGTTCGGCCACCCTCCCGGATGGCAAACCGGCTCCCAGCTTCCAACGCCACCGGCACGATCAACTGCACCTTCAGGTTCACGTTGTCCCCAGGCATCACCATCTCTACTCCCTCCGGCAACTCCACCGCCCCGGTCACATCCATGGTCCGAATGTAAAACTGCGGCCGATAGCCCTTGAAGAAAGGCGTATGCCGTCCCCCCTCATCCTTCCTCAAT
>CP070811.1:5224977-5243406 GCA_020343875.1 Anaerolineales bacterium | reverse complement strand
ACGACCTGCAGGCCGGTCAGGTGGATCGGGCTGCGCTATTCTGGCTCAAAGTATTCGTCCAGGAAGCCCTGGCAGCCGGGGGGGAACTGCGTTCTGATCGCTGGATAGAAGCTGGCCTGGCGGCAGCCCAGGGGGTACCCGGGCTGGTTGCCACACTGCCGACCCCCCGCCAGCAACTAGTCGCCCGCTATGACCTTTTTCAGTTCATCCGCCTCAAGGATGATGCCCAACTGAGTGGTGTGTCTCTGGCCGACCTGGATTGGCAGCGCAAGTACCGGGTCGGCCTTTTGCCACCCTTCGCCAGCGATCTGCCCGAGCTGGAGACCTGGGCAGCCGACTTGTGGGCTGAGTTGGGTGGCGTGGCGCCGGAATTCGCTGCCTTGGAAGAAGTGCTGGCCCGGTACCGCCTTCCAGGCCCTGCCGCCCTGATCGAAGTCTTACACGAATGTCAGGCCATCTTTGGCGGCTGGCTGCCCAGGGAGGTAGTGGAACGTGTGGCGGTAGTCCTGAATATACCGCTGGCCGACATTTACGGCGTCACCGAGTTTTACGAAATGTTGTACACCCAGCCCGTAGGCCACCAAATCGTTCGCGTCTGCCAGGACGCCCCCTGCGCCCTGGCCGGTGCCGACAGGCTGACCAGCAAGCTGTGCCAGCAACTTGGGGTTGAACCCGGCCAGACCACGCCTGATGGTCAGTACACACTGGAGGCGGTGCGGTGCCTGGGCCTGTGCGACCGCGCCCCGGCGGCCCTGGTCAACTTGGAGCGATATGCGCCCCTCGACCCGGCTGATCCCGCCACGGACCTGAAAAAGCCCCCTCCTCAACAATCACTGGCCATCGGCGGCCTGGTCAAGCTGGCCCTCTCCAACGTAGGCGTGGTGGATCCCACCCGTCTCGAGGACTACGTCGCTCAAGGCGGGTTGGCTGCCCTCCGCCAGGCATTCAGGGATATGACGCCGGCCCAGGTGCTGGAAGAAGTGAAGGCCAGTAAGCTAGTGGGCCGGGGTGGTGCTGCCTTTCCTACTGGCGTCAAGTGGGAATTCGCCGTCCGTAACCCCGGACCCCGATATGTGATCTGCAACGCCGACGAGAGTGAACCGGGGGCCTTCAAGGACCGAGTTCTGATGGACGGTGATCCCTTCCGGGTAGTGGAGGGACTGATCCTGGCCTGCTACGCAGTTGGCGCCCAACAGGGCTTCATCTATGTACGGGGGGAGCATCGCCTCGGCTACGAACGCTTCACCGGGGCCATCCGCCAACTGGCAGCAGCCGGCTATCTGGGCGCGGATATATCGGGCAGCGGATTCGATTGCCAAATTGAGGTACGGCGTGGGGCAGGTGCGTACGTCTGCGGAGAGGAGACGGCCCTTATGGAGAGTATCGAGGGCAAGCGGGGCTTTCCCCGCCTCAGGCCCCCCTTCCCCACCGATTCCGGCCTGTGGGCCCAGCCCACCGTCATCAACAACGTGGAAACGTTGGCCAAGGTACCCCCCATCATCCTGCATGGTGCCCGCTGGTACAATGCCCTGGGCACCCCCGAATCGGCAGGTACCAAACTCTTCGCCGTCAGTGGTTCGGTACTGCGCCCTGGCGTATACGAAGTGCCCTTCGGTGTCCGATTGCGACACCTGATCTACGACCTGGCCGGCGGGCTGCCAGCCGGTCACCAGCTTCAGGCCATCCTGACTGGCGGCGCGGCAGGCACCTTCCTCACCGCGCAACACCTGGACACGCCATTGACTTTCGAGGATTTCAGAAAAGTAGGTGGCACTATCGGCGCCGGCACCATCATGGTCTTTGACGATAGGGTGGATTTGCGGCAGGTGCTGCGCCGCATCGGCGACTTCTTCGCCCACGAAAGCTGCGGCAAGTGCTACCCATGCCAGATGGGCAGCCAACGCCAGGCAGAGATTCTGGAGCGTATCGCCAACGGCCAAGCCCGGCCCGACGACTTTCAGGCCCTGCTCGAATTGGGGACGGTCATGACAGACACCAGTATTTGTGGACTGGGCCAGACGGCGTCTATGGCCGTTATTAATGCGCACCAGCACTGGCCCGAGTTGTTTGCAGCATCCTGATATCTCGTAGTGTTCTGAGGAGAAGGGATGTGTCCCGCGCTGATCAAAAGGAGCAATCGATTGGCTGGGTCTACAGAAGCGCACACCGGTTTTGCGAACCTGAACCGGTCAGTGAGAAGCCTGAAGACAAATCAGTATCCATGCCAACCACAACTTGAGAGAGGAGACTGTCAATGGACGAGCCAATGACCAAAACCAGGATACTTGAGTTGATGCAAAAAGAGCGGGCAGCGCTGGAGCGCACGCTAGGGAGGTTGAGTGACCAGCAGAAAACCCAGCCCGGGGTGGAGGGTAGTTGGTCCGTCAAAGACATCCTGGCTCACATAAGCGATTGGGAGAGACGTTCAGTCCAGTGGATCCAGGAGTCCTTGCGTGGCGAAGTGCCCCAGCGGCCCGCGCCTGGCATGACCTGGGATGACCTGGATGGCCTGAACGAGCAGATTTACTTGTCCAACAAGGATCGAGCTCTTGACGAGGTTTTAGCCGATTACCAGCATTCTTACCAGCGCTTGTTACAGACAGTAGAAGCCCTGACCGAAGAAGACCTGATCGATCCCCAGCGCTTCGCGTGGCGGGCAGGACACCCGCTATGGAACCTGGTGGCTGCCAATACGTGGGAACATTACCAGGAGCACGCTGAGTCTATTAACCAATGGTTGAAACAAAATGAGAAATCCTGATAGGAAAAACGACTGGGGGCCACTCTATCGCCGATAAAGAGGAATGACAGGTGGAAGTTGTTGAATCGCCACAATCGGCACCCCAAGACCAGGATCAGGCAATTTCCGCAGTGCATAGATTGAAAGAGACGAGCGTATGATTCGTAAGATTGCAGAGTACAAAGTAAAGCAGGGCCAGGTAGGTGAGGCGGAGCAAGCCATCAAGGAGTTCGTAGCCGCCATCTCTAAGGAAGAAACAGACACTTTCTACACGGCCTTTCAGAGGGCTGACGGCTGTTCGTTCATCCACTTCATGGCGTTTCCTGACCAGGCAGCCGAGAAGAAACATCAACACGCGCCTTATACCTTGAAGTTCGTTGAGGCCTTGTATCCGGCCTGTGAAGAAGAGCCTAGTTTCACAAGCCTTACTCTGATCCAATCCAGTGGCCAGGGCATATAGCATTTCCGTCGGGGTACGGAGGATATTCTGAGGAGACACTTACTGACGCCAGCCGCAGAACGCTCGACTCAGTATCTTGAAAACTAGGACGCCCGGGAGGTTGTCCCGTCGGCCGAAATAGTTAGCCGTCTGGCACAATTAGACGAACCACATGTGAGTTGCACGAAACACGGTCTGTCACAAGGCCACCCCCAAAAGGAGACCCCAGCGTGAGTAGCCAGGAAGAGACATTCTTGCTTTCCCTGACCATCAACGGACAGACAGTCCAAGTTCCGGCCGGCACCACCATCCTGGATGCAGCCCAAACCGTCGGCATTCAGATTCCCACCATCTGCTATCATCCCAGCCTGACGGCCAACGCCGTCTGTCGCCTGTGCGCGGTTGAGGTGATTGGGGCGCGCACCTTGCAGCCAGCCTGTGTGGTCACCGTCGAATCCGGCATGGTGGTCAACACCGAGACAGCCCGGGTTAATGAGGCGCGCAGGGTGATCCTTGAACTGCTGGCTTCCACCGTCGACTTGCGCCAAGCGCCGGAAATCCAGGCCTATATCGAGCAATATGGGGCCCGGGTAGGCCGCTTTGTGGGGGGCGTCGCTCGTGACTTTAACGTCTTCGACGATAATCCCTTCTACATCCGGGATTATTCCCAGTGCGTGATGTGTTGGCGTTGCATCCAGGTCTGCGCTGAGGACGTGCAGCATACCTTTGCCCTCACCTGGGGAGGGCGTGGCATACAAAGCTATGTAGCGACTGCCTTTGGCGAGGATATGCCTGACACTACGTGTGTCTTTTGCGGCAATTGCGTAGGTGTGTGCCCTACTGGCGCCCTAAAGGGCAAAGTGGAGTTTGATTTGGAGCGGAACACTGCTGACTCGCGGAGAGAATGATGCAAGCTGATCAAGTTATTGGCTCTACCTGCCCCTACTGCGGAGTGGGCTGCCAGGTATCATTGAACATCAAGGACGAGCACATCTTGCGGGTGGAAGCTCCCTTTGACGCCGCGCCCAACTACGGCCGACTGTGCGTTAAAGGTCGCTTTGGCTTGGACTACGTGCATCACCAGAGCCGCCTGAAAGCTCCTCTCATCCGACATACGCCCCAACCGCCCGGTCAGCGTTCCCCGGCCCGTTACCCCGACGACTGGCACGAGGCTACCTGGGACGAGGCGCTCGACCTGGTGGTCCGCCGCCTGCTGGAACTGCGCTGGCAACATGGGCCGGACAGCATCACCGCCAACGCGTGCGCCAAGGCCACCAACGAAGACAACTACCTGCTGCAAAAATACGTACGGGGCGTGCTGGGCACCAACAACGTGGATCATTGCACCCGCCTGTGTCATGCCGGCAGCGTGGCCGCCCTGCAACTGGCCATCGGCTCCAGCGCCATGAGCAACGCCATTGCCGAGATGAAAAACTTGGAATGCTTCATCGTCACCGGTTCCAACACCACAGAGAATCACCCGGTTATCGGCACCTTTCTCAAGGAAGCCGTGCACCAAAACGGCGCCCAGCTGATCGTGGTTGACCCACGTCAAATCGAGATGACCCGCTTTGCCCATCTATGGCTGCGCCAGCGGCCGGGCACCGACACGGCCCTCTTCAACGCCATGGCAAATGTTATCCTCAAGGAAAACCTGTACGATGAGGAGTTTATAGCCGCCCGGACCGAAGGCTTTGAGGAATACGCGCAGAGCCTGCAGGGTAAAACACCGGAATGGGCCGCAGAAATCACCGGCGTTCCGGCAGAAGATATTCGGGCTGCGGCTCGTATATACGCAAGGGCCAAAGCAGCTGCCATTTATTGGGGCATGGGCATCAGCCAGAGCACCCATGGCACGGATAACGCCCTGACCTTGGTCAACTTGGCTCTGCTATGTGGCCATGTGGGGCGACCGGGCACCGGATTGAATCCGCTGCGGGGTCAAAACAACGTGCAGGGTTGTTCCGACGCGGGCGGCATGCCCAACGTCTATACCGCATACCAGCCAGTCACCGACCCCCAGGTGCGCCTCAAATTTGAGAAGGCTTGGCACACCTGTCTCTCCCATCAACCGGGTTTGACCACCACCGAGATGGTAGATGGTATCCTGACCGGGCGGGTCAAGGGCTGGTACGTGATGGGCGAGAATCCACTTATGAGCGAACCTGATCTGAACCACGCCCGCCAGGCTATTCAACACCTGGAGTTTTTCGTAGCCCAGGATATCTTTTTCAACGAAACCAACGTCTACGCCGACGTAATTCTGCCGGCCGCCAGCTTTGCCGAAAAGGACGGCACCTTCACCAACTCAGACCGGCGTGTGCAACGCATCCGTAAAGCCATCCCTGCCCCAGGTCAGGCGCGAGCCGATTGGGAGATCGTGTCCGAACTGGCCCGGCGTTCCATCACGCGCATCTGCCAGGCGGCCGACGAACACACCGACAGCCCCAGCGCAGATATGGACCGCGTGATTTGCCACAGCTCCGAGCAGATGCTGGCCGAATGGATCTATGCCCACCCCTCCGAAATCTGGGAGGAGATGCGGAGCGTCACCCCCGACTTTTACGGCATCACCTACCAGCGTATTGACCAGGAAGGTGGGGTGCATTGGCCTTGCCCCACCCTGGACCATCCAGGCTCCCCCTATCTCTTTGCCAAGAGCTTCCCCCGGGGGCGGGGTAAGTTCTGGCCGGTGGCCTACGGTACGGACAGCGAACTGCCCGACGACGAGTACCCCTTCACCCTCAGTACCGGGCGCCTGCTGTACCACTGGCACGGCGGCACGCTGAGCCGGGCCTCGGCCTTGACCGATATCTGGCCCGAATGTACCGTCGAAATGCACCCCCAGGATGCCGGTCACCTGAGCCTGCAGACCGGCGACTGGGTGGATGTCAGCAGCCGGCGGGGGGCCATCACCGCCCGCCTGCTGGTTACCGGTCGCTCGCCGCAGGGGACCGTCTTTATCCCCTTTCACTTTGTCGAGGCGGCCGCCAACGTCCTGACCGATCTGCGGCTCGACGAGCGGGCCAAGATTCCCGACTACAAGGTGTGCGCTGTACGCATCGCCAAGGCCACGGCCGCGCCCATCCGCCCTGGCGCTGAGACCCCGCTCACCCAACGGGGGACGATTAAAGACCCGACAGCACCATGAAACCTTTAGGAGGAAGGATCTATGGAATCTGCAAAGCAAACGCACGCATCATTGGAATTCTTCCCCTTGACCCAAGAACGATGGCCTGATTTTGAAGGGCTATTCGGCCCGCGAGGGGCCTACGGTGGATGCTGGTGCATGTGGTGGCGCTTGACGCGCCGCGAGTTTGAGGCGAAACAAGGCCAGGGCAATCGAGACGCCATGCGCTCGCTGGTGGAGGGTGGAGAAGTACCCGGCATCCTGGCCTATTCCGGCGGGGAAGCCGTGGCCTGGTGTTCGGTGTCACCTCGGGAGCATTACGGCTCGCTAGAACGCTCGCCGGTCCTCAAGAGGCTTGACGAAACGCCGGTTTGGTCCATTGTGTGCTTCTTTGTGAAGAAAAGCCATCGGCATCAGGGCCTGATACACTCGCTCATCCAGGCAGCCATAGCCTACGTACGCAGCCAAGGAGGCCAAGTGGTAGAGGCCTATCCCACCCTGCCTGGGAGCGACCAAGTTCCCCACGTTTCCAGTTACATGGGCCTGCCATCCATGTTCGAAGCAGCCGGGTTCGTTGAGTGCGCCCGGCCCTCCAAGAGCAAAGCCATTATGCGCTATTACATCGAAGAAAGCCCCGAACCCTAACGCTGCCCGGATCACGCTATGCCGGGTCCACCGCGCCCGGTTCACGCGTAAGATTTCACCTCCCCAGAAACCAAGGAGGCCTCCTCACTGCATCTCTCTCGCCCACAGACTCCTAGAGCCCCCAATTCTGGGTCGGTAGATTTTCATAGTGGGAAGTGATATAATTGTGACAACCCTCCCGGCGCTTGGCTCGAAACCATTAGGCGCACGGTTTGCCCGTCGAGCGACTACCCATCGCCAATGGCGCATCATAAATCGGATCAAGCTATGGCAACCTACAGCTTTTGGACCATTCGAATTGACGAGCTAGCTGAGACATTGAGCCAGGTCTTGGGAATACGCCTCTACCGCCAATACAGTCCCATGATCGGCACCTGGTATACAGACATAAACCTGGCCACATTTGTCAAGGCACTCAAAGAAGGCAAAGAAGTCAGCCCGACCGACTACTCCCACACGCTCGAACTTGTATTGAACGAGCCTGCGCGCGGCGTCAGGCCACCGGAGTTTTCAGGTAGAGTGGAGTGTTCGCTCAGAGTCGAGGCAGACCCGGATGCATACGCTGAAATTGAGGAGAAGCTGCGTCAATCGGGCTTGCGCTTCAGGTTGCTTCGGGAATAGGGCTTCTTTTTCCGAGTTCCCCTGCGCTCGATCCAGCCCGACATACTTGTTGGCGCGCAAGGAGTAGCGCATGAAAGAATTCCCCAACCATCGTCCCTTTACGCTCTCTGGCAGCGGGAAAGTCGTGGGCCTATGAAGTCCATAAAAGTTAGCAAGATAATCTTGGTGTTTGATCCGGGCGAGCAGGAAACCGCGGATTTGATCAGCGGCGCCTGCGGGAAAGCACTCCAACTTGCACAAGAGAAATGGGGATTGGAACCGCCTGAAGACTGTCGTATCTACGTCATGACCTCCTGGCTGGGGTTTGTGTTTCAGTCAGCTCCTTGGCCCTGGCGAGTATTGCTGGGTGCGACGATGCCGTTCTGGTGCTTCCGGGCCCGGAGAACGTGGCCGTATAGCGCCGCCTGGACCCAACGATATGGGAAGAGGGTGGCGATCGGCGTAAAGCCACCTCACTTATTGGAGCAAAGTGACCGGGGAATTGGTGTTCGCATGTTTGTAGAAGAGAAGGATATGAAAGTGAATGTGCAGCACATCACGTGCCACGAGCTGGTGCACGCCTGTTCGGCACATCTCAGGTTGCCCACCTGGCTCAATGAAGGCATAGCCACGCTGACGGTAGACGATTTCCTGGGAAGACCGACGATCAGACAGGAGACCTTGGAGTTTGTGAGAAACTTTTCGCCAAAGGCGGCGCCGCCGACGTACCGCGAGCTATCGCGCAAGGATGGAGAGGCAATCGCGTATCATGGTATGCGTGGATACTGGCTGGTGCGATACCTGGAGGAGGAACACCCTGGCTTCTTAAGGCGCATGTTGTCGCTACCTCGTCGTTCAAAGACGATTGGGCGCGAGATGGCCAGGGAGTTGGAGATGGAGCCAGATAGCTTGTGGAACGAGATAGATGACGTGGTAGTTAGTCATTTTGAGAGGCAAGGCCAGCAGCCAAGTGGGAACAGTAGAACAGAAAACAAAGTGTAGATATTTATGTCAAGTAGTTGACGCCCTGTCTTTGTCGCTGGTCTGCGCCAGCAACGACGTGCCCCATCAGTTGTCCCCATCCAGGCCCTCATCAGTCAGGCCGAACAGATCTTGCTCCTCTCCAGCCTAACCCGAAAACAGGGCTGGCAAGTGGTCAGTGGAGCCCTGGAGGTGAGTGAGGCCATCCTAGATGGCACCCCGCGTGAAGTGCACGAAGAGTTGGAAAGGGCATCCAGCGGCCTCAACTCGACAAGCCATTAAAGCCAATAACATAATAGGTGGGAGCATTCTTGGTTTTGCCTTCTCCGGCCTTGGTACTGAAGGTATGAACTGTGGAGGAACAACTATGGCTACGTCACCCGATCATTCAACCCTTTACAAATCACCCGAAGGCTGCCAGAAGGTTATGGCACATTACGATACAAGTCTTCAAGGCATGGCTGTCCCCTATGAGACAAAGTATGTGGGAACGCGCTTTGGCCCCACTCATTCGGTCATCAGTGGCGATAGGAATGCTAAGGCAATTGTTCTTTGGCACGGCGGCAACGCCAATTCAACTATATGGACAAACTGGATCGCGGCGCTTGCGCCAACCTACCACGTCTACGCGATAGACACCATTGGCGAGATGGGCAAGAGTGCCGCAAGCCGTCCATCCAAGGCTGGGCCGGCCTATGGTCAGTGGGCAGCGGAGACACTGGAGGGACTTGGCCTGGAACGCGCCAATATGATTGGCGCCTCTAACGGCGGTTGGCTGATCATGAAGCTGGGCAGCGTGGCGCCCAAAATGATCGGCAGCGCCATTTTGATGAGTTCAGCGGGCTTCAGGCCAATCAACAAGATGTTCCTCTTGCGATTCATCACGCCTTATCTCATTAAGTCACCAGCAGAGATGGCACGTCGATTCCTGGGACTGCTTTCGCCGCCGGATTTGCCCCCCAATCCAGATGCCCTGGCGCTGTTCGAGTTGATCTTAGAGCACTTTCGCCTGGAGCAAAGAAGCCCACCTGTGATCAGCAATAGTGACATCAGGCGATTGACCGCGCCGACTTATTTGATGATGGGCCAGTATGAAACTATGTTTGACCCTTACCAGGTGATCAAGCGTGGATTGAGTCTGCTGCCGAATGTGATTAACGCTGAGATCGTGCCCAGGGTGGGACATCTGATCACCCATGAGCGGCCTGACCTGGTAATTACGC
The DNA here is from genome assembly GCA_020343875.1 of Anaerolineales bacterium. Taxonomy (GTDB): domain Bacteria; phylum Chloroflexota; class Anaerolineae; order 4572-78; family NAK82. The sequence goes on along the minus strand of CP070811.1, from coordinate 5,233,648 downwards.
GTGTCATCAGCTTCCTCGAAAGATATGCGGTATAGGGCCATCATCAACACCTTTCTACTTGAAAACCTGGATACCATAGCCAAAGCGGAGGAGCTGGCTAAGGCGTTTGAAGATTTCAATCAAGAGCATGGTGCACCGGGCCGTGGCAATATGAAACACCGGTGCCCGTGAGGCGGTCACACCCGACAGATTGTGGCCCCCAAATAAGTGCACAGTGAAAAAAGCGGAGCCGAGGCATCCCGGCTGCGCGGCCCGCTTCGATGAGGCCAGGTCCCGCCTGTCTAGAAGATCGAGTCGGCGAAGAAGACCCAGTAGTAAACCAGATAGGCGCCAGCCCCCGCCATAAATAGGGCGCTGGCCCGGTGCACGTAGGGAATCGCCTTTCGCAGCCCACGCGCCACTGCCCCCCGGAAGAGAGCAGCCCCGATGCTCACTGCTACCAGGATGGTACCCATACCCAAGGCATACCCGATGAACTGGCTGAAGGAAGCCAGCAAGCTCTGACTGGCCAGCGAGCTGCCGACCACCACCAGGAAAATAGGCAGCGTGCAGCTCAATGAACCCAAGGCGTACACGATGCCATACAAGAAGGCGTTGCCAAGGTTCCGCTTTGGGCTGATCGTCACTCGGCTGGCAGCCATAATGCCCAGCGCACGGCGAGTCACCAACAAATACAGCCCCCCCAGCACCATCACCACACCCATGACCACCCCGGCGTAGGGAAACACCCGCACCAGCCACTGCCCGCCAGCTGAGCTGATGCTTCCTGCTACGGCGAAGACCGTCAGGAAGCCAGCCGTCGTTACCGCCCCCAGCAGCAAGCCTTTAGAAAGCCGCCTGACCACAGACTGCTGATAAAAGCCTGTCTCCTCGATCCCCAGGTGATACGAGATATACGCCGGCAACATAAAAAAGCCACACGGGTTCACACTGGCCACCATGCCGGCTGCAAAGGCAAAACCGACTGGCAGCAGGCCAGCCAGGTTGGCCACTACCGCCTCGGCGCTATCCCGAACGCTAAGTAACAGCAACAGTAGGCCTGTGACAAACAAAACCGGGATCACGAAGGAAGAGAGCAAAGCCAGCCGTTTACCGGATCTCTGTCCGGGTCGGGCAAGGGCCGAAGATTCTATTCCAGATCTAACCACGTCATCACCCATCTTGTCCTCCTTAAGTGCCTGTTCAAGAACTGCCCGGCATTTTCTAGGGCGTTTGCACCTGAATTCTGTTCTCAAACGCCCAGTCATGGGCCAACAAGTGCCGAGCGTTTCTTAGACCTTATTGCCTTACCAGGTCTGACAACTTAAGGAGGCACCGTCTTACTTGCGCGCGAGACGGGGCTACCGGCCCAAACTAAAGCAAGGCCCCGATCACTGCTGAAGTATCAGAGGCCCTGCTTGATGATATGACCTAAAAACTATGCTGCTTCTGACTGCTTCTTCTCAGAACAGCGGCCCCCGCCCAAGGCCCCACCGGACACGAGCTGCAATCAGCCCACCGAACAAGGCAATCAGGGCCACCAAAATGAGGCCATCGAGCAAGGTTAAACGCAATCGTCGGCGGCCGGTACGAGACCTTCCTGGCGCCCCAAAGGCTCGCGCTTCCAGTGCCCGGGAAAGATTGTCAGCAGTTCGAAACGCGAGAATGAGCATGGGTACCAGTCCGGGAATGTAAGCCCGGGCAGCCTGCACAGGATTTGTGCGAGAGATAACCAATCCTCGCGCACGCTGAGCATCCATAACCTGCTCAAAGGCTGAGTAAAGAGTTGGTATGTAGCGCAAGGCAATACTCACCATCAGCCCCCACTCGTACGGAATGCCAAGCTTCACAAAGGCCAGCACCATATCCGTCTGATCCGTGGTAAACAACCACACGAAGAAGGCAAAGGCCATAGCATCTACCCGAGCCGCCATAGCCAACCCCTGCCAGATATCCTGCCACGTCACGCTCACCGGCCCCAAGCGCAGCAGAATGGGATCGGCCGCCGTCGAGAATACGGGCCATAATACCGGAATCAAAATCGTGATGGGCAAGATCAGGCGCCAGGCCCAGCCCAGACGGGCGAGAGGCACCCGAGCCGATAGCAGCATAATATGGCAGAGGACCAAAAACAGGGCAAACAAAGGCAGGCTGCCCAGGCTCATCCAGGCCGCAGTGGACAGCACCGCAAAGGCGAGCTTTACGCGGGGATCCACTCTGTGCAACCACGAGTCCCCGGGCGCGTAAAGACTAGGGGGCAGGCTCATTCGACATCCACCTCCCCCGCCTGCCGCGCGAGTGCCCGACAGAAGTCTTCCACGGTTGGCGGAACGGCTGGTAGCCCCAACCTGCGGCCTAGCTCGACGATGGGCGGGGCTTCGATGCCAGCCCGGACCAGGCGCTCGGGCCGCGAAAGAAACTCGGCCATCGGGGTATCCAGTGTCACCTTTCCTGCCTGCATCAGCAGGCAGCGGGAGGCCAACACTGCCAGCCGCATATCGTGAGTGATAAGCACAACAGCGGCGCCTGCCGCATGAAGCTCTGAGGCCCATTCGGTCACCTGGACCGTCAGGCGCCGGTCCAACCCGACTGAGGGTTCGTCCAAGATTAGCACCTGGGGTTGCATTCCATGCACGGCTGCTAGAGTCACCAAGCGCCGCTGCCCATAGCTCAGAGTAGCCGGTGGTAGCTCGGCCAGGGAAGTCAGGCCAAAGGTCGCCAAGGCACTACCCACCCGCTTCTGAATCTCCTCACGGTCCAAGCCCAAATTACGGGGTCCGAAGGCAATCTCCTCCCACACGGTTGGCGCAAAGATCTGGTGGTCCGGATTTTGAAACACGTAGCCCACCCGGCGGGCCAGCTCACCAGCCGATTTCCGGCGGGTATCAAAACCAGCCACCAAGACCCTCCCCTGCTGAGGGCGCAATAGCCCGTTCATATGTTTGGCCAGGGTGGTCTTCCCCGATCCGTTGGCTCCGATCAAGGCCACGTACTCCGCCGGGGATATGGCCAGATCGGCCCCGGCCAGGGCCTGAGCGCCCCCTGCGTACCGGTACCAGGCGTCTTCAAAACTGATAACCGCTTCACGCGTCTGGTCGGCCTGGTCAGTAGGAGTCTGCGCCAGGCCACCAGCGGGAGGCCAGCGCCAATCGTTCCTGGACAAAGCCTGAAAGGCCTGCTCAACCGTCAAGCAAGGCGGCTGGATACCCAGACGGTAGCTCAGCTCGGCCACCTGTGGGACGTCCACGCCCAGGGCGTGCAACTGCTCTACCTTGCCGAAAACTTCCTGTGGCGGGCCCTCCAGAACAATCTGGCCCGCATCCAGAACAAGCACCCGGTCAGCCAAGCCGGTCACCGCATCAGCGTCCTGGGTAACCATGACTACTGTAGTTCCCTGGTTCCGCAGCTGGCCGATTACGGACAGCATTGCAAGGCGCGCCAGGGGGTCGAGGCCGGCCGTTGGCTCATCCAGAACTAGAATACCAGGGCGCATAGCCAGCACGGCAGCGATAGCCACCCGTCGCTGCTGCCCGCCCGACAGGTGAGCCGGTGATCTGTCCCGCAGCTCAGTCAGGCCCAGGACGCCCAGCGCCCATTCGGCGCGGCCTTCGATCTCCTCCACAGGAAGGCCCAGGCCCTCGGGTCCAAAGGCCACCTCGTCCTCGACGCTCATGTTAAATAACTGACTCTCTGAATCCTGAAAGACAAGGCCCACCTGCGTGGCCAATTCGGCCACCGGGTGGGCCTTGGTGTTGCAGCCGGCAACCCAAACATTACCGCGAAAGCTACCGCCCGTGGATTGCGGGACCAGCCCGTTCAAGGCCAGGCACAGCGTCGTCTTCCCGGCACCCGTTGGTCCCATGACGGCCAGGAATTCGCCGCTTTCCACGTGCAAATCGATTCCTCGTAGCGCTGGTACCGGTACCGCGGGAGATGCTTGGGGATACGTGTAGTGAAGAGCCTCAATTCGGACAGCGTGCTGGCTCATGCGCCCATTTACTCTTCGCGCCACGTCCGGGGCTGAGTCAATAGCTCGATCTGAGGATAGGCACGCCGCACAGCCAGGAACAGCAGCAGGCCCACCAGGCCACCGATCACCACCTGGGGAAGATTCACGGTCGTAGCCTCGCCAATGGCAGGTCCCGGACCATACAGGAGATATTCAACCCCAAAGTAGCCGCCCACCATGATCGCAGCGCCCGCCAACCAGCCTGCCACCAAGCCCCACAACCCTCTGCGGTAGCCCAACAAGCCAGCCACCAGGCCCTGGACTCCATGGATCAGAAAAGACCAGATGGCGAAATGAGCGTACCCCCCCAGTATGTCAGCCAAACCGGTACCCAGCCCTCCCACCACAAAACCTACCAGAGGGCCGAAGGCAAACCCGGCAAAGTACACCCCAACGTCGGCCAAGGTGAAATACCCCCGGGTCGGCGCGAAAGGGATCCGAACTACCAGGGTAAATACAATCGTGACGGCACTCAGAATAGCAATGAGAGCAATAGTTCGTGGATCTAGATTTGTACGGCTTCTTGACACAATTCACCCCTTGTGCCCCGTTCCATATATTAGGGGGGCGATAACAACCTGGCAATTAGCACCCCAAGTACCCTTCCCCGAAGTGCCCCGTACAGGGCACCAAGAGGACCTATGGGAAAGTCGTTTGAGATGGGGTGCAAACTGCCATAGGCACGAAGGCCAAAGACGGCGAATGATGTGGACCAGGCCGGGCAAAGGCCCAAATCCTGCTCGAACACATACAAGCGAAAGAGACGCCAACCAGCCTCTACTCTCAGGCATTGTAGTCACTTACTACACGCTTGTCAAGGGCCGACTGACTGGTGCACGAAGGATGTGAAGAAGTGAATTATTTTACGATGTTTTTACTCTTTCCCAAACCATTCTCAAACCTTTCTGAAATACAATAGAATCAGATCAGCACGTACGATTCCAGGGCGCACTTGGATTGTGAGAGCTTAGGGTCGAGGCGCGGCGGTACATCACTAGCCCGTTATCCCACCGTAGGTAGTCAGGGCAAGCGCAGGGAGAACGGCGGTATCGAGCTAGGTCTGACCGAAACCTCGAAGCCAGAACGGATTTGTTGCTAAGCTAGGCCAAACTCACAGCCCAGGTTGACGCCCAATATTTTGGCCAAAGAACGGTGACTATAGAGCGAATGGCAGATCAGAAGGCACTGTCGGGTCGTACCAACGGCCAGCGAAGCATATTGAACAGACCGGGAGCCAGTATCGGGGCTAAGATCATCCTGCCCTATCTGCTGCTGGCGCTGGCCGTGGGCGGGGTAGGGGCCTTTGTGGTCACCAACCTAGTCACCAACTCGCTTCAGGAGCGATTTAACAATCAACTTCTCGATGCAGGCCGGGTTGTGGCCGAGGGCATGGTGCACTTTGAGGAGGAGCGGCTGGCGGTCTTGCGAACCGTGAGCGGCACGCAGGGGGTGGCCGAAAGCCTGGCTGCTGGCGACCGAGAGGCGCTGGCCGGCTTGGTGCCACAAATCATTGTCAACAGCCAAACCGATGCGGTGGAGCTCTTGGATATCCACGGTATCGAGGTCTATGGCTGGCAGCGCCCGCTGGCTGGGAGCAACGATGTCGGCGAAGAGCGCTCAGGCGCCGACTTCTCTCAGCTGGACGAGGTTCGCAAGGTGCTGGAAGGTTTTGTGGACGAATTCGGCAACAAGCGCGTCTTGTTAGCCCAAACGAACTACGGCTTGATGATTTTCACCGTAGGGCCGATCTATTCGAGTGGGCCAGGCGAGGAACGAGAGCAGGTAGGGGCCGTGATGGTGGGCACATATCTTCGCAAAGTGGTGCTTAACCTCAGCGAAACTGCTGTAGCCCGGGTCACCCTCTCTGACCGAAATGGCATCATCGTCCACACCACACTGGGGGGTGGTCAGGAAGGCATCGCTGCGGCTCTTCAGGAGCCGCCTGACCAGTACGACACCGTTATTGAACTTCTGGAAGAATCACCCAACCACTACCAGGTCGTGGTCGAGTCAGAAGACGAGGTCCTCCTGAGGGAGGTAGAGATTCTTGGCCAACGATACGTGCTGGCCTACGGCGACTGGCGGCTGCGAGGCCAGTCGTTTGGGCTCTTCAGTGTAGCCTTGCCCAGAAACTTCATCGTCAGCACGGCAGCCACCAGCCGCAAATCGTTGAGCCTGCTCTTTTCGATAGCCACCGCAGCCGTGTTTGCGATGGGCTTCGCCATCGCAAACCGCTTGGTAAAGCCACTGAACCGCTTGGTCCAGACCTCCCTCGCAGTGGCCCGGGGCGACCTGGGGCAACGCACCGGTATCCAGCGCAAAGACGAAATTGGCAGACTGGCCCACTCGTTCGATGCCATGACCGAGCGTCTGGGGGAACGCAATCGCGAGCTGGCAGAACGAAATCGCCAGTTGATGGAGCAGGCCAGCGAGTTGAAAGCAATCCTCAACGGCATCGCTGACGGCGTAATTGTGCTGGATGCCCAGGGGCAAATCATGACCACCAATCCGGCTGCCCAGCAGATTCTGGGCGAAATGTCGGGCTTTGCGCCCTCAGACGTGGCAGAGGAATTACCCCTGATCCGCTTGGCCGACAGCAAAAACGGTTGGGAACTCAGCCAGGCATTTGCGCCGGCTGTGCTTCAGCAACCTCGACGCTGCCAGGTGGGTGACCGGGTTGTGAGTGCCTTGGCCGCGCCGGTGATAAGCCCCGGTGGCGAGCAGCTACGCACCGTAATCGTATTACGCGACATCACTCGCGAAGTCGAGGCGGAGCAGTTAAAGGATGGTTTTATCACCAGTATTTCACATGAGCTGCTCACCCCACTGACCGTCATCAAAGGTTACAGTGACCTGCTAACAAATACAGCCAATGGCAAAATGAACCGAACTCACCTCCGATTCGTGCAGACCATTGGCAGCAATGCCAACCAGTTGATGCGTCACATCACAAAGTTGATTGATATCTCCCAGATTCAGGCCGGGGCCTTGGGGCTGAGACAAGAACGCTTGTGCTTCTCGGAGCTGGTGGAAGAGGCCGTCGAAAACTGGCGGGAGCGCATGGAAAGCAAGGGCCTGTCGTTGCGCATGAGGTTGTCAGGGGGGCAGTCGTGGATATTCGGCGACCGACGCCGCCTATTATGGGCGGCTGATAACCTGCTCAGCAATGCCTACAATTACACATTGGCCTTGGGCAACGTCGAAGTACGGTTGTTCAAAGAGGACGATCAAGTACGCCTAGATGTGGCGGACACAGGGGTTGGCGTGGCTGCAGCGGATCAACCCTATCTGTTCAGCCGCTTTTTCCGGGCCAACAATGAACTGACTTGTGAAGTCCGAGGCGTAGGGCTGGGACTATACATCACCCAGGCTATCGTCAAGCTGCACGGTGGTCGGGTGTGGGCTGAGAGCGAAGTGGGGGTTGGAAGCACCTTTAGCGTAGCTTTGCCACTCAGCCCGACAGACGCGACCACAGGCAGTGGATAGCAGGTAGACAAGCACTGCTTCGTGGCATTGAGGAAAAGAGAAATGAGTTCGTCTCTCTTCGAAGGCGAAAGACGCCGTCGCAGACATTGGGAGTGGCTGTTGCTGCTCCTGGTACTACTGATGAGCTTTGTCTGCGTATCCTTCTCGACCCGTCTTGCAGTCAGGAAACCGCCCGGCCGGCTGGCTTCGGGTGCTATGCTGGCTATGAGCCAGGCGGATTACGGCCAGTCCTCGATTGAAGATGCCCGCTTTGCCCCGCTGAACCCCGACTTGCGGGCCGAAGCAGCGACCGATACGGCCATGCTGTATGCCACCTCACGAGCTGCTGCACCTGGCGCCCCCCCGGCCATCGCCTTCTTACCTCACACGCCGACTCCTTCGCGCCCCTCCACGCTGGATCCGTTCCCAACCCCAGCAGCCAGCCTAACCGTCGTTCCAAGCGCCTCACCTGCTACGCCAGCAAGTGTTGTATCTGCATCGCCTAGCCCCAACCTGCCGACGGCTACCGCCACGCAGGCGGCTGGCACACCAACGGCCAGCGCCACAGCCACCGGCGTCGCATCCCCCACCCCAACGCCGAGCACGCCTGCACCCAGCACGCCGACCGCAACAGCCACCTCGTTGGCCACTGCCACCGCCACGCCAGTGCCCACCCAAACGCCAAGCGATCCGCCACCCACAGCGACGTTCACGCCAATCCCGCCCCCGCCCAGCGACGACACCGAGTCCCCTCCATCTCCAACGCCAACCAATACGCCCATTCCTGTGAACGGGCCCCCTCTGGCGGTGGACGACAGCGCGATCACCGACGAAGACACACCAGTCACTATCAGCGTGCTTGCCAACGATACTGACCCCGATTTGAACTTGGACGTCGACTCTGTCCTGACAGTCACCCTCCCGCTAAGCGGCACACTGGGCACCTCGACCACTGGCGAGATCACCTACACCCCTAATGCGCATGTCAACGGCCTGGATGTATTTGGCTATCAGGTATGTGACACTGGCACACCCATACTTTGTGACACAGCCACCGTCACCGTGACGATTGCGCCAGTAAACGACGCGCCGGTGGCCAACGATGATGTGATGACTACCAATCCGAATACGCCGGTACCTGTGGTGGTACTCGCTAATGACACAGACGTTGACGGGAACCTAGATGTGACCTCGGTAACGACGGTCACCAATCCCACC
>CP070811.1:5218938-5224877 GCA_020343875.1 Anaerolineales bacterium | reverse complement strand
CGGCAACCAGCGGGATGTGAAGTACGCCATGAGTGCCCTGGGCCATCTGGCTCAGCTGCAGGGGCGCATCAGCCAGGCCGAAGCCATCTATCAGGAATGTCACAAAATCCAGATCGAAATCGAGGATCAGATCGGCATAGCCTTTAGCCTATGCGACCTGGCCGAGGTGGCCCGTTTGCAGGGAGCTTATGATCAGGCCCGCACCTACTACCAGCAAAGCCTGGCCCGTGCCAAAGAAGCTGGCTTGCATACAGTCCGCGCGCAGGCCCTGCGGGGATTGGGCAACCTGGCCGAGAAGCAGGCGGATTATCCCGCGGCCCACCAGTTCTTTCAAGAAAGCCTGGCCCTTTCCCAAACAAAAAGCCTGCCCGATTACTCACCCCCCGCCCTGACCGGCCTGGGCTGGGCGGCACTCGGCCTGGAGGAATACCAGGCAGCCGGCGGGTATTTCCGCCAGGCATTGCAGCTAGAAGACACAACCCGTCGGCCAGCTAACACCCTGGAAGCCCTGGTCGGGCTGGCCTACCAGCTGGCTCACCTGGGCCAGGCCGAGCGTGCCTTCGAACTCCTGGCTGTGGCGGAGCAGCAGCCTGCCCTGACCCAGGAAGCCAGGCACCGGGCTGCCAGGCTGGCCGCCCAGTTAGAGCCTCAACTGGCGCCCCAGGTGATGAGCACTGCCCAGGCGCGAGCCAAAGACAGAACCCTTGATGAAGTGGTGGCCCAACTGCTTGGCGAAGAAGCATTTGAGTAGGCCGTTTGGTCATCTGCTTCCTTCAGGCTTTTCCGTCTCAAAGTCCTGGGAACTTTTCCGATGCTCGCCCATTCCGTGGTCGCGTATTGCCCGAGCGGCTCTCTCGGTTGCTGTGCACAAGGGTAGCCCGCATGACCCGATCCGCCCCCCGAATTATGGCCACAGCCCTGACCGCCCTGTTGACGGCCTGCGCCGTGTCCCAGTCGCCAGCCGTGGCGCCAACCCCTCTGGCGGTAGGGCCGGAAGTCGTCTTCCACAACGGGACGATTCTGACTATGGAGGACCGCCAACCCCAGGCGCAGGCCATCTTGATCCAAGGCGATAGGATCGCTGTGGTCGGCAGCGACGCTGAGGTATTGGCCCATGCCGGGCCTGGCGCGGCTATCATCGACCTGCAGGGGCGGACGATGGTGCCGGGTTTCATCGACACCCACACGCACCGGATCAGTTGGGTGGACTTTGGGGGGTACGAAACCTACCATGCCGCAATCCAGGCCGCGCTGGAGCAGGGTTGGACGGGGCTGCACGAACTAGATATCAATGAGGGTTTCCTCGACACGCTGCGGGCGCTCGACGCGCAGGGCGGGCTGCGCCTGCGCGTGGCCGGTTACCTGGGGATCAACTCCACCAGCTGGGATCAGCCGGTAGGGGATCGGCACACCGCCTATCAACCGACCATCTACAGCCCCTATCTCCGGTTGGCCGGCACCAAGATCTTTATGATCCAGGGCACGCGGCTCTACACGGACCAGGAGACGCTGAGCCAGCTCGTGCGCCGGCTGCACGACGACGGCTGGCAGATTGCCATCGAGGCGGTGGACAGCCAGACTCACCAGGTGGTGCTCAACGCCCTCGAGTACGCCCTGCAGGACGCCTCCAACAGCACCTACCGCCACCGCATTGAGCACGCGGTGGCAATCACCGACCAGCAGTTAGCCCGCATGGCTGAGATAGGCATTATCGCCTCTATCCAGCTTAACCTGCCTGCCAGCGCGCTGGGCGACCGGAGACTTCACCAGCTCGTCGAGCAGGAGCCGCAGGGCTCGGTGGCCCGTTGGCGCGACCTGATCCAGGCTGGCGTGCCGGTGATCGGCAACTCAGATCTGCCCAACGGGTTGGATATGGAGGAGATCTACGGCCCGCCGCCGGGGGCTCCCATCCGGCTGCTGTACCGGGCGGTGACGCGCACCTGGGCGGACGGCCTGCCGCCGGAGCCGTGGATGCTCGACCAGGCGATCACGGCTGAGCAGGCCCTGCGGCTGATGACGATCAACGCTGCTTATGCCACCTTCGAGGAAAATACACGGGGCAGCCTGGCGCCCGGCAAGTTGGCCGACCTGGTCATCCTATCGGCGGACCCGCTCACCATCCCAGCGGGGAGGGATTTGCTCAACGTGCAGGTGTTGGTTACCATGGTGGGCGGGAACGTAGAATGGTGCATGCCGGGCCACGAGCGGCTGTGCCCCGGCACCACCAGACGGAGTGATGCCGAATGACCAACCAGCTTTCGTTCGACGAACTGTGGGACTCGGTCGTATCTAGCCAGCGCACCTTTCAGCCGGAACAGGTCGCCCGGCATGGCGAACCGGCCCGGCGGTATCTGGAACACGCCATAGCTCCCGGGACACAGCTGGCGCGGGCGGTACGATTGCATATGCATGGGGAGATCAAACTGCAACGCTGGCTTCCATTCACGGCAGAGCAGGTCATTGTATGGGAGCGGGGATTCATCTGGAGTGCTGCCGTGCGGATGTTCGGACTGCCCATTCGGGGGTCCGATCGCCTGGTGGACGGCCAGGGCGCTATGCGGTGGAAGCTCCTCGGGATTATGCCGGTGATGACTGCCTCGGGGCCAGATATCACCCGCTCTGCGGCCGGTCGTGTGGCGGGTGAGGCAGTCTGGTTGCCGTCCGTGCTGTGTGGTGATGACGTGTCCTGGACAGCAGCAGACTCAGGGCAGTTGCAGGCGACGTTCAAAGCTCATGGTGAGACGCTACAACTCGAACTTGTCATCGACGACAGGGGGAGGCTTGAGACCATCAGGCTACCCCGCTGGGGCAATCCCGAAGGCGCAGAGTTCCATTATGTCAACTTTGGCGCGATGGTAGAGGGTGAGCGTACCTTCGGTGGCTATACGATTCCCGCCCGCCTGCGAGCTGGCTGGCACTTCGGGACCGATCGATTTGAGTCGGAAGGCGAGTTCTTCCGAGCCAGCCTGGATGAGGTGACCTATCGATGAACGCGCACCAGCCCGGTAGGTTGGGTTGAACCCCTAAGGGGTGAAACCCAACACGACGAGTGCGAATCCGTGTCCTATCAACAATCGCCCATGTCTAGCAGGTTACGCGAAACGGGGCCAAGGATCACCCATGCCAGACAAACTAAAAGACCTCTTTTTCTCCAGCTCGTTCATCGACCAGTTGGCGGATACCCTTCAAGAAATCTACCCCGCCTTTGACAAGGCCCGATTCACCCGCCTGATCTACGATGCTAACTGGGAAGCCAGAGAACTGAAAGAGAAGATGCGCCACGTTTCGGGTTGCCTGCATCAAACGCTGCCACAGGATTTTGCACAGGCTTTGGAGATCCTGAAAAAAGCCGCCCCATCTTTTGGCAGCTTTGATGCCATGGTCTTTGCCGACTACGTCGAGTGCTACGGGCTGGATGATTGGGATCTATCCCTGCCGGCTCTGGGCTTCTTCACCCAATTTGCCAGCTCTGAATTCGCGGTCCGCCCCTTCCTGGCCAGAGATCCAGAGAGAGCCATGGCGTACCTGCGGGGTTGGGCCGAACATGAGAACCACCACCTGCGCCGCCTGGCCAGCGAAGGCTGTCGCCCAAGGCTCCCCTGGGCCATGGCCTTGCCGACCTTCAAAGAAGACCCCCGTCCCATCCTGCCCATCCTTGAGAAACTCAAGAACGACCAATCGGAATACGTCCGTCGAAGCGTGGCCAACAACCTGAATGACATCTCTAAAGATCACCCCGACCTGGTGCTGGATATCTGCCAGCGCTGGGTCGGACACACCCAGCACACCGATTGGATCGTGAAACATGCCTGCCGGGGTATGCTCAAAGCTGGCAACAAACGCGCGCTGTCCCTGTTCGGTTTCGGTGACCCCACCCACATCCGCGTGGAAAACCTGAGACTTGACCGAGAGACACTCCTTATCGGGCAGGATTTGCAGGTCACGTTTGAACTCGGCGTGGTCACCCAGGAGGCCTGCAACGTGCGCTTGGAGTTGGGCGTCTATTTCGTGAAGGCCAACGGTAACCTATCCCGAAAAGTCTTCAAAATTGGGGAGAAGAGCTTCGACCCGGGGGAGCATTCGATCACCAGAAAGGTTTCGTTTGCCGACCGATCCACCCGCAAACACTATCCAGGCCAGCACCAGATTGCGATCATCGTCAACGGTGAAGAAATGGCGCAGGTCTCCTTTGAATTGAAGGCCGATACGTCCCGCAACTGAAACGGGACACGGGCGAGCCCGCAGGTTGGGTTGAACCCCAGAAGGGTGAAACCCAACCACCCATCACGTACAAGACAACCCCCACCGCTCCCCAACTACGGGTCCCCCCTTTTACAGATTGAGCAGCTCTACCTGCAATGCCAAAGGCGGCAACACCAGCCTCAGGCAGACCGAGTCCCAGGACCAAACGAAAACGGGTCTGCAAAAGATGCACACCCGTCAAGTTCACCTGGCCAGGTGAGAGGCCATCCCCACACCTGACCAGGTCGAGCCTTCGCATAAACGTCCTAGCTGTATCCCTCTTCTACCAACTGCGTGATCTGAGGTATGCTCATGCCCCCCAGGCCGACAGACTCCAGAGTCTGGCCGGTATCTCGAAAATCGCGATCCAGCAGAGCGTTGGCCAGATTAATCAAAGACGTGCAAATGGGCGTTTCAACCCCTGCCAACTTGGCAAAATTCTCAATCGGGACCAGGCCATAAGGAATATCTTCAGTCAAGTACCGGCTATCCAGCTCTTTCTCCGCTTTGATCGAGGCATACACCGGATTTCGGGCTTTGTCAGGATAGGTTGAGCCCTCAAAACCCTGGTGCCCGTACCATAACTTGGCCATCTCCCGGTGGGGTATAAGCTCGAGACCCAGTTCACTCCCCAAAGCCAACCGTTCGCTGTCCAGGGACTCGAGCACTCGATCGACGGCAGGCGTGATGCCTTCCACGTAGAATAAGAAATCTCCTCCGGTACCCTCAATGCGGCCTGCATTAAGAATAGTCACGGGCGGATGGCCTATCGCATTAGGATTGCTCAGCCAGGTCCATAGGATGCTGGGAGCTGCCTCGATAGTGGGGAATACGTTTCGTAGGGTAGGCGTCACAGAGGCGGTTAGCTTTGCAGGGAAGACTGCAAACCTGAGGCCTTCTTTGATCCCAAATATCTTTATCGAAGTGGGGCTGCCTTTTCGACATGCATAGATCATAGACTGGGCTTCGCACAAGATAGGCAGGTTCTGGCAGCCAAACGCCTTGAGTGCCTGAGCAAAGGTGACTGCCCCCCCAAAGTTACCCGGGCTGAGCACAACGATCTGCTCCTGCTTCACGTGCGGCGCTATCACTTTGGCGAAGGCTTTCTGGGCAAAGGCGGGTACCACCACGAAGGCTATCTCAGCCCCATCGAGCGCTTCTTCGGCATGGGAGGTGACCATGTGCAGGCTGCCGAAGCCGCCCTTCAGCCCGGTGGAGGGATCCGGCTCTGATTCGATCCCGCCCCGCTTTTTGACTTCGGCAATCGTCTCGGCCATCTCCGGTACTTCAAATAGACGCACCTCAAATCCCTTGATGCTCAGGTCCGCCGCGTGGGCAAAGCCTGCATGCCCGCCGCCCAGAATGGCGATTCTCAAGCGGTTATCCATTTTCTTTCCTCTGTCTCCTTATCATGTATGTTGATCTTTAAGACACTTGGCCAGGCAACCAAAATCTGGAACCTTTAAGCCACATCGCCTCCCGTTGCGTACCTGGGCGCGCCAAATCTGGCCCTGTGGGGCGCGTTGGGCTGGACCGCCCAGGGCAGATGGGGCCTAACGTCAAGCTGTCAATAGGCTACCCATAGCGAGGGTCGGCGCAAGCCTCAATACAGGTGGCAGGCGACCCAATGCCCGCCGCCCTGGTCCTTGAACTCGGGGTCCACCTCGTGGCAGATATCCATCACTCGCGGGCAGCGG
>CP070811.1:5209157-5218838 GCA_020343875.1 Anaerolineales bacterium | reverse complement strand
TAATGGTTGAGCTGAGGGAGGGGGGGAGGCAGACAACCATGGTGGGAGTTGATTTCAGCCCGGCTGCGTTGGCCTGGAACCAGGCTAATAACATGGCCCAGTCCCCCTTAAACGTGGCTGACGTTCGGCAACTGCCTTTCCCAGATGATAGCTTCGATCTGGTGCTTTGCCTGGAGGTACTGGAGCACCTGCCCGACTCGTTGCTCGGCCTGCGGGAGTTGCTACGCGTGTCTCAAGACTACGTCTTGATCAGCGTTCCGCACGAGCCTTTCTTTCGGGGGGTGAACTTCTTGCGGGGCAAACATCTGAGGGCGCTGGGAAATGATCCCGAGCACTTGCATAATTACACCGGGCGCGCCTTCCGCCGCTTGGTGGCGCATCAGGCAAACCTGGTATGGCATGGCTATAGCTTTCCGTGGCAAATTGCGCTAATTCGAAAGACAGGGTGAATTTGCCTTATTCCACGCCCGCATTAAAATAGAGTCGTATCGGAAGGAGAGGGGCGAGGTATGCACTGTCGCCCTTTTGCTTTGCTTATGAATGAACCGTCGATCCCTCGACCTCCTCGTGGGACCTCCAGCCTTCAGGCAGTTAGGGAGTCGGAGAACCCTGTGGGCTTATCATCCCCTGACTCTACCCGCCTGTCACTCCTAGCCCTGGGAGGCCTGTTCTTGCTGGCCGCCTGGCTGCGCTGGCGTTACCTGGTCACCGTGCAACCGTACCCCGATGAGTTCGTGACCCTGCTGGCGGTGAAGATGATCCTGCAGAAAGGCGTGCCGGTGCTTCCTTCTGGTCTGTTCTACGAGCATGGCTTGCTCTTCTCGTATGCTGGCGCGGCTGCCGGTGCGCTGTTCGGCTTCAGCCGTGAGACTGTGCGGGCCACCAGTATGCTTTTCGGCCTGCTGACGGTTCTGCTGACGTGGCACGTGGGCCGGCGCTGGTTCTCGCCGGGTGCCGGGCTGCTGGCCGCCGTACTGATAGCCGTTGGCCCGGACGCTGTGCTGTGGGGGGGACGGGCGCGCATGTATACGTTATTGCAGGTGTGGGTCTTGCTCGCCCTGTACTTTGCCTTCGCGGGTATCCTGTTCAATCGCCCCCGATGGCGTCATTTGGCCCTCGCCTTCTATCTGGGAGCAACGCTGACGCAGTTCGTCGCAATTACGCTGATTCCGCCGCTGGTTCTGGCGACGGTTGGGGTAGGCTGGCTTGTGGCACGCTGGCGGGGACAGACAGCCTGGTTCCGGTCGCGCTGGACCTGGCTGGAGGCCGGAGGCCTTTTTGCCGTGGCGCTGATCGCGTTTCTGGTCAAGCGAGCGGGTCAGCCCAAGGGTGTCGTTCCTCTAGAGGCGACTGGGAGGGGGGTTTTGGAGGGCATCGCCCAGGTGGCTGCTATCTACGGTGACTTTTCGGTTAGCTTGGCCGATAGTTGGGGGGCACTCTCTTCTTTCTTCATAGCGCCCGAGGCCTTTGTGCCGACTGCTCTGGCTTTGCTGGCGACGGGTTGGGCCTGCTTCAATATGCTGCGCCGACGCTCGAGGGAAGGCGACTACCCAACTCTCTTCCTGGCGTTGGTTCTGGCGGTGACCACGCTGGAGATGCTTCTGTTCGTCTCATCTGAGCGTCGTGACGAGAAGTACCTTTTCATGCTACAACCAGCTCTCTTCCTCTTGGCTGCCGATGGCCTCACGCGTCTTGGAAAGCAGATTGCCAGGGTTTGGCCAGCAGGGCCCGTAAATCTGAAAGCCAGCCAAGCGGTCAATCTCCGATCTGCGGTGTTGAACCTGGCTTTTAGTCTGGTTCTGGTTGCCTACACTTGGCCGTTCACGTCGGCTTTGCTGGCGGTTACCGGTTCTGACTATGACACTGCCTTTGGTTACGTGCGTGATCATTGGCAGGATGGGGATACGGTTTTGACTGGTACCCCAGCCGCCGCTGCGCTGTATCTGGGCCGCAATGACTATTACGCAGTACGGGGCACGGGAGGATACGCTTATCGTATTTTGTGGCGTGACGGGCAGGGTGTAGATCGCTGGATAGGCTCTCCTTGGCTCGATACAGATGAGCAGGTCCATGCGGTACTCAGTGCTTCGTCCCGGGTGTGGCTTGTCCTGGAACGTTGGGGCTTGATCAAAGAGTACTATTCGCCTCTTACTATGCAGCGCATCATGGCCATGACTGACTTCGTTCGGGAGGACAACGGAATCATTGTGTTACGTTCAAGGGCAGGCGCATCACTTATCCCCGAGAATCCGACCATTCGCATGTCAGCCAATTTTGACCAGCAAGTGAGTTTGGAAGGCTACCACAAAACCTGGCAAATGGCCCGCAACCCGGATGGGGAATATCGTGATCTAGACTTGATCCTGTACTGGCAGGTTCTTCGCCCTCTGCCTTATGACTACACTGTCTTCGTCCACCTGCGCGACGAAGATGGGCATTCCGTGACCCAGGCTGACCATCAACCCTTGGGCCCCGTTTTTCCGCCTACTCTATGGCCAGTGGGCCAGACGATTCGCGAACACAGTGTTTTGAGGGTCCCCAGCCAGGTACCGCCCGGCACCTACACCCTGTGGGCAGGACTATATCGGCTGGACACGCTGGAACGCCTGCCTGTTATTGGCGACTCCAGTGGTGAAAATGCGGTGTCGTTAGGCCAGGTGATCGTTCCGTGAAGTATCTACGTGCCTACGCTGGCTGGATTCTGCTGTGTCTGGCGGCGTTGTTGCCCCGGATATGGCAGCTTGACCGTTTCATCACCCCTGATGAGATTCTGTTCCTGGATCAGGCCCGCCATTTCCTGCAGGGCTTGATCGGCGGCGATCTCTCGCTGACGCTGGGTATCGGCTATCCGGGGGTGACGCTAGCCTGGGCTAATGCGCTTGGGCTTTTGGTCCTCTTTGGGCTGAGTCGATTGGGCTGGGTGAGAGAGCTTTCGGCTGATTGGTCGTTAAGCCAATTCCTTTCCGGGGCCGATGCGCAACCTCTTCCCTACTATGTCGCAGGCCGGGTTGTCACTGCTCTACTGGTCACGCTCTTGCTGCTCCTGGTCTACGCTATGGCCCGCCGTCTGTTTGCCTCAGAGGAGTATGCCCGGGATGATGCGCCTTTGCTCGGCGCTCTTCTCCTGTCGCTTGATCCTTATGTGTTGGGCTACTCGCGCTTGATGCACATTGCGGTGCCATTGGCACTGCTAATGCTGCTGAGCGTGATAGCCTGGCTGCTATGGCTCAAGTTGGGTCGGAAGCGCTGGCTCTGGCTGGCTGGCCTGTTCACTGGCCTGGCGATTTTGACCAAGACTACCGGGCTGCTGTTGCCTCCAATCCTGGCTGGCCTGTCGCTCTTGATGTGGTTGGTAGGGCGTCCGGAAAAACAGCGATTGTGGCATTTCGATACAGCTTGGCTGGGCGGAACCTTTGTTGGGTGGCTATGGATGTTGGTGATCGCTGCCCTGGTTTTCTGCGCCCTGTGGCCTGCTATGTGGCAAGACCCTGGATCAGCCCTGGCCTTGACCTTCGGTAAGTTGTGGGTAGACAAGGAGGCAGGACAGGGCAACCTGGGCATGTTCTGGATGGGGCAGTTTGTGGAAGATCCCGGCCCGGCGTTCTACCTGGTGGCCTTGTTGCTCAAGCTTTCGCCGTTGATGTTCATCGGTCTGGTCATAGCTATTTTTACGCTGCGCCCGGTGCGTGAGCAGCGGGCCGAGTGGGGCCTGTGGGCGTATGCCCTCTTCTATCTGCTGGCAATGACGGTTGCCACCAAGAAAAGCGTGCGCTATATGTTGCCTGCATATGTTGCCTTTGCTCCCCTGGCAGCCTACGGCTTATTGCGCCTTGGGCGCGGGATAGCTAATGCAATATCTGCGTGGCGCGGGGGCCAGGCACATGATAGCCATATGCCTCTGCCGCCGTTCGGCCGAAGGCTCTTACTCTCTGGTTTAGGTCTGCTGTTATTGGGTCTCTCGCTGGTTTATGCACCCTATTACTTCAGTTACTATAATCCACTGCTGCTTGGCTGGCGATGGGCTCCTCAGGCCCTCCTGGTAGGCTGGGGCGAGGGATTGGACGATGCGGCGCGTTACCTGAATCAGCGGCCGGGCGCAGGACAGGCCACAGTTGCCGCCTGGTATGACTGGGCCTTTGCTCCCTTTTTTACCGGGCAGACTCTCCCATTTTCCAGCCAGAATGCTATCCGTGCCGATTATTCGGTCTTCTATATCAATCAGATACAGCGTAAGATACCAGATCCCAACCTGATAACTTATTTCCAGCGCCGACAGCCCGAATACGTGGTGCAGCTGAATGGCATTGACTACGCTTGGGTGTATTCTGCTGTCAGTACTGACGGCCCGCTCCCGCCCAGCGCTATCCCGGCGGGCGTGCCGATGGGCGAGGGGGTTGCGTTGGAAGGCTATGAAGTGCGATCCTCTGCCGCCGACCGAGGGGTGACGGTTACGCTCTATTGGCGAGCCTTGCGATCGGAGCTGCCCGATTACTTTGTATATGTGCGTGCTGTTGACGGTGAGGGCCAGATTCACGCCCGGGCCGATTCGCCACCAGTGATGGGATTCTGGCCAACCTCGCTCTGGGAGGCGGGAAAACTGGTGGCCGATGAGCAGGTGTTGTCACGACCGCCTGAGACAGCGCCTGGCACATATCGTCTGGAGGTGGGGATGTACGATCCGAACACGTGGGCGGTATTGGAACCGGCCAGCGGCCAGCGGGGCCAAGGCGGCGGCTTGCTGCTGGGTGAAGTGAATCTGCCGTGACTACCATCAAACATCAGGTCAGCAAATCTCAATTATCCTCCATCTTTGTCTGGCTGCTGATACTGATTTTTGTGTTGACCTTCGCCACCCTCTCGTTGCAGCGTCACGCCGCCCTGGCTACCAACGGCCTGGATCTGGGCAACGTGAATCAGGCCTTGTGGAACACCGCTCAGGGTAATATCCTGGAATTCACCAACATGGCCCCGGTCCGCAACCGGCTGGCGCTGCACGTCGAGCCGATCCTGTTCCTGTTTGTGCCCTTCTATTGGGTTGGGCTGGGCGGCCCCAGCTTGTTGCTGATTGCGCAGGCGATTGTGGTGGGGCTGGGTGCTCTCCCTCTCTACTGGTTGGCTTGTGATGCGCTGGGGGGGAGTAGGCAGGATGAGCACACCACCTCCCTGTTTCGTGCTGCTTATAACCTGCTCCCGGCTGTCTTCCCCTTGGCCTATCTGTTGCTTCCGGCCCTGGAAGCGGCGGTCATGTATGATTTTCACGCAGTTACGCTGGCACCGACCTTCTTGCTGTTCGCCTTCTATTATTCCCCTTTGCGGTCCTATGCGCGAGAGGGGGATCGCGTCTGGCTGTTCGGCCTCTTTACGGCTCTGGCACTGGCCTGCAAGGAGGATATGGGCCTGACTGTGGCCATGCTTGGCTTGTACGTGATGGTTGCCCGCTGGCGCTGGCGCTGGGGGGGCGTGACGGGGTTGGTGGGGGCGGCGTGGTTTGGCATCGCCGTGTTCCTGATTCAACCCCAGTTCAGCCCTACCGGAGGCAATATTCAGGCGGATCGGTACGCCTGGCTGGGCGATACCCCATTGACCATGATGGACACTGTGTTAAGGCGCCCCAGCATGGTGTGGGACCACCTGTGGGAGCGGGCCAACCTGCCAGGGTACCTGGGCGGCTTACTCTTGCCGACCGCTTTCTTGTCGTTGCTCTGTCCCCTGGCATGGTTGCCGGGGCTGCCTTCCCTTGCCATCAACCTATTGAGCGACAACCCCTTCACCTGGCGACTGGAGGATTTTCATTACGCAGCGCCCATTGTCCCCTTTGTTTTCATTGCGGCTATCCGTGGTCTGCGGCGCTTGTCAGGCTGGGTCGGGCGCTGGTCTCAGGTGGGTAGAGGGGTGGTTTGGGTAATTGCCTGCGGCCTGCTGTTGGCTGCTTCTCTGGTCTACCATGATGCGCGTGGCTTTTCGCCCCTGGCCTGGTCTTCTCAGCCAAGGGTGGTCACCCAACACCACCGGCGGGCGGAGATCGTCTTTGTTCAGATCCCTCCTTCGGCGAGCCTGTTTGCCCAGAGCAACCTCAATCCGCACGTGAGCGGTCGCCGCGTGCTATACCAGGACCCGGCCCTGCTAAGTGACCCCGCGCTGAGACAGGGGTTGCCCCCGCCTGATTACCTCCTATTCGACGTGTCGTCGTTGCTCAACCAAAACGACTTTCATCGTTTCATCATTTCGGACCTGCTGAACAGCGGCGAGTTTGGTCCGGTTGTGGCTGACGACGGCTATTTGCTGCTGCAGAGAGGAGCCTCTCCCAGACCTTTGCCTGACCAGTTCTTCGACTTTGTGCGTGCCGACCCTGAAGCCATCACTTACCCACTGGAGGCTGATTTCGGGCATGCGCTGCGGCTGCGTGGGTTTGACCTCCTTTTCAATCGCGCCGAAGAGGTGCAGGTTGTCCTCTATTTCGAGGCGCTGGACCAGCTCGATGAGGATTACTTTCTTTCTCTATATCTGCTGGATCGGTGGGGCACCCCATTGGGTGCCACTGTCGAGGATCAGCCAGCCTTGGTCTGGCACCCTACCCGGCACTGGAAGCCGGGCGAATTGGTCAAGGTGACCTTCAATACTCTGCCCTGGTACACCCGTGATCTGTCCGCCTACCGGCTGGCGGTGGGGGTGATGCAGGGCCGTGACCCGTGGCAACCAGCATCACGGCTGTTGCCGTCTTTGCGTGCTGAGAAAAACTCGCCCTTTGCCGTTCGTCTACCCGAAGAGGGTACGTTGCTAGAACTGGCTCGCTTCCGCCAGGTTTCTAGCTTTGGAGTAGCACGTGCTATGCCAGCCGGCGGCCCGGTTGAGCGCACCTTCGAGCAACCGCGAGTCCAAACCTCTGTGGGCATGTCGTTGGGAGGGGAGGTTCGGCTGCTGGGCTACGATATCGCCCCTGCCAGTTGCCGAGTTGTCGCCAGGGATCAGGACTCCTTCGAGGGGCGGCCTGTGGATGGGTGCTGGCTGGAGTTGGTCCTTTATTGGCAGACCCAGCAACCCATGAACACCGATTATACTGTATTTGTTCATCTGGTTGGGCCAGACGGACAAATCTTGGCCCAGCGCGACGCTCCCCCCGATGGTGGGGCCTATCCAACCCGGCGCTGGGCAGCGGGCGAGGTGATCGCTGACCCTGTGCGTGTCCCTCTATCCTCAGACCTTCCCCCGGGCTCCCTGGAACTAGCGGTAGGCCTGTACCGCCCCGATACCGGTCAGCGACTGCCAGCCCTGGATGCCCAAGGCCAGCCGCTTGACGAAAAAGTCATACTGGAACGCATAGTGATAGACAGCGGACGTTAGGCGTATGTCCCTCTTGGGAACTTTTTCTGAGCCCCCATCGTCTACTAGTACAGAGCCTCATCTCATCTTTCTGAGTACTGATCTGGTTTACAAAGGAGGGACTACCGATGAAGACCCGTCTACTTTTCATCACCTTGATTGTCTTAGGCTTATTTCTGAGTAACGTGCTTCCCGCCGCCGCCGACGGCGTCATCATCCCCGATCGGCCCGAATTGGCCTATCTGACCATTAAGTATCACCGGGTCCGGGTGGACATTGAAGACCAGGTGGCGACTACTCACATTGACCAGGTTTTCATCAACGAGTCGGACTGGACGGTGGAGGGCACATATCTCTTTCCCTTGCCCGAAGAAGCTGCTATCTCCGAGTTCGTTATGTGGGTGGATGGCGAGCGGGTGGAAGGGGAAGTGCTCACCCGAGAGAAGGCGCGCCAGATTTACGACGACATCGTGCGTCGCCGCCGTGACCCGGCTCTACTTGAGTACGTAGGGCATGACCTGTTTCAGGCCAGCATTTTCCCTATCCCTGCCGGAGACGAGCGACGCATCGAGATCGAGTATACTCAGGTGTTGCCCGCCGACGGGGGTCTGATACGCTACGTCTACCCTCTCAGCACTGAGCAATTCTCGGCCCGACCGCTGGAAGATGTCTCAGTCAGTGTCAGTATCACCTCCAACGAACCTATCAAGGCCATCTACTCGCCCAGCCATCCGGTGGTGATCGACCGTGATGGTGAGTATCGTGCCCGGGTCGGCTGGGAAGATCGAAACGTGGCTCCTGATAAGGATTTTTCTCTCTATTACACTGTGTCGGAGGAGGACTTGGGCGTGAACCTGCTCAGCTACAAGGAGCGCGATGAGGACGGTTTCTTCATGCTGTTGATTGCGCCCAAGGTTGAGGTGGACGATACCCAGGTCGTTGCCAAAGACGTAATACTTGTCCTTGACACCTCTGGCAGCATGGAAGGAGAGAAGATAGGCCAGGCCAAAGACGCTCTCCTCTTTGTGCTGGACAATTTGAACCAGGAAGACCGTTTCAATATCGTTGAATTCAGCACCGGGGTTCGGGCCTACGCTGACGGCATGCAATCTGTACGTCTGACGCGTGATGCTTCCGACTGGGTGCGAGACATCTCGGCTGGCGGCGGCACTGACATCAATCGGGCTATGCTCGAGGCTTTGAACGTGGCCGACCGAGAGCGACCGACGGTTGTCATTTTCCTCACCGACGGGTTGCCGACCGAGGGCGTGATCGAAACCGACCTAATTCTGAGCAACGTGAAGCAGGCTGCCCGGTCTAACGTGCGGGTCTTTGCGTTCGGGGTGGGCGATGATGTCAACACTGTATTGCTAGATACGATGGCCAGGGAATTGCGTGGGGCCAGTGCTTACGTTCGGCCTGGCGAGCGGATTGATGAGCAAGTTAGTGCTTTCTATGCGAAGGTCAGCACACCTGTGCTGGCTGACATTGAGCTTACCTTACGGGGCGTGCGCGTGGATGATACGTATCCCTATCCTCTGCCCGATCTGTTTGCGGGCACGCAATTGGTGCTGGTGGGTCGCTATCGGGATGGTGGGGCCGCAACGGTAACCCTGGAAGGCACGGTCAATGGAAGGGCGCAGCGCTTTGTGTACGAAGACCTTACCTTCCGTGACCGAGGGGGGGAGGAGTTCATCGCGCCATTATGGGCGACGCGCAAGATCGGCTACTTGCTTAACCAAATCCGACTGCACGGGGAGTCACAGGAATTGGTGGATGAAATCGTCAAGCTGTCCATCCGGTATGGCATCATCACCCCCTATACCTCGTTCCTGGTCGAGGAGCCGATCCGGGCGCTGAGCGAGGAGGGCCGCGGCCAGATTTCTAGAGAGGCATTCGATTCAATGACAATGGCTACCCCTGCCCCGGCCTCCGGCGCGCAGGCTGTGGAGAAAGCTGTGGAGCAGGCGGAAATGGAGGCTGCCGAGGCTCCTGCTGCCCCGAGTGAAGCCTACGCGCAGCAGGTGCAGATCGTAGGAGATCGGGCCTTCGTGTTAGATGCGGGGGTGTGGACCGACACCACCTTCGATCCGACCCGTATGAGCACCGTCAAGCTCCCCTTCGGATCCGACGCTTTCTTCGACTTCCTGGCTGACTATCCACAGGCAGGCCGCTACTTTGCCCTCGGCGAACGGGTCATCGTGGTGATTGGCGGCGTGGCGTATGAGACAGTCGCTTCGGACGAAGCGCCGCCCAGCGTGGTGCCCACTCCCCAGGGTGACCAGTCATCGTCATCCGGGCTACCAGTGACCTCGCCACCGCCGGAGGATGCTGGAGAGGTGTACACCTCCCTCAGCGCCA
>CP070811.1:5202775-5209057 GCA_020343875.1 Anaerolineales bacterium | reverse complement strand
CCCTCTGCCACGCGACGCATTATACGATGTGATACTCACCCAAGAGGCGCACGCCGCAGACGGTGCGCCGCTGGCAGAGCCCTACGTCTTTCGCTTCTTCACCCCAAGCTACCTGGAGGTGGGCCAAGTCATCCCCACACCGGGCACCCAAGATGTAGAGCCAAGCACAAGAATCACCGTCATGTTCAACCGCCCCGTAGTGCCGCTCACCTCGCTTGAGGAGATGGAGAAGTTGCCCCAGCCCCTCTCTTTCGACCCACCCGTCGAAGGCGAAGGAGAGTGGCTGAACACCTCCATCTACACGTTCAATCCCTCCCAGCCGCTCACAGGCGGCACGCACTATGCGGCCATCGTGGACGCCACACTATCGGATACCTCTGGGGCCACGATGAAGGAAGACTTTAAATGGACTTTCACCGTCGTGCCCCCGAAGGTGGTGAATCAATCCCCATCCCCAGACTCTGTCCTGGTACCGATTGAGACGTCCCTCAGCGTAGGATTCAACCAGGAGATAGACCCTCAATCCGCTCAAGCTGCCTTCAGCCTGTCACAAGCAGGTTTGCTCAGGACTCAGCCGGTGAAAGGAACTTTCACCGTAAGCGGTCGTGAGCTTACATTCAAACCCGATCAGTGGCTCGAGTTCGACACGGATTACGAGGTCAAAGTGGCAGCCGGTGTGACCGCTCCCGGGGGAGACAAGGGCATGGCGGAGGACGTCATATGGCGCTTCAAGACTGTGCCCCGGCTCAAGATAGTCGACACTGATCCCAAGAGCGGCGAAAGGCACGCTCATCCATATAGTGGCTTTACCCTGTATTTTAATGCCCCTGTGGACCCCAAGACCGTAATGCCCAACATCACGATGGACCCACCCATCTCGGCGACCCAACTTTACACCTCTTCGGGGCATACAAGTTTCCACTTCAGCTTTGGGGCGCAACCGTCCACCGAATACGAAGTACGTATTGGCCCTGACATAGCCGACCCCTATGGCAACAAGACAGGCCAGAAGATGACCATCCGTTTCCGCACGGATGACCTGCCGCCCCGATTAAGCCTGCACACCCCTGGCCGAATCGCTACCTATAACGCCTATGATCCGGCGCGAATCTACGTGCGCTATACCAACGTGAACAAAGCCAGTTTCACGCTATGGCGGATCCAGGAGGGCATACAGGATATCGCCACCAACAGGGTTGAGGATTACGAGTACACGCCCCGCTCCCAGCCCATACGGGCGTGGGACGTGCCGCTGGAAGCGCCGACTAACCAGCAGAGCTACGCCGGAATTGACCTGGTCGAAGGCGGCGGCTTGCTTGAGCCAGGCATTTATATGTTGGAGGTTCGTCCCCAAAAGATGGACTTCAACCAGTGGTCGCACAGGCACATTTTGGTCGTCTCAAGAGCGAACATGGTACTCAAGAGCGGCCCTTACGAGATGCTGGCATGGGCCACCGACCTGAAAAGCGGCGATCCGCTGCCCGGTATACCGCTTATCTTCTCGGAACGGGGCCAGAATCCACGTACCTGGCAGAAGACCACTGATGCCCAAGGAGTGGCAAGTCTATCGAACAACACCGGTGGGTGGGAGTATCACGGGCTGGTGGCCTACAGCCAGTCACCCTTTGCCATAATAAGTAGTGATTGGGGAAATGGTATAAGCCCTTGGGATTTTGGTCTGGAAGCCAGCTATGGAGTCCAAGATTTTAGACTACACATCTATACTGACCGCCCCATCTATCGCCCCAGCCAGACCGTGGAGTTCAAAGGCGTTGTCCGCACTGAGGACGACGCCCAATATTCGATGCCCTCTGGGATCAGGGACGTATTCGTGACCATATATGACGCTGCCTACGAGGAGTTATACTCAGAGACGCTGGCGGTGAGCGAGATGGGCGCTTTCTTCGGAACCCTTGAGCTCTCAGATTCCGCCGCGCTTGGAACGTATACCATCCAAGTAAACTTCGGGGACGAGTATCTCGAACACTACTTCCAGGTGGCCGCATACCGCCCGCCCGAGTTTGAAGTGGTCGTCACGCCGGATAAAACAGAGCTGGCCCACGGAAGTGGTACCCAGGCCACTGTGGATGTGAAGTACTTCTTCGGGGGGCCTATGGCAGGCGCGCCGGTGGAGTGGAATATCGTCGCCCAAACGTACCGCTTCACGCCGCCCTGGGGCGGTAGATACCGCTTCACCGATGTAGACGACCCCTGGATTTGTTTCGACTGCTGGTGGTGGCATGATCCGGTACCGGCTACTCCCATCCTTAGGGGCTCTGGGCGAACTGACAACAATGGCCAACTGCTGATAGAGATACCGCCGGAGTTGGTGGGCGTAGATGGCAAGCCAATCACCGAAAGCGTGCGACTGATCATAGAAGCCACCGCCGCCGGCAAGGACAACCAGTTCATCTCTGGCCGGGCGAGCGTAACGGTGCATCGGGGCAACTACTACATCGGCCTCGCGCCCCCAAAATATGTCAACCAGGCAGAAAGGGAAGCCCTGGTCGACCTGGTGGCGGTAGACTGGGAAGGGACACGCCTGGCTGGCAAGGAGATAAGCATCTCTATATTCCGTCGCGAGTGGCAAAACATTTTCCTGGAAACTGCGACCGGCGGATACTGGGATTGGAGCACAAAAGACCTGCTTATCGAGCGGGTGACGGTCCAGACCGACGACCAGGGTCAGGCCATTGCCTCGTTCGTGCCGTCACAGGGGGGCAGCTACCACTTCATCGCCGAGGGGAAAGATGCACAGGGTCGCACAGTGCGCTCCAGCACCTTCGTGTGGGTGGCAGGCAAGGAGCACGTCTCCTGGCGGCGCGACAACAACGATCGCATCAACCTCATTGCCGACAAGGTCAAGTACAATCCAGGCGAAACCGCCGAGATACTGATTCCCTCTCCGTTCGAGGGGCCGCACTGGGCGCTCATCACCGTAGAACGCGGGCACATTAAACAGCACGAAGTAGTACAGATGGTAACCAACAGCTACGTCTACGAGCTACCGATCACGGCGGACTTGGTGCCCAACATTTACTTCTCGGTAGTGTTAGTGAAGGGGCAGGATCAGACCAGCAAACTGGCGGACTACAAGGTGGGTCTCTTGCCGATAGAGGTAGACCTGGTGGAGCAGGAGCTGAACATTGAGATTGCCCCTAAAGTAGAGCAGGCGGAACCAGGTCAAGAGGTAACCTACGACTTGAAGGTAACCGACTTTGAGGGGAATCCCGTGCGGGCCGAATTCTCGCTGGATCTGGTAGATAAAGCAGTTCTCACCCTCAATCCGCGTAGCCCTAACGCCATACTGGACGCTTTCTACTCAAGACGAGGGCTGGCAGTTTACACCGCCTGCGGCCTCACGATTTCCGGCAACAGAATCGTGCAGCAAATAGAAGAGGAGCTTGAACTGGAGCGAGGGGATGCACGAGCCACGCCATCCCCTATGACGACAGCTACGCCGAGCGCTGTCGAGCTGGAAAAAGCTCTTGACACAGCCATGGCAGAAGTAGCACCTGCGGCAGAAGAGCCTGCTATGGCTGGGGCGCCACCACCAGCCCCTCCGCCCGGCGTCGAGCTGCGCGAGGAATTTGCAGATACGGCTTACTGGAACCCGGCGATTATGACCGACAACGCCGGGCGGGCAAGCGTTGCGTTGACCCTGCCTGACAACCTGACCACCTGGGTCATGCGCGGCGTGGGTATGACTACCAAGACCACCGTCGGAGAGGGCACCCACGAATTGGTGGTGGCCAAGCCGCTGATGGTGCGCCCCGTGGCCCCGCGCTTCTTCGTAGTGGACGACCAAGTGCAATTAGCCGCTCTCATCACCAACAACACCGGACAAGCCATCCAAGCAGAGGTCGCCCTCAGCTCCTCCGGCCTGGAACTGGCTTCAGCAGAGATACAGACAATCACCATTCCCCCGCACGCCGAGTCCAAGGTCACCTGGGAAGTGAAGGTCCTGGATGTGCCAGAAGCAGAGCTCATTTTCTCCGCGGTGAGCACCGACGGCGAGCACTCCGACGCCAGCCGCCCGCGTCTGGCCACTTTACCCGATGGCAAACTGCTCGTGCTCCGTTACAGCGCGCCGGACATTGTAGGCACAGCTGGCCAGATTGATGGCGCAGGCTCCCGCACCGAAGTCATCGCCTTGCCCCCTCGTTTCAACGAACGGCAGGGCGAAGTCTCGATCCAGGTTGATCCATCGCTGGCCGCCTCTATGCAAGACGGGCTCCAGTATCTTGAGCATTTTGAATACGAATGTACCGAGCAGACGGTCAGCCGCTTCCTGCCCAACGTTTTGACCTGGCATGCTCTCAGCGATCTGGGCATGTCCGACCCAGAACTGGAGGCAAAACTGCCGCCCCTGGTAGAGGAAGGCTTGGGTAAACTCTACGTCCAACAGCATGGCGACGGCGGCTGGGGATGGTGGACGAAAAACGATAGCAACGTGCACATAACCACTTACGTCTTGTTCGCGCTGCTCAAGGCGCGCCAGGCGGGCTTCGAAGTACGCCCCGACGTGATAGAACGGGCCGAAGGCTTCCTGCTCCCTCACCTGGCTCAGGAGATAGACAACTCCTGGGAGGCCAACCGTCAGGCCTATGTCCTGTACGTATTGGCCGAAGATGGCAAAGCCCCTCGGAACAACATAGCCGCCATCTACGAGAAGCGAGACCACCTTGCTTACTATGGCAAGGCCTACTTAGCATTAGCCATGTGGCTGGGTAACGAAGAGGATGAGCGGATCAAGACACTGCTCTCCGACATCAAAAACGGTGCTATCCTTAGCGCAACCGGAGCTCACTGGGAGGAGGATGCCCGCGACTGGTGGGCGATGAACACCGATACCCGCACCACGGCTATCATTCTGGACACGTTGGCCCGCATAGACACAACCAACGCGCTGATACCCAACGTCGTCAGGTGGCTGATGATGGCTCGCAAGTTCGGCATCTGGGAAACGACACAAGAAACCGCATGGGCTCTCATCGCCCTCACCGATTGGATGCGCGCCACAGGCGAACTGGACGCCAACTACGAATACAGCATTTTCCTGAACGACAAGGAGCTTGCGGCCAATCAGGCCACCCGCGAGACGGTGCGTGAGGGTATCCGGCTACAGGTGGCTGTGGCAGATCTGCTGCGAGACGTGGGCAACAGTCTGACTATCGCTCGCACCGACGGCCCCGGTCGTATCTACTACACAGCGCACTTGCGTGTCTTCCTGCCGGTGGAGGAGATTGAGCCGGTAGATCGAGGCATCATTGTCAGCCGCCGCTATACTCTGGCCGATTGCCAAGATGGGCCCCGCTGCCCGGAGGCACGCGAGGTGAAGCTGGGCGACGTGATACGCGTCGATCTGACCATCATTGCCCCGGGTGACCTATACTACGTGGTGGTGGAGGACCCCCTCCCAGCTGGCGCGGAGGCCATCGATACCGGCCTGGCCACCACCAGCATGCTAGCCATGGACCCCTCGCTGCGCCGCAGCCGCCCCGAGGAAGAGAGCTGGTGGAGCTACTACCACTGGTGGTGGAATTGGTACAGCCGCAGCGAGTTGCGTGACGAAAAGGTAGTCCTCTTCGCTGATTACCTGCCCAAAGGGACTTACGAATACAGCTATACTATGCGTGCCACCCTGCCCGGCGACTACCAAGTCATCCCCACGCTGGCTAGCCAATTCTACTTCCCAGAAGTCTTCGGACGTGGTGAAGGTCGAAAGCTAACCATCGGACGTGGGGCAGAGTAGTTAAGAACAGCAGGCTGGAAGATTGGTTGTTCCCAATCTTCCAGCCTTGCCACTCGCCATCCTTCCTCAAGATAGCAGCCAAGCTCGCCACCCCAAAGAATTTTAAGGTAAACAGCCCGCGAATCCCTTGTCAACCTCCGCCGTTTGATGTATACTTGACCTGCTCCGTCGCCACAATATGTTGTGGCGACTTTTGTGGGTAGCGCTAGATCTTGTGGCTCAGATGCTCTGCGCTCCAGCCAACTGGGCAGGAGATCAGGATGATCAGGGATCTAATCCTTAGAAACAGAACCCGTCGGCGATTTCATCCAGAAGTTGCCATACGCGTTGAGTCTCTGAGGGAATTGGTAGACCTGGCCAGGCTTTCGCCATCAGCCGCCAATTTACAGCCACTTCGGTATATTCTTTCCTGTGATCCTCAAAAGAACGCGCTGATATTTCCTCACCTGGGCTGGGCAGGCTATCTCAAAGACTGGCCCGGCCCCGAGGAAGGCGAGCGGCCATCAGCTTACATCATCATCCTGGCT
>CP070811.1:5200142-5202675 GCA_020343875.1 Anaerolineales bacterium | reverse complement strand
TCGCCTCCCATGGCGTAGGCCAGCAACTGGTGCCCGTAGCAAATGCCAAGCGTGGGTATGCCCCGTTCGATCGCTCCCGGCAGCCAGGCGGCAGTGCGTTCACTCCAGGCCTGGTGTTCCGTGACCATGGCGTGAGAGCCGGTTATCACCACGCCGGAGATGGCATGGTAAACAGGCAGCGGGCCGGCCTGGCACACGTCCACGATCATGGCCTGGTCGGGGCTGATTTGCATCCCGGAGAGAATCCAGTCCTCAAAATCACCGCGCCTGGAGACCAGGCTGGGGAAGCTGCTGCCGGCTTTGATGATGAGTATCTTCTTCATCATGAAAATGGGTCGTTTCAAAGTGGGGGCTCCAATGCCACGTATTTTACGGATTTGCCTCATTTGAGCAACTTGAGAACCACTGCGGGGGGCCAGGCGACCCTTTAGATGGAAGAGATTCAGCCCAGCTAGCAGGCGCCCCCTGGTGTCCCCCAGGACTGTGTACTCACGGCTGGCCCCCGGTCATTGATCTTCTCAGCGCTTCAAGGCGCTTGAGGATGGCCACCACCCGGCCCGACTCCAGCATGGCTGCCCAATGACCATCCGAAAATCGCTCGCCTCGAACGCAATAGGTGAGCATGGTTTTGATATCCTGTATGCTGGCTTGAGAAATGAATTCATCGTCCTCCAGCATCTCAAATGCCTGCCGGGGATTGTAGTCATAGTCTGACCAACAGGGCTGGCCGGCCAGGTGATAGAATTCCGCCACGTCCGGGTGATAGACAGGGTAGGGCATGGTGATGGCCCCCATCTCGGTTTCTTCACCGCCTCGCCATTCCTGGACGAAGTCTCTGGCCGGCACGTCGAAGCGGGGCAGAAAGTGAAGCAGGGCATCCACTTGTTCGGGGGTGATAGCGTCGTTTTTCATGGTCTATTAGTAGATCACGCACATGAGCTTGCGGGCCACGACGGTGCCCTGGCTGGCGTCAAGTAGGAATTGCGCTTCTCGGGTGAAGGGTTCCGGGATCAAGGGCGGCGCGGTGGGTGCAGGTGTGTCCCCCCAGGGCTGCGGCGTAACCGGCACCGGCCGCATGACCACGTGCCAATACGTAGCGGAAGGGCTGACCGGCTGATTGGGCGGGGGCTTGGGGCCCATGCAACCGGGGGCCGGCTCTCCCTCGAATCGGTCGGCAACGTGCTGGCCTTCGACCAGCTCTAGCGTCTCGGTCTGCCAGTTGGCCCGGTCGTGGGATGAGGTGTTCGGCTCCAGGGCTCCCCAGGCCGCGTCCTCCACTTGCTCCTGGGTGAGGGCTTTCTGGTCACTGGCTGGGTTGGTACATCCGCTTAGCAAGAGTGCCAGCGTCAGGTAAGTCAAGACCAGGCTTCTGGTGCTCATGGGCATCCTTCCCCTTGGTTGGGTATCGTGTCATTTCGAACGTAGCGCGGCCCGCGTATGCGGGACGCAGCGGAGAGAGAAATCCCTGGTGCCGGTGCGTGCAAATCACGGTCTGAGGGATTCCTCGGCACTCGAAATGACATAGCAGAGTCTTTTAGTTGACATAATGTCTTCGAGATTGTAGAACTCGGCTAAGCAGGCAGGCGATACTCAGGACAATACACCAGTAGAACATAAACTCGAAGATAGGTACCACCATGGCAGCCAGGGGGTCCACTCCTTGCAGCATGGGGGGCTTGTCCACGATGCCCAGGTACACGGCCCAACTATGCGTGACAAAGCCCCATAGGCCACCCAGCAGGCAGAAGCCAAGAGCCGGTGGGCCTGGCAGACGCAGCGCCAGCCACCAAAAAGCCAGTCCCGCGCCGGCGAAGAGTAGCCCATAGGCCGGGGGAATCAGGTGGCGTGCCCAGCCGGGGAAGATGTAGCTATAGACGGAATCCCAGAAGTTGCTCAAGGCCCACATCCAGAGGGTGCTCCAGAAAACCGCTGTGGTAGCCACCATCGCCCATTTCAGTTGACGAAATGCGACAGGCTTGATGCGCCACGCCAGGAGGGGGACCAGTCCAGCATCCATCAGAGCCAGGATGAGTCCTCCCAACCACAGCATGTGCGTAGTCACCTTGAAATCGGGGGGAAGTGTCATGGTGATTCACTCTGCTCGGACAATCGAATAGGCCAAGCCTGGTAGAGCTGTTGGGTTTCAGGTTGTTCAGCCCCGCTTACGGCTACTCGCCGGCGGGGAGGCCTGGATGTGGCCATCCAGGCCGAGCCAATGTGGCGCAATGATCTTGGCGCGCTAAGGCAGGTTTCCGGGCCGGCAGTCATTCAGGACACGATCGGCCTGCCTTTGTGCGTCAGGCGAATGAAGTACAGGGGCAGCAAGGCGTGGGCGAAGACGCCCAGGCCGGCTGCAATGGCCAGTTGGATAGGAGCCATGGTGCCAGTCTGGGCCAGGCGATAGAGTGTGTAGCACCCCAAGGGAATGTTGAGAAAGGCGCTGGCCAGGATGCCGGGGTGATAGGCGCGCTGCCTGATCCCCATCCCCACGTGCAGCAGACCGTTGACCAGGCTGACCACCATGAGGCTGGCG
>CP070811.1:5188399-5200042 GCA_020343875.1 Anaerolineales bacterium | reverse complement strand
GGTTAAGGTGTTCATTGTAGGCGCAGTGTCGGGGAGAATTATACACCAGCCGATTCCAGAACACAATGCACCCTTCGACCTTTCGCAAACTTGGGCCAAACGGGGCCCCGTCAGATCAGAATACAGAAGACCCTCCCAGGAAACTGCCGGTCCAGCTGGGCTGAGGATCAGGCGCCAGGTCTTGCACAAAGCAACTTGAGGGCTCGGCCGCAGTGACGCGCTTGGGAAATCGCGTTCCCTTCTTGGACGCGTCACCCCTCTTGTGATATAATTTTCGCAGCCTGGTTTTCACCATACGCCCTGGTCTGGCTGCCAGCACTGGCGGTGCGATGGTCGGGCCAGAGTGTCCAACTGGAAAGAAGCCAGAGCTGTCATTTCCCTGATTCCTTGGGTTTGTGGAAGCCGTGATCACTCTCAAAGATGTATCTGCATACGATCGAATCTATGCCGTGGCGCGGCAGATTCCGGCCGGCAGAGTCTCGACTTATGGCCAGATTGCGGCCATCGTGGGGCGTGGTTGCACGGCGCGCCAGGTGGGTTATGCGATGGCCGCCCTGAAGGCCGACGACAAGACGGTGCCTTGGCAGCGTGTCATCAACAGCCAGGCCAAGATCAGCCTGCGCCCGGGGGAAGGCGGGGCGATGCAGCAGCAGCTGCTCGAAGCCGAGGGGGTGGAATTTGATGCTCAGGGACGCACCGATTTCGATCGCTTCGGCTGGGACGGACCGGATTGGGAGTGGCTGGAGCAGCATGCTTTTTACCCTGCGCCCCCCTTGAGAGGACCAGGTAGAAGCGATGCGCCTGGTGAGCAACTGGCGCTATTCTAGTAATTGCCGTCTGTGAGGTCTGCATGGCCAGCAACTTGACCATCGTTGACGTACGCGACCAAATGCCGAATTATGAAGTCTACCGGGACTGGCAGCGACCGGGAGCCATCTTGGGAATCGCCGTGCACCACTCTGCAACTGCCGACCGGGAGACGGGCATGCCCACGGGTGACGCGTTGACCTTCTTCAACTACCACGTCCACGGCCGCGGCTGGGCGCACGGAGGCTACAATTATGTCATCGGGGCCGATGGCCTGATTGAGTACGCCCTGGACGAAGAGATCGCTGCCTATCACGCAGGCTTTAAAGACCCCGGCGATTCCTACGGGTTGGAGCATGGCCAGTATTGGAACAACCACTACTTGGCAGTTTGTCTGGCCTGCTGGTTCAGCAATGGGCGCTCGTGGCGGGATGAGGAAGGGGTGATACACCCTATTCCTGACCAACACGTGAGTCCTTCCCCGGCGCAGATGAAGTCGGTGTTGGGATTGCTGCGTCACCTGACGGCCAAGTACAACATCACCCCGGAAAATGTGCGTGGACACCGGGAATTGGGAGGCAGCCATACCCAATGCCCAGGCCTCAACCTGGATCCCGCTACGTTGCGAGCTCGTTTGCGAGAGCCAGAGCCTATTGAATTGGAGGAAGGTATCGAACTGCCCGAGCCGGGGCCTGGCGAGCATGTCGTCATCTTGCCCAGTCAAGATTATTTGGACCCAGCCCTGGGTTATATCTGGCGGTTCGGCCCTGATGTCACCTTTGCTGCCCGTGCTGCTGTGGGGCGCTGGCCTTACGTTACCGTGGTGGGCCCTCCCAGTGGCATCAGCCAGGAGCAGATCGTTGCATTGCGAGGTGGGGGGGCGCGCCTGGTGCAACGGGTAGCTGGCGACGACCCGATCAGCACCCAGGCCATCCTGGACCGGCTGGTGGCACAGGGTAAACGCTTTATGGCGCCTGTCGATGATTCTCCCCCAGAGCCGGAGTTGGACACCTACACCGTACAGCCTGGCGATACATTGTCCTCTGTTGCCAGGCAGATCTATGGCCAGGCCACCCTGTGGCCGATCATCTTCAACGCCAATCGTGACATCTTGAGCGACCCCGGGCGGATCAAGCCGGGCCAGGTGCTGCGCATTCCGACTCTACCTGGGTAACCTTTTTGAGTGGCTGAAGGGGAGCTTGCAGGGCAACATCTCGTAGGAGATCAACCAGAATGCCGTGGTTGGCTTGACAAACCCGGCCTATCCCGCGCCGAAAATGGCTTGGACTGACAAGTCCAAGCCGAGTCTTTATTATGAGCTCTCACTGATTCGTCCCACAGAACGGAAGAAAAGGATGCCTGACTCGAAATTCGAAATCATTGGGAATTTTCACCTGCACACCTACCATTCCGATGGCGTGGGCAGCCACCGGCAAGTGGCCTGGGCCGCGGCCCAGGCTGGCCTGGACGTGATTGTGGTCACCGACCACAATGTATGGGTGGCAGGCAAAGAAGGCTGGTACACCCATCCCGAAACAGGCCATAAAGCCTTGCTGCTGATGGGCGAAGAGGTACACGACGAGGGGCGTTCCCCGGAAGTGAATCACTATCTGTGCCTGGGCGTGGACCGCGAGATGCGCGAATATGCGTCTCAGCCGCAGGCCCTCATCGATGCGGTTGACCGATGTGGCGGGGTGGGTTTCATTGCCCATCCTCAAGAGCAGGCTGCCCCTCTCTTCAACGAACCTGCCCTGCCATGGGTAGATTGGGATGTGGTTGGCTTCGCCGGCATCGAGCTGTGGAACTATATGTCGGAGTTCAAGAACTACCTGCCCAGCAAGCCGGTGGCTGTGCTAGCCGCTTTTTTCCCAAGCCTGTTCATCAGTGGCCCCCCGCGTGCGACACTATCGTTGTGGGACGACCTCATGCGTGATGGACAGAAAGTGGTCGCCATCGGTGGCGCTGACGCTCACGCCAATGTCTACAGCCTTGGTCCATTGAGGCGAGCTGTCTTCCCCTACACATTCCTGTTCAAGGCGCTCAACACACACCTGCTGCTCGATTCCCCTCTATCCAGCGAACTGGTGTTGGCTAAGGCGCAGGTGTTAAGCGCCTTGCGTACTGGGCGTGCCTTCGTGGCTTACGACATGGCTGGGGACAGCCGAGGCTTCCGTTTCACGGCGACCGGTCAGGGGGCAAGTGCGGGCATGGGGGATGAAATCCCCCTGAATGGCCCCATCACATTCCGCGTGAGCAGCCCCTTGCCAGCCAGCCTGCGACTACTGAAGGATGGACGCCAGGTCGCCCGGGTGCGGGGCCAGGAGTTGACTTACGAAGCGAACGAGCCGGGCGTCTTCCGGGTTGAGGCATATCGTCGTTATCGTATGAAGAGCCGGGGCTGGATTTTCTCAAATCCAATCTACGTATCGACCACCCATTAGTCTTCGCACAGAGATCTGCCGGGCTGTCGAATTGTCTATTGAATTTCTTGTGTTACCATCTGCTTGTCGGTATAATCTGGCCCATGACCGATTTAAATCAGTTGACCGAGCTGGCAGAGTTGTGGGGGGGCGGCAGTCCACCTCGCGTGGCAGGGGCCAGGTGTATGAATGTTCGGCACCGGGCGCGTGCCTGTCGCATATGTGTGGATGCCTGCCCGGCGGACGCTATCTCCATCCCCTTTGGGGATCGTTCGGGTGGGGATGGGGCGGATGCAGCACCTATTGCACTCAACCAGGACACGTGTGTGCGTTGCGGCCTGTGCCTGAATGTGTGCCCCACCGGGGTATTTGTCCAGCCAGAGCTGCCCGAGTTCAGGTTGGCTCAGGCGATTACCCGATCTCAAAGCCAGGCCGTTGAACTGGCTTGTCCTCGTAAAGAACCGGCTGCTCCCAGCCGGGTACCCCAGGCCAGCGTAGTCCAGACACCGCGCTGTCTGGCGGCGCTGTCGGTCCCGACCTTGCTTGGTTTGTCGACTGTGGGGAAGACACTGTGGTTAAACGATAGTATTTGCCACGCCTGCCCCGTTGGTCACGCTTTTGGGGTCATTCAGCGGGCCATTGCGGCTGCCAATCGCTGGCTTCAGGTGATGGGGCGCCCGCCCGCCATCCGCAGCTACCTGACCGCCGCTGACGAACTGGCCGACGAGCCGGTTTCGCAGCCGGTGGTGCGTGGGGATCCCACTGTGATCACAAGGCGAGACTTCTTCAGATCCCTGACAGGCTTGGCGGGACAGGCAACAGTCAGCGTGGTAGCTGAAATCCCGGGCGGGCCTTCTCTTTCTCAGCTGGGAAACGTTTCGCCGTCGGAGACAGGCGGACATGGCCTGTCTCACCATATCCCGGCCCAGCGCCAACACCTGGCCTATGCCCTGCGCCGGCTGGCACCTGACCCGGCGGCTTCTGTGCCCACTGCCGCTCTACCCATCGCCGACGTGCGTATCACCGACGCCTGTACCGCATGCAACCTGTGCGTGCAATTTTGCCCCACTGAAGCCATTACTCTTGTCAGCGACGAAGAGTACTACGTGCTCAATTTTTCGGCCGCGCTCTGTCTGGGCAAAGATTGCAGTCTGTGCGTGATAGGTTGCCCCACCGATGCTGTGCGCTTCGGCCAGGAAGTCACAGCTGGCGAACTCCTCAGCACCCAGCCGCGCCCAATCAAGGCGGGCCGACTGGCACCTTGTGATGGATGCGGTGCACCCACCGACGTTCCTCTCGAAGCGGACGAGACTACCGAAGCCCCTCTGTGCTATGTCTGCCAGGCTCAAGCAGGCCATATCAACTTGCTGGGAAGCTTGGCCGACCGAAAGCAAGGTCCAGAGTAGACTCAGAAGGCGGCCGGGCTACAAACGGGCCCGGAGCGGCTTGAGTGGCTATCGGTTTTCTCAAAATGCTTGGGTCTGCAACCTAGTCTGCCAGCGTGTCCAGGCGTCCGCGCAGCTTTTGGGCCTGATCCTGTAGCTGGGTTAGTTTTTCTCGCTCTTTTTCCACCACTTCGGCTGGCGCTTTGGCAATGAATCCTTCGTTGCTCAACAGCTTTTGGCTGCGGGCAACGCCATTTTCCACGTGCGCTAGCTCCTTCTCCAAGCGTGCACGTTCGGCTTGCAGGTCTATCATGCCTGCCAGCGGCAGGTAAACCTCGACGCCGCCCACCACCAGCGTGAGCGCCTGTGCCGGCTTGTCGAGCAGGGAGTGCGCTATGCGCAGGCTGCTCAGGTCGAGGCGGGCCAGGGTTGCCAGTACATCGCGCTGCGACTGGAGCAGATCGTATTTCTCTCCAGCGGCGATGTGAGCCACAATCCGGCGAGCTGGCTCGACATCGTATTCAGCGCGTGCGTTGCGGATGGCGCGGACGATGTCCATCACCAACTGCACGTCCGCCTCTGCTTTTTCGTCTACCTGGGCCGCGACCGGCCACGAAGTGGTCATCAGCGAACCATCCGGGTGAGGCAAGTGCTGCCACGTAGCCTCGGTGACAAAGGGCATGTAGGGATGTAGCAATCGCAGCGTCTGGTCAAGCACGTGCACCAACACCCGCCGCACCGTGGCCTGAGCCCGGATGTTGGCCCCGTAGAGGCGAATCTTGGCGATTTCGATGTACCAATCGGCGTATTCGCCCCACAGGAACTCGTAGATTTGACGCCCGGCCTCGCCATACTGATGGGCGTCCATCAGCTGGGTCACGTTTTCAATCAGGCGATTTTGACGGCTGATGATCCAACGGTCGGGCAAGGCCAGCGCTGACAGATTCAAAGTGCCCATCCCGGCCTCGAATGCAGCTCCCAGATTATTGACCACGAAGCGGGTGGCATTCCAGATCTTGTTAGCAAAGTTTCGGTTGGCGATAATGCGTTCTTCACTCAGGCTCATGTCATTGCCGGGTGTACTGCCGGTCAACAGGGTGAAGCGCAGAGCGTCGGTGCCGTATTGGTCCATCATCTCCAGGGGATCAATCACGTTGCCGGCTGTCTTGCTCATTTTGCGCCCGTGGGCGTCGCGCACCAGTCCGTGCAGGTAGATGGTATGGAAGGGAACCTGATCCGTCATCTCCAGCCCCTGCATAATCATGCGTGCTACCCAGAAGAAGAGGATGTCGTAGCCGGTCTCCATCACGTCGGTGGGATAGAATCGTTTGTAGTCTTCTGTCTCGTCTGGCCAGCCTAGGGTGGAGAAGGGCCACAGGCCAGAGCTAAACCAGGTGTCAAGTACGTCTGGATCCTGTCTCAGGCTGGCCCCACCGCATTTTTCACACGCGCTGGGGTCTTGGCGGGCAACAGTCATGTGCCCACAGTCGCCGCAATACCACACAGGGATCCTATGGCCCCACCACAGTTGGCGGCTGATGCACCAGTCACGGATGTTCTCCAGCCAGTTGTAGTAGATCTTGGTAAATCGTTCTGGCACAATCTCGATGCGCCCGTCGCGCACGGCTTCCAGGCCAGCTTCAGCCAACGGCTTCATCTTCACGAACCACTGGGTGCTGACCATCGGCTCAACCACCTCACCGCCACGTTGGGAGCGAGGCACTTGCAGCACGTATGGTTCGGTCTTGAGGGTGAGAGCAGCAGCCTCCATGTCGGCCCACAGTTTCTTGCGACACTCGTAGCGGTCGAGCCCGGCGTAGGGCCCGGCGTTTTGGTTCATGGTCGCGTCAGGATTGAGGGCGTTGATGATCTGCAGGCCATGTCGCTGGCCGATCTCAAAGTCGTTCGGGTCGTGGCCGGGTGTGATCTTAAGGGCGCCGGTGCCGAATTCCATGGAAACGTAAGTGTCGTGGATGACCGGAATAGTGCGGCCCAGCATGGGTACCAGGCAGGTCTTGCCGATCAGGTGACGATACCGCTCGTCATCAGGGTGGACGGCCACGGCTGTGTCGCCTAAAATGGTCTCCGGGCGGGTGGTGGCCACCGGGATGTAACCCTTCCCAGGTCCGGCTTCCAGGTTGGCTCCCGCAATGGGGTATTTGAAATAGTAGAGGATCCCCTCCTCTTCCTGGTACTCCACCTCCAGGTCGCTGACGGCAGTTTGCAGCCCGGGTGACCAGTTGATGAGATACTCTCCTCTATAGATGAGTCCCTTCTCGTACAGGCGCACGAAGGCCTCGCGTACAGCCTGTGACAGCCCCTCGTCCAGGGTAAACCGCTCTCGATCCCAGTCACAACTGGCTCCCAAGCGGCGTAGCTGGTTTTGAATCTGTCCGCCGTATTTTGCTTTCCATTCCCACGTCCGGCGTAAGAACTCCTCCCGCCCAACTTGTTGGCGGCTGGTACCCTCGCTCTGAAGCATACGCTCCACTTGGAGCTGGGTGGCGATGCCAGCATGATCCGTACCGGGAACCCAGAGCGTCGCCTGTCCCAGCATGCGGTGATAGCGGGTCATCAGGTCTTCCATGGCCACGAACATGGCGTGACCCAGGTGCAGTTCACCCGTCACGTTTGGCGGGGGCATAGAGATGACGAAAGGTTGGGCCTCGGGTGGGGCGATTTCTGGCTTGAAATAACCCTGCTCTTCCCACCAGTCGTAGAGAGCAGTCTCCACGGCCTGTGGCTCGTAGGCTGTGGCCATCTCGCTGGTGTCTATGGGGCATTTTGCCATCAGGTGTTCTCCTCACAATTGGTGACGACGTTCTACTGCAAGTATCGCCAAGATAAAACCCCCTTTCATCCAAGGACGAAAGGGGGGATTGACTTCCGTGGTACCACCTCGGTTCTGACGCAGATACCCGCCCCGCCCGGCGCATAACAAACGGGCCAACCAACTGTCTGGGCGAGACGTCTTCACAATTTGCGAAGTCTGTGCCAGCACTCTTAACCGCGATAACGGGCGGTCCCGGGGTAGCCTATTCGATAGGATTGTCTTTCAACCACCCAACTCCCAGGCGACGTTCGGCAGGGGCACCGCGAGAGGCTTCCAGCCAGTGACCTCTCTTCTCTATCAGGCCAAGCGTACTGCCTACTCCTCCTGTTCGCTGTCGTTAAAATGTATAAAACAACCAGGACGATGGGCCTCATCACCCTGGGTTGGCTACAGTATAGCCGATGAGGTTGGGAATGTCAAGGCCCAAGCAATAACTGACCGGTTAAGGCCAGCAGCCCGAAGCGGATGCTCTTGCCGGCCCACGCGGCCAACAAAAAATACCAGACTCGCATCTTCAACGCCCCAGCCAGCATCCCGCCCACATCGAAGGCCGGATTGGGAATCAGCGCCAACAAAAACACGACCAGAATTCCCCCCTTACGTAGCCAGCTCTCAAATCGTCGGTAGAGCGCTCTATCTTCGATGACGGTGCGACCGCCAATGCCGGCCAGGTAGCCGGTTAATTCCCCCAGGGCGGCCCCCAGCCCGGCCACGATGCCGACTATCAGGGGGTTGAGTGCCCCGCCTACAGCGAACACGATTGCAAAGCTGGGCGCCGGTACGATGAGCGTGGCATTGCCTAGCAGGCTGACCAGAAAGACACCCGGGTATCCATAGATGGCAAACTGCCTGATATGACCACGCAACAGGATGATACCCAGGGTAATGCCAATCGCCATCAGCACAGCCAAAATGCGCCCGATCAACTGGCGCGTTCTGGGCGCAAGCCTGGCGAATGGGAGCGGTACAGGTCTGGCAGTTGAGGATTCAGAATCTTGCATAGCATCCCGGCGCTTGAGCTGGGCAAAAGGGCAGTTTCACATATTGGGCAGGGGTTGAGAGATGATGGTGAGAGTCAAGACTGCCTGCCTAAATAGTTTTGACAGAGTACTGATTGCAGGCCTGCCTGGCTGCGTTAGGTTTCGCTGATGAGGATCTCCTCCATGAAGTCGCCCTGCTCCAGGCTGAGCACCACCTCCATACCCTTGGTCACCTTTCCAAAAACGGTGTGCCTGCCATCCAGATGAGGTTGCGGCTCGTGACAGATGAAAAACTGGCTGCCATTGGTGTTGGGGCCAGAGTTAGCCATGCTGAGGCTACCCACTTCATGCTTGTGAGGATTGCCCCGCGTCTCGTCTTCGAACTTGTAGCCTGGGCCTCCCGTGCCGGTGCCATGCGGGCATCCCCCCTGGGCCACAAAGCCACGGATAACCCGATGGAAGGTAAGCCCGTCGTAGAACTTGTCCCGGGCCAGGAAAACGAAGTTGTTCACCGTTTTGGGGGCCTCGGCCGCGAAGAGCTTCACCTCGATATCGCCTCGATTGGTCTTAATGGCTGCCTGGTAGGTTTGGTTGGGATCAACTACCATGTCAGGGTACGCAGGGTATTTCCTGGCCATATCTTCCTCCTTTTATACTGACTTCTCAATAGTCCTCTAGCAGTTTACCACGAACTGAAAGGCTGTCAAACAGGGCTGAGAGGCACCCAGGCCTTCACTCAGCCAATTGCCTCGTGTGGCAAGTTCGGTTATCATGGGTGCGGTTTCTTCAACGAGTTCTCAGGGGCGGGCCAGGATGAACGTGCCAAATGTAGTTAGGTATTGGGTGAAGGCTGCCAGAAGGCAGACAGGGTTGGGGATCCTTCTCTACCTGGTCCCTGTTCTATTCCTTGCTCTCTTTTTCTTCTACCCTGTCTTTTCGATCTTCGCCCTCAGCTTCGCCCCCCAGGGGACACTGGATCTGTCGGCGCTGCGTAAGCTGATCAGCAGTAGCTACTACGCTCGCACGCTGTGGTTTACCATTTGGCAGGCAACCCTCTCGACGCTACTCACAGTGATGCTGGCGCTGCCGGGTGCCTACGTGTTTGCTCGTTACCAGTTTCGTGGTAAGTCGTTGCTCCAGGCGCTTACGACCATTCCTTTTGTGTTGCCTACAGTGGTGGTTGCCAACGCCTTCACCGCCTGGTTGGGGCCACGCAGTTGGCTGAACTTGATCCTGATGGCTGTGTTGGGGTGGGATCGCCCCCCTATTAACCTGCAATTCTCTATCTGGATCATCCTCTTGGCCCACGTCTTCTATAACTACACGGTGGTGTTACGCATCGTGGGGGGATTTGGAGCTAACCTCAACCCCCGCATCGAGGAAGCGGCCCGGATGTTGGGCGCTCGTCCGCGCGACGTGTTATGGCAGGTGACCCTGCCACTGCTGGCTCCTGCCATTGCCGCCGCCGCTCTGCTGGTTTTCGTCTTCTGTTTTACCAGTTTTGGTGTCATCCTGATCTTGGGCGGACCACGTTTCGCCACCTTGGAGGTGGAGATCTACCGCCAAACGGTCAACCTGTTCAACCTGCCGCTGGCGGGTGCCCTTTCGATAGTTCAGATCCTGTTCACCCTGGTCTTGATGTGGGCTTATACCCGCCTGCAGGCGCGGACTACCGTTCCGCTTGAATTGCGACCCCGCAGTCAGGCTCAGCGGCGCGTAATCAGCCCCCGCGATTGGCTCATCGTAGGCGGCAACGCGGCGTTGATGGCGGGGCTGCTTCTATCACCATTGTTGGCCCTGGTAGAGCGCTCCTTGACACTGGATGGGAAGCTCAGCTTGCGATACTATGCAGAGCTATTTGTCAACCGGCGTGACTCAATTCTCTACGTACCTCCCATACAGGCAGTGGTCAACTCACTCGGTTTTGCTTTCGTTTGCGTGGGGCTGGCTCTTGTGCTGGGCCTCATCAGCGCCAGCTTGCTGGCTCGGCCCGGGCGCCGGCGGGGCATCCGGCGCCTGCAAGCCTTTTTCGATCCACTGCTGATGCTGCCTTTGGGTACCTCCGCCGTAACGCTGGGTTTTGGCTTCATCATTGCCCTGGACGAGCCGCCGCTCAACTTGCGAGCATCGTGGCTGTTGGTCCCACTGGCCCATACGCTGGTCGCCTTCCCCTTTGTGGTGCGCAGCCTGCTGCCTGCGCTGCGGGGTATCAAGCCAGCATTGCGCGAGGCAGCCTCGGTGCTGGGGGCCAATCCCTGGCAGGTATGGCGCCAGGTGGATCTTCTCATCGTAGGGCGGGCGCTTCTGGTGGGCGCGGTGTTTGCCTTTACCATCAGTATGGGGGAGTTTGGGGCCACGGCCCTCATCGCGCGTCCGCAAACGCCGACGATGCCGGTGGCTATTTATCGTTTCCTGGGACAACCAGGTGCGCTGAACTACGGTCAGGCACTGGCTATGAGCACGCTGTTGATGCTGGTCTGCGCGGCCGGTATGTTAGCCATTGAGCGCTTCCGGGTCGGGGAGATCGGAGAGTTCTAATGCTGCTATCGGTTCAAGGTTTGAGCAAACGATTCGGTGACCAGCCGGCCCTGATCGACGTGAGTTTCGGCGTGGCCGAGGGTGAAATCGTGTGCCTGCTGGGGCCGTCCGGCTGTGGGAAGACGACCCTGCTGCGCATTATCGCCGGCCTAGAGAGACCCGACGCCGGACAGATTCTCTTTGAAGGCCAGGATGTTGGCCCAGTACCGGCTCATCGTCGCGACTTTGGCCTGATGTTCCAGGACTACGCTCTCTTTCCTCACAAAAACGTGCTTGATAATGTAGCCTTTGGCCTGCGGATGAAACGAAAGGCGGAAAAGGAAACAGAGCAGCAAGTGCGGGAAATGCTGGCCTTGGTCGGTTTGCAGGGGTTTGAGCGGCGCAGCGTGAACGAGCTGTCGGGTGGAGAGGCGCAACGAGTGGCGCTGGCACGCAGCCTGGCCAGCCGGCCGCGTTTGCTCATGCTTGACGAACCTCTTGGCTCGCTGGACAGGGCCTTGCGGGAGCGCCTGATGGTCGAGTTGCGCGACATCCTGGCCAGCGTTGGGGTGACGGCTTTGTATGTGACCCACGACCAGGCTGAGGCTTTCGCCATCGCAGATCGGGCTGTGGTAATGGATGCTGGCCACGTGGAGCAGATTGGCTCACCAGAGACGATCTACCGTTGCCCGGCCACTCCT
>CP070811.1:5155980-5188299 GCA_020343875.1 Anaerolineales bacterium | reverse complement strand
TGCCAGACAGGTTCAACGTTCATAATGGCCCGGGCGTGATCGTTAACTATTCGAGGTTGGCCGACTGGTTCAATCCACCTAACAGATTCGAGATGGGCCAACGCTACTAGGAGGTGGGTATTGGCGCTAAGTTGTTGGCCAAGTCCCCGGGCCTTCAAATCTCGGGCCAGTGCACCGTTATCGTCGGGCCAGG
Organism: Anaerolineales bacterium; assembly: GCA_020343875.1. Classification (GTDB taxonomy): domain Bacteria; phylum Chloroflexota; class Anaerolineae; order 4572-78; family NAK82. The sequence continues at coordinate 5,188,106 of CP070811.1, read as the reverse complement.
CAATAATCTGCACTTTGCCGATGTCGTCATCCTGGCGGGCGATGGCGCGCAGGAGGGCGGGCGGAAACTTGTCGGCCAGCGCAAAGGGGATACGAGCGTAAACTTGTGGCAAGGCGGCGGCATCCCGAAGTTGGGCCGGCGTGCCTTTAACCAAATAGGCGTAGTCGGGTAGATACTCCAATAGTTTGAGGCCGGTTTGTTCGAGGGCTTCACGGTCGGCCTGTGAAATCGGCCCACTTAGTTGAATGATAGCGTAAGGGCCTGGTGCGGCCGCGGCCAGGTCTGAAGTGGGGCCGACTTGCCCGGCTATGCGCGCGTTGAAGGTGCCTCGATGTAGATGTAATTGTGGTTCAGGAGGGGGAGGGCCAGCCATCGGTTGTGGCAATAAGATGGTGCTATAAATAACAGTTAATAAACTCACGGTCACAAAAAATGTAATAATCCGCATATGAGCCCTCTTGGCCTATTTGAATTGGGATAGGTCAAATGTTAAGCCTTGCAGATCGGTGGTTCATTGTGTTGTCAGCAATAATACCTTTGCCATTAGCATGAGTCAAAGACGGTATAAACACGGCCGATCACCTGGACCTGGGCAAATAGTTTGCGGTTAACATGACCAAGCCCCCGGTTGTGGCCGCTCTGTAATATAAATATATATCATATTCGGCCCTGACATTCAATCCCCCTTTTGCACCATCGAAACTTCCGGGGTGTGGGTCTGGCCCTTTTGATTCTATCCTCTACTTCTAGACAAAAAACGAGCCTGAAAGAGATGCAGGCCCGTTTCTGTTATCTCACTTTTGTAGTGCATCAGGGGGGATGACTTAGTGGCACTTGGCAGACAGGGCAACTGCTGGCCGGACTTGGAACAGCGGTCGGCAAACGTTAGACTTAGGCTATCTCAAGTTACCGCGCCCTCAAGCGAAGGTTATCTAGTCACTGGCAACCTTTCTCTAGAGCTCTTTCGCCAGCCAGCGAAGCGCCTGTCGCCAGAATTGCCCATAGTACTCCCAAGGCTGGAAATAGGCAGCCCAGTGCGGTGAACAATCGGTGGCGAAGGCCATGGCTCGTCCCTGGCCGAACTCCCAGGTCACGATGAGGGGATTTTCATCCTCACCCTCACCAATAAGAGCCAAGACATCTGCCTCCTCTTTAGGGATGATCTTATTGAATCCTTCGAAGACGGGGCACTCATCCCAGGGGATGCCGGCCACAATAGGGTGCTCCGGCTTCAAGATCTTGGCATTGATCCCCTCCGGTGTCTCCACTCGATCGTCCATGCCTTTCAGGCAGGTGACGGGCAGCGCGTCTTCGATAGGGGTATCATAGTAACCACCGTGGCCGAAGCGCCCGCTGAATGAGGTCCAGCCCCCAACCATCAACAAGCCACCCCCCTGCCGGGTGTACTCACGAATGGCCTTCAAGCGGTTAGTGCGGGGTAGCGGTGTGCCGGGGATCCAAAATGGGTATAGGGCCAGCACTTCGCACTCGCAGTCGCTGATGATCACGGCGTCGTACTCAGACAAAGCGTCGACAGTACGGGGGAACTCAGCGATGGCCACGTGAGGAGTCATGTGCTGAACCTCTATATCTCCCTCGGCCTGTAAGGCGTCAATCAGGGGTTGTCCCCAGATGTGGGTGGAGAACCCCTTGACCTCTACGTTGAAAGGGGAAGCGACAAAAATCGGCCCCAGGTTTGCAGAAGCGTCGCCAGCGTAGAGTACTTTCATTGTGCCAATCTCCTCCATTCTCATAATTTGTTTAACTAGGGCTGCGCGCCACGATTACCATGCGGATGGTTACCCATGCAGAGCGGATTCATCGCTCTCCATACGAAAGTCAAACTCTTTGGGCACGGGGAATTCCCTGCGCACACGGGTGCGGAGCGCAGCGTCTATCGGTACGTTCTCCGCTGCGCTCAGGTGCTGCTCATGAAAGTCGAACCACAGATGAGAGAGCGACTTTTCGCCCTCGCGCATATCGTCAACAACCGGCTTTTCGGCGAATACGTTCTCGACGGTCTCGAAATCGCCTATAGCCAGGGCCGCCTGTGCCTCCAACAGACGAATGCGTCCTACAGTACGGATCGATTCGGGAAGCTCAGCCACAAGTTCCAGCCAATCACGCGGGCGACCTGCGTCAATCAGGGCACGACCACATTCCACTGCCAAAGGCAGCAGCGAAGGCTGCATGCGCCACGCGGCGACATACAACTCGGCAGCCTTGTTGAACCGTTTCTCCTCCCAGGCGAGCACTGCCAGATTCCGCGTTGCCCAGGCCGTGTTAGCTTGTTCCAGGGACATCTCCCAGGCCTGACGGGCACCTTCCTGATCCCTCGCATAATATCGCATCACACCAAGATGGAGCCAGCCCAACCAGTTTGTCCCTCGCCCCGTACTTACCGCGTTCTCCAGCAGTGTGTGCCATTCTGCCTGCACCATAAAGCCGCGTGGCTCCTTGTCCGGCTCTGAGGCGGGGAATGTCCCGTCGTGGAGGAGGCCAAGCCAGGCAGACTGCGATTCATCCAACGATGCGTCATCAAAGACCAGCCCCTCGGAACAGAAGGGGGGTTCTCCAGCAGCCTCTCTGCGAAGGCGCTCTAATGCACCCCATCCTGATCCGCGCAGGAGCAGTTCCACGGGCGCCTTGTTGGCCCATTCCAAGCCGTGCTTGAACTCGGCATCAAAGGTGGCGCGGGGAACGAGCTGTTTGAGCGCATCTTCGACAGATTGCCAAGCTTGCGTCCAATCAGTCCCATGTACAACCTCGGGGGCAGCCTCCATCAGACCGTAGCCTTCGAGCCATGACCGTTCCGTCTTCGCTGCCATAGAGAGATATTGCATCTGCGTTTCCGCCAGGCCGGCCTGAATCTCGATGTACGTACGTCCGGGCTCAGAGAGGAACTCTTGCCAGTGCCTCCCTCCATGGCCCATACCCCAGCAGAAAAACTTCCGGCCCATCATCCCTTCTGTCGAGACGTGCACCAGGCCCCTGCCCTCTGCATCCAGCGCACTGATCCAAGGGCGATGGCCATCAGGGATCTGGAAGAAGAGGTCGCCAGCGCGAGTTCTGTTGCTGGGGTACGTGACGTCTATCCCTTCGGCTTTTGGGAGGGATATCACATCAAATTGGCGATAGTCGAACCGGTACGTTGAGTCCGCTGGCGCGAGGACGCGGGTATCCGGCGTCTCCGGCACCGCGATATTGGACCACCAGTACATAGGTATCCTTTGGTCGTGTGGGTTGACGATGCGCACGCGCATGAACAATAGTGGCGATCCATCGGGTAGGTATGCATCAATCTGGAAAGGGACCTGCCGAATCCTCTCCCACTCGTACAGGCGCAGAATCGGCGTTCCATCTGCCCCCTCTACGCGCGCGGCAAAGAGCGGGGAACACGTAAAGGTTGAATGGCCGTAGATGCCGATGTTCCACTCCACGCCTCCGCTGAACCACGCGTTGCGGAGGGCCAGATTCGCTGGCTGGAAGACGGGGTTGACATCCAGAAGTTCCCTTCCAGAGGGTTTATGCACCAACGACCATAGACGCCCGCCAAATTCGAGAAGGAACGTTGCGCACAAGAATTCGTTCTCCAATACCGCAACCCGGAAATGCCTGGGACGACGTTCTCGGGTGAATCTGTTTTGGCGGCTGTAGGGCAGGATGTTGGAAGGAGTACCATTTACCCAACTCCTCAACTTATCATCGGGTATACCTGGGATTTTCTCTATGTCAAGGAATACCCCTTCACCACGAAGTGGGGGAAGGGGATCTTCCGGGCCGACGTCGGCGGCTGGCATAGACCAGCTTTCGATCCGCAACTCGCTCATTTAGTCCTCCATCTCCTCGAATTCTTCGACCAAGATCGGCGCTATCCATTCTTCGGGGACCCGCTCGTCGGTATCCAGTACGACTCGGATGTCTAGTGGGTGGGATAGCGTCTGCTGCCGTCGCTCGATCGCCTCAAAGCGGGACGCCTCATCGCTTCCCAGACGAAAAGGAAGGAAGACCATCTTCTCGTAATAAGTGCTACCGCCCGGCGCGCGGATCACCCGTTGCGGGTTGTTGCTGACAAAAGTGTAGATCAATGGGCGTGCGCAATAGGTCCAAGGGCCCCAGTGCATGTATCTGAAAGGTTGCTCCACACGGCTCAGGCCTTCACTACGGCGCATATGAGCCAGTTCCAGATCGATAACGCCAAAAGCAGCGCCGATCTCCCGATTGTGCCAGGCAAACCAGGGTGTAGCAGCCTCGATGTCAAGTCCCCGGGTTGGGTGGCGGGGCCGCTCCTTAATGACTACGCTGCTGATCTCACCAGTGGATTTCTTCCAGGCGAATTCGCGAACCACATTGTGATTCAAGACAATCTCTCCGTTGCGTAGCGCTACCACGTCCATGTCCTCAAGGACGTCAAGGGTGGACGTCACCACGATGTACGGATTATGAGCGTAGAAGATATAGGTGATGGAGACCTCCACTTCTGGATAATAGGGAAAAGGTCCCCAGCGCTTGGTCATGAAGAAAACCGGCCCGCCTTGGGTGCTGTAGCCGGTCGGTGGGTCCCAATCAGAAGCGTGAATCCATGCACGAGGTGGGGCATAGACCCCAGGATTCCAGTGGAGGGCACCGTTGGTCTCCAGATGATGGTCGAATAGGACATTCATCCCCTGTTTCAGCAAGACCTCATCAATGGCCCCGCTGAGGGGATGAAGCTTGACCCGGTAATGCTCGTTTTCCACCCTCAGCCCGAAGCCCCCTCCTGCGACCTTCAAGCCAGCGGGATAGGTGATGGGCTCGGCATGGGGATTGCCATAGAAGATCAAGTAGACCTTGGCCCCGTTGGGCGGGACATCGGCCAGGAAGGCCAGTTCAACAGTGGCCGTAGGCTGGCATCGCTCATCTTTCATGCTATCCCAGGTAGAAGTGCCATACACCTGGCAGGGCACCTCCGTGTAGGCGCCGCTCTCTGGATCCACTCCCACCACCCGGATCTCTCGTTCTGGGTCGGTGAACCGGTCAGCGTAAAGACCCAGGGTGATGTGCGTGGGCTCCCCCAACCGAGGCCAGCCGTTGTTCTCGGTCAAAACCACACTGGCATAATACTTCCAGGCTGGATTCCAGTACCCCCCATAGTCTGGAGCTGTGAACTCGGTACTGAGAGTGATTTCCGGCCCGTCTTCAGCAGCGGCCTTAATCTCTAGATGATTGGCGGAGCCATTCTGCCAGTCGTGGCGGATCACCATAGAGGATCCGGCGCCGGCCAGGAAGGTCTTGTCTTTGTGGTATGTACCATCGTTGTAGACCCAGAAATCGCGCGCCCACTTGCCGTTGATCTCCACCCGTTGCACCTGATAGTCTTTTTGCCCCGGCGTCTCCAACAAGAGCCGGGCATGGTAGTAAGGATGTTTCGGCGTAGGGAAGGAGCAAGTCACCATTTGTACGCTGCCTTGCGGACTTTTGGCGTTCACTAGCCATATCCCTCCTTGGAAGAGATGAATTAGTACACACCTCCGGCCACCAACCCCTTTACCATAAATCGCCACACGGGAACCACCAAGATCAAGGTGGGGATTAACCCGATGGCGATACTGGCGCTAGTCAGCCCCCAGGTGACATCCGGATTCCAGGAGACGGTGGCCAAGATGACAGGTAACGTTCGGGTCTTTATGGATTGGGTTATGAGAAGCCCAAATAGGAATTCGCTGTAGGAGAGCATGAAGGCGAAGAGGCCCGTGCCGATAAGGCTGGGGAGGGCCAGAGGAACTACAATCCTGACGAGGGTTTGGAAGGGGTCACAACCATCCAATTGAGCCGCTTCCTCGATCTCCTTAGGGATGCCTCGGAAATAGAGGGTGAGGATAAGGATGGTGAAAGGTAATGTGAGCACCGAATAGATGGTGATGAGAGCCCAATGGGTATCGATCAAGCCCAACTTCTGAACGATGAGGTAGTAGGGTATGGCCAAGGCCACCGTGGGTATCAGCCTACTCATGGTGATTAAAAAGAAGATGGGGGTCTTGGCCGCAAACCTCAATCTGGCGAAGGGGTAAGCTGCCAGAGAGCCCACCAGGAAGTTGACGAGCATGACCGCAAAAGCAACTATGAAGCTGTTGAGGATAGCCCGAGGTACAAGACGCACCTCTTGAGAGATCATGGTGCGCAATGCCCCGGTAACCAAGGGGGTCTGAGGGACTTGGCCGGTGAAGATATAGTTGTAATTGTCGTAGATCAGCCCGTACTGAAACCAGTCCGGCGGGAACAAAAGGATCGAGGCCTCAGGCAAGATGCTGGAGAGGAATATCCAGGCCAGGGGGGCCAATATGAACATGGTCAATAGTATAGCCCCCAGATAGGTGACGAGTTTGATTCCCCACCCTCTAGTCATCCCTCTTCACCTCCGATGAGCGCTCCCTTGGGAATAAGCTGCAAGATGGCCAGGATCATGATCAAAGAGACCGCAGCCAGGATAACCGCTAGAGCGGCCCCATTCCCGAAATTGAGCATCTTGAACGATTCCGCATAAGTGAAATAACTGATAAGGGTGGTAGCAGTGCCCGGTCCCCCTCCTGTCAAGGCGTAGGTAAGGTCGAAGGCTGTCAGCCCCATCAAGACCTCGAAGATGATTACGATGGCCAGCATGGCCCTGATGCTGGGCAGGGTGACGTAGAAGAAGCGTTGCAGGAGACCTGCCCCGTCGATGGCCGCCGCTTCATAGAGTTCTTCGGGGATCGCCTGCATAGCGGCCAATATCAGCACCGTGGCGAAGGGAAATTGAGTCCAAACCTGGACCGTGATGACCACCAAGGTAGCCAAATTCGGCGTGGTCAACCATCCGATATACTTGGGGATGATGCCAGCCATGTAGAGTAGCGCGTTGAGGGCGCCCCAACCACCATTAAAGAACCCTCTCCAAATCACACCGCTGATCGAAATTGGGATTGCCCAGGGAAGCAAGACCAGGGCTCTCAAAGCGATATCTCCGATGAAGCGGCGGTTGAGGAGAGAGGCTGTCAACAGACCTAAGAGCACCGTGATGGGAACCGAGGCAGCCGTGAAAATCAGCGTCCTCTTCACCGAGCGGAGGAAGTAGATACTGGTGATTACGGCTTCGTAGTTCTTGAGGCCGGCGAACGCTGGAGGGAGGAGGGGCGACGTGACGCGGATACTGGACCAAATGGCATAGATATAGGGGTAAAGGGTGAAGGCAACCACCAATAATACCGCTGGGGCGATCATCCAATAGGCACTGAATCTAATGCTACGTGTTAGCCTTCTCAAACGCTCTCTTGCCACCACAACGATGCGACCTCCCTTTTCGAGGCCTGACAGGTTTCACGAGCCACCTTTTCGGCGTAAATGCGTTCCCCATCCGGTCAAATCTGGCTTAAAACAACGCCTCTGGAAACCTATCCGGTCTAAATTCTGGGTGGGGTCAACACTGCTACTATTTCAACCTGGCATAGCAGCGTTGACCCCAGGAGACGAGTATGCTGGGAGCTAAGCGTACTGCTCCTTCAACTCCTTGGCCCTATTGGACATGCTCTCGATGGCTTCGTCCACAGCGATCTCCCCAGCTGCGGCTGAGACGATCTGCATGCGAGCGAACTCGGTGAAGATCCCCTCCCACTCGGGATGGGGGCGCGACCGCGCCAGGGAGGCCTGCTCTTTCAACACAACTGGATCGAAGAAAGCAGCGAAGGCCTCCTTGACATCGGGGTCATCATAGAGAGGTATGATGCCGAACCCCAGCCCGTCCTCCACTGCCCATCGCTCAGCTACTTTGTACTCGCCGTTGTGCTTGCCGGCAAAGTACTCGATGAACTTCCAGCAGGCATCCATCACCTCCTGTCCCCGGTCCACGGCCATCTGGGTCATGTTGTACATCTTGGCCATCCCCTGAGTCTCGTGGGTAGCGCCAGGCATAAGGCCGATGGTGTACTGCCCGGCCAGAGGTGAGGTCCCTGCGCTGTTCAAGGCGGCCAGGTTATAGTTCCAGAGCACAGTGTAGATGGTCTTGCCGGTGTTGAGCTGGGTCTGAACGTCGGTCTCGTGGGGTATGTAGGTCACCAGCCCGGCCTTGTAGTTGTCAACCATCCACTGCAGCTGCTGCCCCATGGGGCCTGCCGGGTCATCGAAGAGGGGATCGAAATTCTCATCGAACCACTCACCCCCGCGGCCGTAGGCCATAGCCGTGAAATTGTCAAAGGTAGTAGGCAGCTCAACGGCGATCTCCAAGGCCATAGGAGGATCGAAGCCCTTCCCTTTGAGGAACTCCAACTGGTCTGTCAACTCCTCCCATGTTTCAGGAGGGCCGTCGATGCCGCTCTCCTCAAGGAGTTTCGCATTGTACTGGAAGCTGGTGATGTCACAATAGTATGGCAAGCCATACAGCTTGCCGTTGTAGGTTATGTCGCTCAAAGCGTAGCTTACGATGTCTGATTTGTAGTCCAGCGCTTGCGGGAAGTGATCCTCCAAGGGGACCACCCACCCGGCCTTGGCGAACTCGGGGAGCCAATCGCCACCGTTGTAGCATACGTCGGTGGGCGTCTTGGCCGTGAAGCGGGCAACCATCGACTCGTGGTACTCACCCCAGGCGATGTCCTTCAATGACACTGCGAACGCGTTATCGTAGGCCGCTTCGAACTGCTTGATGTTGTCGAGGATGGTTTCAATGCCATAGCTCCAAACGATAAAGTCGAGGGAGGTGGGTCCCGCCGGTGTCGCGGGCTTGGGAGCGCAGCCGGCGATACCCGCGATCCCCAAGGAGGCGGCACCAGCTCCCATAAGTTTGAGGAAGTCCCTCCTACCTATCTTTGAGCTTCGAGTATGAAACTTCGTGCTGCTCATCTTGCTCTCCTTCTCGCCTTTCTTTAGGCGATAACTGTTTCTCCATTGGCATGTAACAAGGAGGCCTTCAAAATTCGTGACGGCCAAGCTTGAGAGGCGCAACACACCTGTTCTTGCCAACGACTTGTTTTCTGGACGAACAGGCTAGTGTGCGCGATTGAAGCCTCCGTCAAGGGGCGGTCTGTGTCAGAGCATAGGCAATCACCTCCTCCCCTTATTTACCTGACTATTACCTGATAACTGTGGCCGATCACCAATCGTATAGCGGCATAATTGAGAGATAGCAATTCATTTGTATTGGCACATTTTCGGAGTAGGCAGGGACGACTGGTCTATTCCAAGACCAACTGTCATGCGAGCAGGCCGAAAAATGACTTTCGGCGTCACCCTTACTCTCTTCCTATCGGCTGAGAGTTGGAGATTTGATAGAGCATATCCGCTGTTTAGGCGGCAGAAGGCGAATTTTAGCGGGTTTATACGTATACTATTGTAGCATTTCTGTGTTTATGTGTCAATTGCAGCTTGGATGTTATCGCTGCCTTATCTTCTGTTTTTCCCTGACTTGCACCTGCCTACGGCGGATGGTACAATCCAGCACAGGACGCTTGCTCTACACAGAGCTTGGCTGGGGTGGGCGAAGTCCCGCACAAGCGGGGCAAAGTCCCGCACAAGCGGGGCAAAGCTTGTTTTCTTATTATTTGGCTCTGTTTGAGTTGGATTACCCGCGATTAGGAATTGGGAAAGGATGCTTCCCTGTGGTCACGGCAAACCGAGAGCCATCTTCAGATCCGATGTGGCCCAGGCTAGAAAGCTGGCTGGCTGAGGCATTGGGGCGGGCTCGAACGCTTCACGAGGCTGTGCCTGCAGAGTTGGATATCTGGTCCGAGCTGGCTCGGGCTGCCGCCTCCGGAGACCGGGTTGCGCTGACTGATCACCTGTCCCGTCTTAATTCGGCCCCCGCCGAGGTCCAGGGCGACGCACCGCGAGTTAGGCTGATCGACGTCGTCGCTGCCCAGTTCGAGTCAGTGCTGGATGTGCTCAGCGCCAGTGATACCTCTCCTGATTCTGATCTTTGGCGATATCTGATGTCGTGCCAGAGTGCCATCCTGTCCGAAGCCGCTTGTCTCACCCGCCTTCCGGCTCAGCCAATTGACGCCCAACTGCGGGCCCTCATCGAATTTGGTCGCCAAATCGTCACCATTTTGAATCTTGAGGCTTTGGTCGAGCAAGTAGTGAAGTCCATATATCAGGGTTTTGGCTACGAGTATGTTCATCTCTACCTGGTGAACGCCGCCGACCAGCAGGTCGTCCTGCGGGGGGGGCTATGGCGCGGCCAACCGGCAGACCCCGGCGACCTTCGAGCGTTTCGAGTAGGGGAGGGAATCGTGGGCTGGGTGGCCGCTCATGGTGAGCCAGTCATGGCACCGGAAGTGGCTAGCGATGCGCGCCACGAGTTTCAATCTGGGCCGCCTAACGTGCGGTCGGAGATAGCCGTACCCCTCGCTGTAGGAGGGCGTGTCCTGGGTGTGCTCGACGTGCAGAGTGACCAGGCCAGCGCCTTTGGCGAGGCAGACCTGTTTTTGTTGCAGGCTTTGGCTGAGCAAGTGGCCATTGCTGTTCAAAATGCACGTTTACATCTTAATACCCAGCGCCGCCTGCAAGAACAGACTATTCTTTACGAGACTAGCGCTGCTATCAGCGCGAACCTGGATGCGGATACCGTGCTGCGGACGATTGCCGTCAAAATGGCCCAGGCGGTCGCTGCCGGTGGCTGTGCCATCTGTCAGTGGGACCCGGAGAGCGATACGATCATCTCTGTGGCTGATCATGTCGCTGCTGGCAGCCATAACCCCTCCCGCACCTGGCGGGCTGCCGGTCAACCCATTGCAGTCAAGGATGATCCCGTTGCTCGTCAAGTGCTGCAAACTCGCCGCCCGGTGTTAACCTATGGACAGGAGGGCCAGAAGCCAGCCACTAGCCCTCTGGCCTGGCAAGCACCCGGCTGGAGGGCGTTGCTGGCCCTCCCGCTGCAATTGGAAGGTCGTATCGTCGGCATGGTGGAGCTTTATGACCACAAGGCATCTCGGAAATTCACCGCCGACGATATCCAGCTTTGCCAGACGCTGGCGAATCAGACGGCGATGGCTATGGAGCGCATCCGCCTTTTTGACGAGACACGCCAGCGGCTAAGTGAGGTCAGCGAACTCTACACGCTGGCCAACCAAATCGCCACCAGCCTGGACCTGAGTGAGGTTCTGGATGCCATTGTTCGTACCATCCGGCGTGCGATGGGCTGTCGGGGCTGTTGCATCTTCTTGCTCGATGAGGCGAGCCAGACTCTGGAGATCAGGGCGGCGGCCGGCCTCAAGCCCGAATGGCGTGAAGCGGCCCGGCTGCACTTGGGCGAGGGCATTGCTGGGCGAGCGGCTGCTGAGGCCCGCTCGATTTACGTACCCGATACTCTGGAAGATCACGACTACATCTTCTTCGACGAGGAGGTCCGATCTCTGCTGGCTGTCCCTTTGCAGCTGAAGGGCAGCGTGATTGGTGTCATCAATGTGGATGAGGAGGCGCCCGATGCCTTCGGCCCTGACCAGGAGCGGTTGCTGACCATTGCTGCTGCCCAGGCAGCCATTACGATCGAGAATGCGCGCCTCTTCTCTGAAGTGCTCTCCGAAAAGCAACGCACCGATGCTATCATCCGTTACATGGCGGATGGCCTGCTTATGCTCGACCGGCACGGGGTAGTGCTCAGCTGTAATCCGGCCCTGGCCAGGATGCTGGGTATGGAGCGACAGGACATTATGGGCCGGCAAGCCACGGCTCCCGATGCAGACTCGCGCCTGCGGGCCATTTGCGAGCCAGCCATAGTCAGAGAACGCACAGGGGTGCTGGCCCACGAAGTGGAGATTCCGCGGACTGGATTGGGGGGCGAAGCGCTCCGCTCTCGGGTGCTGCGTGTCTTCTCTACTGCGGTCCTGGATGAGATCGGGCAGCGCCTGGGAGAGGTGCGTGTCGTTCATGATGTGACCAGGGAGCGAGAGATTGAGGAGGTGAAAGCTGAGTTCTTCTCTACCATCTCGCATGAATTGCGTACCCCTCTCTTTTCCATCCAAGGGTTTGCGCGCCTTATCCTTGAGGGTCAGGTGCCTGACGAGAAGACCCAGCGGGAGTTCCTGGGTATTATTGGGCGACAGGCAGAGCAACTTGCCCAATTGGTGAACAACCTCTTGAATATCTCTCGTCTCGATTCGGGTGTGTTTGACCTGGAACGCGGGCCGGTGCGATTAACGGACGTGCTACAGCAGTCGGTCTCCAAATTGCGGGGTATAGCCCAGGGGAGGAAAATTGCCCTGGAGGCTGTTTGGCCAGAAGGCCTACCCCTGGTCACCGGCGATCGGGACTGGCTGGAACAAGTGGCCACCAATCTGATTGGCAACGCTATCAAGTTCACACCTGAAGGGGGTCGGGTGACGGTTGCCGCCCGCCGCTCCAATGGAGAGATTGTGGTGGAGATAAGCGACACAGGCACAGGCATCCCTGCCGACTCATTGGAGCGGATTTTTATCAAGTTCTACCGGGTGCCGGAGGGGGAGGGGGGACGGCCTGATGGCACTGGCCTGGGTTTGCACATCGCCAGGAAAATTGTCGAGGCGCATGGCGGGCGTATTTGGGCTGAGAGCAGCGTGGGGCAGGGCAGCACGTTTAGGTTTACATTGCCTTATGAGTAGGGTAACCCGATTCAGGAAATGCAGTTGGTATTGTCTCATCCCTGGGACTTATCGCCAAAAGAAGCTTTCGTGTTGCAAAACGACCTGGCAGAGCAGGTGGAGCGCCAGCCTCGGCTGGGACAGGTGCGCTCCGTGGCCGGGATTGATGTGAGTGTTCGCGACGATCTAGCCCGGGCTGCCGTGGTGGTGTTGGAGTTTGAAGGCTTGATACCGACGCACTATGCGGTGGCCAACCGGCCTGTCATCTTTCCGTACGTGCCGGGCTTGCTGGCCTTTCGCGAGGGTCCGGTGGTGCTGGACGCATTGGAGCGGCTGGGCACGTCGCCCGATCTGCTCATATTTGATGGCCAGGGCCTGGCACATCCACGCCGCCTGGGCATTGCCAGTCATATTGGGTTGTTAGTGGACTTGCCGGCTATCGGCTGCGCCAAGTCGCGGCTATGCGGCTGGCACGATGAGCTGGCGCGGGAACCCGGTAGCTACATGCCCCTGCTTGACGATGGGGAGGTCATCGGTGCAGTGCTACGCACGCGCCGAAACGTGAAGCCGGTGTATGTATCTATTGGCCACCGTGTTGATCTGGCAACCAGCATCAGATATGTGCTGGCCTGCTGTCGTGGCTACCGTCTACCTGAGACAACGCGCTGGGCACATCGCGTGGCTGGCGGAGACGCGCCCCCCCTCCATGGCCAGCAGGCAATGCGCTTCGATCTGTGACCTTTGGCTGCGGAGTCAGGTGCGCTGACCGAGGGGGCCGCAGTTACAAGTGCCTAATAAGCCGAAAATTGGAGGATGCATGCAGGATCTGGATGACCTTCTCACTCGGGCTGCCCGGCTGCTCCGGCAGGCAAACCATGCTGTGGCTATGACTGGGGCGGGCCACAGCACCCCTTCCGGCATCCCCGATTTTCGGAGCCCTGACTCAGGACTGTGGACTCAGGTGGATCCGTTGGCGGTGGCGTCTTTGTTTGCCTTTCGGATGCGCCCCGCGCACTTCTACAAATGGATACGCCCGCTGGCCCGCCTAATGCTCGAAGCAGAACCTAATCCGGCCCACTATGCGTTAGCTCAGTTGGAGGCAGCTGGCTTACTGAAGTCGGTCATTACCCAGAACATTGATGGCTTGCACCAAAAGGCAGGCTCGCAGCGGGTGCACGAAGTGCACGGTCACATGCGCCAGGCCACCTGCACCCGTTGCTACCGGGTGGCACCAGCTGATAGCCTGATCAAGGAGTTTCTTGATCGAGGCGAGGTGCCTTGCTGCACGTGTGGCGGTGTGATGAAGCCCAACGTCATCCTATTTGGGGAGCAACTGCCGGTGCAGGTGCTGGCGGCTGCCCGACAGGATACAAAAGTGTGTGATTTGATGCTCGTCGCTGGCTCGTCCCTGAGCGTGGAACCGGTTGCAGATTTGCCGTTGATGGCCCTTGGCCATGGGGCCAAACTTGTCATCATCAATTATCAGCCTACTCACCTGGATGACCGAGCCGACGTGCTCATCCGATCCGATGTGGCCGAAGCCCTGCCTCGTATCGCCGAAATAGCCATTAACTCCTGATGCCCCGCCGAAGTGATCCTGCCAAACCAGATTTAATCCCCAAAGGCGCTATGATTGTCATATTCCCCTGCACGTGGACCCGCTGGCATAATTCTCGTGACGGGATACTGGATTTGCCATCCAAAACCGAGACTCTGTGATTGGGGCAAGCGGTGGTATAATCTTACTGCAAAGTCTGGGCTAAAGGAGTGTATTTGTGGACACGATCCTGGAATCGAAGACGAAAATAGTTTTTATTGGCCCTGGTCGGCCTCTGACCATCATCGGTGAGCGCATCAATCCGACCGGGCGTAAACTACTGGCGGCTGAGATGGAGGCTGGTAACTACGATCGCGTGCGTTCCGACGCTGTCTCTCAGGTAGAAGCGGGCGCACATATGCTGGACGTAAACGCCGGTATCCCCACAGCCGATGAGCCAGCCATTTTGGCGGAGGCAATCAAGATCGTGCAGTCGGTGGTAGACGTGCCTATCTCAATCGACTCGTCCGTGGTAGCTGCGTTAGAGGCGGGGCTGGAGGCCGCTGAAGGCAAACCGTTGGTCAACTCGGTGACGGGTGAAGATGAAAGACTGGAGAGCGTGTTGCCGCTGGTCAAGAAGTACGGCGCCGCTGTCATCGGTATTTCTAACGACGAGACCGGCATCTCGCATCATGCTGACGTACGGTTTGCAGTTGCCAAGAAAATTGTTGAAAGAGCTATGGACTATGGCATTCCCAAGGCTGACGTACTGATCGATCCGTTGGTCATGCCGGCTGGGGCTGTGCAAGGGGCCGGACAGGTAACTATGCAAGTCACGCGCCAGGTACGAGAGGAGCTGGGCGTCAACACTGTGTGTGGGGCCAGTAACGTCTCTTTTGGGCTTCCAGGGCGTGGGGTTCTCAACGGTACTTTTCTGGCTATGATGATCGCCAATGGCCTGACAGCGGCCATTACCAACCCGATCGAGTCAGATATCAAGCAGGCGATACTAGCAGCAGATCTCTTTATGGGACATGATGAGAATTGTGCAGCCTGGATCGCGGCCACCCGGGGCCTGGAAACTGGCCATGAGGATACCAACCGAGCGGAGCGCCGGCAACGGCGCTCCGCGCTCCGCGCTCGACGTGGCGGATAGAGCAGGTTGAAAGATGGATCCGACGGCTACTTTGAACCAGGCAATTATCGCTGCTAAGGCGGGGCGCAACTCGGAGGCGCGTCGCCTATTGGAAATTGTGTTGGATGCCGACGAGCGGAATGAGCAAGCTTGGCTTTGGATGAGTAGTGTGGTAGATAGCCAGGAGGAACGTTCCATCTGTCTGGAAAACGTACTGACCATCAACCCTCGCAACGAAAAGGCACGCACAGTACTGGCAGCCTTGGTGAGCGACCGGCCTGCCTCGTCCCCTACCTCTCGAGGGTTAGAGAAAGCTTCGCCAGCGGCGGGAGGGCTTCAGGCGTCGGCTTCGCAATCAGCGTCCCACACCGGTGAGTCAGGTTCCGGAGGTGCGCCAACAGGGCAGCCATCCAAGGGCGACAGCCGGGCCTTCATCGTTATAACCATTGCTCTGGCGCTGATACTGGTTTGTACTGTGGTCAGCATTCTTGCTTATGTGATGCTGTCGCCAACGGGCTAATACGCTTTCTAGTTCGTCAAGGGTTGGGCATCACGGAGGAAGGCGACACCAGCTAAACTTGTGAGACTCCTTCAGTATCTGGTCCCGCGTCCGTGTGCCAGGAAGTATGGGCTGCTCATCAGGTAAACCATGGCTCGGTTGACTGAGAACCAGAGTTCTGCTGATGCCCAGACTCAACTTGAGTAAATCATGAGTCCTGACAACCAAGTCGCATTGATGAGCGATGAGGGAGTGGCCGCTCTGGGGGGCAATTCCGGCCTGTTCCTCAAAACTACGCTTAGCCTTCGTCCGGTTGCTCCACCAGATCCAGGATGGATGAACCGCTTCGGTGCTCGTGACAGTGACCACAGCCAACAGCAGGATGCCTCACATCCAGAAAGTGTTCCTTGCACCAACCGCTGACTGCCACTCGTTGCACCAAGCCGAAAAGTCGCCTGGTCACCTGGGCATCCAGAATTAAGTGTGGGCAGGCGTTGGCTTGCAGGGCGTCGGGCACGGGGCATGTCTGGCACAAACCGGGAGTCCATGGCACGGACTCCCGGTTGCGTTCGATCAGTCGGCAGGTCTGGGTGCTGCGCCCCCGGTGGAAGTCTTCGTAGTAGTGTTGACATTCTTTGCCCGCAGGTGTTTGCATTAATCTACTCTCTTTACCCCGAGTCATCCTCTTTGGCATTGAACGCAAGGAGGACGAACTTGCAGCCCAGCACCCCGATTCTATCCCCTATGTTCTATTACACTCGAGTCAGGTAGCTCCCGTCACGTGTGTCGATGCGAATCACGTCTCCGACCTGGACAAAGAGAGGGGTTTGCACCTTGAGGCCGGTGGAGACGGTGACTTCCTTGGTCGCGCCTTGAGCTGTGTCGCCGGCGAAGCCAGGTTCGGCCTCCACTACTTCCAACTCGACCGTAACGGGCAGCTCAACGTCAATGGCTTCCCCATCGTAGGTCAGCAACATAAGGGTCATGCCGTCGAACAGATAGTCGATGCCATCTCCCAAGGTGTCGGCCGAGAGTACAGGCTGTTCGTAAGTTTCGGTGTCCATGAAGTGATGCAGGTCGCCGTCAGAATAGAGGTATTGGACCTGCTGCTTATCCAGGCGGATGTCTTGCACCCGGTCGCCGGAGTTAAATGTCTTTTCAACGGTCACGCCGCTGCGTAGGTCACGCACTTTGACGCGGATAGTAGCCCCGCCGCGAGCCACTTTGATGTGTTGATAGTCGAGCACTTTGTACAGCTCATTGTCGAGTTCAAAGGTAACGCCTTTTCTGAGGTTGGTTACGTCAATCATGGTTGGATTCCTCCTGGTAATGGTGATAGGGCATGGTAAGGCCCGCGCCGTCTGCCGCGGTGGTATCTGCACCGCGCGCCACGTGGCTAGGGCACAAGTCAGGTGAAGGGCGATATAGAGCAATACGCGCCCCCAGGAGGTTGTGGTATCAGGTTGGGATTGCCGTGCCGCACAAGTGTGGGTCCGTGGCGCAATCTCATATGAAGATTGACCGAGAGATGCATTCTAAGACTCGGAACGATAAGTATTTGAAACCAAAATAACATTATACGTCCCGTAGCTGAGGCCTGTCAAATATTTCCTTCGTCGATCCATTGGGCGGCGACGGTGGGCAGCTGAGACAGGGAAGCACGCATGGGGGTGCATTCGGGCAGTGAGTCGATAAAAGCCTGGCCATAGCGTTTGCTTAGGATGCGCCGGTCTAGACAAACCACGACGCCCCGGTCAGTGCGGGTGCGGATGAGGCGGCCAAAGCCTTGGCGAAAGCGCAAAATGGCCTCCGGGATGGAGTATTGGTTGAAGGCATCTTCGTAGGACTCGCTTCGGGCAGAAAAGATGGGGTCGTTGGGTACGGCGAAAGGGAGCCGGGCGATGACCACGCAACTCAATTTCTCACCGGTCACGTCTATCCCTTCCCAAAAACTGCGGGTACCCAGCAAAACCCCCCGCTCCGCCGTTTTGAAGTTATCCAGCAGTTGGGCACGCGAGCCGCCGCCTCCCTGCTCGAATACCACAATATCCTCGCCAGCCAGTCGCTCGCGGATGGCGTTGGCGCTGTTCTTGAGTTGGCTGTAGGAGGTGAACAGAACCAACGTCCGGCCGCGCGCAGCCTGGATCAAGGCGACCAACGCGCTTTCTACCGTGGCCTGATAGCCGGGACTGTTGGGCTCGGGGATGTCGGTGGGTAGGTAGAGCAGGGTAGAGCTTTTGTAGTCGAACGGAGAGCCGACGGCCTTCTCGTCTAGTTCCCATGCCCCCAGTCGCTCACGCAGGTAGTCGAAGTTTCCCTCGGTGCGCAGGGTAGCTGAGGTAAGAATGACCGACTTTTTGGCATCGAAGAGGTGCCGCCGCACCAATTCACCTACGTGCAGCGGCGCGGCGTGTAGGGAGACCACGTCGGTGTTGGCGGCGACTTCGACCCAGGTAATGGTATTACTGCTTGCATGGCCTGTGCCTGGGTCGTGCTCGATGATGGTCTTCATTTGATCTTGCAGCGTCTCCAGCCGCACTCGGTGGCTGACCAGTTCATTCCATAGATCGTCGAAGTCTGGCACGTCGTAGGTATCCAGACTCTCCAGTAATGCCCCCAGCCTTTCCAGTGCCTGCCCCACCTGCTTCAGGCCAGCCGATAGGTTGTCCCAGCTGATTTCTACCTGGTCCCAGGCTGGCTGGCGACGCACGGCAGATGTTAGGCGCAATCGGCGCCCATATTGGCCCCCCCCACGCGGTCCATGGTCTTCGAGAAAGGCCGTCAGGGTGTTGAAGAAGTCGTAAAGGGCGCGCATACTCCGCCCCACCGCGTCGTGACCGGCGGCAATCCGGTCCTGTACGTCGGACAGCGCTGCATCGGGGATGGTGCCCCGGCAGCGGACTCCCACCGTGTGGAAGAAGCCGGTGTAGCGCCGTATTCCGACCGTCTGGCTCAGATCCGACAGCATCCGTTCCATAGAACGCTGATCGGTCCGAAAGCTGAGTTGGTTGGTGACGTTGGCTTCCAGGTGATGCGCCTCATCGACAATGAGATAGCTGTAATCTGGCAGCACCCGATTTTCGACGGCTATGTCGGCCAATAGCAGAGCATGGTTGACGACGATAAGATGGGCACTCTCGGCTGCCTGGCGCGCGCGGTAAAAGAAGCAATTCTCACGGCGGCAACGCTCGATCGGGCAGAGCTCTGGGTCGCTGCACAATTCTCCCCAAACAGCGTTCTCGGCGGCAGTGGGCAAAAAGAGCTCCTGTTTGTCGCCGGTCAGGGTACTGGGCATCCACACCAGCGCTTTGGCCAGCACGCGTAGCTCCAGTTCCGACAGATCTGAGCGACGCTCCATCTGGCGGACGCGGTGCGGGCAGACGTAATTGGACCTGCCTTTGAGTGCGACTGCCTTAAACTCAAAGGGCAGGATACGCTGCAGATCAGGGATATCCTTGGTCAGTAATTGATCTTGCAGGTTGATGGTATTGGTTGAGATGACCAGGCGCTGACCGTTTTGCACCGCCCAGTGGATTGCTGGCAGCAAGTAGGCAATGGATTTGCCGGTACCGGTGCCGGCCTCGACCATCAGGTGGTCACCCTGGTTGAGAGCCTGCGCTACCAGCCGTAGCATTTCGACCTGTTCGGGGCGGTACTCGAATCCCTGAAAGTGTTGGTTGAAGAGGCCCTCTCCTTCCAGCATTTCGGCTAGCCGGTCTATTTCGAGCTTTCGGGGGGTAGGGGCCGGGCGCAGCCGGTCTCGTTCTTCCGCCTCTGCTTCCCACAGAAGGCCATGGCCGCCGTCGGTCAGTATGCCTTTGGCGGCGAGTTGCTGGGCCAGGCTGCCGGTGAAGGCAGTCCTAGCCCGCGCTCGTTCTAGCTCGACGAAGACAGGCCGCAGCGACCAATCGGATCTGGCCGCCAGGCGGTTGATGGCCTGGATGACTGATAAGTCCAGGCGGTTGGCCTGATCCAGCAGGGCCATAAAGAGAGCATGAGTAGCACGGGCGTCGTCCAGGGCTCGGTGGGTGGCTGACAGGGCAATGCCCAGCGTCTCGGCCAGTATCCCCAGGCTGTAGCGGGCAGCATGGGGTAGCAGGATACCGGCCAGTTCGAAGGTGTCAATCCCCTGGGAGGCCTGGAAGATGCCGTGGCGGCGTAAGAAACTTAGGTCGAACCCGACAGTGTGGCCGACAATGGGATGGCGGCCCACAAATCGGGACAAACCTGGCAAAACCTCGAACAAGACAGGGGCGTTTTTTACGTCGTCGGGGGTGATTCCAGTCAGGTGCTGGATGTTGTAAGGGATGGGGCGGCCGGGATTGACCAGGCTTTCAAAGGTCCCCAACACTTCCTCGCCCCGGAACTTGACGGCGCCAATTTCGATGATAGTGTCACGCTCTGGCTCAAGCCCAGTGGTCTCCAGGTCTAGGGCGACGTAGGTAGGTGGCACAACGACTCCATTTCTACCCCTTCTGGGGCGCGGGCAATTGGGCCGGCAGGGCATCCTCGACCGGGCCTGACCCGCCCCGGCGCCGGCCGGTGAGCGGATTATACACGAAAGGGAACGGAAGGGGAAACAGTTGGCGGTACCTGCCAATTGTCAAGACTGACTTGGCAATTAAAGCCCGCAAAACTTGGGCAAGGCTGTCAAGTTGTGGATGAACGAATGCCTAGGCCACCCACCCCAGGTTCTCGAGTTGGCTGATCAGGACCTTGCGCAAGGCGACTACCGAAGCACCTGCCCGCATCACGGCCACTCCGTCTTCAATTGAGGCAACACCCCCCGAGGCTTTGATGCCGATGCGATCGCCGACTGTCTCTTTGATCAGGGCAACATCGTGAACGGTGGCCCTGCCGGGCCCGAATCCGGTGCAGGTTTTGATAAAATCTGCACCGCTGTCCGCCACCAGCTTCGCCGCCGTGGCCTTTTCCAGGTCTGTCAACACGCCGATCTCAATAATCACCTTAAAAGGAACCTTGAAAGGCTTGGCCACAGCCATAACCTGGGTTATATCCTTTGACACGCGCCCATAGTCGCCCCCTTTGAAAGCAGACAGGTTCATCACCATATCAAGATCGGTAGCCCCACGCTTGAGCCCTTCTTCCGCCTCCAGGCATTTGATGCGCGTCGTAACGCCGCCACAGGGGAAGCCGACTGGGATCTGGGCGCGGACGCCGGAGCCCTTCAGTTCGTCCACCAAAATCCCCAGGTACTGAGGAAAGGCCACCACCGCCCTAAGGCCGTACCGTTTTGCGGCCTGGCACGCGGCTCGAACATCCTCTTCCGTGGCAGTGATGGTTAGCGCTTCGGAATAATCGACGGCTGAGACAAGGCGCCGGATTTCTAAGTCGGTTATGCCGTACACAGTCTGCTCCTCCTGGAAAGCTTTAAGGTTGAGGCCAAAGCCAAAGTTAGCCCTCGCGGGCGCGAATAGGTCTAGGAGACTGGTCCCCTTTCCCGATCATCTCAATCCCAACATGGCCTGAACTCATAGCGTACCTCGTCAATCGAGCTGCCAACGACTTGAATCTCTTCCAGGCGATGCGTACCCAATCCCAAATCGTGCGCCAGGCTGAGGTGATTGTCGCTGCGCAGGAATGGCGCTGATGGGTAGCTGATGGTCGGGTCAAAGCCCATAACGGCTGCGGATACTGCATCAGTTGCCACTGGGTTCTTGCCAGCGACCAGCACACCAGGTTGCACTGGGGCTGTCGTATTGACCCAGGGGCCTTCACCCGCCTCCACCGTCCTGATGCCATCAATCAAGGCTAAGTGAATGGGTCGTGTCCGGGCCAGATCGATGACTGCACGTGGTAGCCGGGTGGTAAACACACCATCACACCCGTGCAGGTCAGAGCGATATGCATGATCCGGGCTGCACCGGTAATAATTGGTCGGCACCAGACCGATCAAGTTCTTCAGCGACAGAGTGAGTCCGCAGCTCCAATGGCACTTCATCTTGGCCACGGAGACGAACGCGTCAATCTCGCTCAGGATGGGGTTTACGGCGTAAGCCTGGTAGACGAACCAGCCCTCTCCCACTGGCATGGAGATGAAATCGCCGTAAGGGTGAGGGGCATTCAGGTCGACCAGTGTTGCGCCGAGCTGTCCTGCCACTTCCTCGTAGCCCCACACTGGGTATGAATCCGGGTCGAAGACCCCCTCGACGATGAAAAGTTGACCAGCACCGGCGTCACGCAACAGCTCACCCAGCGCACGAACTACCTCAGGATGGGTGATGTAGCTCTCAATAGCCGGTACACCTGGCGGTGGCGCAACGCCGGTCCCGCCCGTCAGATTGGGTTTGATGGCGACTCGATCCCCTGGCCCGATCAAATCCTGCAACCCACCCAGGCCATCAAGCAAAGCCTCAACCTGCTGGCGCACGAGCTGCCGGTCGTAGCTGCTGGCCTGCGCGATGGCCACTCGGGAGAGGGGCTGAGGAGATGGTGTGGGGGTCGGCGCGGGAGTTGGGGTAGCCGGTGGTGTAGAAGTTGGCCCGACGGTTGGGGTAGCGGTTGGGGCCGATGGCGGCGTGGAGGTAGGTGCTCCCGTCGGCATGGGCGTGTAGGTGGGCACTGGTGTCTCTGGGGGCTTGTCGGGTGGGCAACCTGGAGCCAGCAGTCCTACTGCGAAGGCGCTCAGGGTCTGGAGAAACCGGCGCCGCGAGATAGGTCTAGACACGAGAGACGGGTTGCTAGGTCTTGGGTGACTTCCAGCACCAGAGCGAGCTTTCATAGCCAGTTGCCTTTCCTGAACGCTCTTTATTGTATAGATTATACCAAGTTTGAGCTCCGGCTGCAACACACACTCGCCTTTGAAGCCAGATTGAGCCCGATCCGGCGCCCCAAACCCGACCAGAACTTTGCCAAAACCAATCACCGCTTGTATAATGGGCCAGATGCTCTCTGCTCTCCAGGTCTTCGCAGGTGAATACTGGGGCAGAGAGCGCAGTGTGTATAAACAATGCATCTGTGTTTTCCGAGTTTGAGGGCAGCACGTCGCTAAAATCCTCCAGCAGTCTCATGGACCGGTATCACAAGGATGCACTTATATCTGTTCTTAGAGGAGGACAATTTCGATGTCAAACAAATGGGTTTACCTGTTTGAAGAGGTAGACGAAGCCGAGAAGTATGTCGGCGGCGAGTGGGAAGGGGTAAGGTCGCTGTTAGGTGGTAAGGGCGCCAACCTGGCCGAGATGACGCGCATCGGGGTGCCGGTGCCGCCTGGCTTCACGGTCACCACCCAAGCCTGCAATGCATACCTGGCAGCGGGCGAGGAATTCCCACAGGGGATGTGGGAACAAGAGTTGGATGCCATGAAGCGTGTCGAAGAGCAGACAGGCAAAGTATTCGGCGACCCTAAGAATCCGCTGCTAGTCTCTTGCCGTTCAGGAGCCAAATTCTCTATGCCAGGTATGATGGACACTGTGCTCAACATCGGCCTGAATGATGAGACGGCTAAGGGCATGATTGAGCTGACCGGCGATGAGCGCTTTGTGTACGACGCTTACCGCCGCCTGGTGCAGATGTTCGGCAGCGTAGTGCTGGGCATCCCCGACGAGCCCTTTGAAGAAGCGCTGGATGAGCTGAAGGATGAGCGGGGTGTTGCTTCTGACACGGACCTGGCGGCCGAGGACTGGAAAGAGTTGACCGAGACCTTCAAGGCGCTTGTGAAGGAGCACAAAGGCTTTGATTTCCCCCAGGATCCCTATGAGCAGCTCAAGCTAGCTACTGAAGCTGTCTTCAAGAGCTGGTTTGGGAAGCGGGCGGTGGACTATCGCAACGCGGCTGGCATCGCCCACGACCTGGGCACTGGCGTCAACATAGTGACTATGGTCTTCGGCAATATGGGCTGGGATTCGGGCACCGGCGTGGCCTTTACCCGCGACCCTGCCACCGGTGAGAAGGTGATGTATGGTGACTACTTGCTGAATGCCCAGGGCGAGGACGTGGTTGCCGGAATTCGAAACACCAAGCAAATCGGCGTGATGCAACAGGATTTACCGGATGCGTATGCCCAATTCCTTGACATTTGCGATAGGCTGGAACATCACTACCGAGAGATGCAGGACGTGGAGTTCACGATCGAGCGGGGCAAATTGTGGATGCTGCAAACTCGCGATGGCAAGCGTACCGCCCAGTCGGCTACCAAGATCGCGGTGGACATGGCCAACGAAGGGCTGATTAGCCGGCGGGAGGCGGTGCTGCGTGTCAAGCCTTCCGATGTGGACACTTTGCTTCACCCACAGTTTGATATGGAAGCCAAGAACCAGGCTGTTGCCGAGGGCAAACGACTGGCCAAGGGAGTCAATGCCTCTCCAGGGGCAGCCGTCGGTGTCGTAGCCTTTGACGCCGACCTGGCCGAGGAATGGGGCAAGAGCGGCAGGGACGTGATTATGGTCCGCCCCTTCACCAAGCCCGACGATGTGCACGGTATGCTGGCTGCCAAGGGTATTCTCACCAGTGAGGGGGGCGCTACCAGCCACGCGGCTGTGGTTGCTCGCCAGTTTGGGGTGCCTTGCATTGTGGGTGCCAGCGATGTGACTCTTGACCTGGAGCGGCGCCAGATGAGCGCCAACGGCATGGTGGTGAAAGAGGGGGAGTGGGTCTCGATTGACGGCACCACGGGCGAGGCCTTCGTGGGAAAGATCTCCACCGTTCATCCCAAGTTTGAGGAACAGACTGACCTGATCACCCTCCTGTCTTGGTCTGACGAGTTTCGCCGCCTGGAAGTGTGGGCCAACGCAGATTACCCCGACGACGCTGCCCGGGCGAGGGGCTTCGGCGCTCAGGGCATAGGCCTGTGCCGTACCGAGCATATGTTCTTCGAAGAGGAGCGGCTGCCCATCGTGCAACGCATGATCCTGGCCGATACAGAAGAAGAACGTGAGCAGGCCCTAAATGACTTGCTCCCATTCCAGCGGAGTGACTTTGAGGGTATCTTCAAGGCGATGGATGGCCTGCCGGTCATCATCCGCCTAATTGACCCACCTTTGCATGAGTTCCTACCCAATGAGCGGGATGTGCTGGAAGCGGTCATCGAGAAGCGGGTTAGGGGCGAGACCGAGGGCCTGGCCGAGCAGGAGACTTTGTTGGCGGCCATCGAAAGCATGCACGAAAGCAACCCGATGATGGGTATGCGTGGTGTCCGGCTGAGCATTGTGATGCCGGGCATTGTCAAGATGCAGGTGCGGGCCATCTTTGAGGCGGCCTGTAACATGGCCAAACAAGGCGTGGTGGTGAAGCCGGAGGTCATGATCCCGTTGACCGGTCACGTCAACGAACTTAAGATCATCCAGCCCCAGTTGGTGGGGTTGGCCAAGGAGGTAATGGCTGAGAAGGGAGTGCAGGTCGAGTACAAGTTTGGCACTATGATCGAAATCCCACGGGCAGCGGTTACCGCCGACGAGATTGCCAGCGTGGCCGAGTTCTTCTCTTTCGGCACCAACGACCTGACTCAGATGACCTTCGGTTACTCCCGCGACGATGCCGAGGCTCGTTTCTTGCTGGATTACGTGGAGAAGGGCATCTTGCCCAAGAACCCCTTCCAGACCATTGACCGGGACGGTGTGGGGGCGTTGATGAAGATGGCGGTCGAGAAGGGACGTGCCACTCGCCCCGATCTCGAAGTCGGCATCTGTGGCGAGCACGGCGGCGACCCGAACTCAGTCGAGTTCTGCCACCTGATCAACCAGGACTACGTCAGCTGCTCACCCTTCCGCGTGCCCATCGCCCGGTTGGCAGCAGCCCATGCGGCATTGCGCCACGGATAATCATCCTCTCAGGTCTGACAGGTTTCATAGAATTTTGTCAGGCCTTTGACAAAAACGGGGCAGGTCTGCCGGTCCTGGACACCAGGCCAAGGCAGACCTGCCCCGACTCGTATAGGCTTGGGGCGCCAACAGCCGAATAGGGATGGGCCCAGTAAGTTACACGCTCAATGGGACTTGGGCTATGTATTGACTGAGGAGGGCTTGATGACAGATCTGCGCCAAAAAGGGTTCCCTACCCGTGCCGTTCACGCTGGTGAGCGCGCTCAACGTCCTGACTATACCCCGGTTGCTACTCCCATCTACCCTACTGTAGGCTACCTGTATGACAGCATAGACGATCTGGATGCCATCTTTGCCACCACACGCCAGGGCTACGTCTATCCTCGCTATGGCAGCCCGACGGTAGCTGCCTTTGAGGCGGCTATGGCAGAGCTAGAGGGCGGCGAGGCGGCTCACGCGTTTGCCTCGGGCATGGGGGCGGTCCACGCAGCATTGCTGGCAGCCAGGGTGCGCGCTGGTACGGGTGTGGTTGCTGCGCTGGATTTGTATGGCGCCACTTATGCGTTGCTCAATCGCCTCTTGGCCGATTGGGGCGTGACAGTCCTGTTCGTGGACGTAACCGATCTTAAAGCGGTGGAGGCGGCGCTGTCGGAAGCAAAGCCGGCTGCGCTACTGGTCGAAACCATCTCCAACCCACTGCTCAAGGTGGCCGATCTGCCTGCTCTGGGCGACTTGGCCCATCTTCACGGAGCGAATTTCTTGGTGGACAACACCTTTGCCTCGCCCTATCTATGCAACCCGCTGGCCCACAACGCGGACTTCGTGATCCACAGTGCCACCAAATTCATCGGCGGCCATGGCGACGTGATGGCTGGAGTAGTGATTTGCTCGGCTGAGAATCGCTCCAGGCTTTACGAGTTGAACAAGCTAGTGGGTGGTGTGCTGGGTCCCTTTGATGCATGGTTGGCCCTGCGCGGGACCAAGACGCTTTCCTTGCGTGTGCGCCAGCAGTGCGCCAATGCCGTTCGCATCGCTCAGTGGTTGAGTGAGCACCCCCAAGTCAGCCGGGTTAACTACCCGGGGTTGCCAGAACATCCTCAGCATGACCTCTCAGCGCGACTTTTCGATGGGGGAGGCTTTGGCGGTGTGCTGTCCTTTGAAATTGCTGGTGCCGACCAGGCGACTGTTTTCCGTTTTATGGAGGCGCTGGATCTATGTCTGCCGGCGACCACGCTGGGTGACATATACACCTTGGTTTTGCATCCGGCCACATCCTCACATCGTAGCCTCTCCGTTGAAGAGCGTGAGCGGGTAGGCATCGGCGATGGTTTGGTGCGCCTGTCTGCCGGCATTGAGGAGGCTGCCGATATCATCGCTGACTTGGATCAGGCTCTAGCTGCTTTGTTGTAGACCGGAGCGACCGTTACAGTTGGCTGGCCAGTCCGCCTGCGATCTCTCCCCCATCGATCACGAAACATTGCCCGGTGATGAATGCTGCCTCGTCGGAGGCGAGAAAGGCGAAGAGCGCAGCCACTTCCTCCGGCTGGCCCAGCCGGCCCAGGGGTATCTTGCGCTGGCAGGCGCGCAGCATTTCCGGCGTGTACTCTGCCTCCTGCATGGGCGTCAAGATGTAACCCGGGCAGATGGCGTTGACCCGCACGCTGGGGGCTAGTTCCAGTGCCATCGAGCGAGTCAATTCGATGACCCCTGCCTTGGAAGCGTTGTAGTCAGCGTAATAGGGGTAGCCCATCAAGCCATTGGTCGAGCCCATATTCAAAATGACACCGCCGTGTGCTGCCAACATGCGTCGGGCTGCCTGTTGAGCCACGAAGAACACACCGTGAAGGTTGACATCTAACACCTGGCGCCATTCCTGGGGAGAGATGTCCATAAACCGGTGCCGGATGCTGATGCCAGCGTTGTTGATCAAGACGTCCGGCCCACCGCCTGTCAACCTGTCTAGTTCTTCGAAGGCCTGCATAACTTGATGGGCGTCCGAGACGTCGGCGGTGATGGTGCCGCTGAGGGCTGGGTGTGTGTCTTTGAAGTGGTTGAGGGCTGAGTCGTCGCAGTCCAGCACGAACACGCGTGCACCCTCTTCCAGGAAACGTACCGCCGTCGCCGCGCCAATGCCCTGTGCTCCACCGGTGATCAGGACTCGTTTGCCTTCCAGACCGCGCATAGCAGCCTCCTTGAAACTCACAGCGGGCTTATGTACGCCCGCAATCCGGTCACAAACCTGGCCTAAGCGATGTGGGTTAGCCCGCCAATCCGCCGCCGTCCACTACCAGCGTGGCGCCCGAGACGAAGGAAGAGGCGTCGCTGGCAAGATAGAGCGCCGCCTGGGCGATGTCTTCTGGGGTGCCGATGCGCCGAAGCGGGCGATCCGCCGCTTCGGCCAAGAACTCCTCGACCGCTACACCCAGCTGCTGCGCCTCGTCCCGCAGCATGCTTGTATCTGTGTCGCCGGGGCAGATGCAGTTGACACGAATGTTATCCGGGCCATGATCAATAGCCATGGCCCGGGTCAGGTTCACCACTGCCCCCTTCGACGCGCAATAGGAAACCGCGTTGGCGCCTCCCACCAACCCCCAGCCCGATCCGGTATTGATGATGACCCCGCCCCCGCCTTCTTCCATAATAGGGATAGCATACTTGCTCATCAAGAAGACTGATTTGACGTTGACTGCCATCATCCAGTCCCACTCCTGCTCGGTGGTTTCGAGCACCGAGGCCCGCCGGATAGCCCCAGCGTTGTTGAAAAGAATGTCGAGTCTGCCCCACTGATTCAGCGTCTCTTGCACCGCGTGTTGGCAGTCCAAAGCTTGGGTTACATCGCAGTATACGAAATTGGCTTGCCTCCCCTCGCTTCGGATAGCCTCAACCACGGCTTGCCCGCCGGCTTCGTCCCAATCTACCACTGAGACTAACGCGCCTTCGCGGGAGAAGAGCAGGGCTGTTGCCCGGCCAATACCCGACGCTCCGCCAGTTATGAGAGCGACCTTATCTTTTAGGCGCATTGCGGTTTTCCCTCTCCGGTGCCCTGGTTCAGCCAAATTGACGAGCGGTCTTGATCCCTACAGGGAGTATGTTCATTTTTGAAATCATCCTTGACTGGTTGCTAGCAGCTTACTTTACGAACGGCCCGCTCATTATATCCCGTCACAACCCTTGTGTAGCCGGTAAGTATCTTGTCTACAAATGGGTCGCCGGTATCAACCCAAAGCGATTGTCGGCCCAAGGTGTAGAGCTTCTCTGGGGTGCTGACAACGATGACGTTTTCCTTGCCTACTTTCTTGATCACTTCCGGGCTGATCTGTTGGTTCCCCCGGCCAAATAGGTAGCCCTGCCCGCCAATCGGGGTGACGACAATCTTGGCCGGGTGCCCTTCCAGGAGAGCCAGAAGTTGAGACTCGTTGACGTCAGCGGCCAGCAATTTTCGATTGAGGATGACATCCACACCAATAAGAGTTTTGACCAGGCCGAGCTCAGACGTGATGGCTCGCGTGGTTGTTCCCGGACCGATAATGTACAGGCAGTCGTCTTCCATCTTCTGCACGATGTCGTAGGCGATGGATGCCAGGGAAGCTCCCTCGCCAGCACTAGCTATCTTTAGATTCTGCACCAGGCTGGTGCGGAACGGGATCTTGAGATAGCCATACAGCCTGGCGAAGACGGCACCCTGCCTGACGGCTTCTTCATCGATATCCATGACTTCAGCTTCCCTTAAGCTGGTTACTCTTCCCTTAAGGTAAAGGGCTGCTAGCTCGCCCGCGTTCCCTGGGTTCGTGGCATACACTGCCGAATGAATCTTGACCCCAGCCGGGATGCCCAGAACCGGCACTTCTGTTCCCACGGCACGGTAAATGTCTCTGGCTGTGCCGTCGCCACCCGCAAAGAGCAAGAGATCCACCTTGAGCTGCAGCATCTCTCTGGCTGCATTCCGGGTGTCTTCTGGCGTCGTTTCACCCGGCTTGATCGAGCCGATGACCCTGGGCTCAAGCTCACACGCGCGGACTGCGTCTTCCCCCATTTCGCCGGGATAAGTGATGAATTCAAGGTGGTCCAGTGACTTAAGCCTTTCCATGGCCTGGACCGCACGCTTCATGGATTGGGGCACAGCGCCCAGCTCTAGGGCCCTCTTTTGTATTTCGGCTCCATCGCTTCCTTTGAGCCCGACTCTGCCACCGATCCCTGCAACAGGATTAACGATCAAGCCTAATCTACGCTCAAGCATAACCTTTTTCTCACTTTTGCTCTACCTGCATCGTTCTGATTTCCTTAATCTTCCGTCTCGCGCACCTTCCTTAGATGGGCCCGCCAGGTCGTGGCCCAGCGAGAGGGGTCGTCCAGCGGCGTGTGATCGATGCTGTGAATGGTGCTGTTGTGCGGCGCTGTCTTGACCAACTGCGGGTTGGTGCGCGCTTCGTCTGCCACGTGAGCTATGATATCCACGTACTCGTCCAGGTCATCCTGAGAAAAGGACTCTGTCGGTTCGAGGGTGCATGGCTCGGGGACGACGAAGGGATGGTGGCTGGTCCAATAGTGGATTCCAAAATCGGCCGCCCGGAGACCCAGCTGCTCGGAATGGATGCCTGTCTCCTGGGTTAATGTCTCCCAACTATAACGGACTTGCTCGATGCGGCGCCTGCTCTTGGCATACGGCGCGCTCACGCCCGGGATTTCCAACATCTTCTTGAGCAGATAGTTGTTATTGAGCACTGCGATCTCCGCCACTTCCCTCAGACCCTCCGCGCCCAGGCTCATGACCCACGCGTACGCCCTTAAGATCACTGGGGCGTAGCCATAGAACGGTCGCAACACTCCCACACTCTGGGGCCGATCATAGTCCAGGTAGTACTTCTGACCGTCAAAGTCGACCAGGGGAACCGGCAAGAAGCGAGCCAGTTCCTGGGTGACACCGCTGGCACCGCCCCCGGGCCCGCCACAGCCGTGCGGCGATGAAAATGTCTTGTGTAGGTTGAAGTGGCATAGATCGAAGCCGGCATCCTTGGCCCGGGTGATACCCAGAATGCCGTTGGCATTCGCCTGGTCATAGGCGCACAGACCCCCTGCGTCGTGGACAACTGCCACGAATTCTTCGATCCTGGGGTTAAAGATGCCTGTATCCTCCGGATTGGTAATCATCAACGCTGCCGTTCGTTCCGAAACAGCTGCTTTTAATGCATCCAGATCAGGATAGCCATCCTCATCAGGGTATAGAGTGATCACCTTGAAGCCGGCCGTTTTCGCACATGCCGCGTTGGAAGGGTGAGAGAAGATGGTGGTGATGACCTCGTCGCGCTGCTCCGCTTCTCCCCGTGATTCGTGGTAGGCCCTTATGATCGAGGCGTTGGTGTATATGGCGGCAGAGCCGGCAGCGGGCTGCAGCGAGAAGCGATCCATCCCCGAGATCTCCTTGAGGATTTGCTCAAAGCGAACCATAATTTCCAGGATGCCTTGAACCGTCTTCTCATCCTGGAGGGGGTGCAGTTCTGCAAGTTTGGGGTGGCTGGCCAATTGATCGTTGATCTTGGGGCTGTACTTCATGGTGCAGGTGCCCTGGCCCACCTCGACGTTCAGATCTGCTCCCAGATTCTCCTGCGATAACCTCAAGTAGTGGCGCAGTACCTGGGGCTGGGATAATTCGGGCAATTTAGGGGGCTCCTGCCTGCGCATAGTCTCGGGCAGGGTCGCTAACACATCTCCGGTCTTGCTCCGCATTTCCTCTTCTACCTCGGGGACCAGGATGCCGCGCTGCCCCTTTCGACTCAGCTCGAAGATGATGGGTTCATCCCACTTGGCTTGGTGAAACCGTCTCAGATTGAGCTTCCCGTCTGTGAATCTGTACTGGCTGATATCTTGGTGAGCCATTTTAGCCAATAACCTCCTTCAACGCATTCACCAGCCCATCGATGTCCGTTTGGGTGTGTACCTCAGTCACACAGTATAGAGCGCTGTTACCCAGCTCTGGGAATTCTTGGGTCAGGTCTTTGCCGCCAAATATACCTCGCGCCAATAGCCCCTGGTTGATTTCGGCTACGGTCCGGTCCGTGCCATCAAATCTGACCACGAACTCTTTGAAATGGGGTGATTGGAAAGCCGGGGCTGCGATGCCCTTAACCTTGTCTAGCTCCATCATCGCGTAGCGTGACCTGGTCATAATGCCCTCTCCGATCTCCGCCATACCCTGAGGACCCATCAGCGCCAGATAGACGCCGGCTGTGATACCCCACAGGGCTGCCGCTGTCCCGACCCACTCCACCCCCTCCTCCCGGACGGCAAAAGAGGTTCTTTCGTAAGCCACATCCCCAAAACCATATTCTCCTGGAACAGAAGTCGGGGCAATGCCAAACAGCCGGGAAGGATATTGCATTACGTATTGCTCTTCATCCCGGGTAGCAATGAATCCAGCTTGGCCGCCGCCAAACTGGAGGTGCATCCCCAGTGGCTGGATGTCGCCGCAGACGATGTCTGCGCCATAATCGGCAGGCGGCTTCAGGACACCCAACGAAATTGGGTCCACGCCAACAACACAAAGCGCCCCGTGGTCGTGGGCAATTTGGGCAATCTGTTCTCCACCTGTCTCGACGAATCCCAGGTAAGAGGGATTCTCAAA
>CP070811.1:5149317-5155880 GCA_020343875.1 Anaerolineales bacterium | reverse complement strand
CGAAAAATGTCGCTTACCTTCCTCTGGGCTGGATGGCTGATCGCCGCCCAGATAAACAATAACGTACTGAGGCATGTGCGTTTCTCCTTGGTTGAGATTTAACTTTCCGCATTGAGTGCTTCGGGTAACACGAAACTGCCATCGGCCTGAGGTTGGAAATCGAAAACTTCGGTCACGGCGCTGATGTTGAGCGGGCCATAGATATGCGGAAACAGCTCGTGGCCACCTTCCAGGTTCTCATCTCGGATTTCAGGCGCAACCTTCGACCTATCAATGCACAACAGCACCAGGCCGGTCCGGCCCCAGAACAGGAAGTTGGCCACCCGAACCAGTTGATCCGGCTGGGAGCCATGGATATAGCCTTGTGAATCCAGGCTGTCGGCCCGGTAGCTGCCCGACGCCTGGGCCTTGTCCCATTGGTCCCGTTCTGCGACATGGAGAATGATGTTCATAATGGTTGGCCCAAATGGGTATTGGGCGGAAAATCTTCTGCCAAAATACCCCACACGCGGCCCGCACGATGCAAGGCTGATGCAGGGGTGGGTTTGCACCTCAAGTATACCATGTCTGGCCCACACCTCCAACCGTTTTAGGTACGCTATGCATACCCCGTGTGGGGCACAAAGTCGAAACCATTCCTTCCTGCTCGGCCAGAAATGTAGAAATGTAGGTTGGGTTGGCCAGGCTATCAAACCGCATGGCCGGCCTTTGCGTGTGTACCCTTTGCTATCTGCTCATTCTGTGGTAGACTCAACCTTGGTGAACCGTTGCTGCTCGAATACGGAGAAGGCAGTTGGATCCCGTCTCTATGCTCAAGGTACTCACGGAAGCTGTTCACAAGCAGCAGATCAAGATTTCGCTTCATGCTGCTGAGGAGGCACTGACCGAGCACATTACGCCAGCGGAGATCGAGTCTGCCTTACTCAGCGCACAGG
This sequence comes from Anaerolineales bacterium, assembly GCA_020343875.1. Lineage (GTDB taxonomy): Bacteria > Chloroflexota > Anaerolineae > 4572-78 > NAK82. The sequence continues at coordinate 5,154,945 of CP070811.1, read as the reverse complement.
TGTTGGAGAACTACCCTGACTGGTGGCTGGGCCCGTCGTGTCTGGCGTATGGTCGGACCCGAACCGGACGTGATTTGCACATGGTTGTCTCCTACTCAGAACTACCAATTACAATCATAACCGTCTACGAGCCTCGCCCACCCAAGTGGCGCACGCCAACTGACCGTGGAGGTGACGAATGAAGTGTATTGTTCAGGGGTGCCCCGGCGGTATGGAATCCCGCCGAATTGTGCATACGTTTGTACGTAATGGGAAACCAATTGTGGTCGAAGACCTACCCGCCTGGGTTTGTCCCGTGTGTGGGTACACCCTGCTCGACTTGGTGGTGCTTGATACTTTGTTCGCCCTCGATCCAGATACTGCTTCCCCGGTCGGTCAAGCACCTGTTTTTCGTCTTTCCTTGCCTCAGACTGCATAGTGACGCTTTGACAGCTTCGTACGAAGACAAGGCCGGTAGCCGGTAGGTTGGGTTGAGGGAACGGCGAAACCCAACACGCGCCGGTCTTTGTTTTTTGGGCCGGGTTTTCGTGGGTTTCTCTTCGCTCAACCCAGCCCGCGGGCCTCGTTCAACCCATTCGCTCGAGCGGTGCCAGCGGCCCTGGTGCCCTTGTGTTGCCTCGACGTTTATGTTATAATCGCAGCCAGCAGAGACATGGGCCAAGCACACCCACCCCAATCAGAGAGTGCGTCGCACAAGATGTTGTTTGATCTACGGCTCGATTCTGGGCTCGGCCATCCTCCAGCCCCCTGGCAACCCAGACCAATCACACCCAGCCAGTGGCTGGCCCAACCCGCTCGCCCGCTTCGCTTAGCAAACTCAGCCCGGACCGGCAATGGCAGCCCGGTGTCCCTGGCATTGGGCTGTTTCTTTTTCACGAGAAGGAACTGATATGAGCCGGACGCAACCCTTGTATGAGCTGCAGCAGGTGGACATTGAGAGCGAGCATGTGTCTCGCCGCTTGAAGGAAATCGCTGCCAGTTTGGGCGACAGCACCGAGTTGAACCGAGCCCGAAAAATGGTCGGCGGGGCCGAATCACGCCTGGCTAAACTCCGGGCCCAGATGCATAACCTGGACCTGGAAGTGAGCGGCCTGAGCCAGAAGATCGAAACCAACGAGCAGCACCTGTACAGCGGGCGGGTTACCAATCCCAAAGAATTGGGCAACTTGCAAGACGAGGTGGCCTCCCTCAAACGCTGGCGTGAGAAAAAAGAAGAAGACCTGCTTGAGGCCATGGTGGCCACCGAGGAAGCCGAGGCGGCCCTGGTAGACGCCCAGGCCATCTTGCTCCAGGTGAGCGAAACCTGGCAGGGCCGGCAAGCAGACCTGGTCGACGAGCAGGCCAGGCTCCAGACACGCCTGGAAGAATTGGGCATCCAAAGGGCCTCACTTAGGGCCAAGGTGGGCCCTCAAGACCTGACCACCTACCAGCGCCTGCGCCAGCAAAAGGCAGGGCTGGCGGTTGCGGCTGTCAAAGAGGGTATCTGCCAGGGATGTCGCATGAATCCGCCCAGCAGTCAAGTGCAACATGCCAGGTCGGGCAACGAACTTGTCTTCTGCAACAACTGCGGTCGGATTTTGCACGTGATCTGATTGAGCATGACTCTACAGCGTACACAGCTGTCCATAGCGCTGAGGCGCTAGGCAGCCACCCAGTTATCGGACCAACCCAGCCAGCTGAAGGACCAGGAGGCAAGCATGGCCATCCGAAATGTCACCCTCAACATCAACGAGGCAGTTTATGAGCAGGCACTGGCCAAAGCCAGAACTGAAGGCCAGACCCTGAGCCAGATATTGGGGGAACTGCTGACCGAATGGGCAGGCCCCCTGCCGGAGCCGCCAGCCACGCCCAGCCCGCCGCCTGCTGAAGCGGCGCCAGCCGGGGTGGCCCGCACCTATACGGTCAAGGCCGGCGATACGCTGGGGGGCATCGCCCGGGACCACTACGGCAGCCCGGCCAAATATACCTTGATCGCGGAGGCGAACCAAATCACGGACCCGCGTCGCATCTGGGCAGGCCAGCTGCTGACCATCCCCCCTTTGCCAGAAACGCCCGGCCCGCCGCCGCCCCAGGCGCCGGTACCCCCGGCGCCTGCCACCACCCCAACCACGGTGACACCGGCCCCGGACGCCCCGCCCATTACCTGGGTGGGCTCCCCCAACTTTAACCGGCGCCCCGACCGCAAAGACATCTGGGCCATTGTGATCCACGCCACGGCCAACGGGTCCCTGGAAGGGGTCATCAACTGGTTCAACAATCCCCAGGCCCAGGTCAGCGCCCACTACACGGTGGGCAAGGATGGGCGCATTGCCCAGCACGTGCACGACGAAGACCGGGCCTGGCACGCCGGAAAGAGCAGTTGGAAGAGCAAACCCAATGTCAACAACTACGGCCTGGGCATTGAGTTGGTGAACCTGAACGATGGGCAAGACGCGTACCCCGAAGAGCAACATCAAGCCAACCTACAACTGTGTACCTACCTGTGTCGCAAGCACCTTATCAAGCCAGAAGATATCATGGGCCACCTGGACATCGCCGTGCCCGCCGGCCGCAAGACTGACCCCCGCGGCTATGACCTGGAACGGCTCCGGCAAGAGGTGACAGCTGCCTTGGGCACTTGACACAATCGGCCATGCCGCACCAGCCGGGCGCCTTTACCCGCCACGACCATGGGTCAAACACCTCAAAAAGGGCACGCCATCGAAAATCGCGCCTACGAAGAGGTTTGCCGTAGGCACGCGATTGGAGACCGCACCTACCGCCAGGGTGGTTTAGGGCAGTCCTGCCACCTGTGAGTACCTGGTTGGTAGCCCCGCACGCCCCTCCTGGGGCGGGGGCCCGGATGTTGGGCAACTAACTGATTTCTTAGGGTTTTCATATACCTTTCTAATGGATTCTAGGGCACTACCTGTGTTATGATAGGACAGAACGCAGACGGGTGGTGCCCCTGGCAGGGCAATGGGCAGGGGGAAACATGAAACGCGACCGTGATTTCAAGGCGGGGATTGACCGCCTGCAAGAACGGCTGGTTGCGCTGCAAGAGCAAGTAAGCGGCGGCCCGCTGCAGGCGGAGGCAGTGGCAGAGGCATTGGAGGGGCTGAGCGCCGGCCTGGCCCAGCTGAAAAGCGCCGGCGAGCCAGAAGGCGGCCTGGTGTTGTCACTGCTGGAAGTGACCCAGCAGGTGCGGGCAGAAGAAGCCCTGCACAAAGCGCTGCAAGAAGCACACCAGCGCCAGGCGGAAGTATCGGCCCTCTTGGAAGGTGCCCAGACCGTCATGCGCCAGCATGAATTTGAGGCCGCCGCTCGTTCCATATTTGACTCCTGCAAGCGCTTGACCGGCGCCCGGGCCGGCTACGTGGCCCTGCTGGACGAAGATGGGGCCGAAAATGAAGTCCTGTTCCTGGATGCGGGGGGCGCCGCGTGCAGGGTTGACCCCAGCCTGCCCATGCCCATCCGCGGGCTGCGCGAGAAGGCCTACCAGACGGGGCAAACTGTGTATGAAAACGACTTCCCCCACAGCCAGTGGGCCCAACTCTTGCCCGATGGGCACGCAGGGCTTGACAACGTCTTATTCGCTCCCTTGACCATCAAGGGCATCACCGTCGGCTTGCTGGGCCTGGCCAACAAGCCAGGTGGTTTCACTACCAACGATGCCCGTCTTGCCTCGGCCTTCGGGGAGTTAGCGGCCGTGGCTCTCTTTAACAGCCGGACTCTGGAATCGTTACAGACCAGCGAGGAACGCTTCCGCTCGGTGGTCCAAAGCGCCAGCGAGGCCATCCTCAACATCAATAGTCATGGAAAGATCACATTTTGGAACCAGGCAGCGGGCCAGATCTTCGGCTACTCGCCCGAAGAAGCCATCGGCCAGCCCTTCACCTTCATCATACCCGAGCGCTTCCGGACGGCCCATCTGGATCGCATGCTGAGCAGGGGTTCAGGCGGGCAACCCCAGATTCCCCAGCAAGCCATGGCCATGGTTGGCCTTGGCAGAGACGGGCGCGAGTTTCCGATTGAACTTTCCGTGTCAAGATGGAAAAGTAGAGACGAGATTCTGGTTACCTGTATCCTGCGGGACATCACCGAGCGAGTGCAGGCGGAAGAAGAAATCCGGAGCCTGGCCCGTTTCCCCAACGAGGATCCTAACCCCGTGTTACGGGTGTCCCTGGACGGCACGATCCTGTATGCCAACCAGGCCGGCGCGCCTTTGCTCGATCTGTGGGACACTCAAGTCGGCCACAAATTACCGGATGAGTGGCGCCAAATCACGACGGATAGCATTAACTCGGGTGAACGCCACGTGAGCCAAGTCACGTGCCAGGATCGCATCTTCTCAATCGACCTGGCTCCAATCCAGTCTCAAGCTTATGTCAACTTGTACGGACATGATATTACCCGACAGGTGCAGGCGCAGGCCCAAAAGGACGCCATGCTGAAGGCACTCCAAGACTCTGAAGCACGCTGGCGTTCACTGACTGAGGATTCTCCGGACCCCATTCTAACCCTGGACACGAACCTGAACATCCAGTTTGCGAATTACGCCTCGCCGGGATTGACCGTGGACCAGCTGATCGGGACCCCCCTGCACACGTATGTGGCGGAGGAAAGACAGGCTGAGGTCAAACGCATTTTGGAGAACGTCCTAAAAACTGGCCAGCCTGCCAGCTACGAGACCCAGTACGCTGCCCCTGATGGCAGCAGCATCTACTACGAATCACGCGTTGTGCCCAGGATATTGCAGGACAAGGTGGTGGGGCTGACGCTCAGCGCCCGGGATGTGACCGAGCGGGTGCGGAGCGAGGCCTTGCTAAGAGAGCAGAACCAGTTCATCAACACGGTGTTCGAATCTCTGAGACATCCTTTCTATGTCATCGACGCCCATGATTATACCATCAAGATGGCCAATTCCGCCGCCCAGTTGGGAGGGATCCTGGAAAGAGCCACCTGCTATGCGCTCACCCATGATCAGGCCACCCCCTGCTCAGGCGCCGGACACCTGTGCCCGCTGGAAGAGATCAAGAAAACCGGACAACCGACCCTGGTGGAACACGTTCATTATGATGGGGAAGGCCAGCGCAAGATCTTTGAAGTGCACGGATATCCCATTTTTGAGAACGGGGGAGAGGTTACCCAGATTATCGAGTATACCTTGGACATCACCGAGCGCAGGCAGGCGGAGGAGGCTCTCAGAGAACGCACCCACGAGCTGGCCAGGCTGCTTGAAATCTCGCGCCAGGTGGCCTTGACCCTGGAGCTGGAACCGCTGCTGCGCCTGATCCTGGACCAGCTCAAGGGGGTGGTAGATTACGACGCAGCTACCATCTTCAGGTGGGGAGGCGAGCGCCTGACCCCATTGGCCCACAGGGGCTCGGCCTTAGCGGAGGGCGCCTTGTCGGCACCCTTCAGCCCGGAGAAGGCCCGCATGGGCCGGCAGATGATCCACAACAGACTGCCGGTGATCATCCCCCAGGTGCACCAGGATACCCCTCTTGCCCGCGACCTGCGGCGGCTGAGCGGCGACCAATTCGAAGCCATGTACGCTCAGGCCAACTCCTGGATGGGGGTACCCCTGGTGGCCAAGGACCAAGTCATAGGCGTGCTGGCCCTGTCCCACGCCCAGGCCGATCGGTA
>CP070811.1:5146392-5149217 GCA_020343875.1 Anaerolineales bacterium | reverse complement strand
TTGGCCGCTAAATGGGATGATGCGGTAGCAAATGGCCGGGAAATGGAGATGCTCCAGCTAGAGCGGGAGCTTACTCGCAGGTCTGGAGAGCCTAGTGTATCCCAAGTACTCGACGACGAGTACTTCCTTCAGTACGATCATTTCAGGGCCTACCACCCTGTGGATAAGGTAGCCTTTGGGGCTGACACAATCCGTCACACAAAGATTCCACTTGGTCTGCTGTCTCCTAACATGAAGTTTGGAGATGACCTATATGGTGCTACACAGTGGGCTATTAATCAGGACGCTCGGATCAATAGACTGTTCGCTGATATGTACCAGCCGTACTACCGGCTCAGCGCTAAGTCCAAGAACAATGTATCCCAGGTCTTCAGCTGGATGGAAGACGAGGCCCAGCGGTTAGGCAAGGACCTCGACCTCTACGAAGTACTAGCAGAGTTCCCGGATCTCACAGCTAAGGAGATCAACGGGATCGTAGCCGTACGTGCGGGCCTAGACGCCCAGCACTCGGTCCTTAATCGCCGCCTGTGGCGGGAGTTTAACGGCTTAGGGTTCAGGACAGCACGCCCCGTTAACGACGGGCTGCCCGTATACCACGGTAAGGTCCTTGAAGGGGACGACATTAAGGCAGGCTGGGTCTATGACCCGGTGTCCCAGGAGCAGGTCCGCCTCGGACCAGCCGAGCTGGCTAATCTCCAGGCCACTGGAGGCAAGGTTGTCAAGCTCGATGTGCCTATTGATGTGCCCGGATCCAACGGACTCAAGCGGGCCACCACAGTCCTATTAGAGAGCGACGTATACCGGGTAGGCAAACTCGACGAGAACATCCTGCCCAGGTATGCAGGCTATCGCTATCGCTTCTACGAGGACCCCTACTATATCGTTAAGCGACAGAGTGGGGTCTCTATTGACGGCGTAGGCTCTAGCTCCACGGTGGAGACAGCGTTCCGCACCGCAGGCTCGCGCCTAGAGGGCGAGCAGTTCCTTAATAGGGGTAACTTCACACGCGAAGGGAACGTCTGGGTAGACGCATCGGGCGATGTATACGACATCGTGCCCGCTAAGCAGCTGGATCAGACCGACACGGTCCTTAAGCAGAGGGAGGCGCTCCAACGAGAGGGCCGCCTCTTCCTAGATCAGCGACAGCAGCAGCCATTGCAGAATGTCAACGGCAATATGTCCGAGGTCATGGACTTCACCCGTGCCCTTGAACGGGGCACATCCCTGGCTACTCGAATGAATACCCACGAAGACATGCTCCGCAGTCTCCGTAATGCCCTAGTAGGCACGTATGACCTGCCCGAACTGACGGTCCTTAAGTCCCGCACACGGGATATCAAGGACATAGTAGGTGACCTTAAGAAGGGCATGAACAACGCAGCAGGTAACCCGGCGTTGCAGGCCCAGTATCGTGAGGCCCTGGCTATAGCGAAGTACATAAGGCAGATCGAGGGCGTCGATTCAGCCTCGATCCCCTTCATGCGGAGCCAGGTAATGCGCCTTGCTACGTGGGCGGACAGGCTTGGTGGCAAACCAGGTAAGTTTGGGTCGGTTGAGAAGTGGGCATTGACAATGGATCCGATGCGAGCCATGCGCTCGACGGCATTCGGAGCCTTCATGGTGCTCCGACCGGGTCGGCAGCTCATCCTCCAGATGTCCCAGCCCCTATTCCTCACCGGATTGGACCCACTTTACGTCCTTTCGGGGCGTGGATTCAGGGATTCTATACTCTTAAGAAGCGCATTTGCCGAGCTCAGGCACGCCAATTACGTGTCTGACGGGCTTTCTCTGAAGGCTAAGGCCAAGGCTATGGGTCTATCCCGAAAGGAGCTCATACGCCTTGTGGATAAGCTGGACAAGTCAGGAACAGTGGACGTAGTAGACGTTCACAGCTTCTCCGGGGGTACCCGGAGGTGGCAGCAGCTCCAACCACACACCGGAACGGCCTCTAGTAAGGCCCTATATGGGGCAAAAAGAACAGGATCTGTCCTTTGGAACTCCCTTAAGAGCTACGGTTTCGACCTAGGCGAGGAAGTCAACAAGCTGGGCACGTTCAACGTAGCCTATCGCCGTCTAATGAAGCAGAAGAAGTACGATTCTCTGCTTCAGATCACGGATGACGAGTGGAGACAGATCTATAAGGACACGGAGAACCTCTCCCTGGCTATGAATAAGGCCGGAGCCTTCTCTTATCAGTCCGGGCTCATGTCTGTGCCCACCCAGTTCCTCAGTTTCACCCACAAAGTGGGCCTTAGTCTCTTAGCTCAGAACCCTAGCCTCTCCAAGAAGGAGGTAGCTAAGATCTGGGCCGGGATGTTCGCCCTTTATGGGGCTGATATGTTCGGGTCTCGTATGCAAGTACGAGAAGCCATGTATGAGGCAGGCTTCGACGACACATTCCTCGGACAGGAGCTCCCAGGTGGTGGAACTATCATGGATCTGCTCTCTGCGGGCCTGATTCAGACCTATGTGAACCAGATTGGTAACGTAACAACCCAAGATTGGAAGGATCTGGACACAACTACCATTGGTCCGGTCTTCAACGCACGCCAGTTCGTTGAAATGTTCCATGAGGGCATCTCTAAGCGCCCGTTTGGGACGATGTTCGGCCCATTTGGCAACAGATTCAGCGCTTTCATGGAAGCAGCGGAGTTCTCGAACCTCATGTTCGAGGGATTCGATGGAGATCCTATAGATAAGGCCGCTATCATGGCTGATATGGCAGCCCGCAAGCTGCTACCCCAGTATAGTGACGCTACGCTGGCCTATCTGCACTGGAAACACGGGGTGCTGCTCACTAATAACGGCACAACCCAGCAGATAGA
>CP070811.1:5130703-5146292 GCA_020343875.1 Anaerolineales bacterium | reverse complement strand
AAAATGAGCCACTGTTTGCCATCGAGACCGACAAGGCCACGCTTGACGTGGAAGCACCTGCCTCTGGCGTGTTGCGTGGGGTGCAGGCCCAACCCGGTGACGTGGTGAAGGTGCTCAGTCCCATCGCGCTCATCGCTGCACCGGGCGAAACAGTGCAGAGCGTTCAGATTCCGCGCGTGGCTCATCCACAGCAAGACCGTGCCCTGCCTGTGCCTGCCTGGACAGGGGGCGAGGGAGACGAGGAAGATAGAAGTCAGCGGGTCTTTATCTCACCTCGCGCCCGGCGGCTGGCCGAGGAACACAAGATTTCGGTGGCTGCCATACAGGCTACGGGCCCAGAAGGGGCCATCGTCGAACGGGATGTGCGCGCCTATTTGGACGCCCAGGCAACACCCCCCATCACGCCGGTGGCCCGCCGTATGGCAGAAGAGGGCGGGTTGGACTGGCGGGGCCTGGCTGGCAGCGGCTCAGGTGGACGGATCACGCGGGATGACGTGGCCCGTGCCCTGGGGGCGACTGCCGAGGCAGAACCGGCCCTGACTGAGTTCAATGAAGTGATTGAAGCCATCCCGTTGCGCAGTGTGCGGGCTGTCATTGCGGAGCGAATGGCTCGCAGTGTGACCACCACTGCCCACGTCACCCTCACGGCCGAGGCGGACGCGACTGATCTGGTCGAGTTACGGCATCGGCTGGCACAAGACGGGGTCAACGTGAGCTACAATGACCTATTCCTGACCATTCTGGGCCGGGCACTGCGCGAGCAGCCCCAGCTGAATGTTTCTATGGGCGAAGACACGATCCGGGTCTGGCGGCGGATACACATCGGACTGGCGGTGGATACACAGCGAGGCTTGCTGGTGCCTGTGGTGAGAGATGTAGATCAGAAGGGCCTGATTCAACTGAGCCAGGAGACACAATCGCTGGCTGAGAAAGCTCGGAGCGGCCAATGTGCCCCCGATGAATTGGCGGGGGGCACCTTTACGTTGACCAACCTGGGCATGTTCGGGATTGACGCCTTTACCCCACTCATCAATCTTCCAGAGTGTGCCATCCTGGGCGTGGGGCGTATAAAAAGGCAGCCGGTGATGGTTGGGGATGAGGTGGTGGGGCGCCACATGGTGTGGTTGAGCCTGACTTTCGATCACCGGCTGGTGGACGGCGGCCCAGCGGCCCGCTTTTTGCAGCGGGTGGTGCATTTGGTGGAGCGCCCGCACCTGCTCATGACTTGAAAGGTCAACGGGTGACCCCAAGCCCCGAGTACTTTACATAATTCTGAGAGCTGATGTAAACATGGAGAGCGAAGATGTCCCATTCACTCAACTTTTTGGCGATTGACCTGGGAGCGGAAAGTGGTCGGGCCATGCTGGCCCGATTTGACGGCCAGCGATTACAGCTTTCCGAAATACACCGGTTCTCCAACGGGCCAGTATACCTACCAGACGGCATGCATTGGGATGTATTGCGCCTGTGGACGGAGATCAAGCAGGGGATGGCCCTGGCTGCGCGAGAGGTGGGCGGGCACCTGGCGGGTGTGGGCCTGGACACCTGGGGGGTGGATTTTGGCTTGCTTGACCGAAATGGGGCATTGGTCTCAAATCCATACCACTACCGTGATAGCCGTACGGATGGCATGCTTGACGAAGCCTTCCGCCGCGTCCCGCGAGAAGAGATATTCGAGCGGACCGGTATTCAGTTCATGCCTCTGAATAGCCTGATTCAGCTACTTTCGATGGTGGTGCACGGCTCGCCGTCCCTCGACATCGCCCAGACCTTTTTGACGATGCCGGATCTCTTCAACTACTGGCTTACCGGGCAAGCGGTAAACGAATTCAGCAATGCCACCACCACCCAGTGTTACGACCCGCGCCAGGGGGGCTGGGCCAAGTCACTGCTGAGCAGTTTAGGTATCCCCACGCACATCTTCCCTGAGATCGTGCCGCCGGGGACCGTGTTGGGCGAGCTGTTGCCGGGGGTGGCCGAGGAGGTCGGATTGCAGCCGGGGGCAGGCCTGTCGGTCATCGCGCCTGCCTGCCACGACACCGGCTCTGCTGTGGCAGCCATCCCGGCTGAAGGCCCGGGCTTTGCCTGGATCAGCTCCGGCACCTGGTCAGTTATGGGGGCCGAGCTGCCGGACCCGATCATCAATCAGCAAAGCCTGGCTTTCAACTTCACCAACGAGGGGGGGGTGTGTGACACCTTCCGCTTCTCCAAGAACATCATGGGCTTGTGGCTGGTGCAAGAGTGTCGGCGCACCTGGGCACGCCAGGGCCAAGAATTCTCGTATGATGATTTGACGCGTTTGGCGGCTGAAGCCGATCCATTCCAGGCCGTTATCGACCCGGATCATGGCGACTTTCTTAAGCCTGGGGACATGCCGGCTCGCATCCGTGCTTTTTGCCAGATGACGGAACAACCCATACCGCAGAGCGAGGGGGCTACCATTCGCTGCGTATTGGAGGGCATTGCGCTCAAATACCGCTGGGTCCTGGAGCGCATCGAGGAGATGCTTGGGCATCGCCTGGAGCCCCTGCACATCGTGGGAGGGGGGACGCAGAATCAATTGCTGTCTCAGCTCACCGCTGATGCCATCGGCCGGCCCGTGGTGACCGGGCCCATCGAGGCCACCGCGTCCGGCAATTTCCTCATGCAGGCGCTGGCGCTGGGGCACATTGCATCTTTGGAGGAGGGGCGTGAGGTGATTCGCAACTCCTTCGATGTGAGCACCTACCAGCCGGCCAGCCGGCCTGAGTGGGATGAGGCCTATGCTCGCCTGCTGTCCATTTTGGAGCAGACTGGTTAGTACTTTGTCGAAGGTGATTTGAGGGCTAGAGTCCAACATTGTGGCTGTCAAGATTGCCTGTTAATCGAGCCTTGACAAAGCACTGGCAACCCAGGCGTACCTACTCCGGGGTGTTGGGGTTATAGCTAAATGGCGGGCTTGCCGCGATTAAGTGTAGCTTCTTATGTCCATCGGCTTGCGAATCATTAAAAAAGATTTTCGCTTACTTGTGTTTTTTTCGGTTGCCTATTGACCTGTGGCAGTGGACATGATATAATATTAGCGATAGATTTTTCTACCCTCTTTCTTTCTTCTCGGGCTGAGTTGTCTACCAAGCAGTGTATTGCTGGCCGAGAAGCTTCCGTTGTATTGGCCTAGCGGTTGCAAAGCCAGCGCGCATAGCGATGAGACGTGAGCACTAAATTATTCCTCCAAGAGCGGCGAGAACAGATCATAGCCTTGTTGGGGCGGGACAGCCGTGTATCTGTGGCGGACCTCAGCCAGCGGTTTCGCCTGTCACAGGCCACGATCCGCTCTGATCTGGACGCGTTGGCTGCGCAAGGCATGCTGGTGCGCACCCACGGGGGCGCGATTGCTGCCGACCGGACCGATTCAGAACTCTCTTTTGCCGTTCGCCGCCGCTTGTACTCGGTGCAAAAAGGGCGCATTGGCGCTGCCGCCGCCGCTTTGGTGGAAGATGGCGAGGCCATTGCCCTGGATGCCAGCACGACGGCTCTGGCTTTGGCCGACCACATCAAAGGGCGGCACGAGCTAACGGTCATTACCAATGGCCTAATGGTGTCCATGGCTCTTCTGGGCTCCCCAGGAATCACCGTCTTGATGCCGGGCGGCTTCCTGCGGCGTGATTCGGTCTCCCTGGTTGGCCACAAGGGGAATGAATTCATCGAGCAGTTCAACTTTCAGAAGGGCTTTTTTGGTGCCAAAGGGCTGACCCTCGAGGAAGGCCTGAGCGATGTGAATAGTGACGAGGTGATCGTCAAGCGAGAGTTGGTAGCCCATGCCAGGCGGATCATCGCCATCGTGGATAGCAGCAAGTGGGGACGGGTTGGGTTCGTCTCCTTTGCCTCCATGGAGCAGGTGGATTGTGTCATTACCGATGAGGGTGCGCCACCCGACATGGTAGCAGGGCTGCGGGAATCCGGCGTGCAGGTGGTCATCGCTTGAGATGACTAGGAAAGGAGGGGCTGGGTGAAGCGTGTCGGGTTTTTACTCAAAGTGAGAGAGGACAAGCTAGACGAATACAAGCAGCATCACCAGGCGGTGTGGCCCGAGATGCTGGACGCGCTGCGGCGCACGGGTTGGCACAACTACTCTCTGTTTTTGCGAGAGGATGGATTGCTGTTTGGCTACTTCGAGACTCCGGACAGCTTTCAGACTGCGCTGGACGGAATGGCCCAGGAAGAGATCAATGCCAGGTGGCAAGCGTTTATGGCTCCCTACTTTGAAGCGTTAGGGGGAGCGCGACCGGATGAAATGATGCTAGAGTTGGAAGAAGTATTCCACCTGGAGTAACGCACAGGATCCAACTCTAAGGCTAACCAACATTCGTGAGGAACGGTGAGGGAATCTAGATGAAAAAACCTATTCTGGAAACGAGGCATGTTTCCAAGCGCTTTGACATGACTCAGGCACTAGATGATGTGTCTCTCACCCTCTTCCCCGGTGAGATCCATGCTCTGGTGGGCGAAAACGGGGCCGGGAAGTCAACCCTCATCAAAATCATGACAGGTATTCACCGACCTGACAGGGGGGAAATCCTGCTGGATGGGCAGCAGGTACAGATTCACAATTCCCAAGAGGCGCAGGCTCACGGCGTTGCCGCTATTTACCAGGAGCCGATGGTCTTCCCCGATTTGAATGTGGCCGAGAATATCTTCATCAGCCATCGTGATCGTGGCCCCTTTATGCGCTGGGGCAAGATGTACCAGGATGCCGGGGCCATCCTGGCCAAACTGGATGTCGCGCTTGATGTACGTATGCCAGCCCGGGGCCTCACGCTGGCCGCGCAGCAGGCGGTCGAAATTGCCAAGGCCATCTCGCTCGAGGTACGCGTGCTGATTATGGATGAGCCTACCGCATCCCTCTCGGCTCACGAAGTGGCTCAGTTGTTCAAATTAGTACGTTCGTTGCGCAGCCAAGGTGTTTCCATTTTGTTCATCGGACACCGGTTGGAAGAAGTGCTTGAGATTGCGGAGCGGGTGACCGTATTACGGGATGGGAAGTTGATTTCGTCTAAACCGCGCAGCGAGGTCACTTCCGAGAGAGTCATCCGAGATATGGTAGGCCGCCAGATCGATGACTTCTTCGCCAAGGGGGAAGCTGAGCGCGGGCCACTCCTGATGTCTGTACGCGGCCTGAGTAAGGAATTCGCCTTCTCAGACATCAACTTCGATGTCTACCAGGGTGAAGTATTGGGCTTTGCTGGACTGATCGGCTCGCGGCGCACCGACGTTGGCCTGGCATTGTTCGGGGTCGAACCAGCCGACTCGGGTGAAATGATCTTCGAAGGCAAAGAGCAGAGGGTTCGTTCGCCTGAGCAGGCGCTCCAACTAGGCATCGCCTACGTGACAGAAGACCGCCGCCAACTTGGATTGACCATGCCGATGAGCATTGTGGCAAACATCTCGCTGCCGACGCTGCGCAGATATTTGACGCCCTTGGGTCTTATCAAGGAGCGTGCTGAAAGTGCCACGGCCGAAGAATACCGCCAGCGGCTCTCAATCCAAACGCCATCCGTCAGGGTTGAGGTGGATAAGCTTTCCGGGGGCAACCAACAGAAAGTCCTGTTGGGAAAATGGCTCAACGCGCAACCCAAACTATTCATCCTGGATGAACCTACCCGGGGCATTGATGTGGGGGCGAAAGCCGAGGTGCACCACATGATCAGCGACCTGGCGGCGCAAGGGCTGGGGGTGATACTCATCTCATCCGATTTGCCCGAGGTCTTGGCTATGAGTGATCGCATTCTCGTCATGCGTGAGGGCAGGCAGATGGGCATCTTCAGCCGCGAAGAAGCCACCGAGGAGAGCATTATGACAGCCGCAATGGGCCAGAACCAAATGGCCACGGAGGTTCAGCCATGAGCACACTTCGGCGCTACCTTCGCCCCGAGCAAATTCGAGAGTTGGTTCTCGTATTTCTCATCATCGCTATCGCGCTCTTCTTCAGCACCCAAGTCGAAAATTACTTCTCTGCGCGCTTCTTCAACCGCATCTCCACCAGTGTGGCGATTATCGCCGTGGTGGCGGTGGGCCAAACGCTGGTAGTCCTCACCCGCAACATTGACCTTTCCGTTGGCTCGGTGGTAGGCTTCACCGCCTATTTTGTGGGCCAGCAGCTCTCCAACAACAACGACATCACCCCCATAGTGGCGGCCCTCATGGCGATTGGCGTTGGCGCTGCCCTGGGATTGTTTAACGGGGTAATCGTCGCTCACGGCAGAGTCCCAGCCATTATCGTCACGCTGGGTACGCTGGCGCTGTATCGCACCCTGCTGGTTGAATATTCCGATGCACAAACGGTTCTGACCGCCAACTTGCCAGAGTGGATACTTGATCTGCCCCGGGCCAACATTATCAGTTTTGGCGATTTGGATGTACGCGTCATGGTGGGAGCAGCGCTGGTGGTTGTGCTGCTCTTCCAGCTGGTACTCATGTTTTTGCCCTATGGGCGGCGCCTGTATGCGATCGGTTCAAACCCCGAAGCTGCTCGCATAGCGGGCTTTCCGTCACAGCGCATCGTACTGGTGGCGTTTGTGCTGTGTGGGGGGTTGGCAGGCCTGGCAGGTTTCATGTTTCTGGCACGTTTTGGCAACATCACGGTCGTGGCTGGACAGGGTATTGAGTTAGCGTCGGTGGCCGCAGTTGTGGTAGGGGGGGTGAACATCTTCGGAGGCACCGGCACCATGGTCGGTGCCCTGCTGGGCGCCATCATGATCGACCTGCTTGAAAACAGCCTGATCCGTTGGTTGGAGATCAGTGAGTTCTGGCGAGATGCCCTATTGGGGATGCTCATCCTGCTGGCCGTTGCTACCGATGCCGTGATCATGAACCGATTGCGCGACCTCTGGGCGCGAAGCGAGCTTCAGCAGGTGGAGTCAGAGATTGGTGAACACCAGAAACAGGAGGAAGGCAGCTATGTCGCGTAGCACAGAGTCCCTGCCAGGGGGTCAGAGTCCCCTGTTAGGTGTTTGGGAACGACTGAGGAGCTGGGAAGGCTTGTTACTTGTTTTACTATTTGTGGTCATTATCGTTAATAGTCTGCAAGCCCCAGCGTATCTCAGTGTTGGTAACCAGGTAAACTTGTTTATCCTGTCTATCGAGAAGATCATCGTTGCTTTGGTGATGACGTTCATCATTATCAATGCTGAGATAGACCTGTCGGTGGCTTCCATGATGGGTCTCTCCGCCTGCACCCTCGGCTGGCTCCACGAGCAGGGGGCTCCCATCTGGATTGCCCTGCTGATAGGCCTGTCGGTGGGCGTGATTGGCGGCGCGTTTAACAGTTTTTGGATTGCGATTGTTGGCCTGCCGTCGTTGGTGGTCACACTAGCCATGTTAATAGGTTATCGGGGACTGGCGCGAGTTCTGCTGGAAGATCGCTCAATCGGGGAGTTTCCTCAGTGGTTCGACAACTTGGGGCAGCAACCCCTTATCGGCCCCTTTCCGCTGGCGCTGATCATCTTTTTCTTGTTGCTCATCGTTGCTGTCATTATCCTGCAGTACTCTGGCTTTGGGCGTTACGTGTACGTGATTGGGAACAATCGGGAGGTGGCTCGCTATTCGGGGGTGAAAGTGCGGCGGGCGAAGATGATCCTGTTTATCACCTCAAGCACGATCGCTGCTTTGGCGGGGTTGCTGTTCGCGGCCCGGCTGGGGGCGGTCCGGGGTGATATCGGGTTAGGCTTCGAACTCGATATCATCACCATGGTACTGCTGGGTGGGGTAAGTATTTTTGGCGGTTCAGGATCGATCTTCGGCGTGCTTTTATCTATCCTAATTATCCTTAATCTAAGAAATGGGATGTCCCTGGCCAACATCACTGGTCACGTGCAGACGGGCGTGATTGGCGTTCTCTTGATTCTGTCGGTGCTTGTTCCCAATTTAGCGAATGAGGTTCGTGCTATCTTGAATCGTCGACGTCGAATCGGCGGCCCGCAGGACACAACGGCTTAAGAAAGGAGGGTTTCATACAAACGACCATATGTGCGCTTTTTGGAGCATCAACTTTCAGACTGAATGACGTCCTGAACAAAAGGAGGTAATAAGCATGAAGAGGTACATTTCGCGCGGTTTTGCATTCTTGATCATCTTGAGCCTGTTGGTGACAGCTTGTCAGCCGGCAGCGCCAGCTACCGAGGCACCGGCTACCGAGGCTCCGCCGCCTGCAGAGACCGAAGCGCCAGCCGCAGCGACTGAAGCGCCAGCCGCAGCGACTGAAGCGCCTCCGGCTGAGGCTGGACCGGTGGAGGCAACGCCTGGGCAAGAAGTGAATATGGTGCTGCTGCCCAAGTTCCTGGGTATCCTGGTCTTCGACCAGGCCAACCAAGGCGCGCAGGAGGCTCACGCCGAGCTCCAGAACGCGGGAGAGCTCCAGTTCCTGGGCCCCACGCCGGAGAACAGTGTGGCCGGGCAAATCGAGATCGTGACCACTGCCGCTACCCAAGGCATGGATGCCATTATGATCTCGAACAACGCGGGTGATCAAATTGCCCCTGCGGCTCAAGGCGCTCGCGATGCGGGCATGACGGTCGTCACCTGGGATTCGCCGATACCCTCGGCGGAAGGTGAGCAGATCTTTGTGGCTCAGGTGGACTTTGACGAGACCGGTCGGGTGATGGCCGACATGGCTTTGAGCATCCTGGGTGAGGATGGCGGAAAGTTCGCGGTGCTGTCGGCGTCGCCGGACGCGGCCAACCAGAACGCCTGGATCGCCGCTCTGGAGGAAGTGCTTGCCACCGACTCCACGTATGCCAGCCTGGAGTTGCTGGACATCGTGTATGGCAACGACCAGTCGGAGGACAGCTACAATCAGGCCCTGGCGTTGGTGGACAAGTACCCCGACATGGAGCTGATCATGGCGCCGACCACGGTCGGTATCGCGGCGGCAGCCAAGGCCATGCAGGATGAAGGGCTGTGCGAAGAGGTGAAGGTGAGTGGCCTGGGCTTGCCGGCCGAGATGGTGTCCTATACCCTCAACGGCTGCGCGCCGGAGTTCGCCTTGTGGAGCTTCGTGGATCTGGGCTACCTGACCTACTACACCACCTACCTGCTGGCCACGGGTGGCATCGAGGGTGCGGTGGGCGAGCGCTTTGAAGCGGGTCGCATGGGCACCTACACCATCGAGAAGGACCCCACCCGCGACCAGGGTCTGCGTGTGTTGATGGGACCCTTCACCGTCTACGACGCGACCAACGTCGAGGCGGCAGCACAGTAATCGCGTTCCACTGGACGTCGCGGAGGCTGACAATGCCTCAGTGACGGGAATGGATGAGCCCATACCCTCAATCCTTGGGCCATCCTTTCAGTGTGAGCTGGGAAGTCATAACACAAGCAACGGGTGCCGGGGCAAGCTCCCCGGCACCCATTGACAGCCTGCCCTCCAAGGCGACTTCTCGGAGGGTGCATACCAGGAGCAAGACGTGACGGAGTCGATAATCGACGCCAGTCGTGACTTCTTTTTTGACATCCTCAAACCCATCTTGGAAAGAGAGTTCCCACTAGAGACTTCGCAGACGGCCTTCGGCGTCTTTGGCTACGGGTCGGAGGTGTTGCAGTTCGACGACGAGTACTCCAGCGATCATCATTGGGGCCTGCGCATCAATGCCCTGATGCCAGACTACCTTTTCAAGGGACGCCAAGAAGAGATCCTGCGCGTCGTAGACGAGAATCTGCCCGCCAATTACCGAGGCCATTCTCTGCGCGAAGGCTTATCAGGTGGCAAGGGGCTTTCGCTCCTCAGTCTGGAAGCCCATCTGCGACACACCATCGGCGCCGAGAAGCCCCCGAAAACGTACCAGGATTGGCTGCGCATCCCCGAAGAGGATATCATCCACGTTGTCAATGGTCAGATCTGGCTGGATGAGTCAGGCTGCTTCACAGCTATCCGGGCGGCCTTTCTAGACTACTACCCCGAGCCCGTGCGCCTGCGCAAAATCGCGCACTGGTGTCGCTACTTCTCAGGCATGGGCAGCTATGCCCTCAAGCGAGCTGTCCTGCGTGGCAACGAATACTATGCCGCGGTGGCCTTCGGCAAAGCCATCCGCTGGGGAGTCCAGCTTGCCTTCATGCTGGACAAACACTACTATCCGTATGATAAGTGGATTATGGCCTATCTTCGTCGTCTGCCTCGCCTGGCTGATCCGGTCGTCGCGATCGTAGACGAGGCCGTGAAGCTTTGGACACCCTGGGAGCGCAAGCTCGAGCTGCTGAACCAATTGGCCGATGTTCTTGACGAAACCATGGTAGCAGATGACATCATCAAGCCGCATCCCAAGTTTGAGGGATCGCCTACCTCTGGCTATCGCCTGCTGGAACACGCCTACGCCGAGATCCTCCAGGGCTTGGCGCCAGAACTGAGGACCATTGCCCCGGTTTGGGATCAAGTCTACTTTGAGGAGTTCCATAGCGGCTATGTCGCTCACCTGGACCTCGATACCTGGGACGGGCTTCTTAACCTCAATCCTGTGGAAGACGAGGACGGTCGATGAACGGAAAGAATCGAGTGCTGGCGACCTTGAGGCGACAACCCACCGACCGCACACCGGTTGATTGCTGGCTCTATCAGAAGCAATTCGTTCAGAAACTGGAAGCGGAGTACGGAACCCGAGAGGCTTTTCTGGACGAGTTTGGCATTGACATTTTCGTCGGTTTTGTACCTTGGCCCAATCAGACAGGGCGTCTCCTCGACGTCGCTGAGTTGGCCGATTTCTACCCCGGTGACCCGCGTGATCCCAAGTGGATCACGCATACGCAATGGGATGAGGACTTTGCCGGGGTCAACGTGGTGGAAGCTGTCGAGCGACACGGAGGTAAGCGAGCGGTCATCGCCCACTTGTGGGGCATCGTCGAGGGCACCAGCCGTATCATAGGCATTGAGAATTGCTGGCTAAGCCTGGGGAAACACCCTGAGCCTATGGCGAACTGGTTCAACCGTTACGCCGACTGGCTGTGCGGGCTGGTGGATAGCTGCGTCGATGCTGGTGTGGACATCATCACTCTGTCCGACGACTGGGGCAGCAACCAGAACATGCTTTTCTCGCCGCACATGTGGCGGCGCCTGATCAAGCCCTACGCCGCCAGGGTCGTCCAGCACGCACGCCAGCGCGGCGTCTTCGTCAACCTGCACAGCGACGGCTACATTATGGACATCATGGACGACATTGTGGAAATGGGGTATAGCAGCTTGCACCCCGTACAGGAGAGCGCTGGTATGGACCCGGCGACGGTCAAGCGCGACTACGGCCACAAGATAGTCATCTACGGTTCGCTGGACGTCATCGATGGGCTCCTGGCCTACGAGGGCGACGTGTTGGAAGCGTACATTGCCAAGAGGTTCGATATCTATGCGCCGGGCGGCGGTTTCATCTTCAACACGGGCCATTTCGTCCAGCCCGATATTCCTCCACGGCGGCTGGTGAATGCCTACACCGTTGTCAGCAAGCTGGCGTCCAGGTATGCTGCATGATGGGGCTGCACGAGGCCTTCCGGCCTGATGCGGTCTGGATAGGCTCGGAGCACCCGTTCGATGTGTACGAAACGTATCTGTGCTTTCGATCCCCCGCCGATTGGCGGATCGAAGAGCTGCCTCGACGGGCGGAGCTGTTCATCACGGCCGACAGCCGTTACAGGGTGTGGATCAATGGGGGCTTCGTGGCCCGTGGGCCAAGCCGCTGCTATCCTGAAAGACAGTCGGTGGATTGCATTGACGTCACAGCTCATCTGGTGTCGGGCGCCAACACCCTGGCTGTCCAGGTGTATCAGCCCGGTTATTCGCACTTCGCCTACGTTCACCGGGGCGTGGCTGGGTTGTTGGCCAGCCTGGTGGGTGACGGCCATGTTCTGCTGACCACTGGCACCAGCTGGCGTGTCCGTCGTGATCCCTCCTTCGCTGAGCGCGTGCCACGCATCTCCATATACGGCAGTGGCGTCGAAGAGCGGGATCTGCGCCTGGTAGATGACTGGGCTGCCAGTTCGTACCAAGACTCGCACTGGAGCGCTGCTCGCCTGGTTGCACCGGTCGGCGGATACCCTTGGCTGACCCTTCAGCTACGCTCGCTACCGCAACTGGTCGAACGCGAGCAGCCCATTAGCCTGCTAGAGACACGCCGGGGCCGCTATCCAGAAGAGTTGCGGGACGATGCACACCTGGCTCTGCGGGCAGGCTGGTTTGCCGCCTCAGCGTCAGGCACGCCGCCAAGTCCCTCCGGCTGGATCCAAGTGGAGTTGGAGGCTGGCCAGGCAGCTTACTGGCTGTATGATCTTGGGCGCGATTATGCCTGCCAGGGTTGGGTCGAAGTCCGTGCTGCCCTTGGAAGAGAACGAGTGTCTGTCAGTTACGCCGAGCAGATTCGGGACGGCCAACTGGTCATCTCTGATCCGCAGACCTACTGCCGGGTGCGCCTGACTGACCGCTACCGGCTTCGGCCAGGCGACCAGATGGCCGAGCCCTTTGCCATGCGAGGGGGTCGTTATCTGCTGCTTCAATTGAGCGGGCCGACCGGTGGGGCTTTTCGCCTGCGTGTGCACGTACGTGTTTCCGAATACCCGTTGGAGGTGTCTCGCCCCGTCGGTGTGTCCGATGCGGAATTGGCTGAAATCACTGAGTTGTGCGAGACCACCTTTCTGGCCTGTTTGCAGGACGGCTTTGTGGATAGTACTTGGCGCGAGAGTTCGCAGTGGTTAGGCGATGCCCTGCCCCAGAGTCTGATTATGGCGTCCATGAGCGACGACGTGCGGCCATTGCGACAGGTTATCGAAATGGCGGCTGAAGGCGCTTATCCCGACGGCGTCCTACCCAGCGTATTGCCGGGCGAGGCCCACGCTTACACGGTCGTTGATTACAATTTCATATGGGTTGAACTGCTGAACCTTTACTGGCGACTGACCAGCGATCGTGCCTTGGTGGATGCTATGTGGCCAGTGCTAGTGAAAATGATGGAGCGGTTCCACCAGGATCTCAATCTGGATGGGCTGATCATCAGCCAGCCGGGGCGGCGACTGTTTCTGGATTGGGCGCCTCTCTCTCGCAGGGAGCCGAACGCTGTCTATAATCTTCACTACCTGCTGGCGCTGCAGGTCGCTGCTCACTTGGCGCATGAAGTAGCTGCCGTAGAGGATGCTGCTTGCTGGGAAGCTCGTGCCGTTGCTTTGGGACCCCGCATCCGCGAAGCATTCTGGCAGCGGGATCGCTGGTATGACGATCTCGAACGCACTACCTTTTCGCAGTTAGGTGCTGCTTTGGCTGTGTTGACTGGTTGTGCGACTCCGGATGAGGCGCAAGGGCTCCTAAATGCCATTATCTCACGCTCTTTGGATCTAACTGATGCACATAGGACTGGCCGCATGGTGTTGGCCAGCCCGTTTATGCACCATTACCTCTTCCAGGCGCTGCGGAAGTCTGGTAAATCCGAGGCTGTGGTTGAGATCATCAAAAAGCGGTGGGGGCGCTGGGTCCGGTCGGGATACCCCACAGCTTGGGAGAACTGGGACGTAGACTTCCCTGATGGCTCCCAATGCCACGCCTTCTCAGCTCATCCCCGTTACCATCTGGCTGCGATAGCCGCGGACCGAGGGGGAGTGTGAAAAAACCGCTCAGACTGCAGTGAGGGAGAGGATCATGCGCCTGGAGGACAAAGTAGCCATCGTCACCGGTGCGGCACGCGGGATTGGCCGGGCCATTGCCTTGCGATTTGGACAGGAGGGTGCCCGGGTGGCCGTGGTGGATGTGCGTGAGGAGGAGGGAAACGAGACGGTTCAGCTCATCAAAGCGGCCGGCGGTCAGGCGGTGCTCGTTCCCACCAACGTATCCGACAAAGCGCAGGTGCAGGCTATGGTAGATGCGGTGCTGGAGAAATGGGGCAGCATCGACATCCTGGTCAACGACGCCGGAATCTGCCCCTTTGAGGACTTTTTGGAGATGAGCGAGGCGTTGTGGGACCAAGTGCTTGATGTGAACCTGAAGGGCTACTTCCTTTGCTCCCAGGCGGTGGCCAAGGTCATGGTGGAACATGGGGTGAAAGGACGTATCATCGCCGTCAGTTCTATCTCATCGGAGTTTGGGGGTGGCTCGCAGGCTCATTACTGCGCTTCAAAGGCGGGCATCAACTTGCTGGTGAAGTCCATGGCCATTTCACTGGGGCCACACGGCATCACCTGCAACGCGGTCTTGCCGGGTACCGTGGAGACGGACATCAATCGCGAAGCCCTGGCCGATCCAGCGGTGCGTGACTACTGGTCGCAGCGAGCCCCGCTGGGCCGCCTGGGTCGGCCTGAGGACATTGCCGGGCCGGTCCTTTTCTTCGCCGGCGACGACTCAGATTGGTGTACCGGTTCCATGCTGGTTGTGGACGGTGGCACCTCCGTAAATCTGCAATAGTCTGTAATAATTTTGGAGATGTTATGCAAGATCAACCACTTGAGGGGAAGGTGGCTATCGTCACCGGCGCCGGGCGTGGCATTGGGCGAAGTGTTGCGTTGAACCTGGCTCGCAACGGAGCGGGCGTGTCGTTGGCAGCCAGAACCGAGGCTGACCTGCTGGCGCTTCGATCGGAGATCGAGGCCTTTGGGGGGCAGGCAGCCAGCTTCCCTACCGACGTCAGTCAAGAGGCGGAAGTTGTTGCTCTGGTGCGCAATACGGTCGAGCGCTTGGGCCGATTGGACATGGTGATTAATAACGCAGGTATTGGCGTCTTTGGGCCCCTGGTTGAGACCACTGCTGAAGAGTGGGATCGGGTGTTCGCGGTCAACGCGCGGGGGCCATTTTTGCTTTGCCGGGAGGCGATTCCATACCTTAAACAGCGGGAATCGGCCTTCATCATTAATATCATCTCGGTGGTTGGTGTCAAGGGGTACACCAACCAGGCAGCCTACAGCGCGTCGAAGCACGCAGTCATGGGCATGACCAAGTCGCTGGCCAAAGAAGTGCAGGAGGACGGAATTCGCGTGCACGCTGTCTCTCCGGGCGGGGTTGATACCCGACTGATCGGGCAGGCTCGCCCCGACCTGGATCGGTCGGTGCTGATGCAACCCGACGAGATTGCCGAGATTGTCCTGTTCTTGGTGACGCGCCAGGGCAACGCCGTGATTGATGAGATTCAGGTGCGGCGAGCAGCCTCGACCCCCTGGGCGTAGGGTTTATGGGAGATTGATCTATGGCGACGTACAGTATCAAGGCCATCAAGTTTTGCGAACAGACTGTGCCCGGCCCCCAGATGTTCTTCATGTCCCGTTGGGAGGAGTGGATGGTGGCAGACTTCCTCCTTTTTGTGCTGCGCCGGGACGACGGGAAGATCATGCTGATTGACACCGGTCTACGTGACGTGGACGAGATCCAGCCTCTGGTGGTGGCCGGTGTGGGCCAAAAGGGACGTTTCCGTATGGATATGGAAACGCAGAACGTCCCGCTTTTGCTGCAGAAAGAGGGTATCCATCCAGCCGACGTGGACTACGTCTTCATCACTCACCTGCATTACGATCATTGCTCTAATGCCAAGCTGTTCCCTAACGCCAAGTTCGTTGTCTCACGCACCGGCTGGCACCTGACGCTTGACCCACCGGCCCCCGCCATGGT
>CP070811.1:5092962-5130603 GCA_020343875.1 Anaerolineales bacterium | reverse complement strand
TGCAGAAGCACCGGGAGAAGTATGGTGAGGAGCCGCTGAGCGCCTTCCACGCGCATGCCTACGATGCGGCGAATATGATCTTTGCGGCCATCGAGAAGGTGGCGGTGGAGGATGCGGATGGTGTGCTGCACATTGGCCGGCAGGCGTTGCGGGACGCGTTGTATGACACCAATATGGAAGGCATCACCGGCAACATCAACTGCAACGACACTGGAGACTGCGCCGACCCGCTGATCAGGGTCACCCAGATCCAGGACGGCGTGTATGTGCCCGTTTGGCCCGAGGCGGGAGAGATGGGGCCAGCGGAGGCTGCCCCGCCGCCGGCCGCGGGTGGCACCTTCATCTTTGGTCGCGGGGGTGACTCGGTACAGCTTGACCCGGCCATCGTCACCGACGGCGAGAGCTTCCGCGTTACCGGCCAGTGCCTGGAGCCGCTCTATCAATACGAGCCCAGCTCGGCCACGCCCATCCCGGCCCTGGCCACCGAGTGCACGGCTAACGAAGACGGCACCGAGTGGACCTGCAGCCTGCGTGAAGGCGTCAAGTTCCACGACGGCACCGACTTCAACGCCGATGCGGTCATCTTCAACTTCGAGCGCTGGCGCTTCACCGACAACCCCTACCACTTTGAGAGCCAGGTGTTCGAATACTACGAGTACATGTGGGCCGGCTTTGACGACGCCAGCGTCATCACCAATGTAGAAAAGATCGACGACTATACGGTCAAATTCGTCATGAGCGCGCCAGTGGCGCCCTTCCTGGCCAACCTGGCCATGGACATGTTTGCCATCTCCAGCCCGGCGGCCTTCGAGCAGTACGGCGAGGACTACGGCCTGCCCGCGGCAGGCTGCGTGGGAACCGGGCCCTTCAAGTTCGTGGAGTGGGTTGAAGGAGACCATATCACGGTGGAGGCCAACGACGACTATTGGGGCGGGCGGCCCACGATTGACGAGATCGTATGGCGGGTGATCCCCGACGACTCGGCCCGCTACCTGGCCCTCAAGGCAGGCGACATCCACGCCCTGGAACAGGCCACGATCGAGGACATTCAGGCCGCTGATGCCGACCCCGAGCTGTACGTCCTGGCCCGCCCGGCGCTAAACACGGGCTACCTGGCCTTCAACTATGCCATCGAAGAGATGCGCGATATCAACTTCCGCAAGGCGGTGGCCCACGCCATCAACCGCAATGGCCTACAAGAGAACTTTTTCGGGGCCTATGGTGAAGTGGCCACCAACTTTTTGCCGCCGCTGATGTTAGGCCACAACGATGCCATTGAGGACTGGACCTACGATACCGACTTGGCCAAGCAGTATCTGGCCGACGCTGGCTTCCCCGATGGCATCAGTGAGGTGACCCTGGCTCAGGACATCGTGGATGCGGAAGGCAACGTTGTCTATACCACCGGCGAAAAGATCCCGCTGCGCCTGTACTATCTGCCCATCACCCGCTTCTACTTCCCAAGCCCGAAAGAGGTCGCCGAGGGGATGGCTGCCGACCTGGCCAAGGCGGGTATCAACGTCGCCTTGGAACTGGCCGGCGACTGGTCGACCTACCTGGGCTTGCGGCGCACCGGCCAACTGGCGGGCCTGTACCAACTGGGTTGGGGTGGCGACAACGGCGACCCTGACAACTTCCACGCCTTCTTCTGGGGCTTTGGCGGTGGCGACAGGGTTGGCGACGATCCTTCAGCCTGGGTCAAGACACCCGATCAGCGCGAGGGCTTCTATGCCAATCAGGAAGTGGCCACCCTCTGCTACGAGGGCCAGATCAACCCGGACCGGGCAGAGCGCGAGCTGATTTACCAGCAGATCGAGCAGTTGCTGCACGACGACGTCGCCCGGATCTGGTTGGTGCACAACAACACCCCGCTCCTCTTCTCCAACAAGGTCAGCGGGTACGTGCCCCAGCCGGTCGGCGCTGACTACTACGAGTTCACGGTGCTCGAGCAGTAGCAGGCTCTGGCTTGTGACTACGTACGGCGAAGAATAGGGAGCCATGTAAGCTTTTGCGCAGGGGGTGTGGCCCTATGCCACGCCCCCTGTTCCTAAACAGGGGGTGCTCTTGACGCGATATATCGTCAGCCGTCTTATCTCCATGATTCCCACCCTGGTGGGTGTCACAGTGGTGATTTTTCTCTTTCTACGTCTCATTCCCGGTGACCCGGCTGTGGCTATGTTGGGGGAGCATGCAGGCCAGGAAAACGTGGAGCGCATCCGCGAGCAGTTGGGCCTCAATCGTCCCCAGTTCCTGGACCGGGAGGCGCTGGAGCAGGGTGACGTTAAAGGCTTTTTTGACAGCCAGTATCTGCGCTACCTGGGCCGCCTTTTTCGTGGGGATTTGGGTGCTTCGATTCACCGCCGCATCCCTATCGCCGAGACTCTCAAAGAACGTTTCCCGGCTACAGCTGAACTGGCCCTGGTTTCTATCTTGATCGGGGTCATGGTGGGGGTGACAGCCGGCATCGTTTCGGCTGCCCGCCGTAACTCCGTGCTGGATGCCTCCAGCATGATCGGTTCTCTGATGGGCGTTTCCATACCCATCTACTGGCTGGGCCTAATGGAGATGATGGTCTTCGCCGTGGCCCTGGACTGGCTGCCCATCGGGGGCCGTCTGGATCACGACATAGAGCTCGAAGTAGTGACCAATTTCTACCTCATCGACAGCATTGTCACTGGTAATGGACCGGCTCTGGCGAATACGCTACAACATCTGGCTTTACCAGCCGTGGCTCTGGCCACTCATCCCATGTCCATCATCGCCCGTATGACGCGCTCCAGTATGCTGGACGTGCTGAGTGCGGATTATATCCGCACGGCTCATTCTAAAGGCCTGCGCGAAGGGGTGGTCCTCTTCCGGCATGCCCTTAAAAACGCCTTCCTGCCCGTCATCACCATCATCGGCCTCCAGACCGGTACGCTCCTGGCGGGCGCCATCCTGACCGAAACCATTTTCGCCTGGCCTGGTATCGGCAAATGGGTCTATGACGCCATCCTGGGCCGCGATTACCCTATCGTACAGGGCGGCACGTTGCTCATCGCGCTCATCTTTGTGATTGTCAATCTATTGGTAGATGTATCCTACGCCTTCATAGACCCACGCATTCACTACGATTGAGGTTAATATGGTGGATATGGAAAGCACCTCGGAGCGAAGCGGAGCGGGAATACCACCTGGCGAGATGGGTCTCATCGATTTTGCGGTGCGCGAGCATCGATCGCTGTGGGGAGATGCCTGGCGACGCCTGATCTCCAGCAACACAGCCCGGCTGGGGTTGGTCATTGTGGCTATTTTCGTGCTGTCTGCCGTGTTAGCTCATTTCTTCTGGGAGTATGACCCCAAGATCGACCTGGACTATTCTCTGAAGTTGAAGGCGCCTAATCTGGTTGCGACTGAGGAGATTGAAGGCATTCACCCTTTTGGCACGGACAAGCTGGGGCGTGACGTCTTTCGCCGTGTCGTCCACGGTGGTTGGAACTCGTTGCGGGTGGGCATCGTGGCGGTAGGCATTTCGTTGCTGATTGGGGGCCTGCTCGGCCTGGCGGCCGGATTCTATGAGAGTATGCCGCTGAGCCGGGGGGGGCGTATGGTCCTCTTCGGCGGTATTGGGCTCGTTCTGGGAGGCTTGCTGGGCTGGATCGCTGGGCAGCTTTTCCAGGCCCTTCTCTTTTGCCTGCTGGGGATGGCAGCCGGTTTTTTTGAGGAGCTGTGGGCCGGCAAGCCTGAGCGCACCCTTTTCTTCTCTGGCACAGGTCTGCTGCTGGGCGGCGGCCTGGCCCTGTGGGTCAGCCCCTACACCGCTACTGCGTGCGGAGTGTTGGGCCTGCTGATCGGCGGGCTGGTGGCCAGGCCACTGGGCGGTTCGCTGGTCGCCAACATCATCATGCGGTTGATGGACATCATCTTGGCCTTTCCGGGCATTCTGCTGGCCATCGCCATCGTGGCTATGCTGGGGCCGGGCCTGGACAAAGGCATGATCGCTATTGGCTTTGTGGGCATCCCGGTATACGCCCGGCTGGTGCGTTCCACGGTCTTGAGTGTGGTCCAGGAAGAGTACGTCGCCGCCGCGCTGTCAGTGGGGGTGGGCCAAGGGCGGATCCTCTTCCGCCACATTGTACCCAATACCCTGTCGCCCATCATCGTCCAGTCAACCATGGGCCTGGCCAGCGCCATCCTGTGGGCGGGGGCGCTGGGCTTCCTGGGGCTGGGTGCCATCCCCCCCGAACCGGAATGGGGCGCCATGTTGGGCGACAGCTACCGCTTTCTGACCACAGGTGCCTGGTGGGCGGTGCTATTCCCTGGCTTGGCCATTATGCTCAGCGTGTTGGGTTTCAACCTGCTGGGGGATGGTTTGCGCGACGCGTTGGACCCCCGTTTGCGGTTGTAGGCAGGAGGCTCGCGGCTGGGTTGCCCCCTGATGGGCAAGCATATCGTCTACTCACTCATGGAGGTACTCTATTGATGACGAATGACGCTGTGAAAACCAAGCGGACCGGCCGGCTGGCGCCGGTGTCGTTGGAGCGATTGCCATGGTGGGTGCTGATTGTGCTCCTCCTGGGGCTCCTGATCGCCTACAACGTGGTCACGTCGACCACTTACAGCGACACCCTTAAGTTTCTGTGGGTGGGTGTCAAGCTGACCATCCTCAGCACCCTGGTTGCCTACGCGGTAGCCACTGTGATCGGGCTGATCACCGGCCTGGGCCGTGTGTCCACGAACCCGATCTTTTATACAGTTTCCACCCTGTATGTGGAGGTGGTGCGGGGCATCCCCATCCTGGTTCAGCTCATCTACTGGGCATTTGTGGTCACGCCTCTCCTCATCGACGGTGTGAACGGCCTAGGTGACTTTCTGACGGCTCGAGTATCAACTGGTTTTCTCTTCAATCTGGGCCAGTCCTTCGCCGCCCTTAGTATCCAAGGCATTGACATGTCGGTGCGTGGGGTTCTGGGCCTGGCGGTGGCCTATGGGGCGTACGAGGCGGAGGTCTTTCGAGCGGGCATCGAGTCCATTGAGCGTGGCCAGATGGAGGCAGCCCGCTCCCTGGGCATGAGCTATTTTCAGGCCATGCGCTACGTGATCCTGCCCCAGGCCATTCGACGGGTGTTGCCGCCGCTGGGCAATGACTTCATCTCTATGCTCAAAGACTCGTCGCTACTATCAGCGCTGGCCATCCGTGAGCTGACACAGTTGGGCAAACTGAATCGAGCCCGCACCTTCCGTACCTTTGAAACGTGGAACATGGTGGCCTTTCTCTACCTGGTGATGACCCTGTGTTTGTCCATGGGGGTAAAGGCCATGGAGAGGAGGCTGTCAATTGAGTAACGATGTCATCATTGATATCCAGGACGTCTCTAAGCACTTCGGTCGTGTGAGGGCAGTGGACGGGGTGACCCTCCAGGTACAGCGTGGCGAGGTGGTGGTCGTCATTGGGCCCAGCGGCAGTGGCAAGAGCACCCTGCTGCGCTGCATCAATCACCTTGAGACGCCCACCTCTGGTCGCATCGTGGTGGACAATATACCCCTGGACAAGACGGAGAACATCAATAAGGTGCGGGCTGAAGTGGGCATAGTCTTCCAGCTCTTCAATCTGTTTCCTCACCTGACTGCGTTGGATAACATCTGCCTGGCCCAGCAGGTGGTTCGTAAACGTTCGCGGATGGAGGCCGAAGCCAGGGCCCACAGCCTGCTGGCCAAGGTGGGCATCCCCGAGAAGGCCAATAGCTACCCCACCCAGCTATCTGGCGGACAGCAGCAGCGGGTGGCCATCGCCCGAGCCCTGGCTATGGACCCCAAGATTATGCTTTTCGACGAGCCCACTTCGGCCTTAGACCCGGAGATGATCAAAGAGGTGCTGGACGTGATGCTTGATCTGGCCCGAGAGGGTATGACCATGGTTGTCGTCTCGCACGAGATGGGCTTTGTCAGGGCGGCTGCAGACCGCA
This sequence comes from Anaerolineales bacterium, assembly GCA_020343875.1. GTDB lineage: Bacteria > Chloroflexota > Anaerolineae > 4572-78 > NAK82. The sequence goes on along the minus strand of CP070811.1, from coordinate 5,124,658 downwards.
TCGTCTTTATGGATGCGGGGCGGGTGGTGGAGGACACCACACCTGAGGGGTTGTTCACCGCACCCAAGCACGAGCGAACCAAGCTCTTCTTGAGCAAGATATTGCATTAAGTACAAGCAAGGCAAATCCCGAAAATAAGGGCCAGGCATTCCCTGTATCGTGCTCCCCAGCCAGAACTGCCTGGCTGGCCCGAAGCATTTCGTCTGGCAGCTGCTTGTCTGGAATGTCTGGCCGCTAATCAGCGCGCGCCGATGAGTTTAACCTGGTAGCCGCCACCCTCCAGCATCTCCTTGAGTTCCTCCACCTCCCCGCGACCGGCCCAGCGGTTGCTGCGTCGGTCCCACCAGATGCGGTCTTTGAGCAGTTCTCGCAGTTTGTCTCGTTCGCTGACTGGAAAGACCATGGTCCGATCACGACGATTGATGGTTACGATGATCTGCTCGCTCATATCGGTTCCTCCGCTTGTTGACATGTTGCGTACTGGGCCATTAGGCGTCGGCCAGACAGGATAAACCCATCCAGGGCGTCGGCGCCAGAGGAGGCGCCAAAGCTTTCCATGCGCATGGCTGCCTGTTCCACTTGAGCCAGGTCAGCGCTGGCCAGTGCCTCCACCAGCGTATGCCAGGGCGTTATGAACTCGCCACGCCCGGCTGCGCGCAAGAAAGCGGCGCTCAGGGCAGAGGTGCGTGGGGCTGCTGTGCCGGCGATAGCCGGGGCGTCGGCCTGGTCGCCCAGCAGCCACATGGCGGCCATCACCCCGACCAGGAAATCGTCCCCTGCGGGCGTGCCACCAGGCCCCAGGCCAGCCAGCAGGCGGGCCCCCGCCATAAGCGAGTCGCGCTTCCCTTCACCCAGACCTTCCACGATGAGATGGCTGTAGGCCTCCTTGCCTCGCGCCAGGCGGGCCATAAAAGTGGGTTTGCCCTCTGCATACTGGTCGGCCCCCGTGATGTGAGCCAATCCGCCCCAAATGGCCGAGGGCGCCCACTCGTCGAAGGCCACGAAGGCTCTCGAGATGTGCTCTCCGGCCATGCGCAGCCGCGGCCAATCCGGGCGTGGCTCCCAGATGGATGCGCCGTCCAAACTCACTGTCATATCGCCCACAACCAGGCGAGCCGCATCGGCCAGGATTGGATCATCCACCGACAGGTCATCGAACGCTGAGTCAATCACAATGCTGAACGGCCCATCTCCGGCCGATGGCGCCAGCAACGTAATCACGTTTCTATCCTCATCAATGAGGTTGCAGGCCACCTGGTGTACGCTGAGCACACGGCCCTCGAAGCCCTGCTGCTCCAGTCTTTGCTGAACGGGCCGGCTGATCGAAATTGCCTGCAGCGTACCTGTCGTTCCCATGGTGCGTGTTCCTTACTCGATCAACTCTCAAGATTGTGAATGAAGGCAAAGTCAATCGGGATCACTTGTGGTTCGCCTAGCGCTGGTGATTCTGACATCTCCCAACCACCGTTAGATGACTCCTTGCTCCTCAAATGTGCTGATTTCCTCCGGGGTGAACCCCAAGTCACGCAGAATGGCCGGGTTGTGCTCACCCAGAGTGGGGGGCGGCATTCGATAGCTGACGGGTGTGTCGGAAAAGTGGACTGGATTGGCCAGCGATTTCACCAGCCCTGCCAACGGGTGCTCCAATTCCACGTTGAAGCCACGCGCCAGAAGCTGGGGATGGGCCAGGGTCTCCGCGACGGGGTTGATGGGTCCACTCGGAATCTGGGCCTCGCGAAAGGCCTCCAGCCAATGATCGGCATCATGCTGGCTCAAGATGTTTTGCAGCAGTTCCACCAATTCTGCGCGATTAGCCAACCGGTCGGTGTTGGTGGCGAATCGTGGGTCATTCATGACCGTGTCGCTGATGCCCAGCACCTGGCAGAAGCGTGTCCATAGACGCTGGGTGCCCACGGCGATGATGATGTGTTTGTCCTTGGCCCGGAAGATCTGGTAGGGGGCGATGTTGGGATGGATGTTCCCCAGACGTTGCGGCTCTTGCCCGGCGTTAAGGTAGGCGCTGGCCAGGATGGCCAGCCACGCGCTCTGGCTTTCCAGCAGACTCAGGTCGAGCACCTGGCCTCGGTCGGTCCGCTGGCGGGCCAACAAGGCCCCCAACACACCCATCACTGCGTAGATGCCCGTGGTCATATCCGAAAGGGGGACGGGATAACGCATTGGCTCGCCTTCCGGCACACCGGTGAGGCTCATCAGCCCGCTTTCGCCCTGGGCGATCAGGTCATAGCCGGACCGCTCAGCGTAGGGACCAGTTGTGCCATAACCGGTGATTGAAACGTAGACCAGGCGGGGGTTGAGAGCCATGAGTGTCTCTGTGTCTACACCCGTCTTGCGGCGCGAACTCTGGCGTGGCAGATTGGTGATGAAGACGTCAGCCCGGCTGATAAGCCGGTGCATGATCTCTTGGCCCTGATCTGATTTCAGATCAAGGGTGAGGCTCTTCTTGTTGCGGTTCACCGAGAGGAAGTAGGTGCTCTCACCCTCAACAAAGGGGGGACCCCAACTTCGGGACTGGTCGCCAGCCCCAGGTTGTTCAATCTTGATGACTTCGGCTCCCAAGTCACCTAACAGCATCGTACAATAGGGCCCGGCTAAGGCTTGGGTCAGGTCAATGACAAGAATGTCTTCCAGGATATGCATAGATCTCCTCGCCGCTCAGATTTTAGAATACTGGGCGGCATTTTACCACGCTTTAGAGGTGGCTGCAATGCGCCTGTCTTCAATCCGGCTGGGCCCAAACCGCGTTCCGGATCAAGTTGAGTCGTTTCAGCCTGCCTAGTGGATCCATCTCAACCGCCACCACGTCAATGCGCCAATCCTGGTCTGTCAGGCATGCCTCTTGCAGGTAGGTCTGAGCCAGCTCTACCAGGCGAGCTTGTTTGGCAGGGGTGATGCTCTCTTCCGGCGTGCCAAAGCGGTCCCCCCGGCGTGTGCGCACCTCGATAAAGGCCAGTTTCTCTCCATCGCGGGCCACGATGTCAAGCTCGCCGGCCGGACAACGCCAGTTGCGGGCCAGTATGATGTAGCCTTGTTGCTGCAAGTAGGTGGTGGCAATTCCTTCACCCCGCCGGCCCAGATCGCGCTTGTAGTCGCCGGTACTGCGTGAGGAGTCCATGGCAAGCCTCCTGGTCTCAGGATACGACGTTTGCTGATCTTTGTCAACCAGGGGCGAAGTCCTGCCTGTAACACGGGCAGAACATAACATAACGGGTTGAACCCTGGTTCACTTTGACAAGCCCGCCCGCTTGTGTTATAGTCAAAGCTATGACGGTGACTCAGGTAGACCGCGAAGAAGAACTCAATATATTGGTGCGTGCGAAATATCCCATACTATATATTGTGTCTTGGGAAGAGCGGCGCATCGAGCAGACCTTACGCCTGGTGGCGGCTGAGCGGCGCAAGAAGCTTTATGGCTGGACGCTGACTGACGGTATCCTTCCACTGGATGGCTATGATGCGCCCCCCATTGACCCTGCCACCCGCAGCCCCGTCCACGCCCTGGATTATATCGCTGTGTCGCAAGAAGCGGCCCTCTTTGTGCTCAAGGATTTTCACCCTTTCCTCGACGAGTTGCGACCTGCTGCCGACCAGCCTATCGTCACCCGCAAGTTGCGTGATATTACCAACCAACTTAAGGAGAGTCGTAAGACGCTGGTTATTCTGTCTCCCATCTTGAAATTCCCGCCTGAATTGGAGAAGGACATCACTGTTCTCGATTATTCCTTGCCCACGCTCGAGGAACTGTCCCAATCTCTGGAGCGGGTCATCCGCTCGGCGCGTGAGATCAGTGGCGTGCGCTTGAAGCTGGGCGATGATGTCCGCGAAAAGGTGCTCAACGCTGCCCGAGGCCTGACGTGTACTGAGGCGGAGAACGTCTTCGCCAAATCGTTGGTGATGACCCGTTGCCTGGACTTGGACGTGATTGTAGCCGAAAAGAAGCAGATTATCCGCCGGTCGCAGATTTTGGAGTACTTCGAGGCTGAAGAGGATATGTCCCTGGTGGGTGGTATGCCGTTGCTCAAGGAGTGGCTGGCCAAGCGGGCCCTGGCTTTCAGCGAGCGCGCGCGCCGGTTCGGGCTCCCGGAGCCCCGGGGGCTTTTGCTGCTCGGCGTGCAGGGGGCGGGTAAGAGTCTGATTGCCAAGGCGGTCGCCAGCCAGTGGCAGTTGCCCTTGTTGCGGCTGGACTTGGGTCGTTTGTTCAGCCAACTGGTTGGCTCGTCAGAGCAGAATATGCGCACCGCCCTGCGGCTGGCGGAGTCGGTAGCGCCTTGCGTCCTGTGGCTGGATGAGTTGGAGAAGGGGCTGGGCGGTGCTGCCAGCTCTCACCTGTCAGATGCCGGGACGACAGCTCGCGTCTTTGGCAGCTTCCTGACCTGGATGCAGGAGAAGACATCGCCCGTTTTTGTCATTGCTACCAGCAATGACATCTCAATCTTGCCGCCGGAAGCATTGCGCAAAGGGCGCTTCGATGAGATTTTCTTCATTGACCTGCCGGCTTTTGACGAGCGACGGGAGATCTTCGCCATTCACCTGGCCAAACGAGGTCGCGACCCGCTGGCCTTTGACCTCACTCGCCTGGCCCGGCAGTGCGAGGGCTTCTCCGGTGCTGAGATTGAGCAGGCGGTCATCTCCGGTCTGTACGACGCCTTTGAAGCCGACCGCGATCTGAGCGACGACGACATCCTGCGTAATCTGAGCAATACGGTACCCCTATCACATACCTTCGAAGCACAAATCGGTGCCTTGCGTAACTGGGCACGCTCTCACGCCCGGCCAGCCTCACCTCGGGCAACGCAAGCTGCACCCAGGCCTGGCCTGCGCCAGATGGAGTTGACCTGATGTCTGCCTTGGTGCGCCTGCCTCACGGCCTGATGCGGCGTTACCTCTCTTTCCTGGAACGACTGCTGGTAGCTGCCGGCCTGTCTGGCTTGGTCTATGGCCTGATGAGTGCTTTACCGGTCTATCCAACCAATTGGGATCTGGTGATTCTGGCCGCCATCTTTGTGGTTGCCCTGTGGTCTCCGGCAGCTGCCTATTTCATCGCGGTGGCTGCGGCGGCTTATCCCCTCTACACTTTATCACTTTATGTGGCCGTCCTTTTTCTGGCGATTGCCCTGCTCGGGCAGCGGATATTCATTCATAATATGGGCGGACTGGTTCTGGTGTTAGCCGCACCCTGGCTCGCTCAATATCACCTGGCCTGGGCGGTGCCGTTGTTGGGCGGTCTTTGGTGGGGCATGGCCGGTGGCGCCTGGATGGGTGGCCTGGCTGCCCTGTGGGGTCAGGCGGTGGCCGGCATGGCTGGCCTGGACCCTGACTGGCTGGCTCTTTTGGGCACCTCGCCGACTATGGCTGGGGTGGCTCAGCGCTTTGGCGAGGCCAACTCACTGGAGACGCTGAAGCTGCTCTTGGAGCCGCTTGCGCCCAACGCTACCCTCTTGCTGTATCATTTGCTCCAGGTGATTGCCTGGGCCACGGTGGGTGGCCTGGTGGGCTTCCTGGCCGGCCGAAAGTGGATGTCTAATCGCCGGCCCTGGGGCACCATTCTGACGGGGGTGGCAGGAGCCGCTGCGTTGTTGGGTGTGCATGCCGGGCTGGGATTATGGTTGGAGCAGTACAGCCAGGCAACCCTCTCTTCATTGTGGCCGATGCTGGTTGCCACCGCCGTGGTAGTCGGGGTCGTGGTAGGCGCCTTGGAGGGCCTGCGCAACTTCCTGGAGCATCCGCTGCCACCTCGCCGCCGCGTGAAGCCTTCCCGTCGCCGACCTCGTCAAGCTACTGAGCCGGAGCGAGCTCCATTGCCTGTCCCCAGCCAACTCCCTGCTTGGGAGCCGGCAGATGAGGCAGAGGACTTGATCATGTTGGAGTTGGATTAGCACCTTAATAAAGTTGGAGCTGGACTAGTATCCTGTCAACAACGGTTGGAAGGGCCGGAATAACGGTCATTAGCTGCCAGTTTAGCCGCGACAGATCACCAGTCCTTTTAAGTATTGGTGAGGCATGCGTCACCAGCACGAACTTCCATCCCACTACGAATTGCGCGGCCGGGGCGTTAGCCAGAGAGGGTTGACGCCGGGCGTGCTCATCACTGCGCTGAGCGTCGGCGGGGTCCTGCTCTTGCTGGCTGTCACTTTCGTGGCTGACTGGTTTCGCACACCAGATCTCACCCTATCGGCTTCACCATTACTCCTCTCCCCTAATGGCGACCAAGATCACGACGCCGTCACGGCTGTCTATTCTCTTTCTGAGGATGCTGATGTGTCCGTGCAAATTCTCAGCGAGGCGGGCAGTCTGGTACGCATTCTCTCCAGTCAGCAACCACAAAGCGCCGGCCAACATTTTATGGTGTGGGATGGGCGCGACGATTTGGGGCAACCGGTCGCCGACGGGCGATATCGCCTTCAAGTGACTGCAAAAGGGACCATGCGATCCGCTTCCCAGGGCATTGCCTTGCAGGTGGACACCCGGCCCCCAACGTTACGCCTTGTCAATTTGGATGACGGTCTGCGTGTGGGTGAACCATCCCTGGCGGTGCAGGGCCTGACTGACCCTGATGCTACTGTCTGGATAACTGGCAATCCACAGCCCATCGCCGTGGATGGACAGGGACGCTTCAACTTTGTGAGCAAGCTCACCGAGGGATCGAACGACCTTGAGGTGCGAGCAGTAGACCCGGCTGGCAACAGCACCAGCCTGACCCGTGAGATTGCTCTGGTTACCACACCGCCCGATGTGGTGATTGCCACGCCTCTCGAAGACGAGTGGACCAACCAACAACTCTCCACCGTCAGCGGCCGGGCGCCGCCTGGCACCACCCTCAAAATAAACGATCGGCCGGTCGCTCTGAATCCTGACGGAAGCTTTGAACATGACTTGCTGCTGGAAGAGGGAGATAACCTCATCCAGGTTGTAGCCACCGACGATGTGGGTAACCTCACCACCCAGGAACGGTTGGTCCACCTTAAGACGAAACCACCTTTGTTGACTCTGAACGTAGAGGAGGGAGCAACCTTTGGGGATCCCGTGCTGCAGCTGAGCGGCCGCAGCGACGTGGGGGCGACGGTGAGGGTAAATGGCCAGATCGTGCCAGTCGGCGCGTTCGGGGATTTCCAGGTGACCCTCAATTTGTTCCAGGGTGATAATCTGATCCAGGCTGAGGCCCAAGATCAGGCCGGCAATGTATCTACCCTGAGTCGCCGCTTGCGATATGCGGCAGCGCCACCGGCACGGGGTGTGGAACGCCTGGTGCGTAACTTATCCGACTTACCCTCCTTGGCAGTGCCGTTGCTCATCGCGTTGCCCATCATCCTATTCCTCGCTTTCTACAATTTGCGCCCCGTATCCCTGGTGCTATCGGTGGATCGGCGTTCCTTTACTCCCGGCGTGCCCGGCGAGGGCAAAGTCCTCATCCTATCCCTCGATCTGAGCAAACCGGCTCGCACCACCTTGGAAGTACTCGACCACTATGGGCGCCCCCTGGCAACTATCTTGCACAACCGCCGGCGGAGTGCCGGCGAACAGCACTTTTTCTGGGATGGTTACGACGACTATGGGCGACCGGTTCCTCCTGGCGAATACGTCATTCAGGCCGTGGCTGGCACCCCCGCCGCCAATGTGACCAGCGCTGTCCATGTAACGGTGCAGGAAGATGCGCTGGTACACGATCGAGTTGGGCGGCGGCGTGTTAGCGATGGCAGAGATATCATAGATGGCCGCGAGGATTTTGTCCGTCGACGGCCGAATCGGAGGTAACTGGATGGTTGACAAACTAGGCCGCATCGGCGTACTGACCAGCGGCGGCGACGCGCCTGGTATGAACGCTGCGGTGCGGGCCATTGTGCGTACTGCACTGGACCGGGGCGCCGAAGTTTATGCAATCTACGAAGGCTATCAGGGCATGGTGGACGGGGGAGATCGCATCCGTAAGATGGGCTGGGATTCGGTAGGTGGCATCTTGCAGCGAGGTGGCACGACCATCGGCTCAGCACGCTGTTCGGCGTTTCGCACTCGTGATGGACGGGTTCAGGCTGCTCGCAACTTATTGGAGCGTGGGGTAGATAGATTAGTCGTCATCGGCGGGGACGGCAGCCTGACCGGCGCCACTATCTTTCGTCAGGAATGGCCTGAGCTGCTGGCTGAACTGGTGCACAGGGGGGATATCAGCCAGGAAGTAGCCGACCAACATCCCAACCTGGTCGTCGTGGGGCTGGTGGGCTCGATTGACAATGATATGTACGGAACTGACATGACCATCGGTGCCGATACCGCCTTGCACCGCATCACCGAAGCTGTAGATGCCATTCAAAGCACTGCTGCCAGCCACCAGCGCACCTTCGTGGTCGAAGTGATGGGCCGCGCATGTGGGTACCTGGCCTTGATGAGTGCCCTGGCCACTGGCGCTGGATGGGTGCTGATCCCCGAAAACCCTCCTGACGTGGAGGACTGGGAAGAGAGGATGTGCGACGTGCTGAAGGCTGGACGCCGGGCTGGACGCCGGGACAGCATCGTGATTGTAGCTGAGGGCGCCCGGGATCGGGCTGGCAATCCCATCAGCAGTGATTACGTAAAAAGGGTATTGGAGGAGCGGCTGGGGGAAGGGGTGCGGGTAACAATTTTGGGTCATGTGCAGCGAGGTGGATCCCCCAGCGCTTTTGACCGTAATCTGAGCACCTTGTTGGGCTACGCGGCTGTGGATGAGGTTTTATCTGCCACCGCGGACAGCCAGCCGTACCTGATCGGTATGAGGGGCAATCGTATTGTTCGCTCCCCCTTGATGCAATGCGTGGAGCAGACCAATGCCGTAGCCGATGCGATCGCTGCCCACAATTACGAAAAGGCCATGGAGCTGCGCGGCGGCAGTTTTCGGGAGGCCTTCCGCACCATGCGTACCCTGGTGCGGGCTTTGCCTCACCCCCCGGAACCGGGTCAGAAACAGTTGCGGCTGGCAGTCGTGCACTCGGGCGCACCTGCGCCCGGTATGAACACAGCCGTCCGAGCGGCCGTCAGGCTGGGAATCGACAAGGGCCATGTGATGCTGGGGGTCAGAAACGGGTTCAAAGGCCTCATCGATGGTGACGTCGAAGAAATGAACTGGATGAGCGTGAATGGCTGGGCGACGATGGGAGGAGCCGAGTTGGGCATCAACCGCGAAATCCCCAGTGGTAGTGATTTATATGCCATTGCCCGCAATATCGAGGAGCACCGCATCCAGGGTCTACTGATCATCGGCGGCTGGTCAGGTTATGAGGCCGCCTATCGGCTATATAGCGAGCGTGAAAACTTCCCTACTTTCAATATCCCTATTATCTGCCTGCCGGCTACGATTAACAACAACCTGCCCGGTTCTGAATTGAGCATCGGAGCGGATACCGCCCTCAACAGCATTATGGAAGCTGTAGACAAGATCAAACAGTCGGCGGTTGCCTCGCGCCGCTGCTTTGTGGTGGAAGTGATGGGGCGTTACTGTGGCTATCTGGCTCTTATGAGCGGCCTGGCTACGGGTGCTGAACGAGTGTATTTGCACGAAGAAGGGGTCACCTTAGATGACTTGCGGACAGACTTGGATTACATGATAACCGGTTTCAAAAAAGGCAAACGCCTGGCCTTGATGATTCGTAACGAGACCGTCAACCCATTTTACACAACCAGTTTCATGTGCGCGCTTTTTGAGGAAGAGGGCAAACACCTCTTCGATGTGCGGCAGGCCATTTTGGGACATCTGCAGCAGGGAGGCAACCCTACGCCCTTCGACCGCATCCAGGCTACCCAACTGGCAGCCAAGTGTATCGAGTTCTTGATCGAGCAGGCAGACCAAATGGCACCCGGTGGGGCATTTATTGGCCAGCAGGGGGGGCGTGTAGAGTTTCACAGCCTGGAAGATTTCCGGAGGATGACCGAAGGCCAACACCAGCGCCCCAAGGAGCAGTGGTGGATGGATTTGCGACCGGTTGCCAGGGTCTTGGCCCAACCTGCGGCTCACCCTGGGCATGAGAGGGAAGTTGAGCTTGGGCTGTAACCGGCGGTAGGGGCTACCCTTTTTTCACAGCGCAGCAGCAAACGGAGGTGTCCAATGGACCAGAACGCTTGGGTTATGCTCTTTGTGGGTATTGCAGTGTCGTGTGGACTCCTCGCCCTGGGAGTGGTGCTGTATCCCAAACTCAAAAGGGAGGAACAGGGCTATCCCATGGAGGCGGCTATCGAGGCTGCCTTGTTACCCCTCATCTACGAGGGGATCTGCGCAGCTTATCGCATGAGCGAGAGAGGCGTGGACCAACTTCAACAGCGTATTAGAGGCGCTGACAAGAAGGCAATTGCCGACAGTATCTACCGCATGCTGCCCGACAAGGTGGGGGACTACGACCTGAGCCTGATTAAATTCGTTGTTTCCCAGGAGCGATTCGAGCAGTTGGTACAAGGCGCGTTTGACCGTTTCGACCGCTTCTTCATCGAGCACGAGGCACACTTCGAAGAATTGTTTGAGAAGTGGAAAGCCGGCAACCTGCCGGCGTAGCGAGATCGGCAAGGAGCCAGGGATTGTGCATGCTGAGATTGTGGTGACCGGCACCGAGCTGCTGCTGGGTGAGATCGTTGATACCAACTCTACCATGATAGCCCGCATGTTGCGCGACATCGGGCTTGACCTGTATTACAAGAGCACGGTTGGCGACAACCGCCAGCGCATGGCAACCGTGCTCAGCATCGCGTTGGACCGCTCCGACGTCGTGCTCGTCTCGGGCGGTCTGGGCCCTACGGTAGACGATGTGACTCGCGAGGCGGTGTCTGATGCCACGCGGCGACCGCTCGTCTTTCGCCAGGATCTTCTTGATCAAATTGCGGCTCGCTTTGCCCGCTTCGGCCGCCCGATGACGGAGAACAATCGCCGCCAGGCCTATGTACCGCATGGGGCCATCGTCATCGAAAATCCGGTGGGCACTGCCCCAGCTTTCATCGTAGAAGATGACCGTGGCGCTGTCATCTGTCTGCCTGGCGTCCCCCGCGAACTAGAGTATCTAATGATCCGGCGCGTGATCCCCTATCTTAAGGGCCGCATGGGGGAGACATCCGTTATCAAGGCCAAGGTGCTGCGTACGTGTGTCATCGGCGAGAGTCAAATCGATGCCCTTATTGGCGACCTCATGACCGGTGGCAACCCCACCGTTGGCCTAGCCGCCCACTCCGGTCAGGTGGATATCCGTATCACTGCCAAGGCAGTTGATGAGGTGTCGGCCCTTCAGCTCATCGCCCCGGTAGAAGCCGAGTTGCGGGCGCGCCTGGGTCACGCAATTTACGGCCAGGGCACCCAGAAACTCGGGGAAGTAGTGGCTCGCCTGTTGAACGAACAGGGTATGACGCTGTCCGTGATAGACAACGTTACCCAAGGCGAGGTAGCCGGTCGCCTGCGTGATACGCCTCACCCTGCAGTCCTGTCCTCAGAGGAAAGCCTGACAGAAAAGAGCCTTCTGACCCCCGCCAGCCACGCAGGACCTGACAGGGCGCAGGACCTGGCAGGACAACTTGCCTCGCAGGCCAGGGACAAGGCTGGTGCCAGTCTGGGGCTTTCCCTGTTCAGCCTGGTTGAAAGAGGGGGTGGGGGGCAGCCGATGGCTTATCTCGCCCTTAGCGATGGCCTCCAGGTCGTCACTCGCTCTTATCAGTTCCCCCAAAGTGAGCTGCGAGTTGGGGCTGCCAGTAAGCTGGCGCGCCGCTGGACCAGCATCCGGGCCCTGGATCTGGTGCGTCGATACCTCATCGGCGCGCTGGACGAAGCGATAGGTTAGCGCTCCGCCTCTTCTACGACTGTTTCACGGCCGCGCCAGGTGGTTGCGTGCGGCCATGCGGCCATGCCGCCTCGATTGGGGTTTAGCACCCACTGGGCAGGGCGTGGGCATACGTCATAGCCGCCTTCACGCCCTGCTGGCGGAGCACATGCCCATCCTGTGGGACAGGCTAGGCTGCGCAGCCCTCAAGTCGCAGCAATCGTTCCTCATACCAATTGTCAACGTGGATGCCTGGCGCCCGCGCTCACGGGGCGGCGGACGCCTGCCCTGTTGGGCGCGCTAGGATCGGGCGGCATTAGGGTTTGATGGAGTCGGTACATCTCGCCAAGGAAGAAAACGCTATGAAATCATCTCTGACTGCCTTGTTGCTGTTGCCACTACTGTTGGTTGCCTGTAACGCTGCAAAAGGAACACCCACCCCAGCTTCAGACGTGAGTACTACCCCAGAGTCAATCGCGAGTGAAGATCCCACTGTAACCTCTGCCCCGCCCGCGATCGTTACTTTCCCAACCGAGGACGATATTGAACTCTCGGGGACACTCTTCGGCAGCGGTGATGTGGCCGTCATCCTGGCTCACCAGGGCACTCCCGGCGCGGACCAAACGACGTGGCAGCCATTTGCCCGCTTGCTGGCTGAACGCGGTTATACCGCCCTGACGTTCGATTTTCGCGGTGTGGGACAATCAGAGGGCGTGTTGCGCTACGGCGATTTGGGGATGGACGTGGAGGCGGCTATCCAATTCCTTGGAGACCGCGGCTACAGCCAGATCGTCTGCGCAGGGGCAAGCATGGGTGGAACGGCTTGCATCCAGGCCGCATTGAGTAATGACTTAAGGGGGTTGATCGTTCTGGCCAGCACCATGAGGGCCGGCAGTGGTACTAACTCCCTGCGCATTAACGATGCGGATCTTGCTAACCTGGTACTGCCGAAACTTTTCATCACTGCGGAGGGTGACTTTCACAGTGTCGTCAATGATACAAAGCGCATGGTTGAGTTGTCCCCCGACCCCAAGACCCTCCTGCTTCTCCCAGGCACACAGCACGGCACCAGATTGTTCAACACGGAGGTGGGGCAAGAACTGACTACTGCCTTGCTCGAATTCCTGGAAGGCCTGCAAGAATAGGTTTCCTGGAAGCCTATCTTGCTGGCTAGATAGGAGGACACAACCGGCCCGATCTACAGCTATCAGTTCGAGGACAGTATGATACAAATCGACGATTTTGGACAGGCCTATCTGCGTATGGCCCTCGAGATCAACAAGCATATTGACGGCTACGTTGATGCCTATTTGGGCCCCCCCAACTTAAAAGCCAGCGTCGAAGCAGAGGATAAGAAGCCTCCGCAAGCCCTCTTAGATGACCTGGCCCACCTGCGTGAGATACTTCCCACCCACGACCCGGCGCGCCATGCCTATCTTACAGCTATCCTGCGTGCCATGGACTGCACGCTGCGTATGTTAAACGGTGAGGAATTCGATTATTTGGACCAGGCGAGTCGCTTGTTTGACATCAGCCCGCGCATGGTGAACGAAGACAAGTTCATGGAAGCCCATAAGGAACTTGACACGTTGCTGCCGGGCTCTGGCAGTCTTGCTGATCGCCTTGAAACGTGGCGCAGGCAATATGAGATACCGAAGGATAAACTACTGGATTTGCTGGAGCTAACCCGCAGCGAGACGCGCCAGCGAACTCGGGCATTGGTTGACCTCATTGAGGATGAATCTGTCGAGGTGGCCCTGACCAACGGCCAGCCCTGGTCGGCCTACAATTGGTTTGAGGGCGCTGCCCGGTCACGGATCGAGTTCAACACAGATATTCCTGTCTCAGCGCTTGAGTTAGTAGAACTGTTTGCTCATGAAGCATACCCCGGGCATCACACCCAGCACCAGCTCCAGGAGAAACATCTCTACCGTGATAGGGGATTTGTTGAACTCGCTACGGTGATATTGCACTCGCCACCCTGCGTACTCATCGAAGGTGCCGGGATGACCGCGGTTGAGGTCATCTTCCCTGGCGATAGCCAGTACGACTGGACGGCTGAGGTGCTTATACCGATAGCAGGGCTACCTGATATCTCCGGGGAGGAATTACGACGCATCGTCGGTGGTTGCAGGAAGTTGCTCTTTTATGTGGGTGGCTATCCTTTTTATGTGATCGACAACGCGGCTATCAAGTATCACTCCGGTGAACTCACTGAGGAGCAGACGATCGACTATTACCGAACCTACGCGCTTGTCACCGACGAGCAGGCCAGGCAGACGTTCAGTCTTCTTGCCCACCCGTTGTATGGGGTGTATGTCCTCATCTACACCCGGGGCTACGAGTTGATCGAGCAAGCCGCGCACGGCGGGGACAAAGTGCCGCTGTTCAAACGTTTGTTAGCTGAGGAAATGCTGCCCTCGCAATTAGCGATCCTATAATTCCAACTAGCGGGCACACTCTATGCATCGTTTTGTGGGCATTGTCTTGGTCGTCGTCTCTGCTGCGGCATTTGGCACACTGGCCATCTTTGGCTGGTATGCCTACGCGGATGGGATGGATGTTCTCACGGTTATGTTCCTTCGCTTCTCGCTGTCTGCCGTGGTGATGACGATCCTGCTGGTTACTCGCCGTGAGCCTCTGCCACGTGGCTTGACCTTGCTCAAACTTGTGGGTATGGGGGCCATCGGCTATGTCGGCCAAGCTTTCTCATACCTGACCGCCCTGAAGTATGCCTCGCCCGGGCTAGTAGCCTTGTTGCTGTACCTCTACCCGGTGTTCGTGGCGATTTTGTCGACAATCTGGTTGCGCGAGTCAATCACCCGCTTCAAAACGGTAGCGCTAGGGTTGGCACTGGTGGGCACAGCCCTCACCGTTGGGCCAGAGGGTGGTCAAGTTCTGGGCGTGCTGCTGGCGATCTCGGCGGCAGCAATTTACTCGGTGTATATCATTGTCGGTACTCAAGTGCTACGGCGAGTCTCGGCCATCCAGTCATCTACAGTGATACTTGCCGCTGCGGGTGCCACGTCCGGCGTTCTGATGATTGGGAACGGACCCCATCTGCCAGCAACGGGGGCAGGATGGATGACCATAGTCTCGATGGCACTCATCGCTACAGTGCTGCCAGTCGTGACCTTCCTGGCTGGCCTGGAACGCATTGGCCCCACGAATGCCGCCATGCTGTCCACCTTGGAACCTGTGGTCACCGTTTTGCTGGCTGCCATGTTGTTGGGAGAAACACTCAGGTCGATCACACTCTTGGGCGGCGGGCTCATCCTCGTGGCGGTGCTACTGCTTGCGCAAAGCGAATTGCGCCGCACCAAGCCAGTTCTGGTGGGTGAGTAAATTGGGGGGAGCAAGTCGAACGAGCTGGCCGAAGCGCACCTGGGCGGTTACCTGCCCTCTCCATCGCAACGCAGGCGGAGATCCCTGGTCTGCGGTCCCTGGCTAGTCGTGAGCAAGCCGGACATAGATATCGGCTGCGATTTCCTCATCCACCGCGAACTGGCTGTAGCCCGCCTCGAATACAAAGGAGGGGGAGCGCCGCAGCAGGGTGATCGACACGCCAGGCAATACCCCCATCGCCATCAACTTCTGGAGACGGCGTGGGCTGTTCATTTGAATGTAAGCAATGTGGCCAGCCTGGCCCGGCTGGAGCTCGTGGAGAGGCGCGATTAAGCGCTCCACTGATTCTCGCTTTTGTCGACAGCATTGGCCCAGTGGGATTCGCTTCCCGTGGGGGCAAAAACGGGGATGGCCCAGTAGAGTGCAAATGCTTTCGTCAACGCCGTCGAACAGCGCGTGCTCCAGCCGACAGGCTTGCTCTTCGAGCAGCCCTTCTTCGGTGGCTAACACGTCCGCCAGCAGGCGCTCGGCCAGTCGATGCCGGCGCACGGCTTGGGCTGCTTCAGGAAGCCCGGCAGAGGTCAGCGTGATTTGTTCTTCCTCCCGTGCTGCCAGGCCCAGCCTCATCAGTTCGTCAATCGCTTCCGGCGTGGTACCGTTGACTGTCAGGCCGGGTTTCGCTTCTTCTTCTGTGGCGATCCACAATTGTTCCAGCAGTTCTTGGGCGCTTTCAATCAGCTTCATCTCGGAGCTCCCTTGTCGCTATGTGGAGTGTGCTGCCGCCAGCTCTGACGCAAGCTGCGTAACCAACCGATGAGCTTTGCTTCTGGCGGCATGTGGTAGCCGCACCGGGGGCAGCAGATAATCTGGCAGCCTGTGCCCAGCGGGCAGCCTGTGCAGGCGCTTTCAGACTGTGCCGAATTAAACTCATATCCACAAAAACCGCATTTCGTGGTGCGCGTCATCGGCCCATTCCCAATAAAGTCAGCAGCCGGCTCAGCAGGCCACCTACCAGGAAGGCGAAAGGAAAGATGAAGGC
The DNA here is from genome assembly GCA_020343875.1 of Anaerolineales bacterium. Classification (GTDB taxonomy): domain Bacteria; phylum Chloroflexota; class Anaerolineae; order 4572-78; family NAK82. The sequence continues at coordinate 5,108,500 of CP070811.1, read as the reverse complement.
ACTGATGGCCAAGGCCGTCTTCCAGCCGCGTTCCTTGATCGTCACCGAGAATTGGGCGATACAGGGCAAGAAAAGGGTTATGGATGTCGTAGCCACCAACAGTTGCGCTCCATTCATTGCGGCGCGCAGGTCGTATAGACCAGCCGCGCCGTAATCGCGTCGGAAGAAGCCGAACAGGAAGGCGACCGCCGCTTCATCTGGCAGACCAATCCACCGCACCAGCGGCACCAGTGCGCTGAGTGCCAGTTCGAAAAGCCCAGTCAATTGGCCCAACCAGATGATGACACTGGCCAGGATAAAGAGGGGAAAGATCTCGCGGAAGTACCATTCCATGCGTGTGTAGGTCTTGACCAAGACATTGCTCAGAGTTGGCAGGCGCAGGGAGGGCAGTTCCATGTAAAAGGTGGGATGTTCCCCTGGCGTGAGTTGGGCAGCCAGGAAACCGACCAACACAAATACACCAGCCACGATGGCCGCCCATATCGCCAGTAGAGCCGGCCGGCTGGCCAATAGGGCTAACATCACTCCCAGTTGGGCCGAGCATGGGACGGCCAAGGCCAGCAGCAGCGTGCTGATCAGCCGCTCGCGCCGGGTTTCCAAAGTGCGGGTGACGATGGTGGCCATCGTGCCGCAGCCAAAGCCCAGCACCATGGGAATGACGGCCCGGCCGTTCAGTCCAATCCGCTTGAAAACGCGATCAATCAACATCGCCAGCCTGGGCAGGTAACCGCTGTCCTCGAAGATGGAGAAGGCGAGGAAGAAGGTTCCCACGATGGGCAGAATGAGAGCCACCGCGTAGCGCACACCCAGGGTGATTACCCCGTATGGCCCACCAAATAACTCGCGCACGACTGGCCAGGGGATAAGCTCAGCCAGCACCCGATCTATCCAGGGGTTAATGTAAGCGCCGAAGATCGTCTCCTCTAGAAACCCAACCAGGGTCTGCGCCCCCAGCACGCCCACGAACTGGTACAGCAGGAACAGTGATACCAATAGGATGGGGACGCCGGTCAATGGATTTATCATGGCTTTGCTCAATTGCTCCGCAAAACCCGAGACGCGATGCTCCGGCAGTTTTAGCGCGGATTCAAGAATACGCCGGGCGCTTTCTTGCTGCCGGCGGGCGACGATATAGGAGATGGGCCGGCTGAAACGCGCCTGGGCGCTTTCGGCCAGGTGTAGGATTTCATCAGCAAGCTCATCCTCTGATTGTTCACGTACCAGGGACGTGACCTCAGCGTCGCCCTGGAGTAGTAGCAATGCAATCGCTCGATTGGTTATTTGATAGGCGCCATTGCCTTCCAAGCGTGTCTCAATTGCTTCCAGCGCCTCTTCGAGAAGGGGGGGATAGTCAGCCTCAGCCATCTTGTGAGAGGAGTCCGACAGCCTTGCAGAAGGATGGCCATTCAAATAGGCAGCGACCTTTTCTTTGAGCTGGGGCGTGCCTTGGCCAAGTGCCAGCGCTGTCCCTACCACAGGTACTCCCAGAGCTTGCTCCAGGGCAGGCACGTCTACCTGGACACCCAGTCTCTCGGCCTCGTCCATCAAATTTAGATTCAGGATGACGGGCAGCCCAGCCTCGATCAATTGCAGTGTCATGGGGAGCATGCGTTCCAGGCTCTTGGTGTCGGCAACGTGAACCACCACATCTGGGCGCTCACGCAACAGGATCTCGCGGGCCACGCGTTCTTCTTCAGTCAGCGGCAACAAGCGGTACATGCCCGGCGTGTCCACCACGCCAATTTGCGCTTCTCCCAGCCATCCCTTCCCTCGCGACACCTCCACCGTGGTGCCGGGGTAGTTGGACACGGTGACATAGGTGCCAGTCAGCGCGTTGAATAGCACGCTCTTGCCGACGTTGGGACACCCCACGATAGCTACCAGGGCCAGGCCGGTGGTGTCGGGCTGGGGCTGGGCGTGACAATTAGAGTCTGCTATCCTTGGAATGTCCAACTTGTGCTCAAGAAAGGGTATCCGCATGGTCCACCTATGTGTAATGATTCAGGTAATAAAAACCGGCCCCGGAGCATCTGGCCCGGCGCGTTGCCTAAGACTGCCGGGCTCAGACCCTATCCTCCTGTCTTGGTGTGCCTTGAAACAATATCGTCTTAGAATCCTGGTTTATGGCCCATCTTCCGACATTGGGGCTAGTTGCGTACAATCGGCGCAGTGGCCGTCTAAATTGACGCGGGCATGGGCCACATCTAGCTTCAGCCTCTCGGCCAGTTCGTGGCAGGCCTGTTCGATCAGGGCCGACTCGAATTCAATGACTTGGCCGCATTCCAGACAGGTAAAGTGATAATGGGCATTGGCTGCCATTTCGTAGTGGTGCTTTTGCCCATCGGGCTCCAAGAGCCGTTCCTGAACGATGCCCTCCGCTTTCAGTACTTTAAGAGTGCGGTAAACCGTGGCCAGGCTAATGTTGGGGTCCCGCCTTTTGGCCAGGTCGTAAATTGTCTCTGCGTCCAAATGATCGTGGCATTCGGTCAGAACTTCAAGCAATAGCCGACGCTGGCTGGTCAGTCGTCGGCCCGTGGTCTGAAAGATCTGGGGTATGTCTTCGGGGGCGGGCATTAGAAGCCATCCTAATTGAAAATGATTTGCAATTGCATTATAATCTATTTTGTACACAAGGGAAGTGACATTTGTCATGACTATTTAGGGACTGAAGCACCGCACTTCTTGGGGCAATCGTTAGGTTTCCGGACCTGATGATCCCGGATCGGTATGAGGGGAAGCGCAACAAGATTTGGCGCAACCCGCACCTTCAGGTACAATTCGAGCAGCGATGGATATTCAGAGATTCTAGGGCACTAGATGGCTTGGCATATTAGCTATTTTTCCATCGCATATCTCCGCAGCATCAGTCTGCATAAAGGAGGACACCCGTGATGCCCGAAGGCGCACTCAGGCGGGTGCGGCTGACCGAGATGTCGGCTTGTGCTGGCTGAGCGAGCAAAATGGACCCTGGGGTCCTGGCGCAGGTTCTGCGCCCCCTCCAAAATCTGTTTTCAGCTGAGGCGTATCCCAATCTGTTGGTGGGTTTGGGGGTGGCCGACGACGCCGCCGTCTACCGGTTAAACGACCAGCAAGCGATTATCAGCACCACGGACTTTTTCACGCCGGTAGTGGACGATCCCTACGACTATGGGGCGATTGCGGCCGCCAATGCCATGAGCGACGTGTATGCCATGGGCGGCGAGGTGCTCTTTGCCCTGAACATTGCCGCTTTCCCGGCTGACATGGAGCCGACTGTTATCACCGAGATTCTGCGGGGCGGGGCGGACAAAGTCATCGAGGCGGGAGCGGTGATCGCCGGCGGGCACACCATTCAAGACAAGGAGCCCAAGTATGGCCTGGCGGTGACCGGGTTGGTCCAGCCTGACCGTATCTTCACTAAGGAGGGGGGACGGCCCGGTGACCGATTGATTCTCAGCAAGGCGCTGGGTACGGGGACCATTAGCACGGCCCTCAAGCGTGAGATTGCCCACCCTGACCATACCGCAACTATGGTTGAAAGTATGAAGCGGCTCAATCGCTGTGCAGCTGTGGCCGGACAACTGGTGGGTGTGCGTGCAGCCACCGACATCACTGGCTTTGGCCTGCTGGGCCATGCAACTGAGATGACCCAGGCCGGACAGGTTCGCTTCCGCTTTTGGATGGACGCCATACCCCTGTTGCCCGGGGCGACTCACTACGCTGCCGAGTGGATTTTCCCTGGTGGCTCGTTTAACAACAAGGCCTTTTACACACACTTGGTTCAGTTCGACCAAAGCATCCCGGAGGATCGACAGATGCTCTTGTGGGATGCGCAAACATCTGGAGGAATGCTGCTGGCCGTGCCCGCTGACCGGGTAGACGATTTTCTTGCTGAGTGCGCGAGGCACCAGCAGCAGACCTGGGTGGTAGGCGAAGTGATCGAGGGCAGGGGCATCGAGGTAGTAGTACACGAATAGAGGCGACTGGTGAACACGGATACGGAAACGTCGAGCGAAGGTGGCTCGCCTGCTGCAGGACAGCATGGGTATACTGGCTGCATGGTCGTGACCTTATTGGCCGTTGCCTTCTTGATTGGCGGCCTACTAGGAGGTATGGCCGGCGGTGGGTTGGTACTGTGGGCCACCGACACCGAGGTCAGTTTGTGGTGGATGACCCCCACGCCAACCGGTACGCCTGCCCCTACACCGGACCCTGATCCGACGCTCACACCTACTCCATTTCCCCCTACGCCTACGATCACCCCATCCCCCAGCCCTTCGCCGTCCATCGCTGACGTGGTCAGCCAGGTAGTGCCTGCCGTGGTGACGGTAGTCAACCAGCAGGCTGGCGCGAGGATTTTTGGCGTTACGGTGGATTCCCGCATTCTGGGGTCAGGAATCGTTATTGACTCGCGAGGATACATTGTGACCAACTATCACGTGGTCGAACCCATAAATCCCCTGGGGGGGGAAGGTGAACTGACGGTCATCCTGGACACGGGGGAAGCACTGCCGGCCAGCCTGGTGGCGAGTGACCAGCGCCAAGACCTGGCCCTTCTACGCGTCGAGAATGGGGATATGCCGGTGGTCGATTGGGGCGACTCCCAGCAGGTCCGGCCAGGGGAATGGGTGGTGGCCATCGGAAGTGCCCTGGGCGATTTTCCTAACTCGGTCACCGTAGGGGTAGTTAGCGGAGTGAATCGGGCCTTGGAGCTGGATGATGACATAACTATTGAGGGGCTGATTCAAACCGACGCTGCCATCAACAAGGGCAACTCCGGCGGCCCGTTGGTGAATCTGAGCGGCGAGGTGATTGGTATCAATACTTTCATCATCCGCGAGGGGCGCAGCAGTGGCGTGGCCGAGGGTATCGGCTTCGCTATTCCCTCGACTATGGCGCGTGATCTGGCCGCGGAGTGGATTTCCTCTGATGCCTCACTGATCGAACCGTGATAGGCATCCTTTTGGCCCGATTGGGGAGACGCCTGTGTGTTAGTTCCCCTCCCGCTTGCTACTCGCCGGTATGCATTTGCCAGGCGCTACGCCGGTTTCGCCTCGCCCGGCTGTGATTATGCACTTCCATTTTGGGCTGGCGCAGCCGGAATACCTCTCTACCTCTCAAAAGCCTCTTGACTTTCCAGCCGCGTTGGTGTTAAATTATCCAGGGAGGACGACCGGATGTGGTGGACGCAGCCCTCGCTATAAAGAGTTTTCCTGGTTTTTGGAGCGGGAGCGTGGCCCACTGAGCTCTTTCGGGGGTAAAACGGTGTACTGTGCCATAGCAGAAATATGGAGGGGCGTTTAATGAAGGTTCGGACAATCTTAGCGACCAAGGGCACGAAGGTGATTACGATTCACCCTGAGCAGAGTCTGGAAGAGGCAGCCCGTTTGATGGCTGAGCACAACATTGGCGCGTTGGTGGTTGTGGATGAAGCGGGCCACCCCGTGGGCATTGTCTCTGAGCGTGACATCGTTCGCGCAGTAGCAAAAGGCATACTGTCGGGGCTTGTGAGCCAGCTTATGACCAAAGACGTCATCATTGGTCTGCCACAAGATGATCTGATTTCGGTTGCGCATACCATGACTGAGAAGCGATTTCGACATTTGCCAATTATGGAGCATGGAGCACTGGTGGGCATTGTCTCCATCAGAGACGTAGTAGAGTCACAGCGTGATCAATACCAAGGTGAAATCGACACATTGCAGACTCAAATAATAGCAGATGATGCCTGAGGCCAAGCTAGGTTTGCAGCCTGACAGTGAATTCCACTTATCTTGCACCCTCCAACTCTTAGCCGGCAAGGTTTTCCAAAACGTGCAAAGGAGCATCTTATGTCTGAAGTAGGTACCGACGCCAACCCGTTGCGAGTAGCCATTATTGGTGCTGGTCCAAGTGGGTTTTATGTTGCGGATCATTTGTTCAGGCAGAGGGACTTTTCGGTTGCCATAGATATGTTTGATCGCTTGCCCACCCCTTTTGGGCTGGTACGTGCCGGGGTTGCTCCTGACCATCAAAAGATAAAGTCCGTCACCAAGGTCTTTGACGGGATTGCGCTGCGCCCCCAATTTCGTTTTTACGGCAACGTGGAGTTTGGCACGCACATTACTTTGGCAGATCTGAGAAAGTATTATCACCAGATTTGCTATACCACTGGCGCCCAGAGTGACCGGCGTTTGGGTATTCCTGGCGAGGATTTGCAAGGCAGTCACCCGGCAACCGAATTCGTGGCGTGGTACAATGGCCATCCCGATTTCCGAGATTGCCAATTTGATCTGTCGCAGGAACGGGTCGCCGTGGTGGGTATAGGCAACGTTGCCGTGGACGTAGCCCGGATTTTGTGTCGCACCCCGGATGAGTTGGTCAAGACGGACATCGCCGATTATGCCCTGGAGGCTTTGAGTCGTAGTCAGGTCAAAGAAGTATATTTGTTGGGACGGCGTGGGCCGGCCCAAGCGGCCTTCACCACGCCTGAGTGCAAGGAATTGGGCGAGCTGGCAGATGCGTACGTCATGACACTTCCAGAGGAAGTTGAGTTGGATGACCTCAGTCGTGCTGCTCTTGACCATAGCCCAGACCAGGCCACGATAAAGAAGATAGAAATCTTGCAAGAGTACGCTTCCCGAAAGCCCATGGGCAAATCGCGCCAACTGGCTTTACGCTTTCTGGTCTCACCCACTGAACTTTTCGGGGATGAGGCAGGGCAGGTGGTAAAGATGCGTGTGGTAAGAAATGTGCTCTACGCAACCGAGGCCGGCACGCTGCGCCCCCAAAGTACCGATCAGTTTGAGACATTGCCAGTTGGCTTGGTGTTCCGCTCCGTCGGCTACCATGGCCTGCCGCTCCCGGGGGTGCCTTTTAACGAAAAATGGGGTGTCATCGTGAACCGAAAAGGCCGGGTGGTCAATACTGACACCCAGCAACCAGTGGCGGGGGAATATACCGCCGGATGGATCAAGCGCGGCCCGACGGGCGTCATAGGGACCAACAAGCCCGATGCGGCTGAAACTGTGGCCTGTATGCTGGCAGACGCAGCAGAGGATCTGATTCTCCATGCTGCTCAGCCAGAAGCCGACGCCTTGGAGGCGCTTGTTCGCAAACGTCAGCCAGATTGCTTTACTTATGCGGATTGGCAACGCCTGGATGAATTGGAAGTCGCCCGGGGCGAAGCAGTGGGGCGGCCTCGGGTCAAGTTCACTTCGGTAAAAGACATGCTGGCTGCCTTGGGACGTTAGGCCATCACAAGGTTTTGATTTTTACAAGAAATCCGGTATAATGACTTTGTATCAGAAGCCTGTGTAAGAGGAGACACAAAGAGGTACATGGCAGACCACCAATCACCAGTTGAGGGCAACTCAGCCGACAACCCCGCGATGACAATGGCTGAATTGCTGGAGCAGTCTTATGACCTGAAGAAGGTCCGGCGGGGCGATATCTTGATGGGGATGATCGTGAGCGTCACCCCCAACGAGATTCTAGTTGACATTGGGTCCAAATCTGAGGGCATCGTCTCCGGGCGCGAGATGGAGAGGCTTTCTCCGGAGGATTTGGCCGCGCTGCGCGAGGGGGCTGAGATTCCTGTCTACGTGGTCAAGCCCGAAGACGAAGAAGGAAACACCATACTCTCGCTGACGCGGGCTCAGGCCGAAAAAGACTGGCTGACTGCTCATAAGCTGTACGAGTCGGGCGGAGTCTATGAAGGCGTCGTAGCCGGGCACAACAAAGGAGGGCTTATCGTACATTTTGGTCAGATACGAGGGTTCGTGCCTGGCTCGCAGTTGTCAGTCGATCATCGAGCGCGTGGTATGGGTAGAGAAGACCAATGGAGCCACATGGTTGACCGGAAGCTGCATCTCAAGATTATCGAGATGGACCGCAGTCGAAACCGGCTCATTCTTTCTGAACGGGCTGCCGTCGAAGAGCAGCGCAAGAAACAGAAAGAGAAGTTGCTGGATAACTTGAAGGAAGGCGATGTGCTCACAGGGCGCGTCACCAGCCTGGCAGATTTTGGTGCGTTTGTGGACTTGGGGGGAGCCGACGGTTTGATCCATCTTTCGGAACTTTCCTGGTCGCGTGTTTCACACCCGCGTGACATATTGCGGGTAGGAGACGAACTTAAAGTTTACGTGCTGAACATCGATGCCGAGCGACAACGTATCGGCTTGAGTCTCAAGCGCCTTCAACAGGAACCGTGGTCACAAGTTCTCGACACGTACGAAGTTGGCCAGGTGGTGGATGCAGTAATCACTAAGCTGGCAAATTTTGGTGCCTTTGCCCAAATTGGCGACGTGGAAGGCCTGATTCACCTGTCGGAATTGACTGATGCCAATATTACTCATGCGCGCGAAGTTGTGAAAGAAGGCGATCAGGTATCCGTCAAGATCATCCGAATCGACCCTGAACGTCGTCGCATTGGATTGAGTTTAAAGCAAGCCGAAGGCGAGATGAGCTGGCAGGAGTATCAACAGGCTGAAGAAATCGATGAAATCGATGCAGATGAAATCGAAGAAATCGATGCAGAAGAGATAGTATCGGAGAATGAATGAGGGGTAGCACGGCATCGACTTGTTGCGTGTTTGGCATGAGGGTTAGAACCACCAAGGAACGAGTGTGGGGACGAGGAATAGGATGATGGCAGATAAATTTGATCGCTTTACGAAACGTGCGCGGCGAGTTCTCTCGCTGGCGCAGGAAGAGGCTCAGCGACTGAACCATAATTATATCGGCACCGAGCATTTGTTGCTAGGGTTGGTGCGTGAAGAGAATGGCGTGGCAGTACGGGTTTTGCGCGAGCTGGGAGTCGACCCTCGCCAGATTCGGGAGCGAGTGGAACGTACAGTGGGGCGCGGGCAGAGGGCCCTGTATGGCAAGCTCAGCCTTACGCCGCGTACCAAGCGAGTCATAGAGCTGGCGGTAGACGAAGCCCGCCGGCTGGGACATCATTATATTGGTACGGAGCATTTGCTGTTGGGATTAGTCCGCGAGGGTGAAGGCGTTGCAGTTGATGTGCTCAAAGGCCTGGGCGTGAGTCTCGATAAGGTGCGCTCGCAAACAGCCCGGGTTATGATGGAGTCCGCATCACAGCCGGCCAATGCGCGCGGCGAATCAGGCAAGCAGACTCCTCTGGTAGATCAACTTGGCACCGATCTCACCCTACAGGCGTCTGAGGGGAAACTGGACCCGGTGATTGGCCGACAAATGGAGATCGAGCGCGTGATCCAGATTCTCTCTCGTCGCACTAAGAATAACCCGGCCCTTATTGGCGAGCCAGGCGTGGGCAAAACGGCCATTGTTGAGGGATTGGCCCAGCGTATTGTGAATAGTGAAACGCCTGAGGTTTTGTTGGGCAAGCGAGTGGTGATGCTCGACGTCGGCTCGCTGGTCGCTGGCACTATGTATCGTGGTCAGTTTGAAGAGCGTCTCAAACGGGTGATCGAAGAAATCAAAGAGTCGGAGTCTATCCTCTTCATTGACGAGTTGCACATGTTGGTGGGTGCCGGCTCAGCGGGTAGTTCGGTCGATGCGGCCAATATTTTGAAACCAGCCCTGGCTCGTGGTGAGCTTCAATGCATTGGTGCTACCACTCTGGACGAGTATCGCAAGAATGTTGAGGGAGATGCTGCCCTCGAACGCCGCTTCCAACCGGTGATGGTAGACGAGCCGACTATCGAAGAGACAATCGAGATCCTCAGGGGCATACGCAGTCGCTACGAAGCGCATCATAACCTGGAAATCTCCGACGAGGCCCTGGTGGTGGCTGCTAACCTGGCGGCGCGCTATGTGCCCGATCGCTATATGCCGGACAAGGCCATTGACTTGATCGATGAGGCTGCAGCCCGGGTGCGGCTCTACAAGATCCCCTTTGCCAGTGATACGGGTAAGCAGTTTACCGAAATACAGGGAATACGTCGGCAGAAGGAAGAGGCGATAAGCGCGCAGCGCTTTGAGGAAGCGGCCGAATTGCGGGACCGTGAGCGGGACTTGCAAGAGGAATTGGATCAGATGGGCCTGGGATGGGAGCCCCTTGGGTCTGGTGCTCCCAAGGTACGCGAAGAAGACATCGCTGAAGTAGTCTCTATGTGGACGGGTGTGCCGGTGCAGCAGATGGCCACTGAAGAGAAAGAGCGCTTGCTGCACATGGAAGATGCTATTCATGAACGAGTAGTCGGGCAGCACGAGGCTATTGAAGCGATCTCCAAAGCGGTACGCCGCGCTCGCGCCGGTCTTAAGGACCCCAAGCGTCCTATCGGTACTTTTATCTTCTTGGGTCCGACCGGAGTTGGAAAAACGGAGTTGGCCAAGGCATTGGCTGAGTTTATGTTTGGCAGCGAAGAGGCGCTCGTCAAGCTGGATATGAGCGAGTTTATGGAACGGCATAATGTAGCCCGGTTGGTGGGTTCGCCGCCTGGCTACATTGGATATGAAGAGGGCGGTCAACTCACGGAAGCAGTGCGCCGCCGCCCGTATTCCGTCATCCTCTTCGATGAGGTTGAAAAAGCACATCCTGAAGCCTTTAACATGTTGCTCCAGATAATGGAAGACGGCCACCTGTCTGATGCCAAGGGGAAGCGAGTTGATTTTCGAAACGCCATCCTCGTCCTCACCTCAAACATAGGCGCTGATCTCATCAATCGAGAGACATCTCTAGGCTTTAGCTTGCCACGCGATGAAGCCAGGGGCGAGGCTGAACGGTATGAGAAGATGAGAGATAAGGTGATGACGGAGCTCAAACGCACCTTCCGCCCAGAGTTCCTCAATCGTGTAGATGGGACAATGGTCTTCCACGCGCTTAATCGCGAAGAGATAAAGCAAATCGTGGACCTGGAACTCGACAAGGTTCGTGAGCGATTGGTAGAACAACAAGTCATCCTGGAAGTAGCTGAGGAAGCCAAAGGTTACCTGGCCGACGAAGGCTACGACCCCCATTTTGGTGCTCGTCCCTTACGCCGTGTCATCCAAAGCAAGGTAGAAGATGCTCTAAGCGAAGGGATTTTGGCAGGCGAATTCCAGTTGGGTGACAGCGTGTTGGTGGACTATCAGGATGGCAAAATCAACCTCCAGGTCACTGCCCGTGCTGAACCTGAGGCTGAGATAGCTGAACCGGAGCCAGTAGCCTAAGAGACAAAGCAGCCTCATAGTGAACCAGAAATTAGAACAGATGTTAACTGACCGGCCGCTTCTTCCTGGTGAAGGAGCGGCTTTTTTTGAATCTTGACATGCTCCGAAGGATCAGGTAGAATGGGTAAAACATTTGTTCTATGATTATCCGGGAGAGTAGAAATTGGCCAAGACCCAAACCCGTTACGTCTGCCAGCAATGCGGCAGCGCCCAGGCTAAGTGGATGGGACGCTGCCCCGATTGCGGTGAGTGGAACACGCTGGTCGAAACCGTCATAGGATACAAGGCGGCACGTGCCGGCAGGAAAGCGCTAACGCCAATGCCAGAAAGCCAACCGCAGCTGTTGCGCGATGTGGTTGCTGATGGCTTTGAACGCTTCTCGCTAGCGATGGGTGAGTTGGACCGGGTGCTCGGAGGAGGATTGGTGCCAGGGTCGTTGGTACTTATCGGCGGCGACCCGGGTATCGGCAAGAGCACCCTGTTGCTGCAGGCATCGGCAGCCTTGGCTGCGTCAGACAGGCCTGTGCTGTATGTCTCGGGCGAAGAAAGTGCGCAACAAATTAAGCTCCGGGCCGCGCGCCTGGGTCTGTCGGGGGATGGCCTCTACGTGTTGACTGAGACGAACGTAGATGCCATCTTGGGCCATATTGAGCAGCTCAAGCCTCGACTGGTAGTAATCGATTCTATCCAGACCGTCTACCTGGACGAATTGGATTCGGCAGCTGGCTCGGTCAGCCAGGTGCGCGAGAGCGCGGCACGGTTGATGCAGGTGGCCAAAGGGCGCGGTATTCCGGTCTTCCTCATTGGGCATGTTACGAAAGCTGGCGCCATTGCTGGACCCCGAGTGCTGGAGCATATCGTGGATACTGTGCTTTATTTGGAGGGGGATCGCTTTCATGCCTATCGCCTTCTGCGCTGTGTCAAGAATCGTTTTGGCGCTTCCAGCGAGGTTGGCGTCTTTGAGATGAGAGATGTAGGAATGGCCGAAGTCTCCAATCCGAGCGAAGTCTTTCTGGCCGAACGTTTGCTCCATGCGGCCGGATCGGCCATTGCCGTCACTCTGGAGGGAACGCGCCCCTTGCTAGTGGAGATCCAGGCTTTGAGCAGCACCACCAGCTTCGGCAATCCACGCCGCACGGCCAACGGCATCGACTTCAACCGGTTGCTGTTATTGGCGGCTGTCCTGAGTAAGCGGGTAGGCGTGCGTTTGAGTGACCAGGATGTGTTTGTGAATGTGGTCGGTGGCCTGCGGGTGGGAGAGCCAGCCGCTGACCTGGCCGTGGCATGTGCCATTGTCTCTAGCTTTCGCGACGTGCCTGTGGCTGGTGACTTGGCTATCGTGGGTGAGGTGGGCTTGTCAGGAGAGCTGCGGGCTGTGAGCCAGCTTGAGACCCGCCTCAAAGAGGCGGCCAAACTCGGGTTTGGTCGCTGCTTGGTGCCCCAGTCACGCCATCTGGACAGGCTTGAATTGCCAGGGCTTGAGATCCTGGCCGCTCGCACACTGGCGCAAACACTGGAGATTGCCCTGATCGCCTGAAAAAGGCCGCTCAACTTTGGGTGCTTCCCAATGAATGGGGAAGCACTGGGGAGGAGCGGGAGGATTCTCCCCATACTCCTCCCAGGTTTGTCCCGATTTCCCAAAAATCTGGGACAAACCCCTCAACTGCTTTGACTTTTCGCCTAGCTTGTGTTAAAATTAATTTGCGGCGGGGCACCATGGCACCTGGGACTTATCTCATCCTTCTTTTCCCCCTCTTGGGCTCCTTCCGCCGTAGTAAGTTCATATTTTGTCGCCTTGATCCAGTACCGGCGGGACATCATACGTGTGGCCAGGCTTAGATACTGAAAAGTCTCTGAGCCGTCTTATGGCACATCCCAGTATTCTATCATGGGTGTACCTTGCGGTACACTCATTTTTATCTTGGGACATGGCTGTCTTGCCTTGACATGTGGGCGCCCCTTGTTTATGCCAGAGTCTGGGCAGAGGAAGTATGCAATTATGAGTGTTGAGTTCGTTTTTCGCTTGATAGGTATGGTGGCGATGGCGGTGGCCAGCTTCAATTTGGGCCGCTACCTGGGAGGTAGTTGGAGCGAGGTGCGGGTTATGACAGCGCTTACGCTGGCTGGCGCAGCCCTGGGCTTGATCATCACGCCCACCCTTACGGTCCGTCCTTTTCAGGCGGTTCGTAGTCGTATTCAGGGTATGCCAGCCTCTCAGCTAATCGCGGCAATCATTGGATTGGTGATTGGTTTGGCCGTGGCTGCGCTGCTGACCCCTGCCTTGTCAAACCTACCTACCCCTGTTGGTGACGTCTTGCCTTTCGTTGCCAGCGTTATTTTTGGCTACTTTGGGATGGCAGTTATGGTTATGCGCCAGCGAGACATCTTCCTGGCGGGCTCGCGTTTGGTGCGCGACACTGGCTTTCGCTCAGGCAAGGCTCGCAAGGCAGACGTGGTTCTACTGGATACGAGTGTGGTCATTGATGGACGCATTGCTGACATCAGCCGCACCGGATTCATAGGCGAGACCATGTTGGTGCCACGTTTTGTGTTGAATGAGTTGCAGCACATCGCTGACTCATCTGATCCCCTGCGCCGTAACCGGGGCCGACGTGGGCTGGATATGTTGAACAAGCTTCAAAAAGAGTCGGTTGTGCCTATTCGCATCTCCGATATTGAAGTGGATGAGGTCCGTGAGGTTGACGACAAGCTGGTGGTGTTGGCCAAACAACTTCACTGCCCCATTATCACCAACGATTACAACCTCAACCGGGTGGCCGAATTGCAGGGCGTGATGGTACTCAATGTGAATGAGCTCGCCAATGCAGTCAAGACCATCTTTTTGCCTGGTGAAACGATGCAGGTGCACATTATCCAGGAAGGCAAAGAGGCGGGACAAGGTGTTGGCTATCTGGATGATGGCACAATGGTGGTAGTTGAGAATGGCAAGCGCTATATGAATCGGACGATTGAAGCGATGGTGACCAAAGTTCTGCAAACCGCAGCCGGCCGCATGATCTTTGCTCAGCCGCAAAACTCTCAGAGGTGACGATCATTATGTCACTGCAAGTGTACAATTACCTCACGCGAAAGAAAGAGCGCTTTGTGCCCATTTACCAAGGGTTTGTAGGCATGTACGTCTGCGGTCCAACCGTTTATGGGCATGCGCACATTGGCCATGCCAAAGTATATGTCACCTTTGATATCGTCCATCGTTACCTGGAATACTTGGGCTACCGGGTTCGTTATGTTCAAAATGTGACCGACGTGGGGCACTTGACGGGCGACGCCGACGAAGGTGAGGACAAGGTCGCTCGGCAGGCGAGAAAAGAACGTGTTGAGCCAATGGAGATTGTAGAGTTTTACACGCGTTCTTTCTTCGAGGACATGGATGCACTCAACATCCTCCGGCCTGACATCTCCCCACGCGCCAGCGGACATGTACCCGAACAGATTGAATTGGCTGAGATTCTGGTTGAAAAGGGGCTTGCCTACGAGAGTAATGGCTCAGTGTTTTTCTCAGTTGAGGACTGGCCCAGCTATGGTAAGCTGTCTGGTCGCAAGATCGGGGACTTGGAGGAAGGCGCACGTCTGGACGTGAACCCTGACAAGCGGGACCCTCGCGACTTCGCCGTATGGCGAGCGGCGACCCAGGGCCAAATTATGCGCTGGAAGAGTCCTTGGGGTGACGGCTTTCCAGGCTGGCATGCTGAGTGCTCGGTGATGTCCAAAAAATACCTGGGCCTGCCTTTCGACATTCATGGTGGGGGTCTGGAAAACATTTTTCCTCACAATGAGAGCGAAATTGCCCAGAGTGAGGCAGCCTATGGCGTGGATTTTGCCCGCTATTGGCTGTTGAACAACATGGTTACCGTAGACGGCGTGAAGATGGGTAAGAGCCTGGGCAATTTTACCATCATCAAAGATGCCGTAGCGCGTTATGGACCCATGCCCCTGCGATTCTTTGTGTTGAACAGTCACTACCGTTCGCCCACTGACTTCACCGAGGCTGCATTAGAGGCTGCCGGTAGGGGATATGAGCGTCTGGTTAGTGCGCTCGGCTTGACCCGCCAAAGATTGGCTGACGCCGATCTGACCCAGCCGGCCGATGAAAGTTTCTTGGGCGTTATCCAGCAGCACAAAGAGCGCTTTTTGGCCGCGATGGACGAGGACTTCAACACGCCGCAAGCCTTGGCTGTCCTCTTTGACTTCAACAAAGAGGTCAACAGCTTGCTCAACAGCGGACAACCCATTCGGGGTGGCACCCTCAAGGCAATTGATGATTTGTATCGCGATTTAGGGGGCAAAATCTTGGGCATCATTCCTGACAGCTTGGAGATGCCCACCGGCGCCAATTTTGAGAACGAGCTGATGCAACTGATTATTGATCTTCGGGCTGAAGCGCGCACTCGAAAAGATTGGAGCACTGCTGATTTAATCAGAG
>CP070811.1:5085624-5092862 GCA_020343875.1 Anaerolineales bacterium | reverse complement strand
TGGTGCCATCGCCGGCGATGTCGTTGGTCTTGGTGGCGGCTTCCTTGAGCAGTTGGGCGCCCATGTTCTCGTAGGGGTCCTCCAGCTCGATCTCCTTGGCCACAGTGACGCCATCGTGGGTGATGGTGGGCGCGCCCCACTTCTTGTCCAGGGCCACGTTGCGCCCCTTGGGCCCCAGCGTGGTGGATACCGCCTGGGCCATGGTGTCAATGCCGACCTTCAGACGGCGGCGTGCATCTTCTTCAAAGACTAGTTGCTTTGCCATAGTTACATTTGCCTCCTATTCTACTCTAGCCAGGATGTCGCTTTCGCGCATAATCAGGTATTTGGTGCCGTCGTGCTTAATCTCGGTGCCCGCGTACTTGGCGAACAGTACCCGGTCGCCAACCTCCACATCCAGCGCTTGACGCTCGCCTTTGTCATTGCGGATGCCTGGCCCCACGGCCAAAACCTTGCCTTCTTGGGGCTTCTCTTTGGCGGTCTCGGGCAGGATGATGCCCGAGGCAGTCGTTTCTTCTTGCTCGATGGGTTCCACCCACACCCGATCGCCCAGCGGGCGCAGTTTGAACTCCGCCATAGTTTACACCTCCTTCGCTTGTGATGGCTTTGATTTGCGTGGAAATAGCCCGGTAGCCCAAAACTTAGTTCCAGGCTAGTTCTAGGTATAGTCTACGTGCATAAGAATCACGTTAACGAACCATAAATATTGCGTTAGAACTTATGCAGTTCATACAGCAAGTCATCCAGGTTGACCGGGCCCAAGTGACTGCCGCAGTCAGACATCGCCTGGGCCCGGTTCAGGTCACGTCTGCCAATCAGCCCGCCCCAACCGCAACCCAAGTTAGGCACATACTTACCCGCTCGTCTTCACAAGTAGCCCATCCACGGCCTTAAGGTTGCCTTAAGGTTGTCCATAGCTTCCCTTAAAGACAGTTCCCCCCGTTTGATGATACACTGGGATAGACTCTATGCTTGACTTGTCGAGCATCCTACCTTGTGGATGAATAGGACCAGGCTCTTCCATCTGCTGGCATCTGCTGGCTAGGTACAGGCCAGTTTGGATTGCAGGACTCGTCCATATAGATCAAATAAACACGGAGGTTTCTATCCCATGAAACGCTACAAACTATTCATCGCGACGTTGCTGCTGCCGCTGTTGGTGCTGGCAGGTTGTGGATCGGCGGCCCTTCCGTCGATTTCGGTGGCTCAGCCAGCCCCTGTGTCAGCGCCGATGGCCGCTCCAGTACCGACGGCTGTGTCCTCAGCTACCTCTTCAGGTGACGTACTGTCCGCCCTCGAAGGAAAGCTGGGGGCTATCTATGACCAGGTTAACCCCTCGGTGGTTAACATCCGGGTCGTCCAGAAACAGGAAATGTCAGCTCCATCCCTTCCCGAGATCCCTGGCTTCCGTTTCTTCGAGCCGCCCACCACTCCCCAGGAACCGCAGGAGTTCTATCGCCAGGGGGCGGGCTCCGGCTTTGTCTGGGATAAGGAAGGACACATCATCACCAACAATCACGTGGTGGCTGACGCTGACAAGATCAGTGTCACTTTCTACGATGGAACTGTTGTACCCGGTGAAATCGTGGGCACTGACCCTGACAGTGACCTGGCTGTGGTCAAGGTGGACGTGCCTGCCAACCGCTTGTTGCCAGTGCAGATGTTCGACTCTAGCCAGGTAAAGGTGGGGCAACTGGCCGTGGCCATCGGCAACCCCTTCGCCCTGGAAGGCACTATGACCGTCGGTTTTGTCAGTGCCCTGGGGCGGCTGCTGCCCGTGCAATCCGCGGATGGGCAGGGACCCGGCTACAGTATCCCGGATGTCATCCAGACCGATGCGCCCATCAACCCCGGCAACTCGGGGGGTGTATTGGTTAATGATCAGGGCCAGGTGATTGGTGTCACCTCGGCCATCATCTCCCCGGTGGGAGCATCGGCAGGCATTGGGTTCGCCATTCCGGCGGGCATCGTGACCAAGGTGGTGCCGGTGTTGATCAACAGCGGTCACTACCAGCATCCCTGGCTGGGTGTCAGCGGCACCTCACTCAATCCTGACCTGGCCGAAGCCATGAAGCTGAATTCTGATCAGCGTGGCGCTCTGGTGGTGGACGTGGTGCCCGGCAGCCCGGCTGACAACGCGGGCCTACAGGGCAGTGATCGCCAGGTCACCATCGAAGGCCAGGATGTGCGCGTGGGCGGCGACCTGATCACCGCCATCGACGGGCAACCGGTTAAGGAGTTTGACGACGTGGTGACCTACCTGGCCCGCGCCACAGATGTGGGGCAAGAAGTCAGCCTGACCGTGCTGCGTGACGGGGGTGAGGAGACCCTCCCGGTCATCCTGGCCGCCCGGCCCAAGTCGGCGGAGGCACAATCGGAGCCGTCTCAGTCTGGCCAAGCCAGTGGTGCCTGGCTGGGCATCGCCGGCCAGACGGTCACCCCCCAGATCGCCCAGGCCATGAACCTGCCCCAGGATCAGGAGGGCGTGCTGGTGGAACAGGTCGAGGCAAACAGCCCGGCTGACCAGGCCGGCCTGCGCGGCAGCTACAAGCCAGCCACCATCGACGGGCAGAGCTTGCTGGTGGGCGGTGACATCATCACCGCCCTGGACGAGCAGCCGGTGACCCAGATCGAAGATCTGCAGGCACTGGTCCGGCAAGCCGAACCCGACCAAGAGGTGACCCTCACCATTCTGCGCGACGGGGAGCAGGTCGAGGTGTCGGTTACCTTGGGCGAGCGACCTGGTACCAGTCAATAGATAGGCCGCACTTGCCACCCGGTTGATCGGCGGCCGGGACGCCGTAGCGAGCAGGCCCTCCCGGGAACCAATGGGCCTGCTCATTCGTGTGTCAACATAGCTGTTGCGAGGGGGTGCTTCCCCGTTATTGGGGGCGCACTCCATCCTTGAAAAAGACTTCCTAAACGCAAGTTTTGTGCTATAATTGTAGGTGTCGGCAGTATTTCGAGCACGTGCGGACAATCGGGAAGTCCAAGTTAGCCCGTAACTATGACCAGAGTTGCCCTGAGAATCTCTGCAGCCCCCAACCCCCTACGCAATCTGGCCGACCAGAGTATCAGACATCGTAAGCGCAATGGAACCTGCCTATCCCCAGACCAAGCCCTTGATTCCACGCTGGTTGTATGTTTTCACCCCTCACAAGCTGGGCAGTGGGCTAACCTCCACCCTGATGCCCCTCTTCATCGTGCAAGTGATGGGCGGCAGCGTAGCCGATGTAGGCCGGATCACCTCCTTGACCGCTCTGGCCGGAGTCCCCGGCTCCATCCTGTGGGGTAACCTGTCGGATCGGCTGGGCCGCCGGCGCCCGTTCTTGCTGTTGGGGTTCCTGGGATTTGGCCTGGCTACTTCGCTGATTGGGGCGGGGCGCAGCATGACCCAGCTATTGCTTTTCAGCGTTGTGGGCGGGGCCCTGGGCGCAGCCATTGGACCAGTGGCCTCGGCCCTGGTGTTGGACGACGCCCCTGAGGACCAATGGCCGGAGCAAGTGGGCCGCTTTAACCAAATCGGGGGCTGGAGTTTCGTGACTGGCCTGATGCTAGGCACCCTCTGGCTAAGCCAATTGCCTCCTCGTTGGGGGGCTGAAGCGGCGATGCGGGGCCTCTTCTTGCTGGCTGGAGGCGTGGCGCTCCTCTCTCTAGTCGTGACCATGCTGTGGTTACCAGAGCCGAGGGCTGTACGATCACATCGCCAGTTCCACCCTAGGCTTACCGGCAAGCTGGCCGTATCCGTGGTGGAGCGAGGGCTCTTTTATCCTCCTCGCATGTTGTACTTTGTGCTGCGACCTGCTTTTCTTGGACAGGTCAGGCGGTACTTGAAGAACACCTTGGGCCGCTATTATTTGTGCTCGTTTCTGTTGTTCTTTGCCATCAACGTCGGCTTTGTGCCCTTTCCCATCTTCTTGACGGATGTGCTGGACGCCAGCAATGCCCAGGTGTTCCTCATCACGCTCATCAAGTCCACCACAGATGCGCTCTTTTACGTGCCCATGGGACGGGTCATGCAGAGACGGCAAGGTATTGAGCTTCAGGCGCAGGCCTCCGCCGTGCGGGTTGCCATTTTCGGGATGTATGCTTTGTTGAGCTTGGCCCGGCCCGGGCCGGCAGGCCTGATTGTGGTGGGAACGGTCCATATCTTGACGGGGGTGACCTGGGCAGCCATTGCGGTGTCCGGCACCGCCACCGTGGCTGTGCTGGCCCCCAAGGGACTGGAGGGTCGGGCCATGGGGCTGCACAATGCAATCATTGGGGCAGCAGGCATTGTAGGTAGCCTGGTGGGTGGTCACCTGGCTCATGGCTTGGGATACAGCGCCTCTTTCGGTGCGGGAGGCCTATTGATGGGTATGTCGGCCATCTGGCTGTGGCGGCTGCGGGCCAGCATTCCGATGGAAAATAGCGAAGGGTGAAGCCGTGATGACCAGGGCCATACAGGTGTGGAAACGTCGTGCCAGGCAACTCAAAACAGAGACCTACGTGCTCTACCTGGCCTACCGGGACCCCAGAACCCCCTGGTATGCCAAGATCCTGGCTGTATGCGTGGTCGGATATGCCTTCAGCCCCATCGACCTGATCCCCGATCCCATCCCCGTCTTAGGATACCTGGATGACCTGGTGCTGATTCCCATAGGGATTGCCATTGCCCTGAAGATGATCCCGCCCCTAGTGTTGGCTGAGGCCCGAGACAAGGCTCAGCTGGAGATGGGACAGGCTGGAGCGGCCCCATGGGTGGCGGCGGTTGTCATCGTCGCCGTCTGGCTACTCCTGGCACTGGTGACCATCGTCTTCGTGGCGCGAGGCATTCTGCGCTGAGCCTGCAAAACCCTCTCGGAGGGGCCCATGAAGGATGATATGAACCACATCGATCAGTACTGGAGCCGGTCAGCACATAGCCTGCTGGAGGCGCTGCACAGTGCCCCCGATGGGTTGAGCGCCGTTGAGGCCAAGCAGCGCCTGGAGCAGGAGGGTATCCAAGGACCGTCCCCCTCTCAAACCGTCGTGCTCAGAAAAGAGGAGTGACCCAGAAAGCCATTCAGCTGCTACGCCCATCTGATTCTGGCGTATTGGCTGTGACCGTGATTGCCTTCGGTGACTCTGTGTCTGTTGGGGTGGCCAGTGGCCCCGTCTAGGCCTGGTTTCGGGTGACCATGTGCCCCCCTGTGGGTCATATGCAAGGTCCGAGCCCTGGTCGTGCTGACAGGAGCTGCCGGCTTGTGAGTCGCCCAAAAAGCCAGAGACGTCCGGCTGCTGGCCTTGCGTGTGTACGACCACAATCGGTACTATGCCTTTGAAGGAGGGAAACGTGCCAACCACGCCTCACGTTGAGAGACACTTCACCGCCACTGAGACTGTGCGCGACATCGTGATCGGCATGTCAGACGGGCTGACTGTCCCCTTCGCCCTGGCCGCTGGCCTGTCCGGGGCGGTGGCGTCGACCAGTATCGTGGTCACCGCTGGCCTGGCCGAGATTGCTGCGGGATCCATCGCCATGGGGCTGGGCGGCTACCTGGCGGCCAGAACCGATTACGAGCACTACACAGCCGAGCGGGCGCGCGAGCTGCACGAGGTACAGGCGGTGCCTGAACGGGAAACGGACGAAGTGGCCCAGATATTTCGCGGCTATGGCATCGGCGACGAGCAGATTATGCCATTGGTGACCGCCATCCGGGCTGGCCGGGTCCGCTGGGTTGACTTCATGATGCGCTTCGAGTTGGGGCTGGAAGCGCCTGATCCGGCCCGCGCCAGACAAAGTGCCTTTACTATCGCCGCTTCCTTTATTGCCGGTGGGCTGGTCCTCCTGGCGCCCTACATCCTCTTGCACAGCATCTCGAATGCTCTGTGGGTCTGGGTGGGGGTGACACTGGCAGCCCTGCTTGTGTTTGGTTTTGTTAGAGCCCGCTTTACCGGGATCAACCCCTTGCGCGGAGGCTTGCAGACGGTCGTAATCGGTGGCTTAGCAGCGGGCGCTGCTTTTACGATTGCCCGCCGTATTGGATAGCCAGGTCGTGATAGAGGGAAGGCAGGCAGGACTTACATTATGAGCAGGTTTAGGCACCTATTGATCGGCCCTCCACTGCCCACTCAGCAGCTTGTGCACCAGCGCCTGAACAAAATCCGGGCCCTGGCGACGTTCTCGCCCGATGCCTTGTCGTCCATCGCCTATGCCAACCAGGAAATCTACCTTGGATTGCTCGTGGCTGGGAGCGTCGGGTTGTCCGTTGCCTGGCCCATTGGATTGGCCATTACGGCGCTGCTGATTCTAGTCGCCCTGTCCTATTTTCAGACGATCGGTGGCTACCCTTCTGGTGGTGGGTCATACGTGGTAGCGCGCGAGAATCTGGGTATCCTACCTGGTCTGATTGCCGCGGCCGCTCTCATGATCGACTACGTACTGACCGCAGCGGTGAGTTTGACCGCTGGGGTAGCCGCCATGGCCTCGGCATTCCCAGAGCTCCTGCCCCATCGCGTCCTTCTATCGCTCTTGCTGCTGGTCATCATCACTCTGCTCAATCTTCGGGGCTTACGCGAGACAGGCAACTGGATGGCCGTCCCGGTCTACCTGTTTTTGCTCGCTTACCTGCCCTTGATAGGCTACGGCATCCTGCGCCTTGTCATGGATGGGCAGGGACCAGTGCCAACTGCTGCTCTGACGGCCGCCAAGCCGCTCACAGCACTCCTGGTTTTACGCACCTTCTCGGCGGGCTGCACGGCGCTGACTGGCATCGAGGCCATCAGTAATGGGGTGCCTGCATTCCAATCGCCGGAAGCACGCAACGCCCAGCGGACGCTGATCGTCATGGCCTTGCTGATGAGCGTTTTGTTCCTGGGCAGCGTGGGGCTGACGCAATTCCTGGCTGTGGTAGCCCAGCCCCACGAGACGATACTTTCTGCACTTGCCAGGCGGCTGCTCGGCAGCGGGTCAGCCTATCTGTTCATCCAGGTCACCACTATGCTGATTTTGGCTGTGGCCGCCAACACCAGTTTCGCCGGCTTTCCCCGCCTGGCTGCGCTCCTGGCGGCCGACGGTTTTCTGCCACACCAGTTGACCGGCCTGGGTGATCGACTCGTGCTGGACAACGGGATCTTGTTCTTGTCCACGGCAGCCGCCGTGCTCATCGTCACCTTTGGCGGTGATACGCACGCGTTGGTACCCTTGTTCGCCGTGGGCGCCTTCCTGGCCTTTACCCTCTCACAAGCTGGCATGATTATCCACTGGTGGCACGAAC
>CP070811.1:5069846-5085524 GCA_020343875.1 Anaerolineales bacterium | reverse complement strand
TTTGAGGCGCTACCTGGCAGAGGAGCCATTGCTCAACCAAGTTGACCGGGGGCGGGAGTATTGAGGATTGCCAAAACCCAGGTGGCCTGCTCACTTCATCCATCTTGATCAGGCCTGAAACGCGCCAGTTGCTTATTAGGCCGCCTCTCTTAGGCATTGCGCATCAGGTTTCACACGGAATGAGAGAAGACAATGCACGAAAAGAACACACCGCAGATGGAGTTTCACATCTCCCGAAAGGCGCGAGACTTCTACCAGTTTGACCAGCTCCTGTTTTCTTTGAGCGGGAACGTGATCCTTGCCAACTTCCACGCGGCGCGTGTGCTTGCCCAAAGGATGAATGACAAGCGGGATTTAGTTAATTTTCCAGAACGGGCCATGAAGGCGGGACAGCTCAACGCTATGGGGCTAATCGATGAGATCCTGCACTATGTGCTCGGACTGTATCGCGAGCAAAAGAACCCGGAAGTCATGCGGCAGGCTTTGGATTGGGTAGATGAAGAACTCGGCAAAGACTTGGTTGACATAGCCTTGCGCCAGTTTGCGGACGAATTCCCTCCGCTTGCCGTTTACCGTCGAGAAGTGGCTATCGAAGCCTACTTGGAGGGCGAAACGGCTGGGATTCCCCATCGTCAAATCCTGCTAGAAGAGATGCTGATGCTCTGGCTGGCGAATATGAACCCGGCCTTTTCCCCCTTTCGGGAGCTTTTTGACGACGCCGCCCAGGAAAAGGAAACCGTTTATCCACAGATCGTTTCAGGCTTGCAGAGGTTCTTCGCTACCCAGCCCACTTTTGGGCCCCAGGATCAGGATCTGGTGGAGATGCTTCGCAGCCCAGCTGTGAGTGTACCTCACTCGCTTTCCGGGCAACTGGAATACATCCGCCAGCAATGGGGGTACTTGCTGGGCAAATACCTGTTCCAATTGCTCAGTAGCCTGGATCTAATCAGAGAAGAAGAGAAGATGATTTTCTTGGGCCCTGGCCCGGCTCGGGTGTACGAGTTTGCAGGCTTGGAACTGGAGGCGGAGCGCTTCAGCCTTGACCGTGACTGGATGCCCAAGCTGGTGTTGGTGGCCAAGCATACCTACGTATGGCTGGATCAACTGTCAAGGCAATATCAGCGATCTATTACGCGGCTGGATCAGGTCCCTGATGAAGAGCTGGACAGCTTGGCCCGGCGAGGATTTTCTGGTTTGTGGCTGATTGGACTCTGGGAACGGAGCCCAGCCTCGCAGAAGATCAAACAAATGTGCGGCAACCCTGATGCCGTGCCGTCGGCTTACTCAATCTTCGATTATCAGATTGCAGCCAGTTTAGGGGGGCAGGCAGCCTACCAGAATTTGAAGGACCGGGCATGGCAGCGGGGCATTCGCCTGTCCAGCGATATGGTGCCTAACCATATGGGAATTTATTCCAAATGGGTGATCGATCATCCGGATTGGTTTGTCGCCCTAGAGTACAGCCCTTTTCCATCCTATACTTTTGAGGGACCCGATCTGTCCTGGGACGAGCGGGTTGGCATTTACCTGGAAGATCACTATTACGACCGCAGCGATGCTGCCGTGGTGTTCAAGAGAGTGGATCGCTGGACGGGAGACGAAAAGTACATCTATCACGGTAACGATGGCACCAGTATGCCCTGGAATGACACGGCCCAACTGGACTTTCTAAACCCTGAGGTACGCGAGGCTGTCATTCAGACGATTTTGCACGTTGCGCGCCAATTTTCCATCATCCGTTTTGACGCGGCGATGACGCTGGCCAAGCGACATTATCAGCGCTTGTGGTTCCCGGAACCGGGCAGCGGTGGGGCTATCCCCAGCCGGGCAGAGCATGGCCTGACCAAGGACCAGTTTAATGCGCGCATACCCAACGAATTCTGGCGTGAAGTGGTGGACCGGGTAGCCGAAGAAGCACCTGACACACTGCTGCTGGCCGAAGCTTTCTGGCTGTTGGAAGGCTACTTTGTGCGCACGCTTGGAATGCATCGGGTCTATAACAGCGCCTTCATGAACATGCTTCGAGACGAGAAGAATGCCGAGTACCGCTTGGTAATCAAGAACACACTGGAATTCGATCCGGAAATCCTGAAGCGGTTTGTAAACTTCATGAACAATCCGGATGAAGAGACCGCTGTGGCTCAGTTTGGCAAGGGTGACAAGTACTTTGGTATATGTACAATGATGGCGACCTTGCCGGGTCTGCCTATGTTTGGACACGGTCAGGTTGAAGGGTTCGCCGAGAAATATGGGATGGAGTATCAACGCGCGTACTGGGATGAAGAGCCGGATGGCTACCTGATTCAGCGGCACGAGCGAGAGATATTCCCATTGTTGCGACGTCGGTACTTGTTTGCTGAGGTGAGGGATTTCTTACTGTATGATCTCTTCACCCCCGAAGGCTATGTCAACGAGGACGTGTTTGCCTATTCAAATCGCGCTGGCGACGAGCGGTCGCTAGTGGTGTATCACAACAAATTCGCAGATGCTCGGGGATGGATCCGGTCATCTGTTGCTTATTTGGAGAAGATGGCCCATGGTGAGCGGGTCTTGACGCAGAAAAACTTGGGCCAGGGCCTAGGGTTGCGCGATGATGAGAACTATTTTTGCATTTTCCGAGACCGTGTCACTGGCCTGGAATATATTCGGAGCAGCCGGGAACTGTGCCAGGCAGGCTTATACGTGGAACTGGGCGCGTACAGATACCACGTCTTCCTTGACTTTCGGGAAGTGCGCGATAACGAGTGGCATCAGTACGCCCACCTGACGGCTTACTTGAATGGGCGCGGGGTGCCGAGCATCGAAGAGGCTTTGAGAGAGACCTTACTGCGGCCGATTCACTATCCATTCAAGGAACTTGTAAATGCTGCCCTGCTCCGCCAGCTTTTGGATGCCCGTTTGACTCAACCTGATGGGCAACTCGACGGGCGGCTTATGGACGAGGTGGAGCAGAAGACAGTCCAGTTGCTCCAGGAGATCAAGAGATTTGCCAGCGGTGCCGAGGACGAGATCGCCATCGCCCGGCACGTCCGCCAAAAATTGGAAGCCATCCTGCAACTACCCATTCTGGAAAGCCGCTTCCCTTTGCCCAGGTCGCGGAGGTACAAAGCGACCATAGAATACCTGAGGGCAGACCTGACCGACGATCCGGTTGTGTGGGGCACCATGCTGGGCTGGTTGCTTGTCCACTCCCTGGGGAAGATCCTGTACGAGGCCGGATTTGAAGAGCAGAGCCGTAGCTGGATTGATGAATGGCTGATCGGAAAAATCATGGCCAGTGTCCTGCGTGACCTTGGCATGGGCCAGGAATCGGCCTGGAGAGCGGTCACGGTTATCAAACTTCTCACCACGCATCAGCGATGGTTTGAAGGGCCGGCCCCCGATAAGAGCCAGGCACGGCGAGTATTAGAGGCTTTGCTGAAAGACAGCGACGTGCAGGGTTTCCTGGAGGTGAATCGTTATCAGGGCATCTTGTGGTTTAATAGAGAAGCTTTTGAACAATTGTTATGGTGGATGCTAGTGCTGGCTGTGGTCGCGCTCAGTGCCGATCCGCTTCGCCCGGAAACCGAGGTGGCAGAAGAGATTATAGCCTGCCACGACATCGTTCGAGAGCTGCTTCGGGCAGAAAAGCAGTCTGAGTATCAGGTAGATCAATTGCTGGCGGTGTTGGAAATATGAAGGTGCGTGGCGTTATCTTCGATCTGGGCAGCACGCTGATGTATTTTGACGGTGATTGGGACGACGTGATTGGTCGGGGTGTGGCCAGTATGGCCGATTTCTTCGATCGCAAGCGAGTGAATCTCGACAGGGAAGCGCTGGCCGAGACCTTTATTGCAGAGCGCCGGGCGGGGCGTGAGGTGGCCTACCGGTCCCACCAGGAGGTAACCTGCCCCGAATCACTGCGGGCCACGCTGGAGAAGATCGAGGCCCCGCCTGGGGCTTTTGGTCTGGTTGGCGAGGCAGTGCGTGCCTATTTTGGACCGGAGGAGGCAGACTGGAAAGCCTATCCTGGCGCCAAGGATGTCCTCAAACACTTGTTCCGAGCAGGCTATCGTCTGGGCCTCCTCTCCAATGCCACCGATGATCCCTTTATTCAGCGCCTGGTGAACCGCTTGGGCCTGCGCCCCTGGCTTTCGCCTGCTTTCAGTTCGGCTGGTCTCGGTCTGCGCAAACCGTTGCGAGAACCTATGGACCTGATTCTAGCTCGCTGGAACCTGCCGCCTGAGTCGGTTGTCGTCGTGGGGGACACGCTGAATGCTGACATTTTGGGCGCGCACAACGCTGGCATGCGGGGTATTCTCGTCACCGCTGACGAAGCGTCGTCGAACCACGAGCATCGGGAGGCGATCATTCCCGATGCGACCATTGCTGCGCTGGGCGAGCTGCCTGGCTTGATTGAGGGAGATGGCTTTGGGAATTCGCTTGACATTTCATAGTCGTTATGTTAGGATGCCCCTGAAGCAGCTGTAGATTTCCTCATAGGGCGTGATGAAACGCTATCGTGAAGCGCGAGGTACAAGACTTGAATAGTTCCCGGGCTTTGCGCACTATCTTTTTACCAAGCGCACCTGCGGGCTATTCTTAGAGGTGAGTCTATGTCCCAGCCGGGAGAGCACCCAATTAACCGGGTGAGAGAGGTGCAGACCCCGCTCAAGATCCTGCTCCTGGCGGCTGAGGTGGTTCCGTTCGCCAAGACAGGTGGGCTTGCTGATGTAGCCGGGTCGCTGCCTAAAGCCATCCGTGCCTTGGGGCACGACATTCGGGTGGCGATGCCCCGCTACGGACGCATCAGTCCGCATCGGTTCAATCTGATGCGCGTGCTCGATCCCTTTCCTGTGCCTATGGACGACCGTTCCGAGCAGGCCGAATTGATGCAGACCAGCCTGGATGGCGACGTGCCAGTCTACATGATCGAAAATGCCCGGTACTTCGATCGGGATTGTATCTATATGTATCCTGATGATGCCGAGCGCTTTATTTTCTTTTGCCGGGGTATGTTGGAGGCAGTCAAGCGGCTCGACTGGCAACCCGACATCGTCCACTGCCATGACTGGCACACGGCCCTCATTCCCAATTGGATCAAGACTATCTATGCCCATGACCCGTTCTTTGAGAATGTTGCCAGCGTGTATACCATCCACAACCTGGCTTACCAGGGCATCTTTGGCTATCGGGTGTTGGAAGTCGCTGGGATTGACGAGTATGGCTTTGTCGTCCACCCGGACACCGTTGATTTGAACGAGGTGGTCGATTTTATGGGGCGGGGCATCTTCTTCTCGGATGTGATCAACGCTGTCAGCGAAACCTACTCTCGCGAGATTCTCACCCCTGAATACGGTGAAAAGCTGGATCCACTTCTGCGCGACCGGCGCGACCGGTTGTTTGGTGTCCTGAACGGTATCGATCTGGATGAGTTTGACCCCGCCACTGACTCCTATTTAGAAGCCAACTATAACCTGGAAAGCTTGGATCAACGGGTGCACAACAAGCTGAGCTTGCAGCGTGAGGCAGGCCTGCGTCAGGATCCTCATGTGCCTGTCGTGGGTATTATTGCCCGGTTGACCGACCAAAAAGGCTTGGACTTGGTTACCTCCACGCTTGAGGCAGTGTTGCAGCATCTGGGAGCCCAATTTGTGTTGCTTGGCACGGGAGAGCAACGCTATCACGATTTTTTCAGTGAGCTATCCAATCGCTTTCCTGAGCAGGCTGGTATTTTTCTTACTTTCAATGCATCTCTAGCACGTCGGATCTATGCGGGCAGCGACTTATTTCTGATGCCTTCCCGGTTTGAGCCCTGTGGGCTGGGGCAAATGATTGCCATGCGCTATGGCAGTGTCCCGTTGGTGCGTGCGGTTGGAGGATTGGCTGACACCGTGAGCGATTATGACCCGGTGAGTGGAAATGGCACCGGCTTTGTGTTTACGACCTACGATCCGATGGCGCTCTACACGAGCTTGGTTCGTGCTGTAGAGACTTATCGCCATCGCGACATCTGGCGCGAGCTTCAGGTCCGATGTATGCAACAGGATTTTTCGTGGGAAAAATCGGCCCGCAAATATGTAGAGCTTTACAACCGAGCTCGCGCTTTCCGTGCTCAAGATCGAACGGCTTGAGGGCAAGAAGACACCAGGATGTGACAATGCAAGCTTCTAGCGACGAGCGGAAAGCCCCTGTCCCCACTGAGTCGTTATCCGATATCTTTAGCTTATCTGATATTGTCTTCAGTCTGCCCGACGAACGCCAGGCTCGATTCGGCCGTATCTTTCACGTGAGCAGTACAGTTGGGCAAGTTGTCCCTCCAAGTGCAATGGAGATAAGGACCACCCTGCGCACCAGTGCCATAGGAGGTGTGGAAAAGCAGTATATCATCAAAGTGACCAACTTGCTGACGACGGAAGGAGCTCTCTACAATGAGCTGCGCACTTTGTGGTTGACTGAACCGCCGCCATCTGAGCCGGTCGAAGCTATGATCCAGATGGAGCGGGGAGATCCTTTCTGCAGCCCGGAGACGCTCACGTCAGCAGACACTTTTGCTCAAGAGGAAGCGACACCCGGCAGGGTGCGCGGCAAATACTGCGTCACCGCCAGCAGCTTGGTCAAGGTGGATGGCTACCATGGCCTGGTTCTCTTTGACGAGCATAACCCACTGCGCTTTAATCAAGATCAACTGAGTGACTACCTGGATGTGGCCTGGTACTGGGCCGAACTTGCTCACCGAGAAGACCCTCAGGCCCGTTACTACCTGATGATGTGGAATTGCCTCCCACGAGCCGCTGCATCGGTGGTACATGGACATTTGCAGATGCTATTGACTCGGGACGTGCACTACCCAAAAGTCGAGGCATGGCGTCGTGCCGCTGAAACCTATTGGCAGGCTTATGGCTACAACTACTTCGGCGACTTGTTCGAAGTTCATGTCGATCTTGGCCTGGCGTTTGAAAGTGAAGGCGCAAAAGTGATGGCCTCTCTGACGCCGATTGGCGAACGCGAGACGCTGGTCCTGGCCGACGTGGAAGATTACGACCGTCCGGGTGCTTTTTCCGAGCCTTTTAAACGGGCTCTTTTCTTGGCATTGGATACATTCATCAACCGGTTGGGGGTGACTGCGTTCAATGTAGTTGTTTATGTTCCCCCCCTGGCGGAAACCGGCGAGGCGTGGCAGGGATTCCCAATCGTGGCGCGCCTGGTTGACCGCGGTCACCCTGCAGGACAGATCAGCGACTTTGGGGCCATGGAGCTTTACGCCGCCAGCGTAATAAACACCGACCCTTTTCGCGTTGCCGAGGCGCTGCGTGCCAACTTTGATCGGAGGGCCCAGAATACGAGATGACCATGAAATATGTCGAGTTTGGAAGGACAGGCGAAAGAGTCTCCGAGATGTGTCTGGGCACTATGATGTTTGGTGTTCGGTGCAACGAGACAGAGGCTGACCGCATTCTAGGCGTGGCTATTGAACGCGGTGTCAATTTTGTTGACACCGCGCCCATGTATGCCAATGGCTTCACCGAGGAGATATTGGGGCGAATTATCAAAGGCAGGCGGGACAAGCTTTTTGTCGGGACTAAGGTCCATAAGGGCATTGACGCCCAAAGTGTTCTGGAAAGCATCGACGAGAGCCTGGCTCGCTTGCAGACTGACTTCGTTGATTTGTATATGATTCATTGGCCAATCCAGGGCATGCACCCCCAGGAGATTATGGGGGCTCTTAACGAAGTCGTCACTCAGGGTAAGGCACGTTATGTGGGCTGCTGCAATTACCCGGCCTGGCTATTCGCTCACTCAAATGCAATTGCCGAACGCAACGGCTGGCCGCCCCTTGTTTGTAATCAAGTCGCCTATAATCTCATTGAGCGGGGCGCTGAGGTTGAGATTTTGCCGCAAGCGATGGCGGAAAAGGTTGCGGTTACCGCATATCGCCCTCTGGTGTCTGGTCTTTTGGCGGGTAAGTATAAGGCCGGCCAAACCCCACCCACCGACTCACGGGCCCCAACCAGCTCGCGTCTTCTGACCTGGCTATCTCAGTATGGCGACAGCGTTGATCGCTTCAACCAGTTTGCCGGTGAGCGGGGGGTCCACCCGGCTCAATTGGCCACGGCCTGGGTCCGATATTCACCCGCCGTTACCTCGCCGATAGTCGGTGTCAGTTCCTTAAGCCAGCTTGAGACCTCAATCGGGGCCTTTGAATTTGATTTGAGCGACGAAGAGTACGCTGCAATAACCCACTTCTTTGACACTGAGGTAAAGGAGGAAGGGTTGCAGAGATTCCCCGGCAAGCTTTATAACTTCCCCCGCCTGAGGCGCAACCTGAACCTGATTGCTGCTGATTAGGTTGGAGAACCTTGCTCGCACGCGGCTGGTGGGTGTGGCGAGGTGGGACACGTCCATGCTCGGGCTCTAAGATGGCTGCCTCAGTCAAACCTGGTTGCCGCCTGTAGCGGCGACCAGGACGAGGCAGATCGCTTTGCCTGACAATGTGGCGCACAGGCTTATACTGGCTTCAACCCAGAAGATCTGCTGAAAGTTGTTCTAAAGCCATCATAAGGTAAGGGAGTGTAACGTGCGTAGGGAAAGCGACGCCTGGGCGTGCGCTAAGCGCGCTTGACATTTCTATCCTCGACCTCTATGATGGAGGGCATGACTGACAAATATCTTTCTTCTTCTGCCAAAACCGTACGCCGCAGCCTGAATCGCCGACGCTTTTTGACCGGCATCGGTGCAGTTACCCTTCTGGCTACTCTCGAGGCCTGCGGCATGGGGAAACTTATCTCCCGCGCCAAGCCTGCGCCGGGCCCAACCATTGTACGTTCGACTGGAATCCCGACCTCCACTATGACAGTCCCGCCCAGTGCGACCGCTACGTCTAGCGCAACGCTGACACCCAACCCCACCTCTACGTCGTCCAGAACCGCATCACATACGGCTACAGCCACCGCGACTGAGGCAAACACTGTTGAGCCAGCTGCTACTTCAACGCCGGGCGCGTCGACCACACCCAGCCCCACATCTACGCCTACTCCGACGCCCACTCCGACGCCTTATCCTGCCGGACCTCCCAGCAAATTGGGGCTATTTGTCACCCGGGCCGATGGGCGAATAGACACCCTCATCCGCTTGGGCAAACCGGCCCTCATCAAAACACTGAACCTAGACCCTAACTTTGCCCGCTACATCAAAGAGAACTCACCAACTACCATCGTGGTGGGACGTATCGTGCTGGGCCAACTTGACCTGACCGCCGACCCCATCCCTCTGGCCCGTGAGGCTGCCGGCAAGTTGCTGGAGGTTGCCTTGGAGCCGACCCGTTTTCAATACTATGATGCCTGGGAAGCTTACAACGAGCCGGTTGCCGATACGGTGGACAAGATGAAACGACTGGCTGACTTTGAAGCTGAGCGAGCCCGGCTGCTGGCTGATCAAGGCGTTCGCTCGGTGGTAGGTAATTTTGCCGCCGGTCACCCACCGCTGGAGCTGTGGGAACATTTCGCCCCTGCCCTGGACGCGGCACGAAGGTACCATGGTTACCTGGGCGTGCACGAATACTCGGCTCCGGTAATGCAGTGGGGTTTTGGGGCCTTGCAGTCCACAGCCGGGGTTGACGAAGGAGACGAGGGTTGGTTGACCATCCGCTATCGCAAAGCCTATCGGCAGTACCTGGGCCCGATGGGCTACGGGGATTTGCCGCTGCTCATCACCGAATGTGGTGTGGATGGTACCGTGGGAAACCGGCCTGGTCCTCTGGAGGCCAAAGGCTGGCGTGATTTCGAAAGCTATTGGGTCTCGAATGGCCTGCGCGATGATACCCCCGGCGTGTACATGGACCAACTCATCTGGTACGACAGCGAATTGCATAAGGACGATTACGTGAAGGGGGCGGCCATCTTTGCCGCTGGCGCCTCGCAAGGCTGGGAAGCCTTTGAAATCCTGGGCCGTACCATTGAGCTGCTAACGCAGTATTTGATGGTACATCCACCTGCGTAATCGTAATGAGCCGATTTCTGCCTGGTATTTGTCTTTCCTTGCAGGCGAAATCGGTTGTGGTATAATCTGGCTATGAACCGTCGTCTTCCGCGTCGGGCGTTCCTGAAATTGGCGCTGGCTTCACTGGCCTCGGCCTGTGCGCCCACAGAGGTCTCGCTCCCGCTGCCTATTACGGTCGCGCCACCGCCTTCGCCCACTCCTGTGCCTACCCCTACCCCCACGCCACCGCCGTCCGCCGATGGCGCGGCTGCGGCTTTTCTGTCCGCGTGGTCCTCCGGTGACTATGGGACGATGTACGACCTCCTTATTGATCTGGATCGCCAGAGCACTAGCAAGGACCAGTTCCGCGCGCGTTACCTGAACGCGCTGAGTGAAGCGACGGCCACCACCGTCCGGGCTGAGCTCCGCTCTTTGTTGCACGATGGCCCAAGCGCCGTGGCTGGCTTTCGTGCTGAGTGGAAGACCACCCTCTTTGGCCCCTTGGAATTCGACAATATGATGACATTGGGATGGCAAGATGGGGGCTGGGGGGTGGATTGGTCCTCCACACTGGTGCTGCCCCACCTGGGCGATGATCTCAAGCTAGTTCTCCTGGATCAAATACCTGTCCGGGGCAATATCTATGACAGAAATGGCCTGGGATTGGCAGTGGACGGTCGTACGGTGACTGTTGGACTGGTGCCAGGCTGGATTGAGGATCAGGCGACGGTAGTAGCTCAGTTGAGTCTCATTACGGGTGTGGCGCCGGAAGTTATCCAGGAGAAGATTGCCAATTCTCAGCCAGAGTGGTTCGTGCCCATTGCTGACGTAAGCCCGCAAGTGAGCATTGACAACAACGAGTTGTTGTCTTCGCTGGTGGGCGTCTCGCGCCGAGAACGCACCATCCGGGTATACAAGTCAGGTGACCTGGGAGCGCATCTGGTGGGTTACCTGGGCACTATCCCCCCCGATCAACTGGGAGACTGGCAGGAGCGTGGCTACCGGGGCGACGAGTTGGTGGGGCGTGCTGGCGTGGAAGGCTGGGGAGAGCCTTACCTGGCCGGCCGACGGGGTGGGCGATTGGTGACCCTCAGCGAGCATAACGAGGAGGTAGCCCAGGTAGCCGCAGCCATTCCCCGCCCTGGCGGCAGCATCTACCTGACCATTGACAGAGAGTTGCAAACCGACGCCGAGCGCATCCTGGGCCAGCGGCCGGGGGCTATTGTAGTGCTCGACCCCAACACCGGCTTTGTGCTGGCTATGGCCAGTTACCCTCGCTTCGATCCTAGTCTTTTTGCCGCCGGAATCGACCAGAAAGCCTGGGCTGCCCTCAACTCCAACCCCCACCGCCCCCTGGTGGGCCGAGGCACGCAGGCGTCTTACCCACCCGGGTCGGTCTTCAAGATTGTAACTATGGCAGCGGGTATGGAGAAACTGGGTCTGGTTGCCGGTACCCCGTTTGTTTGCACCGGCACCTGGGACCGGCTGGGCGATCAATTCATCAAGCGATGCTGGTTGGAGACAGGACACGGCAGAATCAACTAACAGGATGGCATCAACAGGTCATGTGATGTAGTGTTCTACGAGGTGGGGCTGGCTTTGCAGAACGCTGACCCGCAGATTCTGCCTGATATGGCTCGCGCTTTTGGGTTGGGAGCGGCAACAGGTATAGCTGGTGTGCAAGAGACGTCTGGCTTGGTGCCTGACTTGGCTTGGAAGTTGGCTGAAAAGGGGGAGAGTTGGTTCCCGGGTGATTCGGTGAACTTGGCCATCGGTCAGAGCTACCTGCTCAGCACACCGTTGCAAATTGTCAACCTGTTGGCCGCGGTGGGCAACGGTGGCACACTCTACCGGCCGCAACTCATTCAGCGCATCGTTGAGCCTATCGGCCCCGAGCAGGTGAACCAGCCGGAGGTGCTGGCACAGCTGCCGTTGGGCCCGGAAAACTTGGCTGTGATTCGTGCGGCGTTGGAGGCGGTGGTCAGCGGACCTCGTGGCACCGCACGCACCGCATTCGAGGGAGCTACTTTCACCGCAAGCGGCAAAACCGGCACCTCTGAAACGGGCCAGGAAGAACCACACGCCTGGTTCGCTGGCTATGCACCTGCCGACTCGCCACAGATTGCTATTTCTGTCATCTTGGAGCACGCTGGTGAGGGCTCCAAAGAGGCTGCTCCGGTCTTCCGTCAGCTGGTCGAAGCCTACTTCGCCCGTCAGCCTGAGTTGGGCCGTTCGCAGGTAGTGATTGATTTGACCTGACGCCAGCAATACGCGACGAGAGGTTGGCGTTCTTGGGGTGTGCGCTGGAGTTTTGAATAGGGAAAGCGGAGAGGAAACCGAGCAACAGGCCGCCAGGAGAGAGGGGGCTGCCTGAGTCATCAGTCTTCTAGAGCGGATTCGACAATATTGTTACTCGGTTTGAGAGGGACCGGTTTCTGTTGCCCTTGTTCCATATCGGCCAGGGCAAGTGCCACTTGTTCGATGGCGACGCGCTGCTTGCGGTACAAGTCCGACTCGCTCATAGCCAGACGGTGGGCAATATCGCGGACACGCAAGCCCTGGATGAACTTCAGCTCCAGAATGTTGTATAGCAGCCACTCGGCGGTGGTCATTCGGCGTTCGCCGTCGGGGCGTAGATTATCTATGGCCTGACCCAGAATGGCGCGCAGAGCCCGGGCAGCATTGCCATCGTACTCATCCATGGCTTCTTGTACTACCTTCAATCGCATCAGCGGGCTGCCGGATAATCGTGGCCCTCCCCAATAATGGGCCAGGGCATCGCGTACCATCTGGGTGAAATCAGGAGCGTTAATCGGGCTGTCTGGGGCAAAAGTGTCCAGGCCAGGTGAGCCAGTATAGCGGACGGTCCCGCGCAGTCGCTGCACTCGTTCGATTTCTGGAATGATGCGTTTGAGGGCGTCAAATACGTCTTGCTGTAAACGGCGATCTTCCAGCGCCAGTTCAGCTTGGGCGATTAGAGCTGCTGCCACTTCTTGTTCTTCTGCCGTCAAATCGGGCAGGGTAGTTCGTGCCTCCACTGCCAACAGGCCTAAGGTCACATCCCGCGATTTGGTACGCAATAAGGAAAACCAAAAGTCACCTAGCGGTACAAAGATGGGTGCCTGTTCGTCTCCGTTTTGCGAAGCATGAGCCAATGCCGAGGCGTTCACATCGGATAGGGCTACCTGGACCACGGCCTGGGAGCCGCACTGCGCCTCAAGGCGGGGGCCAGATCGGGCTGCTACATTGGCGATGAAGCCGGTGCGTACCCGAAGTACTTCGCAAAGAGCGGTGAGTATGTTCTCAAGCGCCTGTCGAAGGTCAGTAGTGGTCAGCAGTCGACGGTCGAGCTCCTGGATCCATTCTACCTCCTCCCGATCTTTGCGGAAGACAAGCCGGTCTATGGCCGGCTTTACCATGTTGATAAGCAGTTGCGTCAATACAATCACGGCTACAATGGAAGTGGTCAGGATCATGTCGCGTGGCAAGCCGAGCGTCCGAGGTTTCTCTGGCATGGCCATAATGATGAAGATAACTACTATCGCCACCAGGGGGCCACGCAAAAGATAGTGAATCAAGCTATGCTTGACCACTCGGTCGGGGGTCAGCACGCCAAAGTAGGCCACACTGTAGGCCATGACTGCAATCATCAAGGCAATACCTACGTTGCCGGCAAAGAGCACGCTGAAGAAAGAAGCTTGTTGCCAAAATGAGGGGGAGGGGGCGCTGGCGACCAACAAATAGGGGAATACCCCCAGCGCCGGTGCTGCAAATGAGGCTGCCAGATACGACATACGCCGCCGTGACGTGGAGGTCAGGCATCGCTGGCGCGCACGATAAATGTTGTAGGCTCCCCAGACCACGGATGCAAAGAAGTAGATTGAAAAGAGCCAGAAGAGGGGGCCGGCTCTAAACTGGGTGGCGCCAGGACTGTAAATGCCGTCATGGACCAGCAACTCTGTCCAAAAGGCGAGCGGCAGCAAAAGGAATCCGATCACATAACCACCGCGCACTGCCCATCGCCGCAGGCTGGATAGCGAGTTAGTGGTACGCAGCAAGGCGTCCGAGAAATGCAGATAGGCGGCAGGCGTAAAGGCGATGCCGATCCACTGTATCTTTAGCCAGACTACAGCGTCTTGCAGAGAGGCTGTTTCAAAAAGAGCTACGTCGCCTATGTATGTAACGCACACGCAGGCGATGAGTGCGCTAAATGCACGGGCAACGGAGCTACGAAGATTATGGGTGAGAATGTATACCAGAAGTGAAAAGGCGAGGATGACAATAGCCGAAGATAGTGCCCGGTTTAGGGACGAGAGCAAATTGACGACGGTACTTGCAGAGGTCACCATTTGATTGGGAAGCACGCAGCAGCTGACACGTAATCACAAACCCAGGGAAAAGAAAACGGCGATGTCACCGTTGCAGTAATAACGATCATTGTAACCACAATAGGTAAATCCGTGTTTCTGGGCAAAACGAATGGCCGGGTAATTCTTGGTTTGGGTTTCCAGCATCATCTTTTCCAGGTTGTTGTCCCTGGCCCAATATCGGGCTGCATGCAACAAGGTGGTGGCAACTCCCTGACGGCGATACTTGCGGTGTACAATCAGATTGCGTATCCAGCCCACATTGTGCCAGGGTTGGGCAGTCATGTCTAAAAAAGCAACCGGCTGGCCCGAGGTGTCTGCGGCGACCAGGAAACATTCCTCCTGGCGCCAGTTAGGCAGGAGTTCCTCGGGCTGACGGGGGTATGCCACCCGCATCGGGCGGGGCAGACGCACCGTATCGAAGCGGACCTCGATTGTTCGCTCGTTCTCATGGGCCTGCATTTGCCACACGTAATCGGTGGTATACGAGCCATCCAGCTCGAAGCATAAGTTTAGATCGACCAATTCGGCCATGCGCACGATCATATGGGCAACTCTCACGCTGTTCGGGCAAAACACACCCCTGGCAACGAGGCCAAGGGCCAATGACAAGCCAATTCATTCTAGCATCGGGATCCCGAAAAGGCAAGAATCCTCTCCATTTCGCATTCCCCTGTCCAGAACCTTGGGGCCCAGAAATAACCTTGGAGCTGAAACTTCTCGCCGCTTTGTGCGTATTGTGTTGTGAGTTGTGATGCATCACTACCTACCTGGAATTTGATTACATTAAACGAGGGAAGACGATGAGCATTTTAGGAAATCTCATATGGCTGGTCTTTGGGGGCTTGCTGGCTGGATTGGGTTACATCCTGGGGGGGCTGCTGCTGTGCTTATCGATCGTCGGCATTCCTTTTGGCCTCCAATCCATAAAACTGGGCGTTGCCACCTTTGCCCCCTTTGGCAAAGAGGTGGTGGAGGGTGAGCACGCCAATAGCCCCTTACGAGTGATCTTCAACATCATCTGGCTGGTATTCTTTGGTTGGGAGATCGCTGTAGCCCACCTGGTCTCGGCCTTGGTGCTGGCCATCACCATCATTGGCATCCCCTTCGCCAAGCAGCACGTCAAGCTGGTTCCTCTGGCCCTTTTCCCCTTTGGTCGAGACTTGCGCTAGGTGCCTATATGTGAGGTTGTCAACTAGGTGCTTGGCCAGAATTGCCTCGCACACTGAAAAGTTGTAAAATGCGGTTGGCTTCGGGGCCGGTGGCGGAATGGCAGACGCAGGGGACTTAAAATCCCCTTCCTGTAAGGGAGTGTGGGTTCGAATCCCACCCGGCCTACACGTTCAATTTGATC
>CP070811.1:5051135-5069746 GCA_020343875.1 Anaerolineales bacterium | reverse complement strand
TCGGCGAAGCGAATCCCGGACTTCATCCAGTTTTTGAGCATCACTGAGTGCCAAGTATGGCGACCAGCCCTCATCGGTGTAAATCAGATCCACTTCAACCTCAGCAACATATTCACCTTCGTGCACCAGCTTTGAAATTCGCCTCTTAGCCATCGTTTTTCCTCGCTTTGAAATCGCTTGACCATTGCTCAAGACTAGGCCTATACGCTGTGACTAAAACCGCAGGGGAAGAGGTATTTCTTGGAATACCCCAAACCACGTGAATGGGCTTGCCCTGAAGATCAATTTCCAGTACGAGGACACACGGGCCCTTGGGATAGTTGGGGTAGTCTTCGATAACTTCGGCTTCTCGGACACCGGCCATTACATCTCGTACAAGAATATCATCCTCAGCCAACTCATCGTACCCATGAGCTGATACTCTTACCTCGCCACGTTGGATTAGCTCCAAAATCCGTTGGAATATTTGGCTCATGATCAGATACTACCTCGAAAGAGGGCAGATGTCAAAGGAAAGCCGCTACGGCCAGCACAACCCGCCCCGAAATGAATTTCAGGGCTACGAAACGGCGCCGGATGAATCCGGCTTGACCGATCTAAGCCTCATCCATGGGGCGTCGTTTTGTAGACCGGCGACTTCATCGCCGGTCGGAGTCACAATCGGAAAAAAACTACCTATGAAGGCCTTACAAATCCCGCTTGCTGAATTGGCGCAGG
This sequence comes from Anaerolineales bacterium, assembly GCA_020343875.1. Lineage (GTDB taxonomy): Bacteria > Chloroflexota > Anaerolineae > 4572-78 > NAK82. The sequence continues at coordinate 5,069,029 of CP070811.1, read as the reverse complement.
GCCAGCGCGATGAGAACCATCATGTACGCGCCCGCGTAGACGATCATGGCCGGGCTGGGCTTGCTGAACAGGTTGATGAGGGGGAATTGGATTCTGCTGACCAGGGCCGGCTGCATCAGGTCGGAAGCGATGCGCCACATGGCGTCGCTGGGCATAATCAGGCTGGCCACGATGCCCACCTGGATGGCGGTTTCGCTTTGCAGGGCGGCCCCAATCTGTTCTACCCAACTCCCGGCAAAGGCGATGCCATACAGCATGAATACCAACACCCCGTTGGCCAGGGTGGAGACGTAGGTGCCTCCCAAGAAAGTAATACTGAACACGATCAACCCTTCCAGCAGCATGAGGGCCACCCCCGCCAGGATGTGGGGAGGCAGATAGCCAGTCATCACATAAACTTCAAGAATCAACCCCCCGGCCATAAACACCACATACACCAAAAGCATGATGCTTTGCCCCAGCAGTTTGCCGATCAGGATTTCCCAGCGCCGGATCGGTTTGGCAGCAATGGTCTGGATGGTATGCGAGCTGATTTCCCCGGAGATGGTGGCCACGCTGGTCAGAGCCGACATCATCACAATCATAAAGTTGATGGCAAACAGGCCCAGGATCAGGAAGAGCCCGCTGACTTCATGGGTGAGTATCTTCAGGGCGGCCGGGCCCCTGGCTACCTCCCGGCTATTTTGGGTGATTTCCCTCAGGCTGAAATGAAAGCCGATGCCAAACAGGATCAAAAAGGCTATCCCCAGCACCAGGGCCATCCAGAATATCTTTTGGCGCCAGGCTTCCCGAAAGGTCAGGTTGCTGATGGTCAGAGCTCCCACGGGCCACTCCTCTCGTCAGCCTGAATGATGCTCACGAAGATATCCTCCAGGGATTTTTGTCTGGGGCGCAATTCGTACAGCTGGACCCCGTGCTCAAAGACAAGTCGAGCGATGGCGGGCACCACGTTCTGATCCTCAACCAGCATGGAAAGGGTGGTACCATCCAGCTGTACATGATCCCCCAGAGGCTCCAGGGCGGACAGCAATTCCGGTTTCCAGGCATCCACCCGCAGGATAACCTCGGTGGTCCGGCTCAGCAGGTTGGCCATGGTGTCCATGTGGACCACCCGGCCTTGGTTGATGAAGGCCACCCGATCACAAGTGATTTCGACTTCGCTCAGGAAGTGGGAGTTGAGAAAGATGGTGGTGCCCTCTGCCTTCAGGCGGCGGATCACATCTCGTACCAGCCGCCGCCCTAACGGGTCCAGCCCCGACGTCGGCTCATCCAGGAAGACCAGTTGGGGCCGATTGAGCATGGCCTGGGCCAGGCCAACCCGCTGCAACATGCCCTTTGAGTACTTGCTCAGTCGCATGTGGGCGTTGGCAGCCAGCCCGACCAGATCCAGCAATTGAGGAATCCGCTTGCGCAGATCAGATGCGGACATGCCGTACAGCTGGCCGTGAAGCATCAAGAATTCGTGGGCTCGCAGCCACTCGTGGAAGCGGAAATGCTCCGGCAGGAAGCCTACCCTGGCCCGCGTTTGCGGGTCAGCGGGATGGCGGTCAAACAGCCTGACTTCCCCGCTGCTGGGCCGCACCAGGTCCAGCAGCATCTTGACTGTGGTCGATTTGCCCGCCCCGTTGGGACCCAGAAAGCCAAAGACCTCACCCATGGGCACTTCCAGGGTCAGGTCTTCCACGGCTGGGTTGGATCCGTATTCTTTTCTCAGGTGGCTGGTTTGGATGGCCAGGTCGGTCACGCAACATCCTCTCGTCAAAGGTGGTTATCAGATCGGGAACAGGAAAAGGGGATAGGGATTGGAGCACCACCCCCTATCCCGGCTGTCTTTTAGCCTGGGCTGGCTGGGTCTCTACTTGGTAACTGGGGTCTGGCGATCCTTGGGTTGGACACAGATTCACACAGACTTCGTACACAGATTTCTAAACTAGAATCTGTGCGAATCTGTGTTGATCTGTGTCCCCCAGAAAATTCGCCAGACTCTAGTTGGTAACAGACTCGGCCATTGTCATGACCTGATCGGCCGAAAAGTCACCTGCCAGCATGTAACTCATATCACCCTGCTGCCACATCACGGCCGCGCCGGTCTCCTGCGCATCTGGATTGGCGAACAGGAAACCAGCCGCCCCGTTGACGGACACCTCGGTGACGCTCATGCTGGCATCCTTGGGAATGGGCAAGACCAGGGTGGTGGTCCAGTCGATGCTGGCACCCAGGGCCGTCGCTTCTGCTTCTGACATGCCCAGCAACTGTAAACCGGCTACCCCCAGGGCATCCAGGTCTAGATCATCAGGATATTCGACCACGGGAGCCGTCATCTGGACGAAGCCCAGAATCTCCTGGTCGTCTGCCAGCCACGTCTGCGCCACGGAGTTGGGTTGGGTGACCATGATGGGTTCTTCGTTGAGAGAGTCTGGCAGGCTGATCTCGATTTCGGCCGCCTCGAACATGGCCTCTAGCAGCTCCTTGTCCAGGTCCAACCGAACAACTTTCTCCTGGAACACAGTCACGCGGCTGGGGGCTCCCAGGTCGCCCGGCAGGGTGGTGATTTCAGCCACCGGGAAGCCGGCCAGGTCGGCCGCTTCGGCCAGCGTGTCAACCTGCTGCGCTTCACTGTCAGCCACCACCTGGATTTGGGCCTCGAATTCGTCGATCAGCCCTTGAAAGCGAGGATCCTCTCGCATAGCCCTCAGATGGTCTGCATCAACCGGGACGATCTTTACAGTCTGAACCCGGAAGATCTTGAGGAAACTGCCGGCCATGGCTCTGACCGGGGCGAAGCTAAACAAGCCGGCTACTATAGCCACCACGGCCAGAACGGCCATGACCGACTGATAGCGCCTGAAAAACGATTTGCTGAACATACTTCCTGTCCTTTCTGTCAACTCGGTCCACTCAGTCTGGCTAGATTCGTCTTTAAGTTGCGCTTTCAAGCGGCGCAAAGCCTGGCCTGCGGCGGGACGATCTCCGGCCGGGGGCGCCAGGGCAGCCAGAAATTGAGCAGAATCTTCGCGTTCCTGACTCAGCCGGGCCAGCCAAGCCTGGCCTTCTGGCCAGTCGGCCAGTTGCCTTCTTACCTTCTCCAGCTCTTCCGGGGGGAGAGCCTGGTCGAGATAGGCTCGCAGTCTTCCTTCATCCATACGCATGAGTCACTCCTTCTCCGGATAGGCCAATCGGTATCGCCGGGCGAAAGCACGTTCGGCGCGGGTCAGCAACGAGCCGATGGAAGACGGTGACAGATTCAACGCAGCCGCCAGCTCTTTGTAAGACAAGCCGCTGTGACGCAGCAGAAGCAACTTGGCATCCCGCGGTTTCATTTCGGCCAGAATCTGGCGCACTCGGGCTTGCAGCTCCGCGCTTTCTGCCAAGTGTGACGGGTCAGCAGAGGGTGTATCCTGCGGGCCCAAGCGCGCATACCAGCCTCGTCGGCGCCTCTGGCTTCTGAGGATGTTGTAGCCGGTGTTGACCGCCACTCGGTACAGCCAGCCACCCACGTTCACCTGGTCCCCTTGAGATCGAATCCGGCGGGGTGAGTGGTATAGTTTGAGAAAGACTTGCTGGGCGACGTCTTCTGCATCGGCCTGGTTGCCCAGCAGCCGGTAGAGAATGTGGTACAACCGGTCGTAGTGACGCAGGAACAATGCTTCGAATGAGGCATCGTCACCTGCCTGTAGTTGTCTCAGCAAGCTGGCATCGGATACCATGGTCTGGCCCGTCTCCTCGTGGTGAATCTCGAACCTGCGTGCTTTCATATATAAAACACCGTGAAGAGGAAGAATAGGACAGTGCCTGACATGTACGGTTGCCTATGGACCGATTCATATTGTACGGGTGAAACCGAATTATATCAAGAAGGCGCAACTACGAGTTGGGGGGAACGATGTTGGAGAGCGGGGTTGGCGATAGCCAGGTAGGTTGGGTCGAGGCTGTGGCGAGACCCAACATTTTTCTGCAGGGAACGACGTTGGGGAGTGGGACCGGCGGTAGGCGCAGGCGCATCAGGATGGCTTCGCAGTACACCATAACGACCGAGCCCCGGTTCAACCGGGGCTTGGTATAAGTCTCCGTACAGGGACGTGCCGAGCGGCGTTCACGAGATTCCCGAGTCCAGACCTATTCGCGACGCGCCTCCCAGTGCTTTCGAGCCTGTTCGTAGAGCTCATCCACGCTAATATCTCCCAGAGTCTTCTCCTGCCATGTCAGATAGTCCCCTTGGCCGGAGCTCAGTTGGGTCAAGAAGCGAACTGCGTCGGCATAGCCTAGAGACTGAACCAGAGCCACGAACCCGGTGTCGCGCACATTTTGTTCAGAACGATCAAAGCGTTGGTCGATCAATGCCATCTCAAACCTCCCGCAGCAGATCAATTGGGTTGATCACGTTCACGTGGAGCGTCTTTGCTTGCCGTAATCGCTGGCCTTGCTGTGCCAAACGATCATCACAAGTCACCAAATAGTCACAGCCAGAAGACTCGGCGCAAGCTAAGTGAAGGGCATCTCGCGCCCGAATGCCATATGTATTCGCTAAATTGCGTGCCAGTTCTCGGATCGATTCATCCGGCTCAATACTGCGCTCACAAACCTGCGAGAGCTGTTCGACAAAAGCCCGACGCTCGACGAAAGGATTGCGGCTGTTCTCGTAGTCCAGCACGAATGACCACTTCGCGGAAAATGAGCCTCCTTCGATCAAAGTGAGAATCATGGTGATAGCCATAGTCTCCAGTCGAATGCGCATCTGGCTCTGATCATCGAAAGGACGATTATAGACGTTCATATCCAAATAGAGCGTCTTCACGCTGATGCCCCCGGGGTCTTTCCTGGAGTGAATCGCTACGATTGCATTATAGCCGATTCGTGTGCAGGGAGCAAGGGTGTCAAAGACACGGGACTCTTACATGAACCATCTCTTCGAAGATGACCCAAAGCCCACCCAGCCAGGTAGGTTGGGTCGAGGCTGTGGCCAGACCCAACATCCTTCAGTGGGGCACAGCCTGTGGGTTGGGTTTCACGCCCTTCGGGATTCAACCCAGCCTACGGCTTGGGCATACCGGCCAGGGCAAAATAGGCGGGCACAGGTCCACCTGGTTGAAGCAGGCCCCATTGTGCCAGCTCCGTGCCGGCAGCGGTGACGCCGTAATCCAGGTTCCACAGGAAGGTCGTGCCCACCCATCCCCATTGTTTGGCCATCTGATAGGCCTCCACAGTCCATTGGGCTTGCTCCTCCAGCGTGTTGTCGGCGGCGTATTCGTAGTTGGGGGCCGGGTTGCCGGATGAGGCCCAGCCAAATTCCGTGGGCCAGATGGTCTTGGCGGCATCGCCGTTGGCGACCATCACGTTGCGATAGCCTTCCATGGTGCCTCGGAAGCACCAGCTATGATGCCGGTTTTCAAATGGGCCTCGGAAGCTGGTGGCCGTGAGGTCGTTGACCGTCTCCCAATAGGCACCTGCCGGGCAGTTGTAGCCGCTGGGGTGAGCCCCGATGGCGTCGGACACCTCCTTCAGGCCGGCGGCGTACATAGCGCTCAGATAGCTGATGTCGTCAATGGCCGCGCCACCCACGTCGCCAGCCGGGGTGGGCGCCCCGCTGACCACGATCATGTTCGGATCAGCGGCTTTGATGGCCTGATAGGCGGCCGCCAGCATGGCCACGTATTGCTCGGGGGGCATGGGTGCCCCGCCCCCTTCGTACCACAGGTTTTGTTCGTTCCACACTTCGATGGCCTGCACCCGGCCCTGATAGCGCTGAGTCACCTGACCCAAGAAGTAGGCAAAGGTGGCGTAGTCGGCAGGTGGACCTTCCACGCTGAGATCCGTACCGGGCGGCCGGGCCCAGTCGGGAGCTTTGGGAATGCTGAGCAGGACCTTGATGCCTGCCCCGCTGTAGGTGCCGATCACGTCATCCCACATGCCCCACTGGTAGTTGCCTGGGTTGGGCTCCACGTCTTTCCAAGGCATTTGGAGTTTCACCCAGCGGAAGCCCAGGGCCTGGATATGGCCGATGTTGTCCGCCTTGTTGCCGCGCGGGTCAACCTGGATGCCATAGTCGAAAGGCAGGTTGCCGACCGTGGACTCTGCCTGCGGCTGCGGCGCGGCGACGCGGGCGGCTGGCTGCGCGGGTGTCCGCGTCGGCGACGGTGCCGGCGTGGGGGTAGCGGTTGGGGTGGGCGTCGGGGATGGGGTAGGTGTGAGGGTCGGAGAGGGCGTGCGTGTGGGTGTGGGAGTTGGGGAGGGCGTGTCGGTGGGCCAAGCGGTCAGGGTGGCCTCAACCGCTGCCTGCACGGTTGCCTGGAGGTCGGGCGTGGCGGTCGGCGTGGGTGCCGGGGTGCTGGTGGCGGTAGGCGTATGGGTGGGCAGCGCGGTCAAGGCAGCTGCGACGGCTGCTTGTGAAGTAGCCTGGATGTCGGGTGTGGGCGTGCCGCTGCATGCAGCCAGGGCCAGGATGGATAGCATCAGAAGGGCTGCAAGTAGCCGCATGGCCAGGAATCTCCCTCTGCCAGTATCGAACTGGCCTTGCTACAGATCGATGTTGTGATATCCGGTCATAAGCATGACTTTGTTGTTGTGGTTGAGCTTGCGCATCTCATCCAGGAATTCGCCTGCTTTAGCACGTTGCTTGAGCCGGATGTCATACATCAGCTCAGTCAGGGTTCCGGCCTGCACCGTTTCCACCGAGATCAGGTCGGAGTGGTGAAGATACTTGGCAAATGTGCTCTCAAACAACCGGTTGTCGTACCCCACGTCGGCCGGCAGCCTGATCTTGAGAATCTGGTCTTTGACCTCCCTGGCAAACGGATCAAGTTTGGTGATCAGCCACCACAGAAAGCCAATGCCGAAGGTGCCAAAGATAGCCAGGATATACAGCCGGGTGCCAGCCGCCATGCCGATGGCCATGGCAAAGAATATGAAGCCTATGTCGCGGGTGTCTTTGAGGGCGTTGCGAAAACGAACGATGGATAAGGCACCCACCAGGGCGAAAGCACGGGCAATACTGGAGCCAATGATCAACATGATCACGGCCACCACCATGCTCATGAGGGTCAGCGTATACACATACGATTTTGTGTAGGCAGCCCCTTGATAAGTCTGCATGTAAACCCAGCCGATCACCATTGACAGCAGGAAGCTTAAGGTGACCGCTAACCCGATATCCCACATGCTAAATACATTGGGGCTATCTTGCAAACTGGAGAGTAGTGTATTGAAATCCATGGTATTCCCATCCTTGCTTTAGCAGCCTGACCACAAGGTCATATCGGGAGCTAGCTAGCGGACTAAGCTTTGCTGGGCACCTGCCCGTGTATGGGGAGTGCCCGTCTTCGGACTCTTGAGCCCAGGCGGGACGCCAGTTGGCTAGATCCCAGCCCGAACTCGGGTTGATAGTCTAAGATGCGTTGATTTTGGATCGATCCGAGGGATTTCTCCAGAGCCGTACAATATTTGCTGACGCTGCGCAGTGTGCACGAGTACTTGGCGGCCAGCTTGGTCAGCCACAGAGGCACATACCCGTCGGCCTTGATCTCCATAATGCAGGCTTGAGGTGGCAAGAAGAAGTGGTTTGCCGTATCGGTGTCGGACAGCAAGCTCAAGTCCTGCGTGCGAGATTTCATGTTGGTGTCAAACGTGACTCGCAGACCAGGATCGCGCTGGGTCCCGTTGAACGCCAGGCGGTCATAGGCCACAATGCAGGCCGGCTGCAGCTGGAGTACGCTGGACAAATAAGTGATTTCCTGGACCACCGCCCGGTCGGCTTCAGGCGCACCGTTCGGGCCCATCCTAGTCCCACACAAGGCAATCGCAGACGCATACGAGAGTACCACCCGCTTCTTGTGAATGGCCCGGTTGGTACGTTGCTTGATCTCTACGAAGCAGGCTGTATCCGGCCTGACCGTCTGGTCGCCGTACACGCGTATTCGCAGTTTGCGCCGAAATCGAAGCCCTTCAATCTTGTCCCAATAAGCTTTGTAATCAGCCGTGTCATAGTACAGGCTGGTCACCAGGTAGCGGCCATCCTGGCTCGCGTGAGGGTCGGGCAGCATATAGTTGGCCAGCTCCTCGACAAGGGGGCGGTATTGATCTCTGCCTAGCACGTATTTCAGTTCGTAGCGTCCGGAGCCATTCATCTGCATAGAGATTCTCCTTGCCTGTTCGAGGTGTGCCAGTCGCTCCAGGAGGGCACCCTCATGGGCACTCAGTCGGTCCCCTGTGCCGCCCATTGCCGAGGCTTCTGTGCACCTGCTGGGCGTTCACTTACATTCGGTAAAGGTCTGGTATCGCAGTTCATCCAGGTGGTGCAGGATGATTTCTTCACGTTCATCCACAAATCTCAAGACATTCTGAATGTTCTGGTCAAACAACTGCACCCCCATGCCCTTGCCAGGCACCCAGCGGTCGGCTTCCATCTGGATGAAGGGCCGCACCATGGCCGCCTGCTTGAGCACTTCCGCCCGGACCCTGTCTTTGGAAAGCTGCCCGACCTGGTCGGCAGGCTTGCCCTCCAGATTCTCCACGCCCAGGTACTCCCGGGCTCTGTTGACGAAGCGATGCTTCAGGCCACAGTTTTGGATGAACGGTTTTTCCAGGATGCGGGTGATGCTATCGTGGGGGCTGTACACCTTGACCAGGGTATTCACGTCGGTCTTGAAGCCCTGGCTGCCGCCGCCAAAGGCATATTCGGCATCCCAGACCATCATGCGCCACTTGCGTTCATTGCCTTCGGCCCCTGCGTCCGTGCGCTGGTATACGATCCAATTATTGCCCGGCCAGTCGTAGTTCTGTACATAAGCCTGGAGGAACATATAGGAGAACACATTCTCCATATCCACTCGCCATTCCAGGTCCCCGATGTTGCCCGGCACAGAGAAGTCGGCGCTGCCCACCCAATCTTGATTGTCCAGCCAGCCGCCATAATTGCCATCCCTTACCACTTCACGACTAATCCATTCGCCAGAGGCCGTCTCTATTTCTTTCTCCACGATGTCCCACTCTGAGTCCGGGTCGGAGTAGGATTGCATGAACTGAAGGTCAACCCGCTCGGTCAGGTTGTAAAGACCCCAGAACTGGCCGTTGAGATACAGCAGCACCCAGTTGCCGTGGGCAATCGGCTGGCCCATCTCCCGGTGCAGGTTGCGTACCACCTGATCCCGGATATACACCGCGCCCGTGGACTGCACGGTGGGTTCAAACACCTCATTCAGGTAGGTGAAGCTATCGTTGTAACCGGCCTTTAGGACGAGTTTATCAAACTCGGTCACCGGGCTGTCTTCGAAAAGCGGGTACTTGAGCATGCCCGGCCCGCCGTAAGACTTGCGGAAGTAGATGCGATACGATTTCTTGGGGCTGAGGATACGAGACCTGCCGCCGTGAATGCGGACGCCCGCTTTCACGTTGAAACCTGGCTGCCCGCCCGGTTCGAAGTACTCCAGGTTGATGGGCCGCTCCCAGTCCGAGCCTCGCTGTGTGGCATTGGAATGCAGCGTGTCCAGATCCCCCCAATCGGCCACAATGGAGACCACGGGGATGGTCTGGGCGTAGTCCACCATCAGGTATGATTTGGTGTAACTGTCTCCCACCGGGTTACCGGCCGCATCGAAAGCCTGGGCACGGATGATGGTGGTCTGGTTGACATCGATAGGGCCCTGGTAGGGGGTGCTATTGGCATTCGGCAATGCGCCGTCGGTTGTGAAACGGACGGTGCCCCCTGTCAGGTTGGTCAGGGTCAGTTGAAAAGGCTGGTTGGATACCTGGCTGTCCCGAGAAAAGCGAAACGCTCCCGATTCCGCTGATCCTGCTGTAACCCCCTGGCCTGCCTCCGCCACAATGGCTCGAAGGTCTGCGGTTGGCTGTGGGGTCAATGTTGGGCTGGGGGGAGGCGTAGCCGTGACGGAGGGTAACCAAACCCCGGACGGAGTACGGGGAGTGGGGGTAACTGTCGCCGAAGGCGGGGGCGTGTCAGCTGGCGTGGAGGCAGGGGTAGGGGTTTGGGTGGCCATCGGCATTGATGTTGAAGTAGGCGCCGGAGTGGGTGTTTCAGTCAATCTTAAGACAGGGGTAGCGGTGGGTCGTACCAGTGATGTGGCAACGATCGCAGGCTGAACGGTCGCGTCCACGCCGACAGGGGCTGGGGTACGACCACAGGCGGTTAGCAGCAAGCTTAGTAGTATCAAAAGAGTTGAAAGCTGTCTCAGCATTTCGCATCTCCTGAAGTACAACCGCCAAAGACTTAAATTGCCTCCTTGAAGCGTGAGCGCTTCATTTAGCCAGATAGCAGCGTGGGGGAAGCACAAAAGCCTCGCTCATCTCACCAGGCGGCGTGCCCATAAAAGGAGTTGGAGTTATGCCAGGAATGAATAGGGGTGTTGAAAGTTAGAATACGTGGTCGGGCAATCGTCCTAAGACACAGTGAGCTTTACGCTGTTCATTATATCACAATTCCCTCATATTGTGTAGCGCGTCAAATCAATGATAATGTTATCAAGGCGTTGACGAACATGTGCATATGTGATATACTTCCACCCGCTCCGCCAGCCGGTGGGAGATAGCCAGACAGCTTTCTGTGCCCCATCGGCTCTCAGCTATCTGATAAAGAGGCGCAACGATGACGAAGTTCAAAGACCGCCTATCACAAGGCGGTATCCTCATTGCCGATGGCGCCACGGGCACCACACTCCAGAAGGCCGGCTTACCCACTGGCACTGCTCCAGAGCGATGGAACCTGGAAAATCCCGACGCCATCCGAGCCTTGCATCGAGGTTACGTGGAAGCTGGCGCCGATCTCATTCTAACCAACACCTTCGGCGGCAGCCGGCCTCGGCTACGCATAGAGGAGCTGGGCGACCAGGTGCATGAGGTCAATCTGGCTGCAGCCCGCCTGGCGCGCGAGGTCGCGGGGGAGGAGGTATTGGTGCTGGGTGATATCGGCCCCACCGGCCAATTGCTGGAACCATTGGGCATCCTGACCTACGATGAAGCAGTGACCGCCTTCGCCGAACAGGCGGCTGCTCTGGCCGAGGGAGGCGTGGATGCCATTCTCATCGAAACCATGAGCGATTTAAAAGAGGCCAAAGCCGCCATTGAAGGCACGCGCCAGGCTACTGGCCTGCCTATCCTGGTAACTATGAGCTTCGATACCCACGGGCATACAATGATGGGCGTCAAGCCAGCACAGGCAGCCCGCGAACTGTGGGCGATGGGGGTTGCCGCGGTGGGTGCCAACTGCGGGCGCACTCTAAGTGAGAATCTGGAGGCCATCCGGCAGATGCGTGAGGCCATGCCCCAGGCGACTCTGATGGCCAAGCCGAACGCCGGTCTGCCCCGCATGGACGGCGGCCAATCAGTCTATGACGTAACACCTGAGATCATGGTCGACTATGCCCAGAAGTTTGCCGCCCTGGATGTGAAAATCTTCGGTGGCTGCTGCGGCAGCACGCCTGACCATATCAAAGAAGTATCGCTCGCCCTGCAGGGCTGAGCCCTGCCAATCTAGGGGCTGGTGGCTACTTATTGTTATGAGGCCGCAGTCAGCCCCGGCCCGCAGGGATCAAACTGGAGTCACGTTGTTGGACCAACCCGTAGGGCGTATCAGCCAGCTCCGATTGTATCCCATCCGCCCCCCCTGGTCACTCGGGTCAGGCTGGGCTGCTGTGTGCAGCGGCCTGGCCGTTGGCGGATTGGACCTCTCACCCGAGACTTTGCTCAAGCTACTGCTGGCCTGGCTCTTGGTTGACCCAATTTTGGGTGCCGTATGGGATTCAGGGGTTGGCTCCAACGGGGGGCGACCCCGGAGGCAAAGGGGCATCTACCGACGTCTGCTTGACCCCCGACTTCCGGCCACAGCTCCTGCCCTACAGCTTCTGCCTTACACGCGGGTTGGCTCACCTGGCCATCGACTGGCCCACCACCTGGGCCGGTTGCGTCGCTGGTGGCAAGATACGCTCTGGCCGGAAGCAGGCCACGCGTTTGCCACCATGGTGGCTGGGCTGGGGCTGGCCCTACTGCTGGGCGCCGTCCTGGGACGTACCATCTTGGCCCTGGTCTTGATTTCTGTTACGCTTTCCTGGCTGGCAGCACTCTCCCAGCAGAAAGATTTGAGCAAAGGCGCACCCCAGCGCTCCATCAGTGGCCAGGGTATGGCCACGCTTTGGCACGCCTTGGGCGAATTTGGCATTCCCTGGCTCATCGGCGCCACACTTTTGGGCAGTCCATCCCGAATGCTTATCTTGCTGGGCATCTGCTACACCATTACCTATTTCGGGTTGATCCGCTATACAGAAGACTTCAAGCTGATCGGCAGCGGTCAAGCTGCAGCCGCCCTGCTATTGGCTGGGCTGCGACACCCTCTGGCAGCCGGTGCCATTGCCATTTCGTTGATGCCACAGTGGGGGCTGCGCCTCTGGGCAACCGATCATGATCAACAACCTCCCAGCCAGTATGACCACATAGCTGCCACTGGCACCTACCTGCGGTATGTGCAGCCCTTTGTTATCCTGAGTATGCTGCTGGCAGTGCTGGCCCTTGCGTAACGAAGCGATGGAATGGATACTGTGGGGCATCGCTTTTGTCATCCTGATCCTGATCGGCTATTGGCAGCTGGTCATCGCTGAAGGCGCTCACCTGGGGCCCCGAGTGGTCACCCTGCTTTACGATTGGACAGCGCACCGCTACGACCGGGTGAAAAGTTTCGACGAAGCCGAAGAGGCGCGCTTTTTGGGCCATCCGTTGGCAGCGGCACTCAGTGACTGGGATGAGCCATGGGTTCTCGACGTGGCTACCGGAACCGGACGTCTACCCCAGGCCCTGCTCCACCAGCCCGAGTTTGCCGGGCAAGTGTTTGGGTTAGATCTTTCAGCGAAGATGCTACGCGTGGCAGACCAACATCTTAAGTCGCATCAAAGCCAGGCCAGCCTGCTGCTGGCCTCTGCCACCCAGCTTCCTTTCGCCAACCAGCAGTTTGAGGCCGTCACTTGCCTCGAGGCTCTGGAATTCTTTGCTGACGCCAGGCAGACTCTACAAGAAATGGTGCGTGTTCTTCAGCCCGGCGGCTGGTTGCTCATCACCAACCGGGTGGGGTGGGAAGCGCGCCTGATGCCGGGACATACCTGGACACGAGCCCAGCTGGTCTCTATCCTGCGGGGTCTCCCGCTCACCGACATTTCTGTGCGCCCATGGCAAAGCTACTACGACTTGGCCTGGGCGCGCAAGCGCGACCTAGAAATGGGAAACAAGAAGATGTGGGGCGCGATATTGTAATGAACAGAGATGCTTTACCCGCTAGGCCTTGACGATTTAGGCTTTAGGCTCTATCTTGCTTTCACTTCACGGCACAACGCCCAACTAAGGAGAGAAAGACTCATGAAGATCATTCGTTTCCAAACAGCTAGTGGCCCCGAATTCGGCATCCTGGAAGGCGAGACCGTTTACAACGCCGAAGGGGACTACGCCTCCGGATTCCGCGCAGGCGAGCCTGTGCGCGAATTGAGCCAAATCACCCTGCTGAGTCCATGCCAACCTACCAAAATCATCGCCATAGGGCGTAACTACGCCGCTCACGCCGCCGAACACGGTGACGAAGTCCCCAGTCAGCCGCTCATATTCCTTGAGCCGCCCAGCGCCGTTATTGGCCCAGGTGAACCTATTGTCTGCCCGCCCCAGTCGGCGCAGGTGGAACACGAATCAGAATTAGCGGTCGTTATTGGGCGGCGCGCCCAGCGCATAGCCGCCACCGACGCCTGGGATCACGTTCTGGGTTACACCTGCGCCAACGATGTCACCGCCCGTGATCTGCAACGCAGCGACGGGCAGTGGAGCCGCGCCAAAGGCTTCGATACCTTTGCTCCCATGGGTCCCTGGATCATCACCGACTTAGATCCAGCCAATCTGACCGTCACCTGCCGGGTAAACAACCAGGTCAAGCAGCAGGGTTCCACCTCGGACATGGTCTTCAAAATACCGCAACTCATCGAGTACATCTCGGCCGCAATGACCTTGGAGCCAGGTGATGTCATCCTTACTGGCACCCCCGAGGGGGTAGGTCTCATTCGGCCGGGGGATCAGGTGGAAGTAGAGGTCGAGGGCATCGGCGTGCTGAGCAACCCGGTGGTTGCCGCCTGATCGCCTTGCATACCTAATTTATCACCGGTCCATCTTGGGATGTCACGTGGCCCTGCGCGGCATGCATAGCTGCGATGAGACCCGCGTATTAGCCTTGGCGGATCCGCTTGCAGGTTCGCTTTGGGGAAGGACACCTCAACTTGCCAACCCCACGATTTCGTCAGAGTCTAGTTAACTTGCTTACCAAAATTGGCTTGGCAGTCACTATGTCTAGGTGGGCCCATATTCGGCGCCCCCTAGCCGGGCTGGCTTTGGGCGTGAGCCTGATCCTCCTTGCCTGTGGGGCTCCTATGGTTGACAGCGTTGGCCAACAGTCTGATGGCTACTTCATCTCGGGTCGCCTGTTTGATCCCCACGGGCAGCCCGTCGTAGCGGCTGAAATCAGCGCGCACCTCTCGGACAGTAGCCAATCTCTGGTTGAAACCGAAAGCCAAGAAGACGGTTCTTGGTCACTGTTACTGCCAACATTCCCAGAAAAGAACCTGACCATCACCATAGAACGTCATCACTTTGAGGCCCAGACTCTCAGCCTTGGCGCCAAGGAGCTGGGCCTTTTGGAGCAGGCTGGTACGTACAGAATCGCCGATTTGACACTGGAGCGAAGAATCAGTGCTGGCTTTTGGGCAGCGACGGTGATTTTTGCGGCCGTGTTGCTGGTCATCGCCTTCGAGAAACTACACAGCACAACGGCCGCCCTGGCAGGCCTCTCGACCGTTTTCCTGGTCACCTTCGGTGGGGGCGCCTTCCTCCCCGACCTATACATCTTCGACTTTGAGCGCGCCTTGACCTACGTGAACTGGGAAGTCATCTTCCTGGTAATGGGTATGATGATCATCATTGCCATTGTCGAGGGCACGGGCATCTTCCAATGGACGGCGTTCCAGGCTTATCGCTTGAGTCGAGGGCGAAGCTGGCTACTGGTATTGATTCTCATAATGCTGACCGCGGTGGCTTCGGCATTGCTCGATAACTTCACGACTATGCTGCTCATGACACCGATCAGCTTGCAGATCGGCCTGGCGTTGGGCATCAATCCCCTGGCTCTGATTATCCCGGAGGTGCTGGCCTCCAACGTGGGGGGCATCAGTACCCTAATCGGCACCCCCACCAACATTTTGATCGGCGCCTATGCCGGAATCGGATTCAGCGACTTCTTGATCAACCAAACGGTGGGCGTTGTGCTCGCCCTGGTCGTCCTGGCCGGCTACGTCCTGTTCCACTATCGCCAGGAATGGCGCAAGCAAAGCGGCGGCATCTCACCCAAGCTGTACGCAATGCTGCAAGAGAATGCCCGCCTGAAAGACCCTCAAGCTCTCTGGAAGTCCGGAGTGGTGTTCCTGCTGGTGATGATTGGTTTTGTGATCGGAGAACGCTATCACGTGGTGCCGGCCGTTCCGGCGCTGGTTGGAGCAACCATACTTCTAATCTGGTTGAAGCCAGACGTCCACGAGATGATCAAGGCGGTGGACTGGACCACGCTGGTCTTTTTTATGGCCCTCTTTGTGGTAGTGGGGGCGGTGCAAGAGGTAGGCTTGATTAGCTTCATCGCCGCCGGAATGAGTCGCCTGGTCGGCGAGAATCTGGTTCTGGCCATCCTGATGATTGTGTTCGGGGTTGGCACTTTTTCAACCGCTATCGCCAACATCCCGCTGGCGGCCTCTATGCTGCCGGTCGTCGAATTCCTCACCGGTTCGATACCCGGCGCAAACAGCCAGGTATTATACTATGCGCTTTCCATGGGAGCAGCAATGGGGGGCAATGGCCTGTTGGTTGGCGCGGAAGCTAACCTGGTCACGGCCGGCATCACCAACCAGGCCGGTTCGCCCATATCCTTTGTCGAGTTTCTCAAGGTTGGCTTGCCGGTTACATACCTGACATTGACCGCCGGATTCCTGTGGCTACTCTTCCGCTTCGTAATCCTTGGCAGCTAACCAGGAGGTAAGCCATGCCAACAATCCTTCGCCCCACTCGGGGTGGCGAAGCCAGTTTTCCCAATCAAGATCGGGCTATTGCAATCGCCAAGGAACGAGATGCAGACTTGCTCTTTCTGTATGTAGCAGACGTTCACTTTCTGGACCGCCTTGCTTCGCCAGTGCTGGTAGATGTTGAAACGGAACTTGAGGAGCTGGGCGAATTTCTGCTGGCAATGGCCCAGGAGCGCGCCGAGAAAGCCGGAGTCCGGGCTGACACCGTAGTCCGGCGAGGCGAATTCCGCCAGGCCCTGGAACAAGTGATCCGGGAACACGATATCAGCACCTTGGTGCTTGGCACTGCCGTTGGAGAAACGGGTGTCACTCCCCCAGGCTACCTGGAAAATCTGGTCCAATGGATTCTCCAAGAGGTCGGTATCGAGGTCATCGTGCTCAAGGAAGGGGAAATCAAGGAACATCACACGCCCTGAGATGAACTGGACTCACTATTCCGGCGGGTCGGGGACCCGCCGGTTGCAGATCATGCTTCCTCTTCAGCCGGTTCTTCCCCGGCCCACCAATCGGCGCACATCCACCAGGGGCCGAAACCCGGCCCACGGCGGTGGCGGAATCGCCGCCCAAAGCGACGGGCAAAACCCATGCCCGGGCCGCAACCCATCTCGCGCAAACGCTCCTTATCGCCCTTGACTTCGATGCGGAAACCATCCTCGGTTTCAACAACACGTACTTCGTGAATGATCTTCTCTGTCATCGATCTCACCTCCCTTCGCCTGAAGATTCATTTTAGTTCGCCAGTAAGCCCTGCCCGTGCGCTGCTACACTTGGGGTGTTTACTCCCCAGCCTCCCCGCTTGAGTCGCTATTCAGCTCCCTGGCAAGCTCCTGCAACACCTCTAAGGCCTCCCTGAGCTTGGGGCGTACAATGGCCTTGAGCCGATCCAACTCCATCTGGCCCCCTTCGGTCAGACTATACATGCGAACGGTACGCTTGTGTGGGTCCTCCCACTGTCCTTCAATGAGACCCTGTTTCTCCAACAGCGTCATGAGTGGATAAATGGCCCCCGGATTAGCTACCCACATACCTCCTGTGCGCTCGGTCAGTAAGGCCATGATTTCGTTGCCATAGCGTGGCGCCTGTGCCAGTAAGTGCAACACGTAAAGAGGCAACAGCCCGCCTCCCTTACTCAGCAAGCTGGCGACAAAGGGGTTATATGAGGCCATGCCCTGGTGCCAGGGCCGGAAGCGTCTCCCGCCAAAGGCCCAATGCCGATCCGGCCAGGCGCCCATGAAGGTGTGAAAGAATTGCCGCCAGGCGTGCATCATTTCCGGCATGGGCGGCATCGGGCATCCCGGCTGCCATACTTCGTCGTTCTCCTCTTCCCAGAGCCGGCGCTGCTCCTCCTGCCACGCCCGCCAGAAGTCCCTGCCTCTGCGCTTGGGCGACCTCCGCCCATGCCCCCTGTTATGCCTCACGTATCACTCTCCTCAAAAAGGTTCCTATCACAGACAATCAATCTAAACCAACTATATTTAATTCAATATAGTTGAACTCATTATAGCACATCGTTCCTTTCTTGTCAAGAGACTTATCTCTCCTTTCTCGCGAAACGTTTCTGCTTGCTCTTGCATTTTCTGGTGTTGTGAGGCAAGATAATATTGGACAATGGCATCTTGGGAAGAAGTGACGATCCGATGCCTGGCCGGCTACCCCATCGAGATCTCCGAAGTCCTCCAATCATTCAATTGAACGCTGGGTCGGCACTGCTACCCACCACACATATCTATACGCGGAGGTATGATATGAAGAGGAGCTTCTGGATCATCACCGCCTTGGTGTGGATAGCTGCTATAAGTTGCT
>CP070811.1:5021531-5051035 GCA_020343875.1 Anaerolineales bacterium | reverse complement strand
TGTCAGTCTGGAAATCGACGTGCCCCCCCTCCTGCCTCCCGTAAAGGCTGATCAGGATCGGATTGACCAGGTACTTCTGAACCTGGTGGGCAATGCCCTGCAATATTCGTCAGCCACAGGACGGGTGCGGATAACCGCCCGTCGCCATCGGGCTGAGGTGCACATTGCGGTAAGCGATAGCGGGGTTGGCATTGCCGCCGAGCACCTACCGTTTATCTTCACCCGCTTTTACCGGGTGGATAAGTCGCGGGCCCGAGTAGGAGGCGGTAGCGGCATCGGGCTGACGATTGCCAAGCACCTGGTCGAGGCCCACGGCGGCCGCATTTGGGCCGAGAGCCCCGGACCCCAGCAAGGGAGCACATTTACGTTTACGCTACCCATCGCGACCTAAAGCCTAGCTTGGGCCGACCACTTCTACATCTCCAAGACAAACAAGACAACCAGGAAGGGCCTCGCCAATCCGCCGGGGCCCTATTCATTTCTCCGCTACATTCACCAGCCCCCAAACCTTTACCAAATCTTTAAAATCGCTTCATAAAAACTTCAACGAAAGGGATTACAATGTAGCTTGTGAAGTCAGGGCGGCCACGTCCCACTTGGTGGGCGTCAGCCGCGAAAAATGAAAGGATGAACCTCATGATGATGGGCGGTTTTGGTTCCGGATGGGGTGGCTTTGGCGCTTTTGGCCTGGTGGGGATGATCTTGAACCTGGCGATCAGCATTGGGCTGATCGTGGGAGTGGTTCTGCTGATCGCTTGGCTGTGGCGCCGGGTTAACCCAGATGGAGGAAGGCCGGCAATGGCTCAAACTGGGGGTGGAACGATGGTTTCACCCAAAGAGATCCTGCAGGTCCGTTACGCCCGGGGAGAGATCACCCGCGAGCAGTACCAGCAGATGCTGGTCGACTTAAGCTAGCGCCCGGCCAATTGGGTACGCTCTATCAGACTCTGCCTTGTGGGTAGCACCTTCAACCCACGATGACGTTCTGAGGGAGTATTCGCAGGAGGATATAGAGATGATGGGGATGGGTTTGGGCTTTGGGCTGTTTGGGCTGCTGGTCATGCTCATTTTTTGGGTTGGGCTGATCGGCCTGGCCGTCTGGCTGGTCAGCGCTCTCTTTCCACGCAATGGCCCCAGATCGACATTCCCCGCTGACCAGGCTCAAGGCGCCCACGAGATCCTGGACAGGCGCTATGCCCGGGGTGAGATCACCCGTGAGCAGTACGAACTGATTAAACAAGACCTGCAAGGTTCATGAGCCAGTCAGCCGACTCACGAGAGTCAGTCAAGTTGATTGGACACAAGCACAGGTGAGGATATGAAACCACGCTTCTCATCAATTCTTCTACCACTTATGGCCCTGGTGCTGATCGCCAGCGGGTGCGCTGGCCCGGCTGGCACCAGGCCGGCAGAACTGACTTTGGCCCCTGAGTCGGCGCTGCCAGATTTCGCACAAGATGCTCCCCCACAGGTGAAAGAAGCCTATCGATTCGCCATCGCCAACCCTGACGTGCTCGAGGCATTTCCGTGTTATTGCGGCTGTGGGGCCATGGGCCATATGAGCAACCGGGACTGCTACATCAAGGAAGTGGGTTCCGACGGGTCGATTGAGTTCGATAATCATGCCTTTGGCTGAAGCATCTGTGTCGACATCACGCGGGACGTGATGCGGTTGATGCGCGAAGGCAAGGACACCCAGACGATCCGGGCCTACATAGACGCCGAGTACAGCCAGTATGGTCCCTCAACAGACACAGAGCCAGTCAAATGAAACGTGACCGCCTCCTCAGCCTGGCCCCTTTTGTAGGGCTTGCCCTGGTCATCTTGCTGATACCTTTGCCACTCACTGTCAAGCCAGTCACCCATGTGGTGACTATGACGGCTGATCAATTCGCCTTCGATCCGCCCGTGTTGCGTGTCAACTATGGGGATCGAGTGCGCCTCACGCTACAAGCTACTGACGTGGTGCACGGTTTCTACCTGGACGGCTACGGCATTGAGACGCGCGTAGAACCGGGCATCTCACAGCAGATCGAATTCGTAGCCGATCAGATTGGCAAGTACCGCTTTCGCTGCTCGGTCAGTTGCGGCACACTGCACCCCTTCATGATCGGCGAGCTGGTCGTCAACCCTAACCTGACTTTCGCTCGCGCCGTGGGGCTGACTGCAGTGATTCTGGCAGGCACGCTGTTCTATCTCAGGCGCTTTCCTCCTCGCGAGCCGAGGGAACACACCACAGCATAGTTAAGTCATTACCAAAATCAAGGAGGATATAGATGAGCAAGACATCTCGTCGCAATAGAAACCAGCCGTCGTCAGGCCGACCCATATGGCCGTGGCTGGCGGCGGCCGGCGCTTTGTTGCTGGTGGTAGGTGGGCTGGTGCTCTGGAATTCGTCCCGCAGTCGCCCAGCGGTGACGCCCCAGGTAGCTGGTGCCCCCAAGTTGGTGGTCGACAAGACAGTCGTGGATGAAGGCTACGTACGGTTTAACCTGCCTGTAAAGACCACCTTTCGCCTCAGCAACGTGGGCGATCAACCGCTGAAGATCAAGGAAACACCGGTAGAATTAGTAGAGGGCTGTTGACCGCCCAGGGCGGTCGTCGGTTCGACGACACTCAAACCCGGTCAGGAGACTGTGTTGACAATGGACTACACGATGCATGCAGGTATGGGAGGTCCACACGAGTTTCGCGTCCGCTTGAAAACCAATGACCCGGCCGAGCCAGAGACAGTGCTCATAGCCAAATCCGACTGGGGGCCTTGATGGGCTACCGTTTTGAGTTGACCCGCTCAAAGTGGCTGAAAGCGCTCCTGAAATCACGCGTTTTTCAGCCTGCCCTGATGCTGGTCACACTCTTCTTCTTCGTAGTGGCGATCCTGGCTGGTTTCTTCGGAACACCAGCCGGAAGCCACAACTTCGGCATCATCTTCGTGTGGATCGTGTGGTGGGCACTGCTCATCATCGTTCTGGTGCCCTTCTTTGGGAGGATGTGGTGCACCATCTGCCCCATCCCCGGCCCTGGCGAGTGGCTCCAGCGGCGAGGCATTATCCAACGTACACCAGGCCGACCCCGGAGTTTGCGCTGGCGCTGGCCGCGTCGGTTGCGCAACATCTGGCTACAAAACTTCGGCTTTCTGGCGGTGGCTATTTTCAGTACTGTCATCCTCACCCGGCCAGGCGTGACTGCATGGCTGTTGCTGGGCATGATGCTGCTAGGCGTGACACTGAGTATCTTCTACGAAAACCGGGTCTTCTGTCGCTACGTCTGCCCGGTGGGCGGTTTCATTGGACTCTACTCACTCACCTCAAGCACGGAACTGCGGGTGAAGGACGTCCAGGTGTGCAGGGAGCACACTACTAAAGATTGCGTCATCGGCACTGAGCACAGCTACGGGTGCCCGTGGATGGTCTTCCCTGGCAACCTGGAACGCAATACCTACTGCGGGCTGTGTACCGAGTGTCTCAAAGCTTGCCCGAAAGACAACGTGGCCCTCAACCTGCGCCCGTTTGGCACCGACCTGCTGGTGGCTAAGGGCCGTAGCCTGGACGAGGCCTACAAGGCCCTCATTATGCTGGCCTGCGCGTTGCTCTACAGTGGCGTGTTGCTAGGGCCATGGGGTTGGGTCAAAGATTGGGCCAATATGGCAACGCTACCCCAGTGGGCCGCCTACGCGGCCGGCTTCCTGGCCATCAACCTGCTGGTGGTGCCAGGCCTGTTCTGGTTGACGACGGCGGTAGCCCGGAGGGTGGGTCAAATACAACTCCCCGTCAAGCGCCTCTTTATCGATTACGCCTACAGCCTGGTACCCATGGGGTTGATCGGCTGGATTGCCTTTAGTTTTAGCTTCGTCTTCGTCAACGGCTCGTACGCCGTTTCCGTGCTGAGCGATCCCTTTGGCTGGGGCTGGGATCTGCTGGGGACCAGATCCGTGCCATGGACGCCACTGCTGCCAGGCTTAGTAGCCGCCCTGCAAGTGGCTCTCCTGCTGGTTGGGTTGGTCTTCTCGAGCATCATCGCCTACCGCATCGCCCGCCAACACACACGCACGGATGTCCAGGCCTGGCACAGCACTCTGCCGGTATCAGCCTTCCTGGCCGGGGTGACGCTAGTCTTTATGCGATTGTATTTGGGATGAGACTGATGTCCGAAAAGCGACTGGACCGCTTTAGGCTGGTCGAAGGGCGGGGCGAGTTGCTGGCCATGGTTGCCCTGATCCTGGTCGTGGTCGTACTGCCAATTTCTGTGCTTGGCTATCAATTTGTCCTACGGCCGGCGCTGGCCGACGTACGTACCATCGACGTCATGGCTGCAGCACCAGAGGCAGGCGGGTTCCAACCAGATGCCATCCGGGTGGCAGCCGGGGAAACCGTGCGTCTACGATTCTCTGTCCCGGATGTGCCTCACGGAATCGCCATCGGGCCGGGCTTGGATCTGGACCTGGGACATGTGGATCCAGGCCAGGTCAAGGAAGTGGATGTAACCTTTCCTGAGCCGGGACGCTATACGTTTTACTGCAACAGCTGGTGTAGCCCGAATCACTGGCGGATGCGAGGCACGATCGAGGTCTACGATCCGCAAACGCCAGAGGCGCTGCCAGCCAGTGATGGGCCAGACCCAGTTCTCGAGTCACTGACCGCACGGGGGGTAGACATTGATGCGCCCCATGAGACCCCGATGCCACCCCATGGACGCCCCTCAGCGGCACGTGGTGTCGACGTTGTAAAGCAGATGGGAGAGCTCCCGGCCGTGCTGACTGCCCCGGAATGGCGACGGACTCTCAGCCCGGCCAAGGCCTGGGAAGCCTTGGTCACGGCCGGCCTGAGTCAAGCTGAGGCGTGGGACGCCGTTGCCTACCTGTGGCTAGCAGAGATGGACGCGGAGAGGCTCAAACGTGCAAGCACGCTATATGCCAAGAACTGCGCTGCATGTCACGGCGAGGCCGGAGACGGTCAGGGAGTGGCCGCCAGGAGTCTCGACCAGCATGCTGATATGAATATGCTGGAGGAACCGGTCGCCTTCAACAATCCATCGACCATGCTGGGCGGGTCTGGCGAGATCTACTACGCCAAGCTACGGCGGGGTGGCATGGGCACCGGCATGCCCAGTTTCGGCCCCATCTTCACCCCCGACGAGACGTGGATGTTGGTAGACTATTTGTGGGCCTTTGTCTTTGATCTTGATCCCAATCAGGGTCCATAGACAACTTCAGGCCAAGCGGCCAGCCAGGATGGACCTGCCAACCTGGCTATGCCCGAACGTAGGGGATCGTTTGGGGACCCTCCGGTAACACGCAAATACTGGCCTGAGAACCATACCTGCTTAATAACTCTGCTACGGTATCTTCGATCCGCGGGCTGGGCCGGAGCAAGGCCATCTCGATCTGCTCAACTGTCAGGTTGTCGGTTCGCACATAGACGTCAGCTTTGAGCTGAACCTGGGCCTGGATCTGCGCCTGCCACTGGTCTTGCTTGAGAAATCCGGGTGCACATACAGTGTCCAACAGGGCCTGGGGACTGTCAGCCTCTCGCAGCAGTTGGCCGTACAGGCCGTGTTCGGGAATGCCATCCCAACAGTCGGCGGCAATGATGATCGCGCCTCCCTGGCGCACCACCTGCACGGCGGCACTTAATCCTTTCACCGACTGATACAGATTGAGGTCCAGCGGGTATCCCGAGTTGGTAGTGATCACAATGTCAAAGGGGCGAGGCACTGGAACCATGGCTGTCTCTTTGACAAACGCACACCCGGCTTCATGAGCCGTGTCCAGGTCGCCGGCGAATACCCCGGTAATCTGTTTGTCTTTGTTGAGGGTCACATTCACCAGAAAAGTGGGGTCCACTGTGAAGGCCACCTCACGCACCTCTTCCCAGATCGGATTGCCCCAGGTTACCCCCCAGGTTGCCTGCGGATGGCCGACCATGCCCGCGTCGTGGTTGCCCAATACCGTCCGCTGCCCTGCCATGCCCGGCATCACCGCCTTACCGCCGCCGGAAAAGCCGGCAAACAAATGCGGCTCTATAAACCCGGTCAGGATCTTCACGTCGCACTCAACCAGCTCGCGGTTGAGCCAGATGTCGTGGCTGCGGCTGGTAACGCCCAGGTGCACCTGTGTTGACGCGTCAAAGGAATTGTTTTGCACGATACGATAGTCGTCAACCAGGGCGTCTCCCAACATGCTGCGCAATTCTGCCTCCGTGTTGGGTCGATGGGTGCCCAGGGCGTTAAAAAGAGTGATGTTTTCCCGGGGTACGTGTGCCAGTTCGTCAAGCACAGCCGGCAAGATGAGGTGATTGGGTGTTGGGCGCGTGATATCGCTGAAGAGCACCCCCACCTTATCCTCTGGCCGCACCCGGTCGCGCAAGGGCGGCCCTTGGATGGGCGCCTGAAGTGCCTCCCGAAGAGCCGCCTTTTGATCCGGCAGGCCAGGCACGTAGGCTGGCTCAACAAGGGTCACATTCAACTCATCTGAAAGCTCAAGGTCCAAGCCCGTCTTTCCGTAAGCCAATTTGATGATCATAAGGCATACCCCCCTCTAATCGTAGTTGATGATCAGGCTGCCTGGTCGGCACCCACTTTTATATTACCTAAAATCTGAATTTTCGGCTACTATTTCTCTCAACAACCCAGCTTGTACCTGGTGCTCTCCGCCTGGCAAGGAGCAGCCCCGCCTCCAATCGAGGCCATCAGCCTGATTCGTGTTGCTCAATACACCATGCTATACTGCTGATCACCAAGCCCCCCTGGGGTCAGACACAGCAATCCTTCTGGCAGCTCCCGCCAAAACAGAATGATGTTCTCTACATTGATGGAGACACCTAAAGAAAGGCAGGTATCAACGATGAAAGGTAGACAGCTGCTTATGATCCCCGGCCCCATCGAGTTTACGCCTGAAGTGCTACGGGCCATGGGCATGAGCACCACCAGCCATGTAGCCCCCGACTTCATTCAGGTGTTCGGCCAAGCATTGGAGCAACTGCGCCAGGTTTTCCTGTGCCCCCACGGACAGCCTTTCGTCATCGCTGGCTCCGGAACACTGGCCATGGACATCGCCGCTGCCAATCTCATCGAACCTGGTGACCAGGCCCTGGTGGTCAATACCGGTTATTTCAGCGATCGTTTCGCGACCATCCTGGAGCGCTATGGCGCGGCTGTCACCCAAGTACAGGCGCCCAGCATAGGCGACGCCCCCCCTCTTGAGGCAGTGGAGGCTGCCTTGAAGGCGAATACCTACAAGCTGATGACTATCACCCACGTGGACACGTCCACCGCCGTTGGCGTTGACCTGCAAAGCCTGGCTGCGTTGGGCCAGAACCAGGGAGCCCTGGTCGTGGTGGACGGCGTGTGTTCTGTGGCCGGTGAGGAGATGCACCAGGAAGCGTGGGGCATCGACCTGGCGCTGACTGCCTCCCAGAAAGCCATTGGCGTGCCGCCAGGATTAGCCCTGCTGGTGGCCGGGCCTCGGGCTATGGAGGCCTTCCGCAGACGGAAGTCCCCGGTGGGCAACTACTACGCCGATTGGAAGGAATGGTTGCCCATTATGGAAGCCTACCAGGCTGGCCGGCCCAGCTACTTCGGCACACCGCCAGTGAATCTCATCTGGGCTCTCAACGTGAGTCTGGGCCAGGTTCTAGAGGAGGGCATGGAAGCCCGCTTTGCCCGCCACCGCCGGCTGAGCGAGGCCTTCAAAGCCGCAATCACTGCTTTGGGGCTGAAGCAGGTGCCGGTGAGTCCCAACCGGGCAGCTACCACCCTGACCGCGCCCTATTATCCGCAAGGCGTGGGGCCAGAGCTACTGGGACGTGCCAACGCAGCAGGTGCCATCCTGGCCGGAGGCCTCCATCCCGCCATCAAGGGCCAGTATTTCCGCGTGGGCCACATGGGCGCAGTGAGTGCATCCGATATCCTGGCCACAATAGGCGCTATCGAACAAGGGCTGGCCCAGTCGGGCTACAAGTTCGAACCCGGCATAGGCCTGGCCGCTGCCCAATCAATCCTCACCCAATAGCATCAAACTGAGAATGGATTCGTGTGGCGCGATTCCGTCACAGTAGATGATGCGCCTGATACCAGGCATAAGCGTCCGACACAGCCTGGCGGAATGGCGTCTGAGGCAGTCCCAATTCGCGGACTGCCTTGTTGGTGTCCACGTAGAAGAACTCCCCGCCCAGCCGGACCTGCCCGCCTGTCACCAGGGGCGGGCGACGGCTGAGGCCATTAAAGGCATCAATCAGGCCTGCCAGGGGGGTCAAGGTCCAGTGTGGCAGTACCAGCCGCGGGCGCGGACCTCCTGTGGCCGAGGCGATGATCTGGGCTGCATCCCAATGCGACAGGTTCTCCGCGCCCAGGATATAACGTTCCCCCACACGTCCTCGCTCAGCTGCAGCCAGGTGTCCGGCTATCACGTCATCTACGTGCACAACGTTTGAGCCGCCGGGCGGTACCACCCGCAGTTGTCCCTTAACCGATGCTCGAATAAGGCTTCCCGACACGAAGTTTAGATCCCTGGGACCGATGATGATGGTGGGGTTGACAATGACAGCGGGAAGGCCCTGCGCCACTGCCTTGTGCACCTCAAGTTCGGCCAGGTGTTTGCTGTGACCATAGGGCCACCAGTTCAACTCCGGGGGAAAGACTTGCGATTCGTCGATCAAAGTGCCATGTGCTGGATAGCCCAATGCAGCTACCGAACTGGTGTGCACCACCCGCTGGACCCCGGTGTCCAGGGCTGCCTGCAGCACGTTGCGCGTGCCTTCCACATTCACCCGGTAGACAGTCTCTTTGCCCATGCGCCAGTATTGGGCTGTGGCCGCCACATGAAAAACCACCTGGCAATCCTGCATAGCCGTTGCCAGAGAATCAGGCCCAAGGATATCGCCGACAACGTATTCTACCGGCACCCCCTCCAGCGCGTCCAGCCGGGATGTAGTCCGGCGCAGCACCCTCACGTGATCGCCACGCGCCGCCAGTGCCGCCGCCACGTTTGATCCAACGAAGCCAGTCGCGCCAGTCACCAACACCTTCATGCCGTTCGACCTCCCGGCGAGATGATTGGCCAATCTGAGTCACAGACAGGTATCAGACTACCGGCTGAGTCCCGGTTTTCATCCCTCAGACTGGCGTCGCACAGTATAGAGCAAGAGGCACAGAATTACCAATCTTGATCCCGGTTGGACATTCCCTGTATCCACACTTATAATTGATGCGGGACAGTGACAATGCCTACGAATGAGTCATCGCAATGATTCCGAAAAGACTGTTGTGCTCACTAGGCTGGCTGGCGGCTGGTCTATGGCTAGTCTCAGCTTGCTTGCCAGCTCAAGCCCCATCACAGGCAACTGGCGAGGCGCAATCTCTTGTGCCGCCAGGCGAAGGACGCGAAGAAGAGGACCATGAACACGCTTCCCCAACCGTGGCACTTGAAGCAGTTGCGCTGGGCTCGGGTGAAAAACTACAGGTGATGGCTACCACCAACATCGTGGCCGACATCGTGTTCCAGGTAGGAGCTGGCTACATAGACCTGACCCCCCTGCTCCCTCCGGGCGCGGATCCTCACACGTACACCTTAACCCCACAAGACAGGGTTGCCGCAGCCAGCGCGCACGTTATCTTTGCTAATGGAGCCAACTTGGAAGCCGAGATTTTGCCCAGACTGACCCAAGACATACAGGCCCCCATCGTATACGTGTCCCAAGGCATTCAGTTACGACAGCTTGAGGCAGGCGAAGCGAACCAACACGAGGAGGAAGGCACCGATCCACACACCTGGACGACACCCCCCAACGCGATTGTCTTCCTTCACAATATCGAAGCGGCTTTGAGTGCCCTCGATCCAGACAATACCGAGAATTACCAAGCCAACATGCATAGATATGAGGCCGAACTGCTAGCCCTGGATGAATGGGTCAAGGAGCAAATCGGAACCGTGCCTGTGGAAAGCCGCAAATTGGTCACCGATCACGAGACCTTTGGCTATTACGCTGATCGTTATGGCCTGCAACAAATCGGGGCAGTCATTCCCGGTTTTAGTACAGCGGCCGAACCGTCAGCCCAAAAGTTGGCCGCCCTGCAAGATGCGATTCGCCAGTACCAGGTCAGGGCTGTCTTCGTGGGCACCACCGTCACCCCATCGCTGGTGAACCAGATAGCGGAGGACACCGGCACAAAGCTGGTCACGCTCTACACAGGTTCGCTCGGCCCACCCGGCAGCGGCGTCGAGACCTACATTGACTATGTTCGGTATAACACCGCTGCCATCGTAGAAGGTCTGCGCTAGGGCACACGCCTCGAAAAGCTTTCGAAAACCCCGAGAGCGCACCCACAGGGCAATCACATCATACCAAGATTCTTGAACCTGCCGCTGGACACCTGCACTTGCGTGCGGTGCAAGTGTTGACAATCCAGCGGTAGGGCCTGGATTTGTCAATCCAGGCCGAGCAAGTAGGACAAGGATTCAAGTATATTGTGTTCGTGCGATTGCCCTGAGCACCCAAATCCCAACTTGACTTCCAAGAGTGATCACTCTATACTGCCTGCAGGCTGGATAGGTATAGATTGTTCAGGAAAAGAAGATACTCATGACCGAGCGATGGCGCATTAGAGAAGGTTGGGGAGTATTGTTTCTCTCCTTGGGCATAGCCATGATCACCGGCTTTGCAGTCGCCGGCGCAGGCTGGACCGGGGGGCTAGACTTGATCCCCATTGTCTGCCTGGGTGCTTTCATCATCGGGCTGATGGTTGCCAAGAGCCTGCTGCCGGGCTGGTTAGCACATCTTTTCAGCATGGTGATCGGTTTTGGGTTTTCATTTCGATTGGTAGCCACTCTATTCCCCCCTCCATACACCTGGGAGTTCAGCTGGGCGTGGCTTTGGTGGTATATTTATGAATGGATCGTGGCTCTCTTCAGCGGCGGCACCAGCCATAACAACCTGATCTTTGTGCTTCAGATGGCATTTATTGTGTGGGGAATCACTTACTTGAGCATGTGGTTCATCTTCCGCACACACCGGGTGTGGCTGGCTATCGTGCCCAGCGGCGCCTTGCTGCTGGTCAATCTGACTTATGCCCCTAACGATATTACGTTTTACCTGCTAATTTACCTGGCCTTGACCTTGTTGCTTGTCATTCGTTTCAACTTCTTTACCCAGTCACAAATCTGGCGACGAGAGGGAGTTCATTTCAACGCAGAAGAAGTCGGCTTCGACTTTCTGCGCGCGGGGGCTGCTTTTGCCCTGGTCATACTCACGTTTGCCTGGATCACACCCGGGGTCGTTGCGGCTCAAAGCACCGAAATCTTTGAGACCCTTAGGGCACCCTGGCATGATCTTCAGGCCGAGTGGAATCGTCTCTTCGCCTCGCTCAACTACCGGCCCACGGCTGGCGTGGACTTTTACGGAAAGTCGTTAGAGCTGGGCGGACCACGCCAACTGGCAAAAGTTCCCTTGCTGGAAGTAGAAGCCCCTGCTACCGCCCGTTATTGGCGCGCAGTCGTCTTTGACAAGTTCACCGGCCGGGGCTGGGAGAACAGCGACGACTACTTCGTCCGCTTTGGTGCCGACAACGACGCACTCCCGATGATCACCTACCAAGGTCGGCTGATGATCACCCAAACGGTGACCCTGCTAGGACCCAGTATGTCGATATTGCCCATGGCGGCTCAACCGGTGTGGGTCGATCGCCCCTCGAGGGCAAGTTTGAAATATGTGAGTGTTCCCTCCGACCAAGCCACTGGCCGGCTGGACGAAACCCAGAGCTCTCTCAGAGTGGGCACAATCTCCTACGCCCGCAGCCGGGTCCCCCTTGATGCTGGTGATAGTTACATAGCTACTTCTGTGCTAAGCCGAGTCCCAGAACGGCTGCTACGACGAGCTGGGGCCAATTACCCGGCCTGGATCATCGAACGTTACCTGGAGTTGCCCGACAGCGTACCCGAGCGAGTGGAACAACTGGCCCAGGAGATTGCTGCCCCCCATGATAACGCCTACGACAGAGCAACCGCCATCGAGCAATTCTTGCGCAGCGAAATCACCTACAACGAAAAGATCGACGCCCCACCGCCGGACCGCGACCCGGTGGACTACATCTTGTTCGACTTGAAAGAGGGCTATTGCGATTACTATGCAACCTCGATGGTGGTGATGCTTCGCTCTGTGGGCATCCCATCCCGCGTCGTTTCGGGCTATGCCCAGGGACAATACGATCCGGACAGGCAAGCCTATGTCGTGTTGCTGCAAGACGCCCACACCTGGGTAGAGGCCTTCTTCCCCAGGTTCGGTTGGATCGAGTTCGAGCCGACGGCGGCTCAGCCAGTTATTGTTCGTCCCCCCGACCTACAAGGAACCACTTCTTCCGGTCCAGACCAGAACGCGGAGTCCCCCGCTGACTCCGACCCTAGAGACCGCATGGATGATCTGGAAGACATAGAATTGCCCCCCGAAACTGGAGACGGGGCACCTTCTCTGTGGTCCCGTTTGGGTCCTGCCAAGCCTGGCTCCTGGATCTTGGGTAGTCTGGTGTTGTTGATCCTGGCAGCGATCACCGTCTGGACCATGCAGAACCGACGGCTGGCCCGGCTGAGCAACGTGGGGGCAATCTACCACAATATGTTACGCCTGGCCAGTTGGGCGGGCGCCCTCACCCGTCCTTCGTATACGCCCCATGAGCACGCGTCGGCCTTGGGCCGAGTGGTACCAGAGGGGGAAAGACCGGCCCAGCGCATCGCCGGACTATACACGCGCGAGCGGTACGGGCACAAACCGGCCGGCGAGGAGGAGCAGACGATCGCCATCCAGGCCTGGCAAGATCTGCGCCCCAAACTGGTGCGACAGACCATCCTGCGACACTTTACGCGGCGAGACGACGAGTAGTCATTGGCTCGTGTTCAAAACAAGTGACAGCACGTTTTCGATGCTTGCGACGGATATGGCTATCCGCCGCAAGCATGCACTTACCTCACCATCGACTCCCTTTTCCCTGTGTATGCAAATGATAAAATGCCGGTTGAGTTAGTCACGCTATCAAGCCGGATAGCTCGCCAGATTTTTGCCGCCAGGTGCCTTGTGAACTCCATGGCACCTATGGTATACTGCCAGGGATGAATGACAAACGCTCGCTTCTCCGGCTGTCACCTGCCAGCGTAGCGTTGCTCACGCTGCTGGCCTTTGGTCTGCGCCTCCACCGGCTGGACTTACAGCCGCTATGGGGTGATGAAGGTTGGAGTTTCTATTTTGCCTCGATGGACCTGGGCGAAATGATCCGCCTCACAGCCGAGGACATCCATCCACCGCTTTACTACTTGCTGTTGGGCGGCTGGCTACGGCTGGTGGGCAGCACCCCCGAAGTGGCGCGTATTATGTCAAGTTTTTGGGGTGTATTGCTGGTGCCGCTCATCTATCGGGTCGCGGCCCGTCTCTTCGACCGGCCGGCGGGGCTGGCGGCAGCTGGCGTAGTGACTGTGTCACCTTTCGCCATTTACTACTCCCAGGAAGTCCGTATGTACGGGCTGGTCGCGCTGCTGGGCCTGGGCTCGTTCTACTGCTTTAGCCAACAGCTGGCGCATCCAGAAAAGCCAACTCCAGACAGCCAGCCGCAGACTGCAGGAGGCCAGAGGCCAAGGCGATACTTTTGGGGATACGTTTTGACCACGGCAGCCGCGCTGTACACTATGTACTACGCTGTCTTCCTGCCCATATTCCAGCTCATCTTCTTTATTACCACTCTCCGTCGCCAGCAGATTCGCGAGTGGAGAATGCATGCGTATTTCCGCTCCCTATCGGTTACCCTTCTGCTCTACTTACCCTGGGTTTTCTACGCCACCCTCAAGCTGGTCGCCTACGTGCAAGGCAAACGGACTGCCGAGGGTTATATCCCCCTCGGTCCCTTGCACTTTATTGAGTCCCATTTGGTCGCCTTCAGCCTGGGCCATCTGCCCGACAGCACTCGCCTGCTGGCTTGGGGAACAATCCTATTCCTGCTCGTTGCCCTGCTCGGTCTGCTCTATCATCCAAGGTACCACCCTGAGTCGGCCCAGGGAGGCAACTCGCACCCTTCATCTCTGGTCCTCCTTTACTACCTGTTTCTGCCCTTGCTGCTGGGCTATCTGATCAATCTGGTGTATCCGTTTACGCCCCGTTACTTTGAGCGAACCCTGATGCTGGCCGCCCCTGCCTGGTGGCTGCTGCTGGGAGCGGGGCTGGCCTGGCTTTGGCAACGCAGCGGGCTGGCGCTGCTCGGAATAAGCGCAATGCTGCTCCTGATTCAAACGGCCGTGCTGTGGGACTTCTACAGCATGCCGCGTTACCAGGATGAAGACTATCGCCCCCTGATGGCATACGTCCGCAGCCGCAGCAGCCCTGACGACGTGTTCCTGGCCAGCTATCAGTGGCAAGCCGGTTATTACCAGGCCTATCTGCCGACCCCACGCCCTGCACTTTACGTGGTACCAGGCTGGGGCGAAACCTGGGCTGCCGACGAGGCACGCATGCGGGCTGATCTGAATACGCTGCTTCGAAATCACCCTCGCCTCTGGTTCCCTGCTTACCAGGCGCTGGGACGGTTGTGGGAGACACAGGTAGAAACGTACCTGAACCAGTCTGCCTTCCCGGTGCAGGTGGATTGGAGGCTTGCCAGCACCAAGTTACTGCTCTACACCGGGGCCGACCAGCTGGCCCCCGCCGCCGCCCCCTTCAACTTCGCGAACCAGCTGCTGATGGAACAGGCGAGCGTTGGCCAGGTGCCAACAGAAGCCGGGCGAGGCGTCGTGCCGGTGGCTTTGGTCTGGCGCACACTAACTAACCTGGCCAATGATCACCGCGTCGCCTTGCGCCTGACCGACAGCCATGGCCGTACCTGGGCCAGTCGAGACAGCCTACCCCGAGGGGGAAATTTCTCCTTCACCAAGCTGGCTGGTGGCGAGCGGCTGGTCGACCACCACGGGCTGGCCATCCCTGCTGGCACCCCGCCTGGCAACTATCAACTCCGGCTAGGCATTTACGACCAGGCTGATGACCACCCCCTGGATGTCCTGGACGCCCAAGGCCAGCCGCAAGGGGTGGAGGCTATCCTGTCTGAGGTAGAGATCGTCCTACCAGACAGGCCGGTCGCTCCGGAGGCACTGCCAGTGCAATACCAGAGACCGTTTGACTTCGCCCAGCAGGTGCGGCTGTTAGGCTTCAGCCTGGGCGCTGGACCTTTCCGGGCTGGTGACACGCTGAGATTTAGCCTTTTCTGGCAAGCTTTGGCCAGCGGTAATGAAGCCTACGTTGTCTTCGCCCAGCTGCAGGACGAGGGGGGCAAACCAGTCGCTCTTAGTGAGACGCCCCCCATATATCCCAGCCAACTCTGGACGGCCGGGACCCTCCTACGCGACCCACGCGAAATTCACCTGCCGGCTACCCTGCCAGCCGGAACCTATCGGCTGGCCGTCGGATTACTGCGCGCCGACCGGTCACGCCTGCCAGTGGGGCGCGATGACCAGGCAGTGCTGACCAACATCACCACCACCCAGCGCGCCCACGACTTCTCGCCGCCGGCGCCTCAGCACGCCCTTAACGCCCGCTTTGGCGAGGGTGCCCTGCTGGTGGGCTACGAGCTGCGCGGAGGGGCGGACGCACATCCCAGTCAGCTCCTAACCCTGATTCTCTACTGGAAAGCTCTCGACACTTTCGACCGCGGCTACACAGGTTTTGTCCACGTGGTTGATGCCAATGACCGCATTGTAGGTCAGCGCGATCAGGTACCCGGCGACGGCGAATTCCCTACCACCAGCTGGATTCCAGAGGAGTATCTTACCGACGTCTACGCCATCTCCATCAACCCCGAGGCTCCCCCCGGCGTTTACTGGATTGAGCTTGGCCTTTACGATCCGCTCGACGGTGCACGGTTGCCGGTCACTGACGCCACAGGCCAACCCCTGGGTGACCGGTTGCTGCTGAACGAGACCCCAATTCGAGTGGATTAGCTATTACAATTCAAGCCTGCGAAGTACTTTGGGGACTTACCCCAGGCGGGCGCCTGAGACCCGGGGCGCCCAGCTGGAACCTTTGTAGGCTGCCCGTCGTCTGGTATAATGAGACAAGCGAATGTCATACCCTTGGCATCCTACTGGCAAAAAGGAGGCACTCTTATGAAGAAACAGATTCAATTGGTTCGGGTTGCGGTACTGGCAGTTACTCTGGTAACCCTCCTGGCAATAGGTGGAAGCCCGCTGGCAAGCCACACTATGTCACACCATGATCCCGTTATAAGCGAGCGCAGCGAGCACCTGAAGAGAGGCGGCCTGCAGCTGGCTGCGGCGGCCCAGGCCCAGGGGAAAGCGGTGGAGCTAACTGTCTACAACCAGAACCTGGCCCTGGTACGCGACACACGT
The DNA here is from genome assembly GCA_020343875.1 of Anaerolineales bacterium. Taxonomy (GTDB): domain Bacteria; phylum Chloroflexota; class Anaerolineae; order 4572-78; family NAK82. Next base: position 5,034,669 of record CP070811.1, on the reverse strand, counting down.
TCCTTTAGCCTGGAATCGGACATCAACGAAGTTCGTTTCTCAGACGTTGCTGCGCAAATCGATCCCACCAGCGTCCACTTCCGCTCTCTCACCGATCCTGAGGGAACCGTGGTTCTGGAGCAGAACTACGAATACGACATCGTCGGCAGTCAGAAATTGCTTCAGAAATACGTTGACCAGGAAATCGAATTGGTGACCGAAGACGGCAGTGAGTATCGGGGTATTCTTCTGTCCGGGACCGACGACATCATTCTGCAAGATGCTGATGGCGGGGTGACGGTAGTCCGGCTGGATCGAGTACAGCAGTTCAACTTCCCTGAACTGCCTGAAGGGCTCATCACTCGCCCCACACTGGTGTGGTTGCTCGAAGCCGGTCAGAGCGGGAGTCAGGACGTGGAAGTGACCTACATGACCGGCGGCATCAACTGGCGCGCTGACTATGTGGTGCAGCTCAACGAAGACGACACAGCCCTGGATCTCAACGGCTGGGTCACCCTGGATAATCGGAGTGGGGCCAGCTACAGCGACGCCAAGCTCAAGCTGGTCGCGGGTGATGTGAACGTGGTCCGCGAGGTCAAAGCTGCCGCCGACCGGATGCCCCTTGTCGAAGCAGAGGCCCTGGCAGCAGCGCCGCCGGTCGAAGAGCGCGAGTTTTTCGAGTACCATCTGTACGACGTAAGCAGGCCGGTCACTGTGCGCGACAACCAGACCAAGCAGATTGAGTTCACCAGCGCCACCGACGTGCCGGCAGAGAAATTCTTCGTCTACGACGGCGCACAAGGACTGAGCTTCTACGGCTACGCCATCTCTGACCCTGGCTATGGCACCTTCTCCAACCCTGACGTCAACATTTACCTGCAAATCCAAAACGAAGAAGAGGGCGGTCTGGGTATTCCCTTACCGGCCGGGCGAGCGCGCGTTTACAAAGCCGACGTAGACGGCAGCCTGCAATTCGTGGGCGAAGATCAGATCGATCACACGCCCAAGGACGAAACCGTACGCTTGTTGCTGGGCAACGCCTTCGACATCGTTGGCGAGCGGCGTCAAACCGACTTCCGGCAATTGGGGCGCGACGTCATCGAAGAAAGCTTCGAGATCAAGGTGCGCAACCACAAGGACCAGGATGTGGAAGTGCGCGTGGTCGAACACCTCTTCCGCTGGAGCGAATGGGAAATCGTGCAGGAGAGCGCGGAGCACGCCAAACTGGATCAAGGCACCGCCGAGTGGCGCCTGGCGGTACCTTCCGATGGCGAGACTACCTTGACGTATACGGTACGCTACGAGTTCTAAACCTGTCGTCGAAGCACAGCCAGGCAAAAAACAGGGGCACGTTGTGTGCCCCTATTCGTCACGCACAGCTATCAACCCCAGCTTTAAGGCGATATCCAATCTCCCAATTCTGAGGGCACGACGCCAGCCATAAAGAACCAGTACTCAATTGGGACTTGGGCATCGTTGTGCAGGCGAATATAGTAAGTCTGCCCATCAGCCAACCAGCCGCTCCACAGCAACTCGCCGGTGTTGGGGTCGCCGTCACGCGAGGCCAGGCTGCCTGTGCCAAGGCTATGTGACAGTTCGGGCCTGCCAGACTGCCAAGCATAAATGTCATCAGCGGGCACGACCTCAAAGCCAACCTCACCAGCTGGATGCCCACCGCCAGGGGCGAAGACGACCGCCAAGGTGTGCATCTCGTAGACTTCAGGGTCATGGTCCTGGTAGACCACAGCAAACCATGTTTCCGCTCCTGCTGGGAGCCGGCCACTTTGCACGCCAGATGCCAGGGAGCGGCTGGAGACGGCGTCGACAGGCACGCCTACGACGCTCTCTCCCAATCCAGCAGCGATGACATTGCCGGTAAACAGCCAATACTCGATGCTAACATCGGCACCATTAAAAACCTGGACGTAGTAGGTATCCCTGTCCGCAACCCACCCGCTCCACAACAACTCTCCAGTGGCAGGGTTGCCGTCTCGTGAAACGATGCCCCCCGCTCCCAGGCTTTGCATATGGCCTGTATCTCTCCAATACCAGCGCGCCACTTGATCAGCGGCGAAGATCTGGAAATTGACCTGCTGGATGCGATGTCCATGGCCAGGGGTGAAGACAAGAGTCAAGTCCATCTGCCGCTGAAGAGTACCGTCATCCGCCTCTCGAGCCAGCTTGTACCACCGGGTTTGTCGAGGGCCCAAGGTGCCCATGTTTTGCCCTTCGCGGAGGACGACCGCGGTGAAGGGGCTGCCACCTTTCCCTACATCAAACACCGCGCCCAGCACCAACATGTGAACGGCGATCACCGCAACGCTTATGAGGGCAACTCTGCGTGTGCCAGTCCTGGCTTTTCTCACCTGAACTACATCCTGTTGTGCAATCCGCTGGGGCAGAAGTTTACAAAACGGCTAACTCAACGCGTGTCCGATACAGGTTGGGCAACCAAAATGAGCCGATGAGTAGCGCCCGGCTGAGCGCAGGTTACCAGGGTCAGCCGTTCCTCCTGAGTGGAAGCAATCCAAGCCGCGTTTTGAAGGCGTACTTCCAGAGATACGTCTTCCTCCTGCAGCAGAAACCTGTGGGTGACCACATATCGGTATTCCTGAGCACCGGAATAAACCAAGATCTCATCACCGACCAGAGCATATTGCAGGTTGCGAAAAACTGCGGCATGAACGTCGCTGTGGCCGTTGAAGACGGTGTTGCCGCCATACCCCAATTTGGCAGACAGACTGTGCCAGCCCACCATGTCATCTGCGGTGTTCCACTGACCGTAAGTCACTCCGTTTATGACAACAGGCTGCCTATCGACCGAGACAACGCCACTGTCCAGGGCAATGGCAGGAATTACCAGCCGAGTCGGCATGCCGGAAGGCACATACTCCACTCCTGGCGCCACGGTCGGCTGATCGCCCCCTTGCTCAGAAGCCAGAGGGAGCAAATTGTCGGCCTCAACTTCAAGCGGCATTTCCTGGACGACTTGGGAGGCAGGAGCGGGATCGAGCTCCGGCTCGACCACCACCTCCTGGACTGGTGGCGGCTCAGGATCGGGGCCCAACTCGGCAGCAATGACGTCGCCGGTAAAGAGCCAGTAGTCGATGGTGACGTCGACGCCGTTGGAAACCTGGACGTAATACGTCTCACTATTCACAATCCAGCCACTCCAAAGCAGCTCACCCGTGACTGGATTGCCGTCACGCGAAACGACGCCTCCCGCCCCCATGTTTTGCATCTGGCTCACGTCACCCGCGTACCAATGCGTAATTTGCTCAGCCGGGAAGATTTGGAAGCTAACCCCATAGGCACGGCTGCCGTTATCTGGGGTGAAGAAGAGTGTCAGATCTAGCTGTTTCTGAAAAGCATCTGCTGAGCCTGGCGACAGTGCGTACCAGCGGCTCTGGCCAGGAGCCAACATACCAACGGTTCTGCCATCGTGGAGGGGGAGCGCCGCGAAGGGGCTGAGGCCAAGCTCTGCATCGGCAATTGCCTTTGGCACCGCCAGTCGGATGGCCACCGCTACCAAGCTCACCAAAACAAACCCGCCAACAATAATCCCCAACTTCTTCATCGATGGTCGCCTCCCTCCAGTTGTCAGCGCCCCCAAGTTAGGGCCTGGTGGCCTGATGTGGCCCGCCGGTGGGACAAAAAAGCCCTTTCAACCCCGTTGCCTAAACAGACGCTGGGTCGAAAAGGGCCGAACGCCGCAGCATCTCCTGCCGCAAATGCAGGCACAAAGGTACAAAGATCCCGGCAAGGACACTGCACTGACATGGTTTAGCTTCACAAAGGCCATAGGCTATGTTAAAGAGCGGGTTGCGGTGCAACCGCTTCAACCTGATGTTCGCTACTGAGCTGTGGCCATCAAACAGAGCGAACAAGGATCCCGATATGCAGGGTAGGCGTGCAGCCTGCCGCCTCAAATGACGGGTTGGAAACCCGGCCCACGGGCTTGATGTGAACCAGCGAGCCGGTACTGAACGCCCCCTCACACTCTTCAGTATAACACAATCCGCGGAGCCTGACGATTACAACTTGATTACGGCCTCAGCTTTGCCTGGGCCGGTTATGGCAGGTGGAGTTCGCCCAGCGGGACTGCCCCATCCGGGAAAATCACGGAATCGGGGCCGGCGGCAAGCAAGCGATTGAAATTGACGTTGTACATGCCAGCCACCACGCGATAAGTGGCCGACGGCAAATCCTCTGGAAGTTGGATAAGATGTGTATCGGCGTAGACGCGGCCTGCCACCCACGTTTGAGTAGGCGCAGCACCATCGGCCGGAGGGCCATCATGGCCAGCCACAAAGCCCCCAGTATCATCGAGCACCTGGGAGAAGGCTGTGTAGCTCTGCCCAGGGATCCCCGCCGCCCACCAGTATAGGGTGACGCGCACTTGACCCCGAATCGGCCGCTCGACTGCATAGCCAATCAAGTTGGCGCCGCCAGCCAGGCGAGCCACCGGCGGCAGAGGGGCAACCACCTTTGCCTGGCCAGACAGGCCTCCTGTGTGCGGAGCAAAAAGCCGCAGTTCAAGCTCCTGCCCAAAGTCATAAGTCGCCAACCAGCGACCTTGCGCATTGAGGGCGCCCTCTACCCGGCCGACGTGCTCACCTTGGCCGAGGACGACCCACACCTTGTCCGCATCGGCAACCAGGTCAGCCACCGTGGGGGCAGCGGCGTAGAGATGATCGCCGCCTGCCAGGCGCACATCGTAATGAGCACCCAGGTAAGCCATCACCCGACGCAGGAGATCCTGGTCGGCCACCAGGAGCACCCCGGTTTCGGCCCGGGCTTGCTGGGTGGCCAGGTAGCCTACAAGCGGGGCAGCCTGGTCCTCGGCCAACCGACGTTCAGCATAAGCACGCCCCAAGGCCGGGGTGGCGACTAGCAAGCCCAACCCCACCAACACTGACAATCCTACCGGGGCATAACGCCTAATGAAGGTCAACCATCGCAATGAGGGTCGCCACAGAACTGAGCTAAATTCCACCAATAGCGCTCCCAGCACCAACCAACGTGCCAGGATTACACCCTCCAATAACCAGGTGGCCTGGGGAAGAAGGACGAAGAAGACAGGCTGCTCCAATACGTTGAGAAGGGTAAGCAACAGGCTATAGGTCACGCCTCGCGCGTCGGGGAAGAGCAGGATGACAAACGGCAGCAAGTAAACCAGAAACTGCGGGCTGTAGCCTTTTGAATAAAGTAAGAAAAGCGTTACGGTGAGGCCGGTCAGGGCCACTGCATGACCAGGGCTCGCTCTGTTGGGTCCTTTTCGGGAGTGAGGTCCCTGCGGGGAGCCATCGGTGACAGGATAGGTCCACAGCAATAGATAAAGAAGGCCAAACCCCAAGGTGATGAGCCACCAGGGCAGGCTGCTGGCATGGACGGCAAAGGCCGTCTCAGCTGGGTTCAACCGATCGCCACCTACCACACCGTAGCCAAAGTAGCCTTCCAGCACGGCCCACACTGTCTCCCACGAGGAGCGTCCCACAACAGCGCGAGCCATCGTCCACAGCCAGATTGGCTGTGTCAGCAGGAAGGGCAGCAGCAGCACCAGGATAGTCAGGGCAGTTGTCACCAAGTAGAGCGCGCTGTCGCGTAGCCCCGCGCCCCGGTCGTCGGCTTCATCCCACAAGTGACGCAGGGCAACCGGCAAAAAGATGATGGGCGTCAGTTTGACCAAGAAGCCCACCCCAACTGAGGCAGCTGAGCTGAGCAAGCGCCCCCGCACAACGCAGTCCAGCGCCAGCAGCAAGAAAAAGAGGGCGATTGCGTCAAAGAAACCCAACATCGCATAAATCGGCACAAAGAGGAGCGCATACAGCACAACAGGTCGTAACGCGAATGGCACATCTCCCGCCTCTAGCTGCTTGCCTTCTTGGGCCTGTCCTGAGATATTGACCGCCGGGCTGTTCACCACAGGCTGCTTCGCATACAAGAGACGTGCGATGCGATACAACAGGATCAAATTACCGCTCTCGAAAAGAACAAAAACGCTGCCCAGGATGAGGGTGAACCACAGGCGATTATCAGTCCAAGGAGGGAGGAGGAGGGTCAACTTATAAGCGCCCACTGCCAACCAGGGCACCAGGGGAGGCCACTCAAGCCAATAGTGTAGGAAAGGGTAAAGACCGTAATCAGAGATGGCAGCGATGCCCAGGTAAGTGTCAAAGTCAGACCAATCTCGAATGAAGCCACCCGGCCTCAGCAAGAACAGGGTCAGCAGCCGAAAGGCCAGGAAAAGCACTAGAAGCAGAGGAAAGATGGAAGCTGGAGGTACAGGATGGGAGGCATCTACGTGGCTGGATTCCTGAGATGGGTGACTGCCTATCTCGACTTCCTGGCCCGCAGGCCAGGGAGGGTTTTCGTGCAGGCCCGGGGAGGCTGGGTCCTGCTGTTCTTCCGACAGCGGTTCAGGTACCGGGCTTTCCGTCATTTTCTCCCTCCCGACAGGTTGCTACCGCATGCGCCCCATCCATAACTTAAGCCGTAGTTTCAGGATAGCCAGGCTGTACTGGCTGAAGATGTTGAGGAATTGTGTTTTACTATGACCATGCGTACGTAGCCGGTAGAAAACGGGGATTTCCAACATACGCCAGCCCCGCCGCCAGCCGACCATCAGCAATCGAATGAAATAGTCACCATACCCATAAAAAATCTGGTCCAGGTTTAGCTCCAGCAGTCGGCTACGATATATGGCGAAAAAGCCACTCAGATTGTCCCATACCCCGGTATGGAACAGAAAGCGCAGGCCCAGATTATAGATGAAACTGAAGGCATACCGCGTCGAATCCTCCATCCCCCCTCGCATCACAAAACGCGATCCAATCACCACGTCGTAATACTCCAAAAACTTGACGAGTTGGGGGATCATAGCCGGATCGTGGTTGAAATCAGTGTCCATAAACAGGAGCACTTCGCCGTCGCTGTGCTCAGCGCCATAGCGCAGCGCAGTGGCCAGCCCGCGTTCGTGGGTACGGACGTACAACTTCACTCGCGAGTCATCCCCGAAGGCAGCCCGCACCACATCAGCTGTGCCATCAGGGCTATCGTCATCCACGATGACTACTTCATAGTTAAACCCCTGCGGTTCCAGGTAACGATGAATGGCCTGAACCAATTCGAGGATGTTATCCCGTTCCTTATAGGTTGGCAGGATGATAGAGGTCTTGGCCGCTGGCGGCGGGTGATTGTTATTATGCTGAACCATAGGCTCTCAACGTACAACCCCAAACGTGCAATATCACATATACCGCATCAATTCAAAGACAGTACCGTAGTCACCGCCACGCTGGCGGAAACGGCGCTGATCGGCAGGGCGGGGCCAAGAATGGTACGTGGCCTGCTGGTTATCCTGCCTGATACGAGGCGGATCGCCCGCCTCAATCAGATCGACTCCCCGGATCAACATCTGGCCACCCACCCGCGCACTCTGATAGGCTAACGAGGTAATGGTATCATCAGGCTGAATGGGGATGGTCTCCTGGAGCAAAATCTCACCGGTATCGAACTTGTCGTCCACCCAGTGCAAGGTGACGCCCGTCTCCTGATCACCATTGGCGATGGCCCAGAAATAGGGAAAGAGGCCCCGATTGCGGGGGAGCAGGGCCGGGTGGATATTCAGGCACCCCAGCAGCGGCAGATGAATCAGGTCGCGCTTGATGAGCTGATTGAGATAGACAGAGATCAGTAAATCAGGTCGCCAATCCTGGATGATGGCCATGGTCTTGGGGTCGTTCACATCTTCAGCACCCACCACAGGAACTCCATAGTTGGCCTTGATCTCCCGCAGCGAAGGTATCTTACGTGGCCGGCCAATGAGCCGGAAGAGGATAGCCATCGCCCGCGACTGGAAAAGCTCCAACGCCTTGCGCCCCACAAAGCGCAGCCCAGTCCGGCGCAGCAGGTACCACAATCCACCTACTAGCGACTTGCCATAGACAAGACAGTCGGAACGGACAATGCCCACCACCTGGCCGGGCCGGGCCTGGATAAGCTGGTGGGTCATATAATTGGCGTACAGGCTTTCGTAGGTGAGAATCACGATGCGCATCCTATTCCCCTTTTTGAGAGAATTCCGTCAATGCATCGCAGACGATATCCACCTGTTCAGACGTAAGAGCCGCACCGGAAGGCAGGTTGATGCCCTTGCGACTCAAATCCTCAGCGACAGGCAAACGTGGGTGGTATTCCCGGGTTCCCTTTTGAGAAGCATACATGGGTAGCGTATGGACTGGGTAAAAGACCGGCCGCGTTTCGATGTCCCGCTGCCGCAAGCGAGTCATCAGGGTATCCCTGTCCATACCATACTCATCTTCTACCAGCACAGTAACCATCCAGTAGACATTCTCCGCCCACTCGGCGCAAGGGGGCAGACTGAGCCCCGGGACTCTCGACAGTCGCCGCTTATAGTGGGCAGCATTTCGCAAGCGAATGGCGATGAACTCATCGATACGCTCCAACTGAGCCACTCCCAGCGCGGCCTGGATGTTGGTCATACGATAGTTATAACCGATTTCGGGATGCCAGTAGGGATTTTCCTTGTGCCGGGCCTGGTTCTCCAAAAAGAAGCAACGCTCGGCCAGCGCCGCGTCGTCAGTGAGGACCATGCCCCCTTCACCCGTGGTGACAATCTTGTTGCCAAAGAAACTGAAAATGGCTATGTCGCTCAGGGAACCAGTCCGCCGGCCCTTGTAGCGAGCACCGTGGGCCTCGGCCGCATCCTCGACAAGCACCAAACCGTGTTGCTGGGCCAGGTCCCGTAGAGGATCCATATCAGCCGGGTGCCCATAGAGATGCACAGCGATAATGGCTCGCGTTCGCGACGTAATGGCAGCTGCTACTGCGGCTGGGTCGATGTTCCATGTGCGAGGTTCGGAGTCTACAAAGACCGGTGTGGCGCCGGTATAGGCCACCGCATTGGCTGTCGCCACGAAGGTGAGCGTGGGTAAAATCACCTCATCGCCCGGCCCAATCCCCAGCGCCACCAGCGCCAGGTGCAAGGCAACCGTCCCATTGTGGGTGGCTACCCCGTAGCGAACGCCACAATAGGCAGCAAACTCGCGCTCAAAGCGCTTCACGTACTCGCCCAGTGACGACACCCAACCGCTGCGGACGCAATCGGTCACATAGTCCAGTTCTCTATCACCCAACAAAGGCTCAGCGACAGGTATCATGTGCAATCCACCAAATGCGCGAAGTGGGATGGCTGCCCTCACAAAGAAAGAGGAGAGAGGACGCTCTCTCCCACCCTAGGGCAACCAGGCAAACGGATTATAACGACGATATCCTGGCTTGGCAAGTGGAACGCCTCACTGACTGACTTGGATGTGTGTCAGCTCAAGAACGTCATCTTTCGTGCCTGAGGGATCGTGCAGCAGCAAGCGCAGTCCATCGGGGGCCAAGTAGAAGCCCACCATCACGCGATAGGTACCCGGCGGGGCGCTCATCGACAGGGGTACCGAGATGGGATCCACGATCATCTCCCCCCTCACCCAACTGGTAGTTGGCTGCTTGCTTCGCTCGCCAGGCACTTTGTCCCACTGACCGTGGATCTCGCCGTCGGGGCCGACCAGATGCACGAAGACGGTATACGAGTCTCGCATGTCCGAGGTAAGACTTTGCCAGACCAGGGTAACAGGCAGCGACTCACCGGGGGATAAACGCGCCGTCGGCAAGTCATAACCAAGCAGCTGAATCTTGTCCTCAAAATTGGCACTGGCCATATGCTGCATGGCTGGCGTTTCGAAGAGGCGATCTTCCTTCTCCACCACACGCACGCCCGGCAGAGTGACACTATGGCCCGCCGGTAGGAACCAACGGCGGGCAGGCAGGCGGGTGTCGCCAGCTGCCTGCCAAGAGAGGCGCACACGCAAAGTGTCCTCGCCCGGCGGTGCATCAGCGGGGAGCACCAAAGCTACCTGGTCACGTACCAGCTGGCGGGCGGCCCAAGTACTGGTGAGTGCCCGACCATCGACCGGGGCGTGGCGCCAATCACGCCATACTTTGCCGTCAGCATCCACCAACTCTATCAGCAGGGTGTAGTCTGCTGCAGGGCGGCGAAGCGACTGCCACAATAAGCGGAGGGCGAAGCCTTTACCCTGCCCTGCGCGGGTCACGCTGTAATCGTAGCCCACCAGCCGAATCTGGCCGCCGAAGTCCACACCGCGCAGCGGCTTATACTCACCCCATGGGTCGAGGGGTTGAGAGGAGTCGGCCGGAGTGACTATCACCCGGCCCAGATCCAAAGCAGGGCTACCGTCGGCCAGCGGCCATCCGCCCAGGGCCAGTTGCAGCTGATACTCACCGGGTAGGGTGCCGGTTGGCAGCTTGAATCGGTGGAAGCTGAGCAGCGCTTGACCTGCCGACAACGAGTTGGCCGGCAGCCAGCCGCTGACCAATGCCTGATCATCCTGGGCGACTCGAGTCCCGTCCTCAGCTACCAAACGCAGCGATAGATGGTCATCTGGAGACAGGTCGCCCATGGCTTGCCAGGCCAAAGTTACCGGCATGATCCCCCCTGAAGGCACTTCAGCCTCGAAGCCCTTCTTCAGCAATCGCAGCCGACCACCAAAAATGGCATCGCCAGCCGAGGGCAAATCGGGCAGCAACGTCACGGGGTCAACATCGTGCGGAGCCAGGCGCACCAATCGGCCCCAGGGCAGCAGCTGGTAGCGCGTCTCAACGCCGACCGCCCAGCCCTGCAACGGGCCGGCAATGTACAGGTCGCGTTCGGACGCCAACCACTGCGTGACCATCTCCTCGGTAGGAGGATAGAGGCCATAAAGATCAGGGCGCAGCCCTTCCACATGTTGCAGGTACCAGAAGGAAGTCAGGTCGCCCCAGTGGGCCAGCACCCCTGCGTCTCGTTCCATCGGATGCGCCAACACATCAACCCAGTATTGATAGGTTGCATCGTCCCACTTGTCAGTCAACCAGTCTATGTTGTACTGCGCCTGCCGTGCGGGCAGCCAGGCCAGGCCTGCTACCAGCCCCAGAGCCAGGACGGCCGAGAGCAAGGAGTAGGGAGAAAAAGGGGGAGAGGCGTCAGGCACATCTCTGATCCTTGATCCCCAATGCCTGATCCACGATAGCAGCCGCAGGCCGCCGGCAACGGCCGCTCCAGCAAAGATGGCCAGCATCAGACTCGAAGGCAGTAAAAAGGCCGATTGCTCCCCCTGGCCGTAGGTCAACACGAAAGGGATGAGTATCACATATATCAAGAATAGGGGCCAGAAACGGCGCGGCCGCCAGGCAGCAAAATAGACCGCCCCCACCAACCCCAGTGCTGCCCCCAAAATGGTGAAATCGTCTCGCACCAGCGGCAAGTAAACGGCAACCAGCTGACTTGGCAGCATACCCCAATTGGTCACTACGCCGCCAGTAAAATCAGATGCTGTGAAGTAGCGGATCAAGCCCTCCCATCCAGGGTGATAGTAATCGGTCACTAACCCCCGCGCCACAGCCACCGGAACCGTCAGGCCAGCCAGTGTCCCCTCCCGACCCAACAGCCACCCGGCACGCAGGGGAACATATAGATAAAGAAGCGTGGGCAAGACCACCACAGGTAACAGGTAGCAGGCAAAACGCACAACGTATGGTGTAAACGGAGATGCGCCCGGCGCCGAGCGTGACGCCCTCCCTACGGGAAGGGGCGTGCCCGGGGTAGGGTGTGAAGAACGGCAGTTCAGCCAGAAGAGGAGGAAGAGACCCGGCGCCAGCAGCACAGTCGTGCTGTGATTCCCCAGCGCCAGTCCAAAAAGAAGAGCAGCCACCAGGGGGTATTGCCGCGGCTGCCAACCCCCAAACCCCTGATCCGCTGACTGCTTGATGCCTGGATGCCTGAGGCTCTTGTGTCCCTGATGTCCTGATTCAACGCATTCACTTAGCGCGAACAGGATCCCACTCAGCAGCAAGATATGCAGGGTGTAAATCTTGGCCTCGGTCGCCCACCGCCAATAGGTGGGCAGAGTGCCAAAGGTAAGCACAGCCAGCAGGGCTGCCAGGCGGCTCTCGAGCAACCGGCGCAGAGCGGCGTAGAGGAAGGCCAGGGCCAGCGCCCCGCACACAGCTGAAAAAAGATTCATCCGATAGGCGACGGGGCCAATCGGCACAAACATCGCACACAAGCGGCCCAACAGGATATAGGTTGGATAGCCGGTGGGATAAGTAATTCCCAGAACAGAGGGCGTGTACTGGAATAGAGCCGCGTCACCATCCAGGACAGTAGGGGCCAATGTGGAAACGTAAGCGAGCAAGCCAGCTATGAATAGGGCCACCGCCACCCACCCGTCCCAGGAGAGCGGCGAATAGGCAGATATAGCGTTAACCATCGTTCGCCAATTGCGAACTGCAGGTCTACGGCTTGCCGATGGGCTGCCTGGCTGACTGGCCGCTCTGAGCAAACTGGCGATCATGGCCCGTCCTCAAGCTCACGCGGAGCTCTAGCCTTAACCTGGTATGGAATGCCGGCTATTCTCTTGAACTTGACCAGTGGCAATAAGGTTCCATCATCGAGAGAAGCCGGACCACCGTCATGCCGCGTCACCGGCAGGCGGGCTGTCACGTCCCACGGCTCGGCCAGGCTGGCCGAACCCGGCTCCTTGCCGCGCACCACAGACACCCCGTATCCGAAATGGCGTCGGTCGCCTGTCCACCACGAGAAGGTATTGGCCAGTAAGCGAACGGTACGCCCAGTCTCCCAGCGGCTGGTCGGCCACCACACCGTCAGCGGCTGCTGGAAACGAGTGACTCCCACCGGCTTGCCGCTTTCGTCCAGCAGGAAAACTGCGATGAAGTAATCCTCGGCAGGCGGAGTCAATACCTGCCAGTACAGGGTGATCAGTGGCTCGGCCTCCCGATCTGCATAGTCGCGCTGCGTCTCAAAGGCGACTAACTGTAATTCTTCCCCAAAGGTAGCATTCACGGGGGTGGCACGTTGCGGGGGATCGGCGTAGGCAAAGGTGAAGAACTCCGGCACGGTTGGATGCCGGGGTGCTCCCTGTTGAAGCAGCAAATAACCATCTCGGGAGGCAATCAGGCCAACCGTGGGATCCTGCGCAATATCGGACAAAAGACTTTCCTGAGCGCCATCCCGATTCACAAAGGCAGGATGTGATACATCCAACAGAAAGTAATCCGCCTGCTCGTCAAA
>CP070811.1:5015099-5021431 GCA_020343875.1 Anaerolineales bacterium | reverse complement strand
ACCTGTTGATGGCCTGCACGTCCGGGCGCTGACCTTCCACCAGCTGCAAATACTGGATGATGGGCACCGTGTCCCACCAGCCGAAGATGAGCGCCTGCGGCTCTGCCAGGGCAAGGATGGTCTCTGCCCGCCTGCGTGCGCTCCAATCGTCGGACAGGTCGACCAGTCGCCAGTTCCAGGCCACCGCAACCAACACCGCCCCCGCCATGAGGCCACGCATGACCCTGATGCCCCATGTGCGAGTTAGCATGTGACTCACGCGGCGCACCCAGCCCAATAGCCACTCATACCCCAGGCCAAGCCATAATGCCCACACCAGGTAGGCAGGCAGAAACATGGTGTTCTTGTCCATGACCCGGTAGTCAATGTAAAAGCCCGCACTGGCCGCAAACATGCAGGCCAACATGCCGCCCAGCCGCCAGTCACGTTTGAATAGAAAGATAGCCCCCAGCAGCCCCGGGCCGATTCCCAGGCCAAAGAAGGCCTGCCACAGCTGAGCGCCGAAGTCTGCCACCTGACCCCACAGCTCAGGTCCCCGGTAGGCCAACATCTGGCCGGCGAAGGCTCGCCCCGAAACAAGCGACCACAGGCCGTCCGCTGTCCGCAGATCGGTCGGGAAAAAAGCCCCAGTCGCATCGTAGTGGCCGACATAGTTAAAGGCAGGCATAGCGCCATAGCGCAGCGGCAAATATAGATACACGCTTAATCCGATCAGCCAGGCTGCCAATGTGACAAGCACTGATCGTCGGGCCAGGGCCTGGCCGGGCGCTGTGGTCAGAGCGTACCACACACATCCAGGCACCAGCAGCAGCGTGGCGGCATGATGCCCCAGGCTGATGCCCATCAAAAACCCCACCTGGGCCAGCCGGGATGGCCTTGGATCGTCCCCCCAACGCAGCAGAAGCAGGATCAAGCCGGCCATCAAGGCCGTGTGCAGCGTATACACTTCGGCAATCAATGACATGGCCCAGAAGTAGGGCGCACTGGCCAGCAGGCCCAGCGCGCCCCAGGCGGCCCACCGGCCTACCTGCCAGCGGCGCAGAATGCGCTCGGCCAGCATAATGGTCAGGGCACCGTTGAAGGCGGAGAAGAGGTTCATGCGATAGCCGACGTCGCCCACCGGCAGGTGCGACCACACGTAGCCCAGCAACAGGTACAGGGGATAGCCGGTGGCTCGAACCAACCCACCCGTGGCCGCGGCGGTGGTGAGTTCGGCGCTGTCCAGGTTGTAGATGGTGGGTGCTGCGGTCGTCAGGTACAGGCCGAACGGAAGCGCGAAGGCGGCTATGCTGCGCCAGTCAACTCGGGCCAGCCTGGAACCCAAACGGGCGGGCGATAAACCTGGGTATTGGGCCGCTTTGGCGCTAGCAGACATTCGGAGCACCTCGAAGAACCTGACAGGATATAGTACGATACGCAGTTGGGCTGCTCCTGGATTTGCCCCGAGAGCAGATCAGCGGCCCCAGTCCCTGGTACATTGGTCCCAGCACACCTTTCCGGGCTAAGCCCAAAGTAAGGTTTGCACCCAGAGGATCACCAGATCCCCGTCTGGACCTGACGCCGCTGCCCCTTACCAGGAGCGCGACGCACCCAATCAGCCTGGCCCACCACGTGCCCGGACTTGGCAGGCCCGGCAGGTGCCGCCGAAAGTCAAGCTTGATCTGGTGAGAGGGTCCGCGCTGGCCCAGGTGCTCCTGCATTTGTCTACGCTCTTGCCCTTGCTGCGCGGTATTTCTGTGTGCGAAGAAAGGTACACAACAGTATGGATGGCCAGGCTGCCGGCCAACAAGGGCGGGCGGTCCTATCCATGTGCCGTTGCAACGAATCGGTCGCGTGGATCCCGAGGCATGGGCTAAGGGGTCGTGCATGGTTAACGCACCTGGATCAGCCAGTCGTAGATGCCGTCGGGGTGGCCACCGGAACCGGGACGTGGGTGGTTCGCAAGACCGGGACGGCTCCCCCGGCCGGGTTGGGTGACGCAGCGCCGCCGCCGATGGGTGACGAGGGACCGGGCTGCTTGAATTTGATAAAGAACCACTCGGGCTGGTTGGGATTGGTGCTGACGGCTACGTCCTCCGAGAGGCGCATGCCCCCCTCATCTTCCAGGTGAATCAACCAGGTGCCCAGCTGGATGCCGCCCGGCGGCTCAAACTTGACGCTGCTGGTTTTGAGCACCGGGCCGGGCGCCGAATAGCCTTCGAAGAACCAATTGGAGAGGCGGCTCTCGAAATGGGCGCCGCCCGGCTCAAAGCTGCCCACCGCCTTCACCCCGCCTATAGGTATCTCCTGATGGTTCACAATGGCCACGTAGCCGCTCAGGAATTGGTTCGAGGTGTGGCTGGTGTACAATTCCGCCGCCCGGTAGGCATAGCTGGGCGTAGGCGTCCAGGTGGGCGTGGGCGTCGGCGTGGCGGGGGCTGGGGTGAAGGTGCGGGTCGGCAACGGGGTCTGGGTGGGCGTGGGTGTGGCCGTAGCCGTCGGGCTGGGCGTGCCAGTGGGCGTGCTGGTGTGTGTGGGGCTGCTGGTGGGCGTGGGCGTATCCGTCGGCGGGGGGGTGGCCGAAGGCGTCAAGGTCGGGACGGGTGTCAGGAACTGATAGGCGATGGGGGTGGTCGACGGGTGGGGCAGACTGGTGACCACCGCGGCCGCGGGCGAGTCGGCGGCCAGCACCAGCGGCTCTGTCCTGACCAGCGGGGCCAGGGAGCAGCCCAATGAGCTGGCCAGGCCCATGAGGACCACCGCTATCACCCACCACCCGGATGAAACACCGTCTTCCCGGTTCGCCGGGCCAGCATTCATGTTCACCGCACATCTCTCCCTGGCCGCTGCATCTTAACTGTCCCAGGCACGCACTTCGTAGCGGGTCGGGTTTTCGGGCAACGAATTCAGGCACACCGCAAAGTTGGCACTCTGACCAGCTTCCACCACGGCCACCACATCCGTGCCAAAGCGCAGCAGGTTGCCTTGCGCATCATACAAGATGGCCGCCACGACCACGGACCTGGCCGTCTCGGCCTGCGGGTTGTGTAGCCCGCCCGTCAGGCAGAACTGGCTGCCCGCCGAGCGCTCGTTGATGCCCAAGAACTCGAAGTCCTGGCGGGGGCTGTTGTCGACGGTTTGGGCATCCACCGCCAACTCGAAGCTGGCTGCCTCCACCACGCCCCGAATGGTCAGCGCAAAAGGCACCCGCTCCCCGGCCGCGATCACGCGCGTCGGCCACAGGCCTGTGGCGCCCTTGTCGGCCATGAGCAAATTCCCTTGCCCGTCAAAGAAGCTGGCCTTCACTTGCGACACCTTCTGGTTGGCCCCGGTGTTGTTGACCAGCTCGCCAAACACCAGCATGAGTTTGCGCGCTGGCTGGGTCTCGACCCGGGTGCCGGCGAAGGTCCAACCGGCCTCGACCGCCGGGCCGCTGTCCGCCGCTGGCGGGGGTGGCGGGGGTGGCGGCGGGTTGGCCGCCGCCGGGGTCGGCGTGGCCGGCAGGCTGGCAGCCAGGGCCGCCGGCTGGTCGCTGCCGGGGGGGACGACCGCCGCCGGTGTGAAGGTCGGCGGCATGGGGGTGGCCACAGCTGGGGCCAGAACGGGTACCTGGGCCGGCGCCTGGGAGGTGGCGGTGGGCACCACCAGCGCCGGCGCCGTGTCTGGCGGCCCGGCCTGTGCGTCGGCCTCAGCCTGCGCCACCGCCGGGGAGGAGGTCATCACATCCGGCGTGAAGGTCGGCCAGGGTGTGCGCATGGCAATCTGGCTCACCCGGCGTGCCTCTCTGAGACCCAGGTAGCCGGACACCAGCGTGGTCAGCAGCAGGAACATCAGTACCGCCATGGCCGGTATCAGCACCAGCAGCAGCGAGCACGCCAGGCCCCAGCGGCCTGTGGGGTACGCCCTGCCTGGCCTGGCTAGGCGATTTCTGGTGGCTGGCCTGTACGGCCTCATCTTGGCATGGTCTCTCATCCTGTGGCCCCCCTTTCTATGTTTCAGCCCGGCGGTTCGATCGGTGCCGCCCAAGGCCCTGATCCCATAATCCCATCACTTCTAAAGGCCCAGCCGGGCCTGCGCCTGGCGCTCCAGCTCCTCGGCCCCAAACAGGCCCTCCACCCGGTACACCACCGTCCCTTCGGCATCGATCAGGTACGCCCAGGGATCGCTTTGCAGGCCGAAGGCCTCCACCGTCGCCGCCAGCTTAAAGCCGTTGGCGGCCGGATCCGGCAGGCCGCCAAACACCTCCACGTGGATGAAGTTCATGCGCTCCCCATACTTCTGGTACAGGCTGTTGGCCGTCTCGTAGGCCGGGCCGCAGAATCGCGTCTGGCAGAAGGCCGGCGTGGCGAACAGCAGCAGGGTCGGCTTGCCGTTGCTGAGGGCCTGGTGCAGGCTCAGCTCGTAAAAGGCCAGGTTGGGCTCGGCGGCCGAGGTGATCCGGGTCCAATCCTGGTTCACGTCGGCCAGGGTGGGGGTGCGCAGGGCCGGGGCCCGCTCGCCCGGCGTGTAGCTGTCCGAGTCGGCCGCCACCCGAAAGCCGATCCGGCTGTGGGCGGCGTCCCCATCCGGCCGGCGTACCTCCACCTCCACCCCCCAATCCCCGGCCCGCTCGAAGGACCGCTGGTGGGCGTAAATGGTGGTCGGGCCTTCCGGCTCCTGCAGCCGGTAGGCGTCCGCCTCCGACTCCAGGACGGCTTGCTGCGGATCGCTCAGGTCGTAGTAGTGAAAGTGCACGCTGGCGTCGTGGATCATGTTCCCCTCGGCGTCGAACAGGCCCACCGCAAAACGCTCCGGGCCGACCACCAGCTCGGTGGGCACCACCACCACCTGTAGCTCGCCCGTCAGCTGCGAAGCCTCCAGGTGGCCATGGTCATCGCCCGTTTCGTCCGCGTGGGCTTCGACCTGGTTGCTCAGCGGGGTGGCAAACTCGGGCGCTGGCGCCGGCGGGCCACCCGCACAGGCGGCCAGGGCCAGCCCCAGCCCCATCAGGGTCAGGTATAAATGGCTACGGATAATGTGTTTCATGGTCCTCATATTTTCAAACCTATTCAACTGGGGCGGTCACCCCAGGCTATCTCCCTTGTCATTTCGAGAAGGCCATACCGTCGGATAGCGGTATGCGTAAAGGCAGAAACAAGTCTGTCATTGCGAGGAGGAACGACCAAGCAATCCCCTCCTATGCTGCCCGGAGATTGCACCCCTTCGGGGCACTTACGCTTCCTCCCTCCGGTCGTCGCAATGACATGCACCTGCCGCGTTGGCACCCCCCATCCCCTGGCCCGGCCTAATCCGCCGTGGCCTTCAAGGTCAGGCTGGGCAGCGTGTTGAAGTTGGCCCCCCGCGAGGGGATGGCGAAGTACAGCGTGTACAGGCCCGGATGGGGCACCTGGATCTCGATCTCATACTGGCCGTCGCCCCGCCCGCTGGCTATGTAGCGTTGGTTCCAGTTGCCGGCCGTCTGGTTGGCCAGCGCCAGCACGTCCGTCAGGTCGGCCAGCGGCTGGTCGCCCTCCGGGTCGGTCAGCTTGAACTGGAGCACCAGCCGCTCGCCCACCCTGAGCTGGCGGCTTTCGGTCAGGAACTCCATCTCGGGCGGGCCGGCCACTTGCTCTTCGGCCAGGCTGGGGTTGGGCTTGACCGTCATCTCGAAGCAGTACACCACCCGCGGCGAGTCGAGTAGGAAGGCCACCTGGTAGGTGCCGCTGGTCGGCATGCGCACGCTGCCCACGTATACCCCAGGCGCCTCCTGGCGCAGGCTGCGGTCGATGACGCTGACCGCCTGAGGGCGCAGGGTGTGTCCCTGGAAGCCGCCCACTGGCGCCTGCGAGCCTTCCAGGTAGTAATACACCTGGTCGTCGGCCGGGTTGGCGATGACCATACCCCCCTCTTCGGGCGTGGTGGAGATGGCGCTGGCCGTGGATCCCGCCACGTACCCGCTGGGGGCCGCCTGGCCCACCGGCACCGTCAGCACCGAGATGGTCCCCTGTTCGGCCAGGTCAGCCAGCGGGATGAGCACCACCGCCGGCAGGCTCTGTGCCCGGATGTAGGCCGCCGTGGGGCTGAAGGTGATCTGGTCGGGCCGGCCGTCCACCGGCAGCTGGTACACCAACAGGTTGCGGGTGGCGTCAAAGATGGCCACCTGGCCCGCCTCCGGGTTGGCGGTGAAGCCCCAGCGCCCGTCCGGCGCGAAGCGCAGCGCGGCCAGCCCCGGCTGGCTGCTCATGCGGGCCACCCGCTCCAGGCGCGGGCCGTCGAAAACGCTGATATCCCCGCTGGTCGCGTCGGCCACGTATACCGCCCCGTTCTGCTGCGAGACGTCCAGCGCGACCGGCTGGCCGCCCACCTCAAGGTTT
>CP070811.1:4879985-5014999 GCA_020343875.1 Anaerolineales bacterium | reverse complement strand
CCGCATACACGTCGAAACTGATGCCGTCGACAGCTTTTACGGTGCCTTCGTCCAGGGCAAAGTAAGTCTTTAGGTTTTGCACGGATAGTATGGGGTGTTGAGAGCTCATTGCCAATCCTTTGACAGACGAAAGACGAATGACGAATGAGCAATGACGAGCCGCGAAGGATGACCTTCGTCCTTCGTCATCCGTCTTGCGTCGTCATTCGTTCGTCATTCCTCATCAAGCGTAGGGATCTGCGGCATCCCGCAGGCCATCGCCCAAGATGTTCAAGGCCAGCACGGTGATGATGACTGCCAGACCTGGCAGCAGCAACCATGGCGCCAGGACGATCGATTGCAGATTCTGAGCCTCTTGGAGCAACACGCCCCAACTGATGGCCGGCGGGCGCAAGCCCAAGCCCAGGAAGCTAAGGAAGGTTTCGTTGATGATCATGACCGGGATGGCCAGGGTGCTGGTAGCGATGATATGGCTGGTAAAGGTGGGCACCATGTGGCGGAAGATAACCCGCATCTGGCTGCAGCCGGCCAGTTGAGCAGCCACCACAAAATCCTCCTCGCGCAAGGCCAGGAAGCGCCCGCGTACTTCTCGTCCGAGCGTGGTCCAGCCGATGAGGGAGAGAATAACGGTGATGGCAAAATAGACTTGCTGGACTGACCAGTCGCGGGGCATGGCGGCCGTCAGGGCCATCCAAATCGGGATGGGCGGCAACGACTGCAATATCTCGATCAGGCGCTGGATAACCAGGTCGGCCAGCCCGCCAAAGTAGCCGGAGATGCCGCCCAGCAAGATACCAAAGAAGATGCTCATAAATACGGCGACCAGCCCGATAGAGAGCGAAACTTGGGAGCCGTGCATCAGGCGTGACCATTGATCCCGCCCCAGCCGATCGGTGCCTAGTAAATGAATAGCCTCCTCCGCTTCCGGGGAAGCAACGCCCAAGAAGTGGATGTTGGTGGGGATAAAGCCCAGCAGTTCGTACTCGTATCCTTTGGCGAAGAAACGAACCGGGATCCGGGTGGCTTCGTCAATTTGCCACTCCATGCGCAGCGATGCGGGATTGCGCTGACCCTGCACGCCGTACACATAGGGGCGCAGGCGACCTTCGTCAAAGAAATGAACCGCCTGGACCGGAATAAAGGACTTGGTAGCACTGGTTTGATTAGGATCTTGGGTGCTGAAGAACTCAGGGAATAGGGCCACGATGGTAACCGCAATGAGCACCACGCCACTGATAAGCGCCAGGCGGTGCCGCTTGAAGCGCCACCACACCAGTTTCCAGTTGGGGGCCACGTAGATGGCTTCTGCATCCTCGACCAGGCCAGCCAGGCTGACCGCTACTTCGCCATTGGTTGGCAATGGTCGCTTGTCATCCGGCGTAGGAGCCATCACTGGTGAGTCGGGACTGACGGTCATATACTAGGACGCCTCCATGCGAATGCGTGGATCCAGCCACACCAGCAAAATGTCCGATAGCAAGGTGCCGATGATGGCCAGGCAACAGTAAACGAGAATGATACTCCCGGCCAGGAACATATCCTGGCTGGTCAACGCTCTGAGCAGCATAGGGCCGATGGTGGGCAAGTTCATGACCGTGGCCACAATCACGCTGCCGGAGAAGAGGAGGGGCAGGTACCAGCCGATGGTGCTGACCAGGGGATTGAGGGCCAGGCGCACCGGGTACTTGAGCACCAGCCTGAACTCGGACAGGCCCTTGGCCCGGGCCATTTCCATGTAGGGTTTCTTGAGCTCGTCCAGCAAATTGGCGCGCATCACCCGCGCCAGGCGGGCCGTACCGTCCAGACCCAGAATGACGGCCGGCAGCCAGAGATGTTTGAGCAGATCCAGCACCCGGCCCCAGGTCCAGGGGGCGTCCACGTATTCGGGTGAAAAGAGGCCGGTGACGCTGATCCCAAAGTAAGAAAAGGCCAGCCACATCAGAACCAGGGCGGTCATAAAGGTGGGGGTGGCCACGCCGAAATAATTGAAGACGGTGAAAAAATAGTCCAGGAATGAATATTGGCGGGTGGCGGACAGAATCCCGATGGGGATGGCCACCACCCAGGTGAAGCCAAAGGTGAAGGCTCCCAGCGCAACCGTCAGCAATAGGCGTTCCCCGATCAACTGGGTGATGGGACGCTGCCAATCCAGCGACACGCCCATATCCCCTCTCAATATCCTACCGATCCATTTGAGATACTGGATGTGCATGGGCTGGTCCAGGCCGTACAGTTGTCGCAGTGCATCGATCTGAGCTTGGTCCATGGATGAGCCTGACGTGGCCAGCTCGGCGATGTAGGCGGTCACAAAATCGCCAGGCGGGGCCTGGATGATCACAAAAGAGAAGACTGAGAAGATGAAAAGGAGTAGCGGCAACAGCAGCAGGCGCTTAATAATATATTGGAGCATAGGCCGCCCTTTCGTTATCACAACGCTAGCGCAGACTCCACCCCCGCCCCCTGCCAGGGGGAGGGATTGGGGGTGGGGGTGAAACGTAGTAACGTACAAGCTTTTTAAGAACTGCCCACGTGGGCTCGCCTACCAGGCTACAGCCCACGTGGGCAAGTTTTTGGATACTGGTGTTACCCGCCCGAGAAACCCGCTTTCTCGAACACCTGGTGCCTTGGAAAAACGGGTTTCTTCCGCGACCTATTGCGCGTAGAAGAACTGCTCGGGGCGGGTGTCACCTGGCGTCCGCAAGGGCCAGTCGTTCCCGGCCACCGCGGGCACGTTGCGCAGATTGGCGTTGACCACCACAACACCCTGGACACTGGGGGTCAGGCCGACGGTGCCGATCTCAAACACATTGTCGGCCCAGATCCTGAACAACTCTTGGGCCAGCTCGATCTGGCGGCCGCGGGCCGAAACCTTGGCCTCGTCGATGATGTCTACGATCTGCTTGATGACGGGCGTTGGCTCCACACCTTCTGCCCCATTGGTTTGATACCAAATCCTGACCAACGGAGCAAAGCAGAGGGCGGGATCGCTGCGCGGGTCGAACTTGGGCTGTCCAGTGAAGGGGAAGCCGGTGGTGTCCTCGTTCCAAATCTCGACCTGCAGCTCATTGGCGGGGCGCATGGCAAAGTGCAGGGTGCGCTCCCTGAGTTCCACATGAGCCTTAACCCCGACCTTGGCCCAGTCTTCAACGATCAGTTGCCCGACGTCATCCCAGGCTACAAACTGCTCCGGGACGACACCGATTTCAATGTCCAGCGGGGAGCCGTCGGGCAGGGTGCGGAAGCCGTCCGCGCCCTTGTTGGGGATGACTCCGTCCAGGATTTGGTTGGCCAGGTCCGGGTCGTGCTGGGTATACTTGAAGGCCCACTCATCGCCCGGGTAGTAGGGACTGAAGGGAGCGGGCACGCCCTGGCGAAGTTCGCCCAGGCCCAGGAAGACCAATTCTCTGATGGCGTTCCGATCGATGGCGTAGGACATGGCGATACGGAAATCTTTGTTTTGGAACATCTCGACTTCCGGACCCGTCCAGGTCTGGTTGAACATCACCACCGCATCCGAGCCGCCGAAGGTGGGCCAGAGGACGACCCGATAGCCGCCTTGTTCGGCATTCTCAATGAAGACCGGGTAGTTACTCATTTTAATATGTCGGCCTTGCATGTCGATCTCGCCGGCCACAGCCGCCAGGTTCAAGGCTTCACTGTCGGCAAAGAAGGTGAATCTGACCTCATCCACGTAGGGCAATTGGTTGCCGGCCGGGTCAACGCCAATGTAGTAGGGATTGCGCTTGATGGTGAACACTGGGTCGGACACGCTGGTGCCGTCTGGTGCCCAGGCGGCCATGCTGGGCCGTTTCCCGCTCAAGTGCGGCATAGCCTCAACGGCAAACAGCTCGGCCCAGGTGTCAAAGCCGGCCGCAGCCACCTTGGCATCCAGTTCGGCCGCATCCACGTAGCTGGGGTGGAACTGCTTCACATAATGAGCCGGGACGAAGGCCAGGTTGAGGATCGATCTGTCGGCCCCGTCCTTATTGGCCAGCTCCAGCAGGAAGGCGGTGTTTGGCTCAGCATAGGTCCACTTCACGGCGTAGTCACCTAGCTTCTCCACCTTGACCGTCGAACCATCCGCATTCTGCATCCAGACCGGAATGCTGGCGATCAGCTCTTCATTCAGCAGGATGTCGTTGTACCAAAACATGATGTCGTCGGCGGTGAAGGGCGCCCCATCGGACCATTTGGCGCCCGGTCGCAGCCGGACCGTCCATTCGGTGAAGTCTTCGTTGGACGACCATCCGGCGGCGATGTGGGGGACGACCTCACCGCCGGTGGGCGAGAAGCGGACCAGGGCGTCATACACCACCCGGGTGTAGTTGTTGTGGTCCGAGGGCCCAAGGAAGCCGCGGCGGATGGTGCCGCCGTACTGGCCGATTTCGGCGTCCACCGGTTCGATCAGTGGGTCGTCGGGGAGCCGCTCATCCACCGGCGGCAGGGTACCAGCGGCCACCATCTCGGCCAGCATGGGAGCCTCATTGTAAGCCCCGGCGGGGATGGAGCCCAGCAAGTAAGCGTTTGCCTCCTCAGGGCTGGGCAGGTAGACGGTCCAACCTACCTCAATCAAGTTAGGATCTTCGATCAGGGTGAAGGCTGGGTCCTCCGTAGCCTTCTTATTGTTGTAGTAGACGATGGCCGGGAAGGCGAGCGGGTCGCCATATTCCTTATCGGCCAGTTTTGACAGCCAGTCGTCCTTCTGAATGGTGTAGGTAGTGCCGCCAGCTTGCGCTGGGGGTGCGGCACCTGCCGTGGCTGGCAATAGGCTGACCACCAAGGTCATCAGGATCAGCAAACTGAAGAATTTCTTACTCATGGTTATTTGCTCCTCCTTTGGAGTCTAAAATGGCTAACAGTTGAACTTGCTGTCTTATCTAAGGTGGAACACTCGACTCGTGTTTTGATAGATGGCCCTCCTTTCTCGTCTAAATCGAACCAGAAAAAGTTTTTCGAATGGTAGGGGCGACCCTGGCGGTCGTCCACACGAGGCAGGCGTAACCCTACGCACCTTACCGCGCGCAGCGGAAGCCGAGGTCGTCGTTTGCGGTTTTGCTCGGGTCAGCGGCGTTACGGTTGAAGGTAGTAGCTTGCGGCTCCTCGTCGAACCAACCGCCGCCCCGTGTCACCCGGAACTGTTCTCCGTAGTAAGGATCCTCGGCTGTGTTGTCTGGGTAGGCCTGGTACCAATCGGCCGTCCACTCCCACACGTTGCCGGTCATATCTTCGATGCCATAGGGGCTGGCGCCGTCACCAAAGCTACCTACAGCAGCCGTACCACGCAGTCCTCTCTCTTTGACGTTGGCCTTGTTCGGGTCCCAGTCTTCGCCCCAGGGGAAGCTGCGCCCATCCTCGCCCCGGGCTGCCTTCTCCCATTCGGCCTCAGTGGGCAGCCGCTTGCCCAGCCACTCGCAGTATGCCAGGGCATCATCCCAGGTGACCATGACGACCGGGTGGTTGTCTTTACCCGTACCCCACTCGTTGCGCCAACTGCTGAGCCCTTGCTTTTCCGCATGAGTCACATAAGCGGTCTGGTCCGTAAACACCTTGAAGTCCGCGTTGGTCACCTCGAACTTGTCGATTTCAAAAGCGGGCAGCTCCACTTCGTGGGCCGGTGAGTCTTCGGCGTCCCCCTGGTCGCTACCCATGGTAAAGGGGCCGGCCGAAATCTCGATCATGATGTCGGTGACCGGAGGAGGCTGGGGCTCTGGCTCTTCAGTAGGCTCTGGCGTCGCTTGCCCTTCTGCCACCTGTTCCGGCGTGGCCGTCGGCTCCCGGGTCGGGGTAGATGGCCGTGGGGTAGGGGTAGGGGGAGCTGCTAAAGGGGTGGGCGTGGCCAGCACGACCTTGGTGGGGGTGGCCTGGGCAGCTGGGGCCTCGGTGGCTGGTGTCAGATCGACCAAATCGCTCGTACGTGGACCGCCACACCCCGTTGCTATGATCAGGACTGACAAGATGGCTGCTGCAGCTAGTGCTTTCTTCACGGTCTATCACCTCTTCTCCTGAAAGTGTCTCCTCCGAGGACCCCAAGACATAGGTTCAATTACGAAAAGGAGCTCGGCGTGTCGAGGGTCCGGGAACGCGTTGCGTCGATTTTGCTTCCTGAATCATGTGTGGCGCCGTCACTCCTCTGTGGTCACGTATTCTGATATGGCCAACTTTTGGTTGGCCTTAGCGCTGAGATGTAAGTTGCGAGGCATGAAGAATTCCAAAAAAACTGCGAGGGAAACGATATTTCACCAAACTCATTGACTGAAATGGTGCCTTAATTCGTGCGCATTGTAACAGAATTCTGGTGGCTTGTCAAGGAATATTCAAGAGAGGAAGCGGCTGCATTCGGAAGACACTCTTTTCGTTGACACCGGAGCCAGCTCGTAGTATGATCGGTGCGGCTCATATTGTTAGGGCATGCTGCGAAGCATGAGTCTAGGGCATCGATTGCAGAAAACAGAGTTGCTGTGGCGAGATGGTTGCTAGCGTTGGCGAAGGGGAGGGGAGGTAAGCGTGTGGTAGGCGAAAGGATAGAACAGCCCAAGGGACGGTTCGCGCTGACCCAGGGGCGGCTGGTTCTGCCCCGGGAGGTTATAATCGGCAAGGCCGTTGTGGTGGAAGGGAAGAAGATCGTGGGCATTGAAAGCCCCGATTCTTTGGGGTCTGAGGTGGAGCAGATCGACGTTGCAGGGCGTTACATCACTCCCGGCCTGATTGACATTCATATTCACGGTGCATTGGGGCATACCTTCAACGAGGCAACGGTGGAGGCCTTCACCAGCATCATTGAGGAAAACACCAGGCGAGGTGTCACGGCGTTGTTGCCGACGGTGGTCCCGGCGCCGATCCCGCATTTGGTAAAATGCCTGGAGTTCAGTCGCCAGTGGATGGGTCAATCAGGTGTCAGGAGCCAGGTATTAGGCGTGCATCTGGAGGGCCCTTACTTCAGTACGGCGCAGAAAGGGGCGCTGGACCCCGCCAGCATGCGAACCCCAGATGACGGCACACCCGATGCTTTGCTCGAACACCAAGATGTGATACGCATCATGACCTACGCCCCTGAGTTGCCAGGGGCGCTGGAGCTTACTGCCCGGCTGGCCAAGCTGGGCATCGTACCGGCCGCAGGGCACAGTATGGCCCGGGACGAGGAAGTGTTGGCAGCTATGCAGGTCGGGTTGCGGCATATTATCCACATCTGGAGTGCGCAGTCCAGTACAGTTCGCGAAGGCCCCTGGCGTAGGCCAGGTTTGCTAGAATCGGCCCTGGTCTTTGATGGCCTGAGCGCGGAGATGATCTCGGATAACAAGCACCTGCCGCCCACTTTGATGAAACTGGCCTATAAGTGCATAGGAGCTGATCGCCTTTGCGTCATTTCCGATGCGACCAATGGGGCTGGGCTGCCAGAAGGGGCCCACTTTCGCATGGGAGATGTGGAATACGAAGTCCATGATGGGGTGGGCATGGTGTTTGATCGCTCCTCGTTCGCGGGCAGCACGACCTTGCTGAATCAGATGGTGCCTATTTTGACAAATGTGGTGGGTATTCCCTTAGTGGAGGCGGTCAGGATGGCAACCCTGACCCCTGCACGGGTGATTGGCGTCGATGACCAGAAAGGTAGCCTTGAACCAGGAAAGGATGCCGATATCGCTGTCTTTGATGAAGACTTCACCCCCTGGCGCACCATGATCGGTGGGCAATGGGCATACGCAACATAATGTCCGCCAGGTTTGGTTGGAAGGGTGTGCCGGCCGGCTTGATGACCACAATCACCCGTCGATTTGAAGGATAATCTTGAGGAGGATTTTCAATGAACCCGCAGCCCTTGCATGAAACGAAGGTTGACGATTTAGCGGTCAGCATCTATCAGACCAACCAGGAAATGGGCCAGGCAGCGGCCGCCGAGGCATCTGAGATCATACAGCGCGCCATCGGAGCCAGGGGCCACGCCAACATCATCCTTGCTACCGGCAATTCTCAGCTTACCTTTTTGGCTGCGCTGCGGGAAGAGCAGGAGGTTGACTGGTCCAAGGTCAGCGTTTTCCACATGGATCAGTACGTGGGCATGGACCCCGCGCATCCCGCCAGCTTTCCTGGCTTCTTGCATCGCCATCTAGTTGATCACGTCAAGCCCAAGGCATTCTATCCTGTCCCGGCCCCGGCTGAAGACCAGGACGCGGCCTGCCAGGGGTACGAAGACTCCCTGCGGGCGCACCCAGCCGACCTGTGCGCTCTGGGGATTGGAGAAAATGGTCACCTGGCTTTCAATGATCCGCCCTTCGCTGATTTTAATGATCCTGCCTGGGTCAAGGTGGTCAAGTTGGATGAGGCCTCTAGACGGCAGCAGGTGGGCGAAGGCCACTTCGGCAGCATTCATGAGGTCCCAACCCACGCCGTTACATTGACCATTCCCGCGCTGCTAGCCGCCAGGCGGGTGCTGGCTATCGTCCCGGAAGGGCGCAAGGCCGACGCCGTCTGGAAGGCTTTGGAAGGCCCAATCAGCACAGACTGTCCTGCTTCGATCCTACGCAAAACAGCCCATGCGCACCTTTTCTTGGATACAGATTCGGCGCAGACAGTTTACCCCATTCCTGGCTGAATGTTGCGTTCGCAAGTTTACATAATAGCTTGCGTTCATGACCGCTGGCTGCTGATCACCGAAGTGATTTGCTTAAAGACGGCAAGCCTGCCCAGGCAGGATAGCTAATTGTCCGTTGGCGGCTGGCGCTCATTTTCTTTTTCCCACGCTGAGCATATAGAGAGCTGCTTCGTCCTCACCGTCCAAGCCCAGCAGCTTATTAAGTTCATCGTCCAGGAAAGCACCAGCAGCACAGGCTCCCATGCCCATTGAAGTAGCGGCCAGGTACAGGTTTTGCCCGATGTGCCCAGCCTCCAGCAGCACATAGCGATATGCCCGCTCTCTGTACTTCCAGCGTGTACGCTGGAAGACAGCCGACAGGACGAAACAGGCCTGGGCTTGTCCCAGCATCTCCTGGGCAATCCCAGCAATCATAATCTCCTTGCGCAGATTCTTGATCTGCAATTGTTCCAAAGCGTGATCGGCTACAGCATAGTGGTAAAGGCCTGGCTGTAGACCAACCACATCGTGCACTATCGTATATGTCTCGATGGGGTAAAGCGCTCCGGCTGAGGGAGCGGCCCGGAAAGCGCGGCGCTGGTCGGTGATGCCCTGAGCAGCGTATAACAAGCGCGAGAGTTCCTCCAGCGACAGCGGCTGGGGGGCGTAGTCTCGGATGGAGCGGCGCTTCTGAATGGCTTCTTCCAGACTGAGTCCCTGGTAATCGTGCGGATCAGGGAGGGCAATCTGTT
This sequence comes from Anaerolineales bacterium, assembly GCA_020343875.1. Taxonomy (GTDB): domain Bacteria; phylum Chloroflexota; class Anaerolineae; order 4572-78; family NAK82. Next base: position 5,005,681 of record CP070811.1, on the reverse strand, counting down.
CTGCTTCTGGGTAGATCTTGTAGGTCTGTGGGGAAGCGCCCCAGTCGAGAATCGCGTCCAGGGGCATGGGGTAGCCAGGCTTACTCCACTGGTGGTAGAGTGTTCCCATATCGCCCCTCGGGGAGCCCGCTGACCACCGGGTAGGAATCACTCGGCCCAAAATGAAGCCTCCTATGGCTGCCCCGGTGGACGTGAGAAGTGCGCGCCGCCCAGTAAGCGTGGGCGAGGGCTGTTTCCGCGTGGGCAACTCGCCACCTGGCCGATTTCCCAATCTGTTTCGTAGATAGGCCATAATCCGTCTCCAGTTGAGAGCCAGATGCAGCCCGGTCAGTGCGGCGCTGGCGTAACCTGCATAGCTATGTAGAAAGAACTGGCGGGAGGCGAACAAGCCCATGAGCAAGCCGGTGATGGCCAAGTAGAGGCCACTCACCAGCATAGCAGCGATTACCAGGTAATCCAGATCCTTGCGTATCATGTTGGGCCTCCTGAAGAATGAGGCGACACACGATCCGTGAGGAGGCGCAGGGCTTTGGGGGTGATATTTGGCCTCCTACACACCATTCATACGGTAGTGTCATTGGGGAGAGCAACGGGATTAGGTTGGGGTTAGATTATCATCTTATACCTGTTCTCGTTATTGTGCAACAGGTCAAGCGAACGGGGCGTCCCAGATTATTGGGAAATCGGGACAAACCAGGGGGGTACACGGGGTGTTGAGTCCCCCCGCTCCCCCTGTGCTTCCCCAGTTTGGGGGACGCACCCTCGAGCGGATGGGCGGATTGCCTTTTGGAGAAAGGGCAGCAGGAAGCAGGGGGATGTGGGGCGCTCAGCGCACGACGAGGACCGGCCGGTCCAGGTGGACGATGATCTGATGAGCCAGGTCGTCCAGCAAAATACGCCGCCAGCCTTCGCCCCGATGAGCGCCAATCACCACCAGGTCGTAGTTGCCCTGGTGGGCCTCATCCACAATTTCGTCCACCACCAAGCCGTGGCGGACCTTAGGGTGGGGAGATACGTTCAATTGTTTCAGGAGCTGAATGTCTCTTTCCAGCAGTTCGCCCTCGGGTGTATGGTTTTCGATCAGCTCTTCAGCGTCGGCGGACAGCTGCTGCCCTTGCACAGCCGGCCCGGCACCTATCTGCGACATGACGTGCAGAAGGGTGACCTCCTCTCCACCCTTAATCAGGGCCATCACTTGGGCGCTGAAACGGCTGAGCAAAGGGGGACTTTCGACCCCACTGTCGCACAGCAGGATGCGACACATCGGGCCGATCTTGCCCTTGGCAATGATGACGGGGCATGGGGCATGCTCTACGACTCGCTCGGCGGTCGAGCCGAGTGGAAAGCGTGTCACTAGCTTGCGACGTTGCCTTTCGCCCACGATCACCAGACCGTAGTTTCCCTCTTCTGCTTCGCGGATAATCTCCTCGGCCGGATGGCCGATCCGCACCTTGGTCTGCACATTGGGCAGGCTGGGTTCCAGGAGGCGAGCGGCATAGGCCAGGGTCGCGTCGGCCCGAGGACGGTCCATTTCGTGCCTGACCACGGTTATAACGGTCGGGGTCTGGTTGGAGCGCGCCGCGATGTGAGCCCCGAAGCGAAGCACTGCCTCAGAGTGTGGTGAGCCGCCGGTTGCCATCAAGATCCGCATAACGAGGTTGCCTTCCAGATTGCTAGACCAACAAGAGGATAATCGGCACCACAAAAATGGTGGCCATGAACAAGGCTAGATTAAGGTTACTGGCTGTCACCCAAGTTACCCAGCCAAGTATGGCCCGCTCGTAGCGACGATAAATCGTGCTCAAGACAGTGATCGAGACCAGGGTGATGCTGAACATCTCCACAAAGACGATGGTGAAGGCGGGCGGGTTGTTGAGCAATACCGCAGCCAACAGCGTGTCAATGAAGGTGGTGATGTTGGCGCCCATAATGTAAGGGATCACATTCTCACGCCGAATGAAACCGCGCGCACTCAGGGGCACCAGAATGCTGAGAGAAACGCTGACCGACATAGAGATGAGGGTAATGGCTGCACCGAGGCCGAACATTACCCAAGGGCGATAGACCAGGCGCGACATTCGTCCCACTTGGCTCTCCTTGATCGTCATCTGGGGCAGGCAGCGATCGAAGAGATTGAAGCTTAGCAAGGCGGTACCCAGTCCGAGCAGGAAGAGGGCCCAGTTGGGCAGGAATCCGGCCAGAGCGTTCAGCACCGGGCCGAAGATCAGGTCCATAACCGAGTTTAGCAGCAGGCCCGAATGGAGTTGCACATGGTCGAGAACGCCTGCCTCCAGTATACAAGCTCCGATGATAAGGCCGGCTAAATAAGTTGAACCAGTAACCGTCAGGGAAAGCAATCCCATGCCCAGGCTAGTCGCCCGGTCGCGGCCGCGCAGGACATAGACGAAGCCGATGAAGAGGACGATGAAACTGGCGCCTAATCGACTGCCAGTAATCATAGCAAAGGCGCCCAATCTGTCAACCACGCCTGCATCGAAGAAGGTTAGCGCCGCTGCCGCTACTGGCGACCCGCTCATTATGACGTAAGCAAACAACCAGCCGAAGCCGAGGCTGTTGCTGGCGCTGCTGATGTCAAAGGTGACTTGCACCAGTGGTGCCAGGCTGCGTGCTCCTTCTTTCATGAGCGTGATGGCCAGGATGAACAAGAACAGGCTGGCGGTGAAGAGCCCGATCTTCTCCAGATGAGCCTTTTCCCACGCAATACGCATGCCCTTCGCCAGACTGATTGGTCCAGGTGTTGGCAGGGGAATCTCAGACTTGTTTGAGACGTATGCTATTGGCTCCAGGCCGACCGGGTCTTGCATCCTAATCTCCTTGCGTGCCCATCAACTGGACAGCCGATTCCAGGTCGAGGCGTGGTTCGATTTCTTTCTGCCATAGCTCTTCCACCAGCTCGCTGTAGGCTTGCGGCCAACCCCCCAGGTCTTCTGCATTGAAGGGATGGGCCAGTGACGGGAAGGTGTCGCTATCGGAGCCTGTCGGTCGCAGATGAAAGCGGGTGAAAGCACTCTGCCCGGCGTCGCTTACCAGAAAGCTGATGAAAGCCTGGGCCACGGGCCGTTCGGGGGGGGTCACGTTGGCATCCACGATCACGGCCACGTGATGGGCGACGATCGTGCGGGGCGGAATCACGATTTCGAGCGGGACGCCCCGTGCCAAGGCCAGGCGAGCATCCTGCTCATAGGTTACCAGCGCGTCACCGGCACCTAATTCAAACAGGGTTAATGTGGCGCGGGCCGAGGGGCCCAGCACCCGTACGTTACGCCAGATGCTCTTGAGTTGTGTCTTGGCTACTTCCCCATCTCCGGATTCCAGCAGGGCACTGCCGTATTCAGCCAGCACGGCCCAGTCGCCAGCGCCAGAAGTGTGGGGGTCAGCGTGGATCAATCGCAGATCGGGTTGAGCCAGGTCACTGAAATCAGCGATATGGGCCGGGTTGCCGGGTCGGGTGACGATGACCATAGGGGTGGTGCTGATCACTACCGGGTTGGCTTCCCATCGCACTCGCCGTCCGATCTTTAGCCAGTTCACGTGTTGCTCATTGCTGAGCAGCGCCACATCGGCTGGAGCGCCCAGGTTGATCTGCCCGGCTAACGTCCCGGAGGGGCCAAACACACCCTCAATGGTCAAGTCCCGCCCTGTCTCGGCTTCCCATGCCCGTTCGAATGCGGGAAAGATGCTTTGCGTCAGCACCTCTTCTTGCGTGCTGAAAGCGTACACCACCAACCTAACCGGGCTGGGGGCGTTCGAAAAGGCGGCCCGTCCGCCATATAGGGTTACCACGATCAGTAGTATGGCACCCAAGCCCCAGCCCGCCAGTCGGCGCCAACTCCGTTTTCTATGAGAGTCGTCAGACATATGAAGAACCACCAGTTCGCTTGAGAGGCGACGGGGCGAGATACTCCAGCCCGCCAGCCATACCAGCACGGTCTTTGCGGTTTCCGTGCCGCCGTGCCCCGCCTGTGCGCGGGGCCGTGCCCCGCCTGCGCGGGACTGCGTCGCATACGGCGTGCTTGGTTTCTACCAAGGACAGCAGATGGCGCCCCACATGGAGTCACACACAACCGCATTGGCGCAGCTCGACATAATCAATATGGCATACAACTGCGTGAAAGTCCTGCTATTTGAGTGATGTTCCAGCCAGGCCGGGGCTACCTTCGGCCGCTCTCACGCTGGGCAGGCTATCTGGCTCAGCTATCTTCCGCGGGCGCAAGTAGATGAACCAGTAAACCATCCCCACGCATCCGATGCCGCCCAGGATGTTACCAATCGTTACCGGCAGCAGGTTTTTGACAAAGAATGCACCCCACGTCAGATAGCCAAAGTCAGCGGCCGTTTTGCCAATGGCTTCCCAGAAGCCGCTGCCGGCAGTGCTCTTGATCAATAAGCCGACGGGGATAAAGTACATGTTGGCCACACTGTGCTCGAACCCGGATGCCACAAATGCGGAGATAGGCAGCATAATCGCCAGTATCTTGTCCGTGGTGGATCTGGCCGAGAAGCAAAGCCACACGGCCAAACATACCAGGGCATTGCACATGATGCCCAGGGCGATAGCCTGTACGAAATCCAGGCTGCATTTGCCGTTGGCGATCGCCAGGGCGTTGGCTCCCACTGCGCCTCCCGCGGACATATACTGCCGGGTGAGGATCATGATCAGGGCTGTCAGCATCGAGCCCGCGAAGTTGCCCACGTAGACCAGCCCCCAGTTACGCAGTAAGGCGGCAAAGCTTACCTTGCCGCTGGCGAAGGCCATAATGATCAGGTTGTTACCGGTAAATAGCTCGGCGCCGGCCACCACGACGGCTACCAGGCCCAGGCAAAAGGCCATGCCTGTTAAGAGCTTGACCAGCCCGTAACCCATTCCGACGTCTGTCAAGCCGGTTGACACAACTGTGGCAAAGATCGCCCCTGTCCCAATAAAGGCGCCTGCCAGTATGGCCAGGGTGAACATTGCCATGGTGTCGAGTTGTGTCTTCTGGACACCTACTTCCTCCATCCGGTGAGCCATCTCTGCCGGCGGAAAAGCGTCGATATAGACTTCGATAGCCATGTCTCTTTCTCCTATTCAAATGCCTCTCCAAGTTGGTGCTTGCCCAGGAGTAGCTGCGCACTTTTCAGGGCAGTTTGTGTCTATGTTGCCGATGAATATGCAAGGCTGCCATGGGACAAGTCCATAGACTGAAAGGCAGATCGACCTTGTTAGCTCTAACCGATGTCGCCGGCCAGGTAAGCGCGGGTGCGCTCATCGCTGGGGGCGTTGAACACCTGGGCGGCCGGGCCGGATTCCACCAGCTCTCCCAGCCACAGGAAGATTACATGGTCAGCCAGACGATGCGCTTGGCGCAACAAGTGAGTAACTACGACGATGGTCATCCTGGCTTTGAGGTCGCGGAGCTGTGCCTCTATGCGTTGTGCCGAAATGGGATCCAGGGCTGAGGTAGGCTCGTCGCACAGTAGCACCTCCGGCTCCACGGCCAGGGCGCGGGCCAGACAGAGGCGTTGCTTCTGGCCGGTAGAAAGTCGCGAGGCTGGCGCCTGCAAGCGGTCTCGTACCTCTTCCCACAAGCCAGCTTCCAGCAGGTGGCGTTCCACCAGGGGGGCCATGTGCCCCCCGTTTCTCCGGTTGTGAATGCGAGGGCCATACGCCACGTTTTCGTAGATGGACATGGGCAGGGGAAAAGGTTTGGGGGCCAGCAACCCTATCCGGGTACGTACTTCGGTTACATCCACATCAGGTCGGTAGATATCCTCGCCGTTTAACAAGATCTGCCCTGTCATTCTTACTTCATCCATTTCCTCCAGCAGTCGGTTCAGGCTCTTCAACAGAGTTGATTTGCCGCAACCTGAGGGTCCAATGATGGCTGTGATGCCGCGTGCCGGGATGTCGGCCGTGATGCCCTTCAGGGCCTGATGGGAGCCGTACCAGACGTTCAGGTCTTGTATCCGGATGTGGGTCTCCAACACGGTTCTCACCTCCTAGTACCTTCTAGTACCTTACCTATTCCCGACAGGGAACGCTCAGTAGATGGGCTAACGGATCACATGTTCAGTTAAACGGCCGGCCAGCCGTCGCGAGATGAGGCTGAGGGCCAGCACGATGACGGTCAGCACCAGTGCCGCGGCATAGGCTCGCTCCTGTACAGCCGGGAAGGGGGTGCCCAGCTGGAAGAAAACAGCTAAGGGCAGCGAGGCAGCGGGACTGAAGAGTGAATCGGGCAGGCGGTCGGTGTAACCAGCCGTGAAGAGGACCGAAGCCGCGTCACCGATACCCCGCCCGAAGGCCAATAGGACGGCCGTCAGCAGTCCTGGCATTGCCTGGCGCACCACCACCTTCAGGGCCGTCTCTAGCCGGGTGGCTCCCAGAGCATAGGAAGCTTCCTTAAGGGCGAAGGGGACCATCGCGATGGCTTCTTCCATGCCCCTGGTCATGATGGGCAGCTCCAGCAGGGCCAGGGCGATAATGCCCCCCATCAGCGAAGCCCGTATCCCCAGCCATAGCATGATGATGAAGCCAAATGCTCCGTAGACGATGCTGGGCACACCCCATAGCACGTCCAAGGCCAGCCGGGCCAGCTCGGCAGCGCGAGACCGGGCTGCGTAGATTTGCAGGTACAGGGCGATGGGCAAGCTCATAGCCAGGGCCAGGCCTGTCGCACCGCCAGCCAGGTAGAGAGAGCCCACGATAGCGTTGAGGATGCCGCCCTCCTTACCCAGATAGTATCCCCCTTTGGGAGTCTGGGTTAGCATGGCCAGGTTCAGGGCCGGCAGCCCTCGCCAGATCACTGTCCCCAGGATCAGAACCAGGCTGCCCAGCACAAACATAGTGGCGCCTACCATCAACGTTTTGAAGAGAGCCTCTTCCGCTTTGCGTCTATTCATTTCTGGGTTTCCTATTCACTTTCGTTGCGAACCAATCGAACCAGCACCAGGCGCGAAGCGGTGTTGAAGGCAAGTACGACCAAGAGTAGGATCAAAGCTGCTCCCAGCAGGGCCGCGTCATACGATGGGATGGACAACATCTCCCCGTAGTTGTTAGCGATGAGAGCTGTCAGCGGGTAGGCCGGGTCGAAAATGGAGCGCGGGACTCGGGGCACGTTGCCGACTACCATCAGCACGGCCATGGTCTCTCCGAAGGCTCGGGAAAAGCCCAGTACCACGGCGGCCGTGACCCCCGGCATGGTCTGGCGCAGTACAACGTGCTTGACTGTCTGCCAGCGGGTAGCGCCCAGCGCGAGTGACGCCTCTCGCAAGCCTTGGGGGGCGGCGCGGATCACTTCCTCGGCCACGGCGATGATAATGGGGAAGACCATCACGGCCAGCACCAGGCCCCCGGCCAGCACGCCATAGCCAGTGGGATTATCGGCCCGGAACAGGGGGATAAACCCTAGCCAGCGGTTCAGGGTAGGGGCAACAGCTTTCTCAACGAACGGAACCACGGTCAACATGCCCCACACTCCGTAGACTACTGAAGGGATACCGGCCAGCAGATCGATCAGTGGTTTGGCCAATGCACGGACCCGGGACGGTGCATACTCCGAAAGATAAACAGCGGTCAACAGGGAAGGCGGGACAGCAATAATCATGGCCACCGTCGTGACCCACAGCGTACCCACAATGAAGGGGTAAAACCCGAAGGCACCTTCAAGAGGGTGCCAGGTGGTGGAGAGCAGCAGTTCCTTCACTGGGCTGATGGCCAGGATGGGCCGGGCACGCAGGAATAGGGCCAGGCCCATCAGCGGTACCAACAGGGCCGCCCCCAAGGTCAGCACGCTGGTCATATGCCCGGTCAACCGGTCTTTCAGTCCTCGGTTCAGGCTCAGAGAGACGTTCCAAAACCCTCCCCGTTGCCCAAAACGAATGGATACCAGGGTCTTTTCCATAGCTCGTACCGTTGAATTCAGTCCAGCTTCTGTAGTCCTTCCTGCAATTGCTCTGCCGCCAGCGGGATGTATCCGACCTCGTCCAGGTATTGCTGCCCATCGGTGAGGACCCATTCGATGAAGGCTTCGGTCAACCCCTGCGGTTTCCCTTGAGTGACCAGGTTGAGGTCGCGGGCTGGTGGTGAGGGGTAGTATCCTTTGGCGACTGCGGTTACCGCCTGCTCCTTGGTGTCGTAGACTTCCTCCGGGTCAGCTTGGCCGTTGCCGTTTAGATCAATGGGCATTACGCGCGCCCCGGCAACTGGCCGACTCGTCTGGAAGTCGAAGGCATAGTTTAGATTGTTGAATCCAATGGCCAGCGGGTCCTTGATGACTGCCTGTAACACGCCAGGGTCACCATAGACTCCTACTCCTAGTAGATCTTCCTGCTTCCTATTACCCAGATAGTCGGCCCAGGTAGCCGGCGCGCCGGCCGCATCAGAACGTGTGAAAATGTGGATTGGATCTGTCATCTGTGGACGGTCTACTACCTGCCCCCAGTTGGTGATCTCACCGGTGATGTATATGCCGATAAGCTTCTCCCGGGTTATTCCCTGCTGACGCAAGTCATCGGCAACTGGATTCTTCTCGCTGAAAGTGGGGAAGACGGCATCTTTGGTGACAGAGACCCAGAAGGCGCCCTTCTCGATCTCTTCCGGGTAGATTATCCTGGATACCATGCCGATGTCGACGGCTCCGGCCAGAGCATCGGCCATTCCTTTGCCGGCTCCTCCGGCCGAGATGTCGAATTTAACGCCCGGGTGCAGTTCTTGAAACTCTTCAGCCCAACGCACCATCATAGGATACAGAGCCCATGCCCCAGAAACGGTGATGGTTCCTGTTAGACCCTGCTGGGACTGGACTGAAGCGCCTGCTGGCGTGCACCCGGTGATTGCCAGAAGCGGGATAACTAGGAAGGCCAAAGCTATCTTTGCATTTTGTTTGCGCATGGCTGACCCTCTTCCGTTTCCACAAAAAGTCCGCAGACAGTTCTGCGGCTTACTGGATAGCAGACCTGCCCCTTCCGGTGCCGACGGGGTTAGCTGACGGGTTAGGACGGGAAGGTGCCCCTCTCGTCATTGCTTGGGTGTCTGTGTTGCCCTCAGTTATCGTTCGAATGAACTCACCTTCAACACGCTTTTCCAAGCCGTGAGATACACCCCATATGTTGGATCCCCCGTTCGGATCTGATGGCAGAATTTCAGGTGATCGTCCTCAGACCGATTAGGCGACAGATATTCTTTTGTAGTGGTTGGTTTCACGCGGGCTCCCGGTGAATAACCTCAGCACTGTGGGGGTGACAGGTTCCCCCGGCAGTGGCGGTTGTCTCCTTAGATTCAACCTGCCTGATATCATGGGTTTCGTCTTTATTTGGCGATCAACACTGGCCGGTCAACCCAGCGCAACAGCGGGGTGACCAGCTCGCCCAACAGTCTTCGCAACCACCAACTGGAATGATCGGCGGCGATGACAATCAAATCGTAATCTGCTTCTTCTATCTCGCATTGGATCTGGCGGTTTGGTGATCCTTGCCGGAAGTGCAACGTACTGTGAGTCCCCCAGTTCTCCAGCCGTTGCGCAATGCGGCGCAATTGCCTGCCCAGGGTAGTGTCAGTGGCCAGCCAGTCAGCCAGTCCACACTGCAGGCGGGCAGCCTGATTGTACGTGGCTGGCATATCTGGGACCACGGCCAAGACCGTGACGGCTGCGTTGCTTGGCTGGGCCAGGCGTATGATCCAATCCACGGCTACGTCATCCGTCTCATAGCCTCGAGTAACCAGGAGGATTTGCTTGATTGGCCAGCGGGGTCGGCGGGCTATCAGCACCGAGCTGGGCACTCGCTCACAAGCCTTTAGATCTGCCGAGCCTGAGAGGAGCCGTTCGATCAGGGACTGGTCTGGTTCTCCGAAGATGACCAAATCGTGATCGCATTCCACGTCCTCAACCAAATCATCCAAGGTGGCTTCGGAGGCCGCTGTCGCCTTGAAGTCACTTAAGTGTCCGCCCAGCAGATCATTCAGGTACTGGGCATAGGCTTCCACTTGCTCGGCAATCGGACTGCCCTGCTGATAGACCAGCAGGCTCAGGCTGTGCTGGGTTTCCTCGGGCCAGGTCTCGGCCAGCAGCCCATCGATGGTTTCTGGGTCGGCCCGCACAGCATATAGCCTCGAGCCTAAGGCAGCCGCGACTGCGGCTCGGGCGACTGAATCTTCTGGATCGGCCATTGCTACGGTGACGCGGCCATGGTCTTCGGCTAAGGGCAGTGCGTGGTAGCGAAAGGCCAAAGCTGGCGGTAGCCGCCGGGCCAGCTTTGGATTCATAACCAAGCGGTCGAGGGCCAGATGCCCCTCGGAGCGAGCAACGTGGGCCTCGGCGACCCGATCATCTACTATGCTCATGGGATATCTCCTGCTTTCACCTGTGCCAACAGTATAGCTGACCAGGATTACAGGATCTGTGACTAAGTTGTGACAAAGCTGTGACAAAAAGGGGAGTCAGTCGACAGAGTGGGGTGAAATGAGGCCGTAACCCAGGCCGGGCACGGTCTCTATGTAGCCGGGATGGGGCGGGGAGGACTCGTCTGCCTCCGGCGGGCGGCAGGCCTCGGCTATCTTACTTCGCAGGCGGTGCACCAGCTGACGCAGCATATCGCGGTCCCCGCCCTCGTAACCCCAGACGTGCTCAATGATGGCCTCATTGGTCAGTACGTGTCCGGCATTGAGCATGAGGTAATCCAGGAGTCGTGTTTCCAGGGGAGTCAGGGAGATGGCCTCACCTTGGCCGATGCGCATTTCCCGTCGGCTGGGGTCAAGTGCCAGGTCGCTGACTTGGCGTATGGCTGGGGCAGGCATTTTGCCGGCCCGGCGCAACACGCTGTGCCCGCGGGCCACGAGCTGCCGGGGGCTGAAGGGCTTGGTGATGTAGTCATCGGCCCCCAATTCCAGGCCGTGCACAATATCGTCTTCCTCATCCCGTACCGTGAGCAGCAGGATGGGGGTATCGGCCCGCTCGCGAATGCGCTGGCAGACGGTAAAGCCGTCAAGCTTGGGTAGGTTGACATCCAACACAATCAGATCGGGGCGATCCTCGGCCCAGCGCTGCAAGGCAGCTTCTCCGTCGAAAGCCTGGATTACCTGGAAGCCTGCACGCCGCATGGTGAAGGCCAGCACATCCGCTAACACCCGATCGTCGTCTACAATTAATACCTTCATGCTTTACTCTCCACCGGCAAGGTAAACCAGAAGATCGAGCCGCCGCCGGGCCTATCGGTGACCCCCACCTGGCCGCCATGGGCTTCGACGACTGCCTTGACGACCGAAAGGCCCAAGCCGACGCCGTATTGTGCCTTATCGCTGTTCGAAGCGTGGTACACGAAACGGCGAAACAGCTCATCCCGGTGCTCTGGCCGGATGCCTGGGCCCCGATCGGCCACGGTCACCTGCACCCAGCCCTTATTCAACGTAGCGCCGATCGTAATCTCTGCATCATCAGGCCCATACCTGCTGGCATTGGATAACAGATTAACCAAAACTTGCACCGTCCGCCGTAAGTCAGCCTGCACCACCGGGATGGCCGTCGGCAGTTCCAGCACTAAGCGTTGACTGTGCTTATCCAGCAGGGGCTGCATCATACGGATCGCCTCGGCGATGATGGTACCCAGGTTACACGAGCGGGGGTTTACTCGGAAGCGCCCCGCTTCGATGCTGGCGCTTTCCAGCAGGTTATCTACCAGGGTCTGCAGTCCCAGGATGCCCAAGTGGAGCGAGGTCAATAACTGCTGTAGCTCGGCGGCATTAAGGTCAGGAGCCTGGTCCAATAGTAATTCGGCGGAGGCAGCCAGAGCTGATAGGGGGGTGCGGAACTCATGGGCCACGTTAGCCAGGAAATGGCCTATCAGGCGGTGAACTGCCTCTTCTTCGCTGATATCGCGGAAAACCAGCGCCACCCGCGCATCACCTGCTTCTGGCGGCATCAGTCGGGCACCAGTGATGGCCAGAGTTGCCTGGCGCTCATTGGCCAGCTCCACAGTGATCTTATGTCGCCGACCAGGAGGGGGGATGAACTGGCTGAAGGGTTCATCGGTCTCAACTGGCCGGAAGATCTCATCACAGGTCCGATTCAAAACCCGGTCTCGATCCCAGCCGGTAATACGTTCAGCTCCTTGACTGAAGAAAGTGATTCGACCACGGTGGTCCAGGGTCACAATTCCCTCCACGAAGGCCTCCAGCAGATGGTCGGTCCAGGCTTTCTCCTGTCGCAATTCGGTCAGGGTTCGCTGCAGGTCGATTCGGGCTCTTTCCAAGGCCTGGGCTACCAGCGCTATCTCGCGCACCCGAGGCTCGATAGCTACCGACGAGTTCAGGTTGCCCTTGCTCAGCACAGTTGCTGCTTCAGTCAGGTCAGCCAGTGGCCGACTGATGCGCCGAGCCAGGAACGCTCCCAGGATCGAACCGGCCGTGGCCACGATGACGATGCTGCCCACCAAGGTCCAGGCCAGATCCCGCTGGGTGGCGGCGATATCCGACACTGGCAGTGCTACTTCGGCTTTTAGATCTAGCTCCCTCACAGTTTCGCTTTGCGAAGATACGGAAAGAGCAAACTGGGTGGCGTAATACGGACGGCCATCCAAGGTAAAAGTACCTCGTCGTTCCCCTTCAAGAGCTATAGGACGTGTCATCTGGCGAGATGCTATGCCGCCCCCCAGGCTGGTCGCCACTGGCCGGTCGTTCACCAATAGAGTGTGATCCAGCCCGGTCTGGGCCCGCATCTGAAGGGCGAACTCGTCATTGAGAGCCACTCCTACAATAACGGTTCCTTGCGTGTCTTCTTCCCTGCCTTGAATGAGTTGAGCGGCGAAAAGCCATGCCTGGGCAGCTTTTCCCTCAGGCATGGCCGCTGAAAGTGAAACATCCGGGTCGGGGGATGCCGAAATGACCTGGAAGCCGGTGGGCAAGTGAGGGGTGCACAGTATGTCAGTGATTGTCTCGCCAGCCTGTGCCACCACTTGCTGGTCTTTGTCGCAAACGAGTACCAGATCAAGCCCTGCGCCTATCTGTAGGGTACGCAGATAGGCCAGCATCGAGGGCTGGTCTCCCTCAGCCAACAAATCGCGAAGGGTGGGCCGCTGAGCCGTCAGGTTGGCCAGGTTGACTACCTCGCTTTGTTGGGCCTCATAAAGGGCCTGAGCTGCGCGACTTCCGGCCTCTACCTGGGCCCAAGCCTGGCGGTTGAGTTGGTCCCGGATCAGCCAGATTGCCGGCAGGCCGGCGGCCGCCGCCGTCAAGAGCACCAGCCCGATTAGGCTCAAAATCATTTGTGCTGGCAGGCTGTTTAGATCAACCCAGAGGCGTTTCATGGCTTCTATATTTTACTCTTACGTCTCCAAAATTAGAAATACTCTATGGCTTACCCTGGCCGCTCAGGGGCATCGTGAATTACCTGACTCTCAGGCGCAGATGAAAACAAGGCGTCTGTCCTAGGGCGATTCACGGGACAGACGCCTCTTTAGAGTATATACCAGAGATCTGCAACTCACTGGTCTGACGGGGTCTCTAAGTCGAGTGGCTCTCTTCGGGAAAGACGGGCAGATACTTGGCTGCCAGGCCAAAAGCGATCACCCCAAAGCTGACCAATGTGATGCTGACCACAACCTCCATCCAAAGCGGGGAGTAGATGTTGCCTGTATAGGGCAGCAGCCCGATCATGCCCACATTGAATCGATTCAGGACGACGCCGAAGGCGACCACCATGAGTGCTCCCCAAAAGAGGACTGCGGGTTTATGGCGCAGCGGCTTGATGGCAAACAGGGTGGCCGGCACGATCACTCCCAGCCCCATTTCTACCCAGAATGCGACGGTCTGCAGATTCAGCTCGAGGAGCAGCGGCCACGCACCCCGGAGGATGATATCTGCCCCCCTGGCCCCCAGGTAGATGAGGAGGACTACCGAGGCTGCCCTAGCCAGATCAGCCAGTAGATCGAGCTCCAGTCCGCGCTTGAAGGCCCTGGAGCTGAGTGAGGATTCCACAATGGTCATTGCCAGCCCAACGCCCACGGCTGAGAGCCAGAAAAATACTGGCAGGTAGGGGGAGTACCACAGGGGGGATAGCTTTTCGGGCACCAGCAGCCACAGTGAGCCCAGGGACGACTGATGCAAGGTGGAGAGCACCACGCCCAGGATCACGAACACGATCGAGACTTGCTTCAGAATGCGATAAAGGAGCACTGTTGGCAGACGTTTGGCGATGGCCTCGATTCTGTTGATCGGCTCGAGAATAACTGGCAGAAACTCAATCAGGAGTACGGTGGTATAAGTGGTGACACAGATGCCCACTTCCCACAGCACCGTATTGTGTTGCCAGTGGACCAGCGGTCGCCACACGTTGTAGGGCTTGCCCAGATCTACCGCCAGGCCTGCGACGACCAGCAGATAGCCCAACAGGCCGGTTAGAATCGCGGGTCTAACCAATGGCGCGAAGCGTTCGATTCTGAAGATATGTACCGTAGCAGCGAGGACGAAGGCGCCGGCTGCCAGGGCGACGCCGCTCATCACATCGAAGCTGATCCAGAGCCCCCAGGGGAAGTGGTCACCCAGGTTGGTGACAGAGCCGATACCGTACACAAAGCGGAGCATGATGATGCTTACGCCTGTGCAGAGCACCACTGCTACCAGCAGTGTACGCAGGACTTGCCACAGCGAAGTAAAGCGGATAGTTGGGGTCGAGGGGGCACCGGTAGCAAGCACTGACACAATACCTGCCCGACCAGCCAGACGTTGTGCCGTATAGCGTGCACCAATTATGAACAGAGCCGGGATTCCGACCCCCAGGCCAAGCATGATCCAGAGCGTTGAAGCTAGGTTTTCCATCGCTTACTCCTCATTGCCGTCAGATGCTACAGGTACTTCGGTTTCTGGCAACGCTTCGTGCTCCTGAATGGATATGTGGGGAGTGCGGTGCGTATAAACCGCAACGCCTGTCATCACGGCCGCCACGCCGCCGATCACGAAGGGTAATTTGGCCATAGCTTGGTGGGACGCTTCAGGCAGGGCAGTTAGAGGTAGGGTAGTTGGAAAACCCAGCTGCTCAAAGGGCACATCCGACAGGTAAAGCATCGAGGTCCCTCCTACTTCAAGCTCGCCGAAGACGTGGTCTACATAGCGACCAGGGTTGGAGGCTATTTGAGCGTGTGCCTGGGCCAATAATGCTTCCCTTTGCCCAAAGCGCAGTGCGCCAGCGGGGCAGGCCTCGGCACAAGCTGGCTTTTGAGCCGCCTGCAAGCGATCGTAGCATAGCCAGCATTTACTGATCTTGGGGCTAATGCCGTTTTTCCAATCAAAGCGGGGCACCTCGAAGGGACAGACAAGCTGGCAATAACGGCAGCCGAGACAACGATTGGGGCGATAGACCACCGGTCCCTGGCCGCTACTGTACATCGCCGCGGCCGGACAGGCTGAGACACAGGCAGGGCTCAGGCAGTGCATGCATTGGCGCTTCACATAGCGAGGTTCCGCTTCTTCAGTGGCCGTGGTCACCAGGCACGTATCTACGAAGGTATAGGTATCACTTTCAAGCGACTGGGGCACAGCACCAGCACCGGGCAGGTTGTTGATTTCTTTGCAGGCCAGTGCACATGAATTGCAGCCGACACATCGTGTGAGGTCGATCAGCATGCCCCAGCTTTGTGTCTCTGGCTTTAAAACGGCGTGAACGTGATATGCCTTACTGGCGAACAGTGAGGCGGTGGCGGTAGCTGCTATGCCGGTGCCAATCCTTTTCAAGAGTTCGCGTCGCGAGAGTTTGGGTTTGTTGGGAACGTTCATTGCTTTTTCCTCCCTTGACTGGCGTAATTGACGATGAGCACGAAGAAGACACCCATGATGCCACCGATGCCTATTCCCCAGCCCAAGCTAACCAGGGTCATTACCCGCAGGTTCTTGACAGCTTTTTCTGAAGCCTTCAATTTGGCCGTCAGATCTGGCACACGGTTGGCCGTGGCCAACAGCTCCGCGTTAGCTTGCTGGGTCAGATCTTCACACGGCACTACCTCGTGGATGGTCTGAGCGTGGCAGCCCACGCAGGCCTGAGATGAGACAACACTGAAGCTGTGACTCGGTACTTGAGCAGGGCTGGTGAATTGCCTGGCACTGGCCAGGGCACCTGCCTCGGGTACAGGCCCGGATGAGAGGTGGCAGTCGGTGCAGTTGACCTCTGCGCTCTCGTGAGCGGTGTGGGTGAAACTCTCAAGTGTGTCGCGGTGACAGGCGCCGCATAGTGCTTCATCGACCAACCGGAAGTCCTGTGAGTGCGACTGGTGACAGCCGATACACTGCACGTCAGCCTGAGCGTGAGGGCTCTCTTGCCATTGTTTATAGGTCTCGGCGTGGCAGTCGCTGCACACGGACGAGTCGGCATCCAGGTTCATTACACCCTCTTTGGGGTGACCTTCGACGTAGACACCGTGGCAGGCCTCACAGGATACACCGCCGTAGTCATAGGTACGTTCAACCGGGTCAAAGTCGGTGGTGTGACAGCTCAGGCAATCGCAGTCTGCGCTTTCCTCCTCCTCGGCGCAGGCTAACTGCAGTGACTCCTCAATGTCTGCTAGCGCTTGCGCGTGGGGAGAGTTCTGCCAGGCTGCTGTTTCTGTTGAATGGCATACCCTACACTGCTCAGGACCTGCGTGGCCAGGCTCGGGGGGTGCAGCCAAGGTTGTGACGGGGGGGAACAGGCCGAGTAGCACAGCCAGATAACCGACAAGAACGAGACGTCCATAGGTTCTGGCTTTGGGGCGAGTGGTATTTGTTGTTGCCATAAGTATCCCTCCAGGCTTGAGTTGGAGATTTGATCGCTTTCGCAGCTCAATAAGGTTTAGCAAGATCTACTTCTTCTGAGTTTTGTTCCAGGGAAGTTGAAAGCCTAATTTCAATGCGCTTTCAAGGGATGATCCGCGCCTCCTGGCGCTGGGTGGGGGGACCTTGAGGCCCTCTCCGTGGATCGCCTGTACCAGGTCCCGGACTTCCTTAATCACCCCTTGCTGGCCGCGGTAAACGCAGACCACGTTGTCCCAAAGATTCACTCCGATAACCATGGTTTCCAGGCCTTCTCTTAAGAAGCGCATAACTACCAGGGCTGGATCAGGAATTGAGTCGTTGCTGTCCACGATGACCGCGTCTGGTCGAAGTTTCTTGATCCGAGCAATGGCTCTATCTATATCACTCTCCCTCCCTACGATATCGAGCTCGGTTTCCCGGCGGAGCAAACTCTCGACACCCTGGCCAAACAGTGGATGGCTTGAAAGCAGAAAAATACGTTTCATCAGCACCTGCCTTTGGGAGATGATCGCTTGTGCACATATATTATATCGCTTCTGTCCGCTGCCTCCGATACTAACCTAGGCGATTTTGGACATAATAAAAGAGCTATCTTTCGATAGCTCTACTGGGTGAACAAGCAGCCAATATTGCTCAATTGGGTTATGCGGTTGGGGTGAATATGTCGCTCAAGTGAGCTACTGCGCCTGCTGGGAATGGCCTACCAAACCCTGACGCACCGCGTACACGGCGGCCTGGATACGGTTCTGCAAATGTAGTTTCTCCAGGATGTTGCGCAGGTGAATCTTGACGGTGTTTTCTGTAATCGATAAAGATTCAGCGATTTCCTTGTTCGTGTTGCCTTCCACTACCAGTTCCAGAACCTCAATCTCTCTCGACGTCAGTTCGTCTCCCTCCTCGGAAGGCTGAGCCAGGCTTTGCTCTGGTTGCCTGAACTCGTGCAGGATCTTGGATGCCATGACTCCGGAGATGGCGACCTCTCCCTGGCGGATACCCTCCAGCATATCAAAGAACTGGCGGGGTTCCAGGTTCTTCAGTAAATATCCCTCGGCCCCATCCTTAATGGCTGCGAATAGATCACGGTCATCGTCAGACACCGTCAGCATAATGATCTTTACGTGAGGCATCTCTCGCTTGATAAGCCGGGTAGCCTCCAGGCCATTACATTTCGGCATACTGATGTCCATCAGGATGACATCGGGCATCACTTTCCGTGCCTGGGCGACTGCTTCAAGTCCATCCCCCGCCTCTCCCGCAACCTCCATGCCTTGGTGGGATACAATCAGGGATGCCACCCCTTTACGGAAAAGGATGTGGTCGTCCACCAACAAGATGCGTAACGGTTCTGCCATGCTCTTCCCCCCTAGAGTGCCATAGGGACCTGGATCACAACCCGTGTCCCCTTGCCGGGCTGGGAGTCAAATTCCAGGTGCCCTCCCACGCTCTCTGCGCGCTCGCGCATTATCTGTAAGCCGAAATAGCGGCGGCCTTCCCCCCTGACCTGGGCCGGGTCGAATCCCTGCCCGTCATCCTCGACGGTGATGCGTACCTGGCCGTTGTTCCCCTCGAAGCGAACCCAAGCGTTGTTCGCCTGTGCGTGTTTGCGCACATTGGTCAACGCTTCCTGGATGATGCGCAGGACTTGGATATCCACCTCGGGCGAGAACTGGGCAAGATCCTTCTCCGCCACCAGGCGGGCGTCTACGCCGTAGTGTAGCCGGTACTCGGCCAGGTACTCCTGTAGCGTGGGCAGGAGCCCTAGCCCTGACGAGGCTGCGGTGCGCAGGCTGAAGATTGCCTCGCGCACGTCGGTGTATGTCTCGCCGGCGATCTGCTTCAATTCCAGCAAGCTGTTCTGAGCTTGATCGATCTGAGCATGGGATAGAAGGTCGCCAGTGATAGAGATCTTCAAGTTCAAGTAACCTAAGGCCTGAGCCAGGTAGTCGTGGAGCTCGCGCGCCAGCCGATCCCGTTCTTCCAGGATAACCAGGTGACCAACTTGTTGGTACAGTTGGGCGTTTTCAATCGCTACTACAACATGATGGGCCAGGCGCAAAAGCAATCTGGAATCATCATGTGCAAAGCGGCGGTGCTGCCGCGTCATCACGCCCACCAATCCGACCAGGCGGTTACCCCGTTGCAGAGGTACAGCCATGAAGGAAACAACCCCCTCAGTGACGCTCAGGTCATCGGCGGAGCGGATCAACCGATCCGGCTGCCACTCTTCGAAGATGATGGGCTGGCCTGAGGCGATAGTGCTGCCCAGCCTCTCATCTGTGATCGGAATGCTCAGTTTCCTCAGCGCTTGCGTGCGTGCCCCGGCAATGGCCTTGACAGACACTTCGCTCTTGGTCTGGTCTACTAGACCAACCATCCCGATGTCGGCGCCCAGTAGTTGCCGCGCCCCTTCGGCCACGGCATCCAGGACTTTGCTAAGTTCCAGCGAGCCAGAGACCTGTGTCCCAAGCCGGTAGAGGTCCGTCGCCTCCTGTTCACGGCGGCTGGTTTCTTCCAGCAGAAGAGCATTGTCAATGGCCATGCCGATCTCACGGCCCACTATCTCAAGAACCTCTACCGTCCGCTCCGTGAGTGGCTGTCCGGGATGAGTGGCCAGCGCCATCGTGCCCACGATTTCACCTTTTGACTTGAGGGGCACCATGGTGAAGGAGCAGCCTCGCAGGTCATCCCAGATGCCCTCAAAGCGACTGTCGGCTTGCATATCTGCCACGAGGATTGCCTTGCCAGCCTGGAATACTTGCCGGGAGATATCCTCGTCAGGGTGCTCCCGGCGGCTTTCGATGTGCTGACATTGTGTCTGGGTGAGGCCCCGTGAGGCGCGCAGCATGAAGCGGCCCGTTTCTGCATCGAGCAAGGTGATGGCACCGGTCTGCATCCCGAGCCTGTTCACCACGGTGCCCAGGGCCAGATCTAGAATTTCCTGCAAATCCAGAGATTGGCCAGCGGCCAAGGCTACCTCGTTGAGCACCGACAGTTCCTGGTTGCGCCGTTGCATCTTGGCATGGGAGCTCTTCAATTCCTGCCGCATTGCGTCAAATGAGTTAGCCAGCTCACCCAATTCATCATGGCTGGTTGTCGTCACCTGGTAGTCTAGATTCCCGTTCGTGATCTCAGCCACGCCCCTGGCCAGCTCACCAACTGGCTGGATAACATAGGTTCTGAGGGCCAGGATCATCAGTCCTACCAACAGCAAGAAGCTGGCTAAGGCTGACAAGGCTATGCGCCACAAGCCTGCGGTCAGTTGATCCTGCAGGTCAGCCAGGGGCGCTTCGATCACCAAGATGCCCAGAATTTGGCTTTGGGGATCGTGGCAACTTTCGCACTGTGATCGATTGTGGATCAGGTTGACGTTGACCAAGGCGTCCTCGCCTGATTGCGAGCTGAGAATGGCCGTCTTGATTTGTGGCTCGTAACCTTCGGCGTGGCAGAACTGACAAGCTGGTTCTGTTCGGTCTAGGAGTGTCCCCATCTCGGCCGGTATTGAGCTGACCCGGACTTTACCCTGGGCATCTATGATGCGGATTCTCTCCACAGTCTCATCGACCACCACGTCCTGGATCATTTGGTTGACCAATGCCCAATCATTGGTCAGCATAGCGTGACCCAGACTGGCCTCAATGGCGTTGCTCAGGCGAGTGGTGGCTGCTTCAGAGCTGTCTATGAGTTGTTGCCGTTGGAGGGTCAGTACGAGCAGGGAAGATACCAGCATACCAATCAGTGAAACACCGACCACGATCAGCAAGAGTCTGAAGCTCAGCCCTGGCTTGAATAGGGAGAAACCAGAGTGAGGCTCAGAAGAGAGCCTTGGTGCGTGGGGTATAGATTTAGGGGAAGGAAGCTTTGAAAAATCCATTACAGTCCTCCATGCGCCTTTGCATCATAGGACCGGTGCTTAATTTCGTGGCAAACCTGAGGCGCCATCCCCCCATACGCCAATTGATGCTAGCTACCGGAACGGCAAGTGTTTGATAAACTCAAGATTGCCCCCGGCCAACCCGGCAGGCAATACGTATGACAAGTATACCAAAAAACTCGTGTTCTTCCAAAATTGTGTTCGCCGGGCAATAGCTCTCCCGCCTGCGCAGCCTGGTTGTGCTTATCTCCAGCTTAGCACCCGCTCGTCGACGAAATTATAGGTTATCTGAAGTTGGTGGTTCAACTCGTCTGAAAACATGGGGCGTTGGTTGGACCCGTCTGCATTCATAACCCAAATCTCCCAACGTCCCCTGCGGTCGGTGAGGAAGGCTATCTGAGAACCATCGGGAGACCAGGCAGGTGAAACGTTGTTCCATAGTTTTTGCTCGCCCGGCTTGGCCGTGACCCAGAGAGGAGTCTGAGTTAGAGACACACGTCCACTGCCGTCACTGTTCAGCCGGTGAATGTCATAGTGGCCCTGGTTGTTGAAGGCTACTGCAATGTAGCGCCCACCTGGCGAAAAGGTTGGCGTATGGTCCTCTCTCCGCTCAGTCAGCGCCCATTGCTCGCCTCGGTTCACATCCAGTTGCACCAATCCGTTAAGCCCGCTGCTTACAATGCGCCAGGGGTTGGCCGGGTCCCATTCGGGGCCGAAGGCATAGGTGTCGGAGGGTACATCCTCGAACATTCCATTCGGAGGAGCGGCAGCTGATTGGTAAGGAGGCATATTGGCCACTCGCAGTCCCCAATGGGGGTCTGGCGGAAGGGTCCAGCAGAGGTATGGCATGCCATCGATTATGTCGACATCGATGCTATCAGGGTCTACGTTCCAGGCGATGTCAGGAATATTGCCTCCCAGTTCAAGTAGGTTTTCACAAATTCGTTTCGGATCGAGCCGGCCTTCGTGTTGAAAATTGACCACGATACGCTGGCCATCGGGCGACCACGAGGGGTGTTTGGCCTGCTTGGTTTCGCCCAGTACAGGCCGCTCGTTGTCCCCGTTCACGTCGATGAGCCATAGAGCGCCATCTTCTCCGGTCCAGCGAGTGAAGGCTACGGTTTGACCATCAGGAGACAAAGCGGGGTCGATGCCGTGGGTCAAACGGCGCAGGCCCGTACCGTCCGGGTTGACGACCATGATGTCACCGCCGCTAGACAATTGAAAGACGATTCTTCCCGGGCCGGCGCTGGCATTTTCTGGGGCTGCCGACTGGTTGGAAGTGGCCGCCGGCTGCACAGGCGGCGCAGCGACCAGGGGCACATCTGCCCAGGATCCGGCGACTGTGAGAAAGCTGACCGGGATCCAGCCCTGCCCACCACCCAAAACAGGTTGAGTCAGCGCCCAGCTCTTGGCCTCATTAAGGCCCAGTATCAGCACCATATCGTTGATGGCCAGGTTGCCAACCTGGTCGTAGAAGATGCCCGGTCCCTGCCGGACTGCCAGTTCGTTGCTGTCTACCCAGGCAGTGGTGACGCGGGGTGCCTCAGCCAGAGAACCCTCGATGATCAGGTCTTCCAGGGGGATCCAGCCAGGGCTCTTGTAGTAGTCGCTCGGTTTGACCAGTGCCCAGTCCCTGGCCTGATTAAGAGCCAATAGGGAGACAGTCTCATCTATAGAGAGGGTGACGATAGCCTGGAGAGCAGTATCTGGCCCTCGGTAAAGGGTAGCGCTGGCTCGCTTGGCATGGCCCATGGTTACAGGACTTAGGTCGAAGGCAATGGCCGCCGGGCTGGGCCCACTGGGTTGCTCCAGGTGCGTTGGGCCGATATCGGCTTGAGCATTGTCGGTATTCCCGATTGTTTTGGACGTATCGGGCTGAGCGGATGAGGAGAAGATAGGCGCGACTTGACCGGGCGCCAGGGTTTCGCCCGGCGCTGGCGAAATCACCTGAAGGGCATCGGCCAGTGAGCCATCCAGCGCCAAGTACTCCAGAGAGACCCACCCAAATTCCCCATCTGCTGTCTTCACCAGAAGCCACTCCCGGGTAGTGTTGAGAGCCAGCCCGCTGACTTCGGCGTCACGAGGCAGGACGCCGAGTAGCTCATAGGCAGCGCCCGGCCCTTGTCGCAGGTTTAAGCCAGCGTTGTCAACTCGAGCTGTGGCTATAGGGCTAAGGTCGGTTGGCGCCAGCGGTTGGCTATCCACCGGGCTGTTTGGCAAGGCGCCGGAGTCAGTGCGAGGTGAGGGAACAGCCTGCGATATGGCTGCGGTCAGCGGAGTAGCAGGTAGCACCGGCGCTTCGGCCAGTGAACCCATTGACCGCACTGTGCCAGCCGGCAGCCATCCGTGTACCCCGGAGATGGTGGCTACGTACAGCCAATCACGGGTGGCGTTTACTCCCATTACCCCTCCCAGTTCACCTTGGTCCAACACGCCTGCCGAGGGGTAAGAGGTAGCCGGACCTTGCCGGACGGTTACGCTATCGGCAGTGATCAGGCAAACCGCCACCGGCTCTAATCCGCCTAAGAAGCTGTTCGCACCTGGGGCAGATGAATCCGCCTGGGGCGGTTGTTGGGCTGTGGGGTCTGGGGGCAAGGTGGGCACCTCGCCTAGCGAAAACGTGATCTGCAGCGCCTCGTTGGGTAGCCAGCCCTGTAGGACGGAGCGTGTCAGCACATATAGCCAATCCCCGGCCTCGCTCATGCCCAGCACCGCTGCCAGCTCGCCCCCTTCCGCTGTGCCTAGAGATGGGGAGGCAGTATCTGGACCCTGGCGAACCATCACCTGGTCAGTTTTGACAAGTGCCGCCGCCGCGGGCGGGAAGCCGCCGCTAAGCTGGGTGACCTGTTGCACTAATTGGCCCAAATCGCCGCTGAAGGTAAGTTCTTCTGGCTCGGCAGGGGCAGTGCCTACCTCAGGCGAGCGTCGAGTTGGGGTGGCGGTCGGCGCCAGGGTGATCTTGGGGAAAGGGGTTGGCGAGGCCTGCTGTGCGGTTGGCTGCGGAGTGGGCCAGTTGGCTGCTTCAAGAGGCTGCACAGAATGAGTGTGCTCTTCTTCAATACCAGGCACTATATTACATCCGGTGAATGCGATGGTAAGGACCACCAGTATCAGCAAAATCCAGAACCGATTTTTCATATCTATGTCTCAATCTCCAGGGACTAGGCCGCATCCGGGTCGGGCTGAGGGGCCGATGGCTTCCGACGTAGTGACACAGCGGCCCCTGGCTGGGGTTGGGGCGCTGGCTTGGGAGCCGGAGCTGGGGTACTATCCTCCCCTCTCTCTGCGCCTGGCTGTTCACTGCCCAGTAGCCTGCGCAACACACGGGAAAGCAGGCTGCTTCCCCCATCGAAGAAGTTGTAGACGACTGGCACCAGGATCAGTGTCAGCAGCGTAGAAGTAATATTGCCACCGATGACGACTGCTGCCAGAGGAGCCCGGACCTCTGCCCCTGCGCCCCTGCCCAACATGATGGGAAGCATAGCAAAGACTATGGCGGCAGTGGTCATCAGGATGGGACGTAGCCGTAGGCGGCCTGCCTCCTCCAGGGCTCGCTTACGACTGTATCCCTCTTTCCGTTGCAGCTCGTTGGCAAAGTCTACCAGCAGGATAGCGTTCTTGGTAACGATGCCTGCCAGCAGGATGATACCCAGCATGGACATCATATTCAGGGTGTAGCCGGTCAGCCACAGCCCGCCAAAAGCGCCTACCACCGACACCGGCAGCGAGAACATAATGGCCAACGGATGCAACCAGCTTTGGAAGAGAGCAACCAATAGCATGTAGACCAGCAAGATACCTAGGCCCAGCGCAGAGGTCAAATCCGCAAAGGACTCGCGTTCGGCTTCAGATTGTCCCGAAAGCCGGAAGCCATAGCCAGTGGGGAATTCTACGTTGGCTTGGATGGCCGCTTCGACGTCGTTTGTCACATCGCCCGAGGCGCGACCCGAAACCCCGGAGCTGACAGTCAGCTGGCGTTGGCGGTCGGTACGATTGATGACGGCTGGCGCCAGGTCGCGCTCGACACTGGCCACCTGGCTCAGTTTGACCGGCCGTCCGTTTCGATAACCCAATGGTACAGTCAGCAACTGATCAAAATCCGTGCGGGCTTCCTCTGCGATGCGCAGGTTGATGTCGATATCAGTAGCTCCAGCCTGCTTGAACTTGCCGGTATCTGTGCCACTCAGCGCCGTGCGCAGGGTGGCCGCCACCTGCCCCGGTGATAGTCCCATATCTAGCGCACGCTCACGGTCCACGACAAAGCGGGCTTCGGGTGACTGGGCGGCGTCGGTGTTCAGTATGTCGGTGGTCCCGGGCACGTTGCGCATTACAGTTTCTACTTGGTTGGCCAGCTCGATTAACATAGCCGGATCTTCGCCGAACACCTGGATTTCGACAGCGCCCGCTGCGCCTCCGCCAAAGATAGAGGATAATACCAGCGAGGTGTTAGAATCCGGGATCTTCTTGATCTCCGGCCGCAAAGCGTTTATGATATCGGTGGTGCTGCGCACGCGCTCGTTCTTGTCAACCACCTGGACGAGAATGGTAGCCGCATTGGTGCTTCCTCCCCCGCCGAAGAAGCTTTCCATGCCGCCACCCGAACCCACACGGGTCAAAATTGAAACCGTCTCGGGTACCTGTTCCAAGATGATGCGCTCTGCCTCGCGCGCCGCCTGGTCCGTGGCCACCAGATTGGTACCGGGCGGCATCTCTATGCTGACGGTAAATTTGGCATCATCTTCCTGAGGGAAGAACTCGGTTCCAACAACCCCGCTAACGACCATATAGCCACCCAAGGCCACGGCGGCAGCAGCGACCAGCACTGCCAGAGATTGTGTCAGAAAGTTTCTGAGCACGAAGCGGATGGTGGCTGCATAGAGGCTGGTCAGGACTCCGAAGCCCCAGTCCCAAAGGATGGTGAATCCTTTCCAGGCTTTGTCGACCGGCCACAGGAGGATGCTGAATACCCTGCGCAGTCCGCGCGGTTTTGACTTCGGCAGACTCTCATCTCTCATCCACTGTGCGGCCAGCATAGGCGTCAAAGTAAAAGAGACAAAGAGTGAGAATAGCACGGCAGTGGCGATGGTGATGCCGTAGGACTTGAAAAACTGGCCAACGATGCCGCTGGTAAAGGCCACCGGTACGTAGACGGCCACGTCCACCAAGCTGATGGTGATAGCTGCTAGGCCAATCTGCGCCCGGCCGTCTAGGGCTGCCTGCCTTGGCTTCTTTTTCATCTTCAAATGGCGCTCAACATTTTCCAGAACCACCACTGAGTCGTCGACCAGTATGCCGATAGTCAGGGTCAAAGCCAACAGGGTAAGCACGTTTAGGCTGAAACCCAGGGCCCACATGACCAGGAAGGTGGAGATAAGGGAGGTAGGGATGGCCAGCACGACAATGAACGTGCTCCGAACGGTATGCAGGAAGACCAACATGACCAGGCCGGTGATCAAGATGGCCAGGATCAAGTCTTCTCGGACGGCCGCTACCGACTCGCGCGTGAATTCAGAGTCGTCAGCCACGATGGTCATCTGGGCGCTGTCTGGCAGGTCCTGGCTGAGTTCTGCGATCACCTCACGCACCGAGTCCGCCAGCTCAATGGTGTTGGAATCGCTGGTCTTTATGACGCTGATATTTACCGCCTCAACGCCGTTGTAGCGTAGCACCTGGCTTCTATCCCCAAAGCCCTGGCTCACCGTGGCCACATCTCGCAGGTAGACCAGCCCACCCGTATCCTCTCCTGGCATTGATCGGCCTCCTCCTCCAAAAGGAGAGGGCCCACCAGCTACCACCACGTCCTCGATTTGCCCCAGACTGGCAAACTCGCCAACCGAGCGGATAGACGTTTTTTGCCGACCTTCCTCAATGGAGCCGACCGGGAAGGTGAGATTGTTCAAGGTCAAGGCTTGTTGAACAACTTCGAGCGGGATGCCGAAGGCAGCTAGTTTAGCTGGATCGGCTTCTACATGGATTTCACGCTCGCGCCCGCCTGAGATACTCACTGCCGCCACCCCGCGGATGGTCTGTAGGCGTGGCTTGATGTCATCCCGAGCCACTTCAAACAGGGCATCCTGGCCTTGCGGCCCGCTCAAGATAATCTCGATAATGGGAATGGCGTTGATGTCGGCTTTTACGATGGAAGGATCAAAAGCTTCAGCCGGCAACTGCCCGCGTACGGTTGCTACCTGACGTTCTACGTCGATGGCTGCTTGATCGCCGTCTACGCCCTCTTCGAAGGCGACCACCACAAAGCCCACTCCTTCGGAGGAGGCCGAAAAGAGCTGATCAATACCCGGGATACCGGCTACAGCATCTTCGATGGGTTTGACCACCAGGTCTTCCACGTCTTCTGGTCCTGCGCCGGGGAAAATAGCCACCACACTGACAAAGGGAAAGACAACCGCCGGGTAGCGGTCGACCTGCAGCTCTGTTAGAGAACGGTAGCCCAAAACCACCAGGCCCAGGATAATCATCAGCATGGTCAGTGGTCTTGTAATTGCTAATCTGGTAATTCCCATAAATTGTCTCCAAGGCACGAATTCGGTTAGGGTTGTGGCTGGAGGCTGAGGCCAAACCTTATTCTCAGCCTTGAATTACACCCTAGACTTAGTTCAAGGAGTTCATCACTTCGACGCTGCTGCCGTCCACCAGGCCGGAGTGGCCTGCAATGACCACTAACTGGTCAGCGCTCAAGCCGGAAAGAATTTCGACACGGTCACCCTCTATCAATCCGGTGGTCACCGCCCGAAGTCCGACCGTATTGTCTTCCGCGACGACGTAGACAGTCGGCTGATCGTTGGTGTCGATCAGGGCGGCCCGGGGCACCAACAGCGTGGCTTGCTTTTGCTCGACCAGAAGTGACAGGTCGGCGTACATGCCGCTGCGCAGCAAATGGTCGTCGTCTTGCGGCGTTACTTTGACCACAAAGGTGTGGCTGTCCTGGTCAGCAATGGGGGCGACGCTGGTCACCACAGCTGGGAAGTCCTGGTCGGGATAGGCAGCTACCCTCAGGGCAGCGTTTTGGCCTTCTGCTACCTGGCTGATGCGACTCTCTTCGATATTGATGACCGCTTCTACCTGCCTAGATACCAGAAGAGCAACCGGGGCCTGAGGGCCCGCCATGCTACCTGCAGCAATGTAGAGTTCGGCTACGATCCCAGCCATAGGGGCGCGGATGGTTGCCTCATTCACTTGTACACTGGCCAAGTCCACGGCTGCTTCTGCTAGCTTGATCTGGGCCCTGGCCATTTCGAAATCTGTTTCTGTGAAGGGTTTCTTGGCCATGGCCAGAGCCAGTTCAGCCTGGCCCAACTGCATCATAAGAGGGGACAATTGTACGTCGCTGGGGTTGGTCTGCAGCTCGTAGGCGGCTTGGGCCGCCTCATAGGCGATGGTGGCTTGTTCTAATTGCAGGGCCTGTGGCATCATGCCCACCTGACCAGCCCAGGCGATCTTGTCGTATTCGGCCTGAGCCAGACGCAGCATGGCCTCAGTCTGAGCCATAGCTGCCACTGCCGCCGTGCGCTCAGCGTCGGTGATATAAATTATGTCACTCAATGCGTTGCGCGCAAATTGAACGGCCGCCTGGGCGGTTGCTATCTGCTCAGGACGTGTTCCTGCTTCCATTTTGGCCAGCCCTAGTCTGGCGAGCTCCAGGCCGGCTTGGGCCTGCTTCAACTGCGCCTCGTAGACCGTACTCTCGACCATGGCAATGGGATCGCCGGCTTGCACTTCATCTCCCACCTTCACCAACACGGACTCAATACGACCAGCGGCCATAGGCATCACATTGACACTATCTGTGGCTTCAATGTCTACACTGTATGAGTAAACCACGGCGATGTCGCCGATTTCAACGGGAGCCACCTGCACAGAGTGGGGGGCCACTGGAACGGCCGGGGCTGCCTGGGGGGGGGCTGCCTGGGCGACTCCTGCCCCCGAGTCCGAGCCGAAGCGGATAGGCTTGGCTGCCGGGTTGCAGGCCGTCAACGGTAAGACTGCAACCAGGAGCAGGATAAGAAAAATCCACAATCCGGGATGAGTTTTCGCTGATCGTTTCATAGCTTATCTCCAAAATCCTTTCTAAACTTTTTTGAGCACTCAGCGTAACAGCCAGAAACGCGAGATCAGGAAAGCATTGAGACAGAGTTACACGGTTTCTGGTGTGGCTGAGAAGGATGGATCTCTCAGGAAGAGCCGCAGCTTCTCGATTTCGGCGTCCAAATCGGCATCGCCCAATGAGTGGCGCCGTTTGAGGTGTATACGAAGGGTGTATTCCAACAGTTGCTGGAAGTATTCTAGTAAGCGATCTGATTCCGCCAGTTCATCATCGGCAAACACTGCGTAGTCGCTTACCTCTTCGTCCATTCTGTTCCTGATTTGCCTGACAAGTCTGATACCAGTCTGTGTTGCATGCACCAAGACAACCCGGCGATCGCTTTCACTACGCGTGCGCTGGACGAGTCGCATCCTGATCAAGCGATCTACGATGCCAGTCATTGTGGGTGGATCTTGTAGGGTGATCTTGGTGAGATCGCTCATGGCACAAGGGTGCTCACGAGCTACCAGAGAGGCCAGGGCTACGAATTGGGGCAGTGTCAAGCCAAATACCTGCAAATCTTGAGAAAACTGTCGCGCCGCGGTCCACACCAACATGATGAAGGTGTCACGAATGCGTTTGATTCGTTCTTCTTTAGACATGGTAATGGCAGACATAGCCAACTTCCTTTATAGCACAAATAATGTTACATGCTAATTATTTGCGAGGCAATGGGATAACAGTCCCTGCTTATACTACCAAGTGGAGTCCTTGTCAAGTTTATGGTTCGTGGCTTGGCTGAGGATGTGCTTGCAGGGCCTGACAGCGCACAATCATAAAGAGAGGTGTGTCTCAATATTTGCAATACATTGACAAAATGTTTGCAACATGCTATAATTGGATTGCGTGGGCGTTAACCAGCGTAAAAGGAGGACAACCAGCCCTATGTATCCCCAACGCATTGAGCCTGGCCCGGGCCAGGAATCAGTCTGGGATTACCCGCGCCCGCCTAGAGCCGAGGCGACGGGGAAGCCCATTCAGGTGTTTTTCAACGGTCTCCTTATTGCGGAGACGCGATGTGCCGTTCGCGTGCTGGAAACCAGTCATCCACCTGTGTATTATATCCCGCCCGAAGACATCAAGATGGAGCATCTGGAGCTGAACACGCACACTACCTTGTGTGAGTGGAAAGGTCAGGCGGCCTACTACACGCTCATTGTGGGGGGCAAGCAAGCTGAGAACGCCGCCTGGTCCTATGCCAGCCCCACCCAGGGCTTCGAAGCGATTCAGGGCTACGTCGCCTTTTACCCCCATCTGATGGATGCGTGCTTCGTCGGCGGCGAGCAGGTGCAACCCCAGGCAGGTGGTTTCTACGGGGGCTGGGTCACCAGCGATATTGTCGGCCCCTTCAAAGGAGGGCCAGGAACTTGGGGCTGGTAGTAATTTTCACGGGTAGAGGATAGGGTGCTGAAGAATGAAAATAGCTGTAGTAGGTAGCGGATTGGTTGGTTCAACGGCGGCTTATGCCCTCATTATGCGGGGCATTGGCCGCCAAATCGTGCTGGTGGACAGAAACGAGGCACGAGCTCGGGCCGAGGCAGACGATCTTCGGCATGTGGTGCCTTTTGCTCATCCGTTGGAGGTGATCGCCGGCGACTATGCTGACTTGGCCGGAAGCAAGGCTGTCATTATCACGGCTGGCGTCAACCAGAGACCGGGCGAAACCCGGCTACAACTCCTGGAGCGAAATGCAGCGGTGTTCCGAGAGGTGGTACCCAAGGTCCTGCGCCACGCACCTCGGGCAATCCTGGTGGTTGCTACCAATCCGGTCGACATAATGACGCACCTGACGGCCCGCTATGCGGCCGATTTGGGGGCTGCACCAGGCCAAGTCATCGGATCAGGCACGACACTGGACACAGCCCGTTTCCGAACCTTGCTGGGGGCTCACTTTGGCGTCGACCCTCATCATGTACACGGCTATGTGGTGGGCGAGCACGGCGACTCTGAGGTGCTAACCTGGTCTCTGGTAACCATCGGGGGCACGACACTGGATGATTTCTGCCGCTTGCGGGACATATGCCTGGACGAGGAAACCAAGCAAGCGATTGACGAACAAGTGCGCCAGGCGGCTTATCGCATCATCTCTGGAAAGGGGGCTACCTACTATGGCATTGGAGGTGCATTGGCCCGCATCGTAGATGCGATTTTGCATGATCAGCGGGCCATCCTGACGGTATGTACGCCAATGCCTCAGGTGGCTGGCGTGACCGACGTGACGCTCTCCATGCCGCAACTGGTGGGTGGTGATGGGGCATTGGTAGCCTTGCCGCTTGCGCTCAATGAAGCGGAGGCGACTGCGCTGGCTGCCAGTGCTCAAATCATCCGGGATGCAATCGAGTCGTTGGAGACATCTGAATGAGCTCGGCCCAAGAGAAAATCTCACTAGGCCGTAGCGACCTGCGCATCAGCCGGTTGGGAATCGGCACGTGGGCCTGGGGGGATCGACTGTTTTGGGGGTATGGCCGGGGTGGCTACACTGATTCGGATCTGGAAGACGCGTTTCAAGTCAGCCAGGCGGCCGGCATCAACTTTTTCGACACGGCCGAGGTCTACGGACGTGGCCGCTCGGAGCGGCTGTTGGGCCAGTTCATGCGAGCCAGCGGGCGCCCGGTGATCGTGGCGACTAAGTTTTTCCCGTTTCCCTGGCGTTGGCGGGGGGCGAGTCTGCTACGTGCTCTCAGGGCCAGTCTGAGTCGGCTGGGCCTGGATCGGGTTGATTTGTACCAGATGCACTGGCCCTATCCGCCGGTGCCTATCGAGTCCTGGATGGCAGGGCTGGTCGATGCTGTCGGGGCAGGGTTGGTCCGGGTCGTGGGCGTCTCTAACTACAGCTCTGAGCAAACACGCCGCGCCCAGGCTGCACTGGCGAGACATGGAGTGCCCTTGATCTCTAATCAGGTTCACTACAGCCTGCTGCATCGCCGGCCGGAGCGAAATGGCTTGCTGGACGTATGTCGTGAACTGGACGTGACTCTGATCGCCTATAGCCCGCTGGGGATGGGGCTGCTAACCGGCAAATACACACCTGAGAACCCTCCGCACGCCTTGCGTGGCCGCCGCTTCAAACGCGATTACCTGGCTCAAATTCAGCCCCTGACCGCTCTCCTGCGCCAGATGGGCCAGGCCCACGACGGCAAGACCCCGGCCCAGGTGGCTCTGAATTGGGTCATTTGCAAGGGTGCGATACCTATTCCTGGTGCTAAGAATGCTCGTCAGGCCCAAGAGAACGTAGGCGCACTTGGCTGGCGTCTGACTGAGCAAGAGGTGGCTGTTTTGGATCGGGTCAGTGAGGGGCTGCAACGCTGAGAGGCCCGCTTTCACTCCGTCAGAATCTCTACCTCGGTATTCATTCCAGGGCGCAGGTTGAGCTTGGTGGGCTCCAGTTCGATGAGTAAGGTGTACGTCGTATCTCCCTGTTGCACTACTGCCACCGGCGAAATGGTAACGACCCTCCCTCGCAGCTCCTTGCCAGGAAAGGCCATGACCCGCACCGTGGCCTCCTGGCCGAGCTGGACGCGCCCAATACTCAACTCGCCCACGTTGCGCGTCTCCACACGCCAGTGGGAGGTATCCAGCAGTTCAACCACCGGGACACCTGGTGCGCCCCATTCTCCCGGGCTGAGGTACACCGCTGAGACAGTCCCTTCAAAGGGGGCCAGCAGTTGGGCGTTCGAGAGGGCCAACCGGGCCCGCGCCAGGGCTGTACGCGCCTGCTGAACCCGAGCCAGAGCGACAGCTACGTCCTCTGGTCTGGCTCCCGCTTGGTTGAGATCCAACCGGGCCTGAGCGATGGTCACATCGCTCGCGCTGGCCGTAATTTCCGATGGGGTAGGCCCTGACTCCACCAGCCTGAGCTTGGCCTCGGCGCTATCCACTTGTGCCTGCATCTCATCCAAGTAGACCTGCCTGGGCAGGCTCTTCAAGCGCTGGTACTCAGCCACGGCTGCCTGGTAGTCTATGGTCGCCTCGTGGAGAGCCGCGGCCTGCGGGCTGATCCCCACGTCCGGTTGAACGGCGACTGCGTCGTACTCGGCTTGGGCGCGCTGCACGACAATGGCTGCCTTCTCTACGCTGGCTGCAGCCACGATCAGGTCCTCCTCGTCAGAACCTGTTAGCACATCCTTGTAACGGGCCAGGGCAGCCTGGTAATCGGCCTGGGCTATGGCGATTTCCTCAGGCCGCGCGCCGTCCAGCAGGTGCTCATGCTGAGCCAGGGTGCGTTCGTACTCAGCACGCGCGATGAGCAGCTCTTGCGCCCGCGCACCAGCCCTGGCTTGGTCCAGTAAGGCCTGGTAAAGGGCCAAGCTATCCTCTGCCTCTTGCACGTCCATCCCCAAATCGGTGGTGTCCAATTCAGCCAGCGCCTCACCCGCTTTGACCTGCATGCCCACTTGGACCTTCACCACCCGCACTGGCCCGCCGGTGCTAAAGCTGAGCTTGACCTTTTGCGCAGGCAGGATGGTGCCCAGTGCGGTTAAACTCCCGGTCTTTATTATCCCCGGTCCGCTGGCGACGCCGGGGGCAGAGGGGGGCGGAGTGGGGGTGGGCGCTGCCGTGTGTTTGCAAGCACTCGCGAGCAGCACGATCATCAGCGCCAGGGCGGTAAGTTGCGCAGTTCTGGCCAGCTTCTTCATTATTGCCTCTCGATGACAGATACAGGATCGAGCCTGGAGAGCACCCACGCAACCAGGCCGCCGCTGACGGCGACGACCGCGAGAGGAATGGGCAGGGTGAACAGCCAGGGGGCAGGGTTAAAGAAGTTGAGTGTCAGGCCTTTCGGAACATAGACGCCGGCGTGCATGGTGACCAGACCGACCATACACACCGCCGCACCCATCAACCAGGCTACGGCAACGACGCTCACAGTCTCCCACACGGTGCGTAGAACGAGCCATCGGCGGCTGTGTCCCAGCGCGTGCAAGGTCCCGAATTCCTCACGCCGCTGCGAGAAAAAGGTGTAACTTAGAATGGCCAAAGCAAGAGCCGCAACGATGGCAATGATACCTTCGACGGCGGCACATAGCAGAAGCAATAACCGATCATCTTGCCGGCGTATCCATAATTGCCTGTCGTACGTCCGTACCCCTGTCCGTTCAGAAGCTACGCTCATTTCCAACCAGGTGTCCAGTTCGTCTTTATAGCCCTCAAACGGGATGAGGAGCAGGATGGTTGGATGGGATGCATAGAGTCCGTGGCTGCTGAGATGCTCATATGAGGCGAAGCCTGTCCACACATCGCGACGCAGAGAGTCGTCCTCAGGGTCAGAGAGTATTCCGACGACTGCCATCTCTGTCAAGATGCCGCGGTCGTCTTCATAGACCGGGCGGCCAACCCGGTCGCCCCGTTGCAGATCACGGTTGGTAGCAGCCGCCCGGGACAGGACGATCTCGTTGGAGCGAGGATTGGGCAAGCGGCCTTCCTCCAACTTGACCCCGTACACTTGGATGAGAGCCGGCATATCTTCCTTGGAAACACCGTGGATCCAGATAGGGTTCCGGCTAAGAGGTGGCATCTCGATCATAAGTCCCAGTTCAATGGCCGGAACAACCCGGGCGACGGTCGGGTGGGTTCTGATACGTGCCGTCACGCCGGGGTCGAGGGAAGTCCCCACCTTTGGGGAGACGACGCTGACATAGCGCAAGTATTCAAGGCGGATTCTAGTCAGATCGACCATGGGTGCCAGGAGGAAGACCGGGAATGAAACGCCCAGGATCATCAAGGTCATGGTTAAGGTCAGGGCCAGGCCGCGGCGCCTATGGCGCTGATAGAAAGTCCAGGACGAGAGAGGCCGGATCGAAGATCGCTTCGTCGTCCACCCCCCCTCGCTTGCCTCCATGCTCAGCCCGCCTCGCTCGATGATGACCACGGCATCGAAGCGTGCAAGAGTCCGCATGGTGCTGAAAACCACGAAGGCGATCGCCGCCAGGGGAATCGGGGCAGCGAACCAAATCGGTGTCAGGTTGGCCAGGTTTAGTTCCAGGGTGGACGTAAACAGACTGACTTTGAGCCAGACGAAGACCAGCCACGAAAGCGCCAGGCCCAAGATCCAACCTGCCCCCGCCACCATGGCTGTTTCCAGCGTTATCCGGCGCAGCAATCGCTGCCGTCCAAGGCCGATGGCGTGCAGCAGGCCGAATTCTTGCATTCGCTGCGTCAGCCCGATTTGGGCGATTGACCCCACGACCAGCGCCACCACGATCGCAACTAGACAGTCTACGACGCCGAATATCAGGTGGATAAACAGCATGCCCTGGGCGAGGAGGGCGGCGTTTCGGCGGTGGGTCCACACATCTGCGCGCGCTGAAGAGATCGTAGTCTCCAGGAAGTCATCCACGGCCGCCTTGCGCCCTTCTCGAGCAACGACGAGTAGGCCAGAGGGACGCGGCGTGTACAGCTCGTGGCTGTCAACGTACTCGTAAGAGACGAAGCCTACCAGAATTTCCGGTTCTGGGCCGGTCTCGGGGCCTACTTCGAGCGAAGCTGAAGGGCTTGTCTCCAGGATACCCACCAACACCATGGTTGTTTGAATGCCCGAGTAGTAATCCTCGTTGATCGAGCGGCCGACTGGGTCGCCGACCTGCAGCATCAGCGCATCAGCCAATCCTTCCGAGAGTATAAGCTCGTTTGTGCGTGCTCTTAGCAGCCGACCCTCCTTCAGGCGCATGTTGCAGACATCGATCAGGAACTGTAGGTCGGGCTCGGGTATCCCAAACAGACTAAAGCCCCCCGACGTATTCATCGGCACGTCTATGTATAGGGTTCTCTCTGGGATAGCTCTTGCTACGTCGGGATGCGCCCGGATTTGAGATACGACGCCCGGCCCAAGCGAGGGGCCGATAGCTGACACCTGGCTGAATCGGGTCAGATAGCGCGAGTTGACTTCCGCTTGTTCTGCGGTCGAGTCCAGCAGGCGCACCATGACGCAGACGCCCAGCGTCGTCAAAGCGATGAGACTGAGCAACAGCAGAGCCCGGCGTTTGTGACGACGGTAGTAGGTGAGAGGGGAGAGCGGATTCATCATTCCCTTTTTTCACTATCTCTTCTCAATAACAGAGACCGGATCTAGCCTTGAAAGCATACGGGCGATCATACCCGTGCTGACGGCAACGACGGCCAGCGGTATGGGAAGCGTAAACAGCCAGGGCGCGGGACTGAAAAAGTCCAGGCTCAGGCCCTTGGGCGCGAAGAGGCAGGTCTGCATATAGATCAGGCCGATGCCACATATCACGGCGCCCAGCAGCCAGGCCACTCCGACGACGCTCACGGTTTCCTTTGCGGTGCGTAGCACGAGCCACCACCGGCTGCACCCCATAGCGTGCAAGATACCGAACTCTTCTCGGCGCTGCACAAAAAAGGTATAGCTCAGCCCGGCCAGTGCAATGGCCGCGACAACCGCGATGATGCTCTCAACCACGCCAAATAGCGCGAGCAGGATCAGCGTGATCATCCGGAAATTGTTTCGCATCCACTCAAAAGTGTACACCTCCGTCCGGTCAGAGTCCATGTTCTCCTGCAACCAGGTGTCCAGCTCGGCTTTGCGCCCCTCGGCCGGAACCACGAGAAGTTTGACCGGCCAGGAGGCGTAGAGTTCGTGACTGCTGAGGTATTCGTAGGAGGCGAAACCCAACCACAAGTCGTTTGCCTGGGCATCTTGCGAAGAAGAAGTGGCCTGTCTCGCCTGTCCCGATCGGGGCCAAGGGGAGCCGCGCCCTGGAGATCTGTCCTGAGCCCGCCGAAGGACGCCGACAATGACCATCTCGGTCGGGATCTGCTGGTCACGCTCGTCCACCGGTTGACCAATCCTGTCACCCATGCCCAGGCCGCGATTCAGTGCCATGCCTTCAGATATAACGATCTCGTTGGTACGGGGCCGTGGCAAATGGCCTTCCTTCACCTGTACTCCGTACAG
The DNA here is from genome assembly GCA_020343875.1 of Anaerolineales bacterium. GTDB lineage: Bacteria > Chloroflexota > Anaerolineae > 4572-78 > NAK82. Next base: position 4,969,020 of record CP070811.1, on the reverse strand, counting down.
CTTGATGAGCGTCTGCATGTCGTTCTCGGAAACGCCAAAAATGCTGACCGGCCAGCCAAAGCGAGGCGGCACTTCAACTCGCAGCGGCAGTTCAAAGGCAGGTATGACCTGGGCCACGTCTGGATGGGCCCTGATTTGCGCCGCCAGGCCAGGGTCAACGGCGACGCCCATACGCGGGATGACAATACCCACCTGGCGTAAGGGCTCGGCAAAGGGCATCATAGCATTCACCATCGGAGTAAAGAGGAAGGCCGGAAACGACACGCTCAGAATCATTAAGCCCATCGTCACGGCCAGTGCCAGGCCCCGACGGCCGTGGCGCACATAGAACGTCCAGGCAGACAGGGGGCTGGCCGACGAGCGCTGTGTTGTTTGTTGCCGGTCGCTCGCCTCCAGGCTGAGTTTGCCGCGTTCGACGATGGCCACCGGGTCGAGGCGGGCGAATGTACGCATGCTCCTCAAGCTCACCAAAGCGACCGCCGCCAGCGGAATAGGGAGGGCGAACCAAATTGGCGCCAAGTTCGCCAGACTCAAGTCCATCCCCTTTGGTGCGTAAAAATACCCCCTGAGCAAGGCAAAGAGCAGCCATGCAACCATTAGGCCCACAGCCCAACCTAATACCGCGACCCCAGTTGTTTCCAACGTCAAGCGGCGCATCAGCCGTTGCCTGGAATGGCCAAGCGCATACAGCACGCCAAACTCAGCCAGCCGCTTTGTCCGGGCAATCTGGTGGGTCATGCCGACCACCAGGGCCATCACGACCGCAACCAACAAGTTTACGACACCCGATATCAGATGGAAGGTTTGCGAGAGGCGCGCAGAACGCTCGGTCAGTTGGCCATGGGTCCTTACTTGTGTGCGTGCCGAAGCGATCTCGGTCTCCAGAAAATCGTCTACCTCGATTTTGTGCCCCTCTCGAGCAATGACAACCAGACCGTGTGACCAGGGGGCATCGAATAGTTCATGGTTGGCCACGTACTCATAAGAGACGAACCCCAAACGAATGCTGGGCCCAGGCGAGGGTGGGACGTCCGCAGCCGCTGGATCGCCCTCCAGGATGCCCACCAACTTCAGTGGCACGGGGATGGCCTGGTAATAATTGTCGCCACCCCAATCCTCACCAACCGAGCGGTCAATCTGATCGCCAATGCCTATGCCTATGGCATTGGCCACCGCTTCCGAAAGCAGCATCTCGTTGGTGTGCGGCTTGGGCAAGCGCCCCTCTTTCAGGCGCAGGTCGCAGGTATCTATGAACATCTGCATATCGGCTTTGGTCAGCCCGAACAGGTGATACTCACCGGCCAGGGGAGGCAACTCCATGGGTAGCCCCTTTTCCTGGATCACCTGCGCCACGTCGGGATGCGCCCGGATCTGAGCCACCACGCTCGGATCGAGGGATGGCCCGGCTGCGGACACCAGGCTGACGCGCGTCAGGTAGAGTCCAGCATTATGCCAGTTCTCGGGAACAGAGTCCAGCAAACGTACCATAACACAGACGCCGAAGGTTATCAGGGCGATGAGGGTCAGGAGCAATAGCGTGCTCTTTAGGTGGCGGCGGTAGTAGGTAAAAGGGGACAGCGGGTTCATTACGTTCCTCTATCTCCGCTCGACGATAGACACCGGGTCGAGCCTGGAGAGCAGCCGGCCGATGGTGCCCACGCTGGCGGCAACTACGACCAGCGGAATGGGCAGCGTGAACAGCCAGGGTGACAGGTTCAAGAGATTTAGCCTCAGGCCCATGGGCGCATAGATCTGGGCTTGAGCGTAGCTCAGGCCGAGTGTGCACACCACTGCCCCTATCAGCCAGGCGATAGTAACCACGCCGATGGTTTCTCGGGCGGTGCGCAGCAGGAGCCATGAACGGCTACGCCCGACGGCGTACAGAACACCGAATTCCTCTCGGCGCTGCACGAAAAAGATGTGGTTTAGGGCCGCCAACGCGGTAGCAGCCACGAAGGCGATGATACTCTCGACCGCAGCAAACAGCTTAATCAGTCCGCGCAATTCCCGCCGATGCTCGGCATATGCTGAAGCATAGGTTGTCACCTCAGTTTGGGCGGAAGCCACATTTTGGTACAGCCAGGCATCCAGTTCGCCCTTGCGCCCCTCGGCCGGCAGGGTAAGCAGGTGAACTGGTCGGGATGCGGAAAGTTCGTGGCTCTCCAAATACTCTAGAGAGGCAAAACCCAACCAACGGTCTTCAGGTGAGAGCAAGCCGACCACTACCATTTCGATGGGGATATCGTCGGTGATCAGGGGATCCGCTTCGTCCCCTGCTTGGGCGGACCGGCCAAGCGTGTCGCCCACACGCAGTCCACGATTGAGGGCGACTGCTTCGGATAACAAGATCTCATTGGACCGGGCGCGCGGCGGGCGGCCTGCTACCAAGTGCATCCCTAGCTGCCTCAGAAGAGCCGGCAGCTCGTTCTCAGCAATGCCGTAGATGGCTACTGTCCTTGTCCCGCCCGGTGGTACACGGACTGCCAGCGCCAACGGCATGGCATGTATGACGCCTGCAGCTGCCGGATGGCGCTTTATCTGTGCGGTCACACCAGCATCCACCTGGTGCCCGGCGCCAGGCGAGACAGTGCTCACATAACGCAGGTATCCAAAACTGGGTTGCATGGCATTCAAGGCAACCGAGGTCAGAAACCCGGGAAAGGCGACTCCCAAGATCATGAATGCTATGCTGACGACCAACAGGCTGCCCCGGCGACGATGTCGCAAATAGAAAGTCCAAGGCGAAAGGGGCCTGATTGATGAACGCCTGACCTTTCGCTGGCCACCCTCGGCTTCCATGTCCAGGTTTCCACGTTGGATGATGGCCACCGCGTCGAACCGCGCAAAGATCCGTATGGCGCTTAAGGCCGTAAAGGCGGCCACCACGATAGGGATTGGAACCACAAACCAGAGTGGAGTCAGGTTGGCCAAATCCAGCTCCATCCCCCTGGCGTAGTAGAGGCTAGCCTGTAGACAGGCCAACGTGAGTTGTGCCAGTGCCAGGCCGACAATCCAGCCTGTCCCTGCCAGAGTCGCTGTCTCGAGCGTCAGGCGGCCGATCAGTTGCCTCTTATGAAAGCCCACGGCATATAGCAGACCGAACTCGGCCAGCCTGCGTGTCAGGGCAATGCGATTGATCACGCCGACGGCCAGCGCGACCACAATTGCGACCAAGAGGTTGACGGCACCCAGCAATACATGGAGCCCCTTTAGCCCCCTGGACACCAGCTGGAATATTTCCCGGTAGGTTTGTATCTCCGTGCGCTTAGAGGCGATAGTTGACTCTAGGAACTCATCCACTGCCGCCTTGCGCCCCTCGCGTGCGACAACCAGGAGATTGGCCGTGCGAGGCGCGAAGGATTCGTGACCTGACAGGTACTCCTGGGAGGCGAACCCTACCCGAAGGCTGGGCCCCGGATTCAGAGCCGGGTTGCGTTCTAGAATGCCCACCAGCTCCAGAGGCGCTGAAACGCTACTGTAGTAGCGTTCGTTGGTCGAGCGGTCGATCCGGTCGCCAATTGTCAGTCCCAACGCACGAGCGACTTCTTCCGAAATTACGATCTGGTTAGTGCGTGGCTCGAACATGCGCCCTTCCTTTAAGCGCACCCCAAAGTGAGCCATCAGGATCTGAGCATCGCCCTGGGACACTCCCATCAGGCGCAAGTTGTCGAGCCCGATCAGCGTCGGGGGCGAGACATGCAGGCCATTGTCTAGGATCACGTGGGCCACGTCGGGGTGCATCTCGATTTGGGATACAACCCCCGGCTCAAGGGTGTCTCCGCCGGCCGGATATATACGGCTGACTCTGGTCAAATAGATGTACTGAGCCCGCATCGGAATTGAATCCAGCACGGCTACCATGACGTACAGCCCCAGCGTCGCCAGGCAAATGAGGGCCATCAGAAGTAATGCGCTACGTTTGTGACGGCGGTAGTAGGTGAGAGGCGATAGGGGGTTCATTGGCTGGCTATGCTCTCCTCTCGATGATGGATACTGGATCGAGTTTAGACAGGGTCCAGGCAATGGTACCGGCGCTGACGGAAAGCACTGCGATAGGGATGGGCATGGTCAATAGCCAAGGGGTGGGATTGAATAGATCAAGAGTCAAGCCCAGCGGCGTGAATACACCAAATCGCAGGCACAGCAAACCGGTCAGACATAGAATAGCACTCAGCCCCCAGCCTGCCCCAGTGGTGACGGCGGCCTCGGCTGTGGTGCGCCACACCAGTCGCTGACGGCCGTGGCCCAGTGCACACAGGACGCCAAACTCTGCTTGCCGCTCAGAGACATATAGATGGTTGAGAATTGCCAGTCCAACCGCAGCTACCACGGCTATAACGCTTTCTATCAAGGTCATAGCCTGGATCATGCTGCGCGTCTGCCGACGGGCCTGAGCCACCTGCTGGCTGTAGGTGATTGTTTGCACATTGTCACTGGCCAGCTCGTTCTCCAGCCAATTGTCCAAGTTGGCCTTTTGTCCAGGCTTGGGTACGATAAGCATCGGGAAAACATTGTTATGGGGGATATCAAAGGCCTCATGACTTTCCAGAAACTCCAAGGATGCAAACGACAGCCAGTTCTCCTCTTCCGGGGCTGCTGGCCGGGCGAAAATGCCCGAAATCACGAACTCAGCGGGTAAGTGGGGGGCGTCGGCATATGCTGGATGGTCAGGGTTGCCAATCACCTGGCCGACTTGAAGGTCCAGGTTCTGAGCTATGGCTTCAGAGATCACGATCTGGTTGGTGCGGGGACTGGGCAAGCTTCCTTCTCTTAGGTCCAACCCATATAACTCGACCAGATAGGCCATATCCTCGGCATAGACGCCATAGGGATGGATGTCCATAGACCCAAAGGGCGGAATGGCCACATGAAACCTTGCGTCCCACGAGGTGAAGTAGGGGATGACTCGTTCCACAGTCGGATGGGTTCTAACCCGCGAGGCCACGCCCGGGTCAAGCTGCGTACCAGGGCGCGAACGGACAGCGCTCATGAGGCTGAGGTTTCTCAGCTCTGGTTGCCTTGCGTCGTTGGCTGCTGTAAAGACAAAAATGAGCATGGCGACTGCGATGATCATCAAGGACATGGTACCAGTCAACAGCACAGCCCGCCGTATGTGCCGTCGGTAGAAAGTCGAAGAAGCCAGGGGCCTTGGGGAACTCTTTACGTCGAGCGTCCATCGCCGTGGCCGCCTCTCCAGGCTGAGTTCACCCCGCTCGACGACGGCTATTGGGTCCAACTGCGACAAGATGCGCCCGATGCCGATGCGCGTGAACGCAGCCGCTGAAGCCGGTACTAATAAAACAGGCAGTGCCGGTGCCAGTGCTGTCACGTTCAGCTCGTGCCCACGCGGAACGAAAAGGGTCAGTTTCAGGACGTAGAGAATCAACCACGATAGCCCGATGCCGATCGTCCAGCCAACGCCGGCCAGCAGCCCGATTTCTAACGTCAGGCGGCGCCTCAACCATTGTTTGCTGCGGCCGGTCGCGCGCAAGATGCCGAGTTCAGGTATGCGACGGGCGAATGCGATTCGGTTGACTGCCCCGACCAAAAGCGTAGTAGCCAGTGCCACCAAGGATGTGATGGGGATAATCAGCTGGTAGGTGCCCCGGTACTCTCTGGTCATTCTCTCATTCAGCCCTTGAAGGGTCCACACATCAGTGCGGGCCGTCTGGATCTCGCTTCCTAAGAAGTCCTCGACGGAATTCTGACGGCCTTCCTGGGCTACAACGAGGATCATAGACCGCATGTCTTTGTACAGCTCGTGGCCGTCAAGATATTCGTAAGAGACAATGGCGAGGCGTACGTCGCTCTCCAGAATTCCGATCACTTGCATGGGTTCGAGGATGTTGTGGTAGACGTTGGGGTCTGTCGAATTGTAGATAATGTCTCCCACCTGCAAACCCAAGGTAGCCGCAACCTCTTTCGAAAGCAACATGCCGTTTGTACGTGGTTCCAATAAGCGGCCCTCTATCAAGGTTGCACCGCATGTGTCCATCACATAGGACAGATCTTCTTCCCTCAAAGCCAGCATGCTGAGCCAGGCCGACTCACCTCCAATGACCTCAGGCAAGGAAAGCCCGTAATACAGGGATACTGGGATTACTTCTGCCACATCCGGGTTGGCAGAAACTTGAGCCACAACCGCGGAATCTAGCTCGTTATCCTGCACAGGGAGTACCACGTCGAACTTGGTGAGAAGCAGGCTGTTTAAGCGCATGGGCTCGATGAATGTGGCCCACGAAAGGGCAATCATCAGGAAAAGCCCGGCTGTTGCCAGGCCAATCAAGCTCAGCAACAGCGCCGTGTGGCGTTTGTGGCGACGGAAGTAAGTAAAGGGGGATAGCGGATTCATGCAGGCTGTCTCTGGAGCTGCCGAGCCACGCGGTCCTCAACGCTGCCGACTTGTCCATCGCGCAGCCTGATGACCAAATCGGCTTCACTGAGTATTTCGGGGTTGTGCGTGACGGCGATGAGGCTTCCCTGCTCGCGATAGCTGCGCAAAAGGGCCATGACCTGCAGGCCCGTGCGCCGATCCAGCAGCCCGGTCGGCTCGTCGGCGAAGATGACGCGGGGGCGGTGGATCATGGCTCGAGCCACGGCCGTACGCTGCCGCTCACCACCGGACAGCTCATAGGGGAAACGATGCAGTTTGTCGCCCATGCCCAAGTCGGTCAACAACGCCTTGGCCTGAGCGGCGTGAGCCTTGTCCTGAACCGGTGCGGCGACCATCACGTTTTCGAGCACGGTCAGGTAGTTGATGAGAAAATGCTGTTGGAAGACGAAGCCGAACTCGCTGCGGCGCAATGCCACGCGTTCACGTTCCCGCATTTTGCCGTAGGCACGTCCATCCAGGTAGATCTCGCCCTGGGTCGCCCGCCGCAGTCCACTCAGCAGGTACAACAGCGAACTCTTTCCGGAACCCGAGGGTCCTAGGATTCCAATGAACTGGTGATCCTGGATGCTGATCGAAACATCCTTCACGGCGTCTACTGTGGTCTCACCGTCCTGGTAAGTTAACGTTAGGTTTTCTCCTTGTAGCATGGTATTACCCTCTCCAGTGCAATGATAGGCCTGTATCTGTTGCCTCTACCATATCACAAAACGTACCCCGGTTCCATAGGCGCCTGTCATGCTCACTTGTGACAGTTGTCATTAGATGCAATTTTGGTCTGATTCTCAACCCGAGTCAGGGCTGCCCTAAACCGTGCTGGCGAAATTGGCGGGCCTATTTGAAGGGATGGTATGCAGTTTACGCAGACTGGCTTTGTGCTTCAGTTACTCACAGAATATGTGGTTGACATGCATCTCACCATAGGGTATGATGTATCCACAGGCCAGGAGAAAGGTCCACAGCCTATGATCCGCGTAGCCGTAGTAGATGATCATCCTCATGTGGCCATTGCGCTGCGTAGCCTGCTCGACAAAACACCTGACATTCGACTGGTGGCCGAAGCGGGCCGGGGTAGCGAGGTGTTTGGCCTGGTGCAGCGCACGCGCCCTCACGTGCTCTTGCTGGATTTGCTGATCGAGCCGGAATTCGACGCTCTCAACGCCGTCCGCGACCTGCGCGCCAATTTCCCCGAGTTGCGCATTTGTCTGCTCAGCGCTCACCTGGAGCCCAGCCACTTACGCGATCTGTTGCAGGCTGGTGTATGTGGCTACATCCTCAAGGACGACGACTATGTTTCGCGGATTGAGACCATCATCCGCGATCTGGCCGATGGCCGACTGTACCTGAGCCCCCAGGCTTACGAAGCGCTGGCCCAGGCCACGCATCAGAATGGAGAACGCGACTTGCTCACCGAGCGCGAACGGGACGTTTTGCGCCTGGCGGGGCGTGGTCTTCCTAACCCGCAGATTGCCCAGGCGTTGCATCTCTCGCCGGGCACCGTGCGCAACCATCTGAGCGCCATCTATCGCAAGTTGGGCGTCCACAGCCGCTACGAAGCGCTGGTCATCGCCGAAGAGCGGGGCCTGATATAGGCGCTTGTTTGCCAGTCGCCGGCACCTGGAATAGAGGCAAGGCTCAGAGTGAGTGTGGTGCGCTCCTTTTGCTTGCTAACGGTGGCCCGATTCTGAGCCTGTGCTGCTAGACCTGATGGGCCACCATTGCCGGTGGAAGCGATCATTCCACAACATCCAGCAGATACACGCGACAGAGCTTAACCTGAAACTTCAGAGAACGATAAGAAGTCTTCTTGAGCCATTACGGGGAGGGGTCTTGAACATAGGGGTATTTTGGTTCCTGGCAGGAGTTCTGAGTGCGCTGGTAGGGACTGTGTGCTTCTTGCTGGCCTTGCGCCGGTACCGCCGCTGGCGCTACGGTACCCCCATTGCCCATGAGGAGTTGCTGGTCAAGTATGGTCGCCAAATTGCAGGCCTCTTGAAGCAGGAAGGGGTAGGGCAGTTGCTTACAGTAGAGGCCCCGGCGGCGCTGGGCGTGTCGCAGGCCGTGTTGCTGCTGTCCGAGGGACATGAGTTGGTGGGGTGGGGTGAGACCGACTTGCGAGTGCCGATTCATCACGCGGCGGTGCGCTGGGTAGCTTCAGGTGGTGAAGCGATGCGCGTCAGCGGCCGACTAGGGGACCTAATCGCGCAAGGAAGCGCCGACCTGGTTTGGACAGCGGCCTGGGTGCCGCTGATGCGCGGTGCCGATCTGCGCGGACTTTGGCTGCTGGGCCGGCGCGCCAGCGGATTTGACTACGCACCCGAAGATCTGCGCTGGCTGACAACGCTGGCCCGGCAGGCGGCCGTTGTTTTGGAGACAATCCGCCATGCTGAGCAGGAACAGCTGGTGGCCAACGAAATGCAGGCTCTCTACCGCCAGGCCGTGTCGGCGCGTGAGTCGGAGCGCGAGCGGCTTGCCCGCGAGCTGCACGACGGAGTGCTGCAGGATTTGTGCGCTGTTGCCCGGGATTTGAAAGCCTTAGAAGCCCGTCCTGAGAGCTCCGTGTCCCTTGGCCCCTTGCTTTCACACGCCGATGAGTCAGTGCAAACGCTACGTGCCATCTGCTACAATCTGCGCCCGCCGCTGTTATCAAACAATCCTTCTATGGCGCTCAAAGCGCTGGTGGAACGCCTGGACTCGCAGTCGTCTGCACCCATCCACATCGAAATTGCTGCCGAGGCCCTGTGCGTTTCCGAGGAGACGGCCCTGTCCATCTACCGCATTGCCCAGGAAGCGTTGCATAACGCCATCCAACATGCCGATGCCTCGGAGATAGCCGTCCGTCTAACCCAATACCCGGATCGGTTGCGCATGACTATCACCGATGATGGACGGGGCATTCCCCAGGGGGCTGACTTGCGTCGGTTCGTGGCCGAGGGGCAGTTGGGACTGGCCGGCATGCGGGAACGTGCCACCATGATCGGAGGGCACCTTGACCTCCAGTCGGCACCGGATTACGGCACCGTAGTGATCCTGGAAGTTCCCTGCTGAGCTAGACGCTACGGAACTGGCTTTGACCAAGCCTGGGCGGCCTCCAACATAGCGTCCAGGCTCTGGGCCGGTGTATCGGGCGAGACGCCACCACCTACGGACAGGATCATCCCCCCTCCAGGCGCGGCCTTGTCCAGGCAGGCCGTGGCCCACTGACGCACTACCTCGGGCGCTTCACGCACGGCCACATCCAGGGGAGGCACGTTGCCCATCAGTGCTACGCGATGCCCCATCTCCGCCTTGACCTGGGCGATGTCTACTTGATGCGTGAAGTTGAAGACGTCGAAATTGGCTTCGGCCAGCGCGGCATACAGATGGCGACACGGTGTGTCGTTGTGGTAGATGCGGATGAGGCCCTCGAATTCGTCGAAGATGCGCCGCAGGTGAGGGGCCACGAACTCATTGTAGTGGCGCAAGGATATCATACCTACCACATCGTCCAGCAAGAGGATTCCCTCAGGTTCGCGGAGTGTCTCGAGTTGGGCGTGCAGCCAGCGGATGATGGTGGTGGTCAAGGTGTCCAGGAAGCGGCTAATCTCGGCTGGGTGGGTGACCAAGCCCATCATCAGGTCGGTGATGCCCATCAGCCAGCCGGCGGTGACCATGGGCCCCCGGGCTGCTACCATACTGATCCCTAGCCCTTCTGCACGCAATTGCTCCTCTACATGTTCGTAGAGCCGCAGAACTAAAGGCATAAACCCGGCTTCCTGCGGATCGGCCGGGTCTACCTCTGCCCAGTAGGCGGGATCAGTCACCATGGGCTCAACAGAAGGTGGGCGATCAGCGTGAAACGAGACCCGTGCCCCAAAAGCCGACGGCTCGGCGGCCATTCCATATTCGACCCAGAAGCCGGGGATCCAAACCGCATCTGGAAAGCGATCCAGGAGGGCCAGGTTGATCTCGAGCCATTTATCGGGTAGCAGAAAGTAGTCTACAGTGTTGATACCGGTGTAACCGGGCAGCCATGGGCTGTCTACGATGAACGCCACCGGCACCTGGCTTGGCTCTTCCAGGTGGGCAGCTTGTTTGAAGCGTGTCCAAGGTGTTGTCATTTTTCTCCTCGACAGATCGGAACGATATCTATTGGGTGAACGCGTAACGTAGGGTGACACCCAGGATATACCAGGCGGCCAGGAGCGTGCCGCGCAGTGTGCCGCTGATTTTTGAGCGGCCGGCCTGGCGACTGTGAAAACTCACGGGCACTTCGACCAGCCGTGCGCCTTGCTTGGCTGCCTTGACCATCATCTCCGTCGGCCAGCCAAAGGTCATTTCCTGCATATCCAGCCCGGCTAACAGAGACCGGCGTATAGCCCGGTACGGCCCCAGGTCAGTCAGCGATAAGCCATAGAGGCGGTTCATCAGGCGAGCTGCCAGCCAGTTCCCAAAGCGCTGCTGGGGAGGCATAGCACCGGGGGCGATGTGGCCCAGCCAGCGGGAGCCGAGCACCAGATCAGCCTCGTCGTTTAGGATAGGGGCCAGAATGGCGGGCAGCTCACTGGGTAGAAAGCTGTAGTCGCCGTCCAGAAAGGCCAATATGTCGGCATCTTGAGCGGCGGCAACTCCGGCGGCGCAGGCGTGGCCATAGCCCTGGCAAGGCTGGTGGATTACCTGATGAGCGCCGCCGGCATAGGCCTCGGCGACCGTGTCGTCGGTTGAGCCATTGTCCACCACGATGACGTGGACTGGCACGGTTTTCAGTGTCTCACTCACCAGACGCTGGATATTGCCGGCCTCATTCAGCGCGGGGATGATCACGGCTATGTTAGCCAAGACTCTTCCAGCCTTCCACAATGAAATAGTGCAACCCAATCATGTTAGCCAGCGGCATAGGCGCTACACCCTAGAATGATGACTCGTGGGTAGCTGGTGTTGTTGCAAGAAAGCGCGGGTGTGGCGCGCAACTTCGGGGGCGGCTTCGGTCAACTCAGAAGTCAGGCGCGCTAGGGAGACGGCGTCGTCGACGTCATACCAGCTTGGCAGCAGCTTAGACCGCAATCCAAGCTCGGCAGCCAGCGCCAGGGTGTCCGCTGCGACTTGGGGTGTGCTCATGGGCACCTCACGCAACAAGCGGGGCGCTGGGCGCTTGAGCCCGATCAGGTAGTAGCCGCCATCTTCGGAGGGCCCAAGTACCAGGTCAGTTTCGCCAGCTAAGGCTTCAAAGGCGGCCGTCAGATAGCGTGGGGGCAGGGTTGGGCCATCGCTGTTCATGATCACAACCCGCCGGTAGCCCGAATTCAGATAGCGGGTCAGCGCGTTGTCCAGGCGAGCGCCCAGGCCGGATCCTTCCTGCTGAATAAGTTCAAAATCGGGGGCCAGGTTGGCAAAATAGGCCTGTGCCCCAGCAGGCAGGTAAGCGACGACTCGCTGAACGCCTGGGACGTGGCGCGCTACATCCAGGGGGTCCTGCAAGAAACATTCGTAGAGCGCAGCAGCTTCTTCCGCAGACAGGGGCGGGACCAGGCGAGTCTTGGTCCTTCCTGATGTGGGGCGCTTGGCCACAATAAGCAGGGCGTTCAGGGATTGGGGCATCTTGAATTTCAGGGACTTTCCACAACTCATAGGAAGCAGATCTGTCTCGTAGAGCTTTCGGGTGATATCGGATGTTGGTAAGTAATGTCTCGGTTTGAGGGAGATTATATAATGCGAAGAAGATACTCACAAATCAGGCCTTAATAGTCAAGCTTGACGGCACAGAATTTAGTTGGCCAGGGAGGTGCTGAGCATAGCGGCGAGGGATTGCTCGCTACACTTTTCGTCTGCTTCTCAACAGTTCAGTTGTATCCTGAACTTCTTCCAGCGTCACTGACTGGCGTAACTCTTCCAGCTCCCGCATCAACTGGGCCCATTTCTGTCCTTCGGCGGCGCTGACCCACTCCAGGTGCAGCCTCTCGGGCCGGACTCCCTTGCGCTCCAACTGGCTCCTGAGGCGTTCGATACGTTTGGCCGTGTGGTGGTTGGCGTCAATGTAGTGGCAGTCGCCGAAGTGGCAGCCGGAGACCAGCACAACGGCTGCGCCCTTCTGAAAACTGTACAACACGAAGTCCGGGTCTACGCGGCCGCTACACATGGTATGGATCACGCGGGCATTGGGCGGGTATTGCAAACGGCTGACGCCCGCCAAGTCTGCCCCGGCGTAGGAACACCAATTGCAGGCAAAGGCCAGGATTTTTTGGTGGGGGTGATGGGCTAGCGCCGCGTCAATCTGGGCGATTATCTGCTGGTCGGTGAAATGGCGGATAGTGATGGCGCTGAAGTTGCATTCGGCGGCGCAGGTGCCGCAGCCCTGGCACATTGCTTCAATGACAGTGGCCTTGATCTTTTGCTTGGCATCGCCCCCGGTGATGGCGTGGAAGGGGCAAACGCGCACGCAACGTCCGCAGGGGGTGCACAGCTCAGGATCTACCCAAGCCACCACGGGTTCTAACTGAATCGTGGGCTGGTTAAGGATAATCTGAGCGCGGGCAGCAGCAGCGCTGGCCTGGGTCACGCTATCCTTCACGTCCTTGGGCGCCTCGGCGCAGCCGGCAAAGAATACTCCCCTGGTTGGCGCATCGACCGGCTTGAGCTTGGGGTGGCTCTCCAGGAAAAAACCGTCCTCGGTAGTCGACAGTGTCAGGAGTTGCTTGACGAGATCCTGATCCTCCGGGGGCACCAGCCCCAGCGAAAGGACGATCATCTCGTGCTCGTTTGTCTCCAGCTCTCCAGTCATGGTGTTCTCGACCATCAAGCGCAGATTTCGCGTGGCCGGGTCTTCCAGAATTTGGCCCGGCAGCCCCCGCATATATTTGACGCCGGACTCCTTGCTGCGCCGATAGAGGTCTTCAAAGCCCTTGCCAAAGGCGCGTACGTCCGTGTAGTAAACGGTGATGTCAGTATCCGGGTAGTGGTCGAGTAATAGCAGGCTATCTTTGACGGTGTTCATGCAGCAGATATTGGAGCAGTAGGGGTGGCCCCGCCCGTTGGCTCCCTGGCTGGGGAAGCCCGGTGTGGGCAAGGTGCGCGAACCGACGCACTGGATAAAGCCAATGCGCTGTGGTCGCTGAAGGTCGGTGGGACGTACAAAGTGTCCTTCAGTGGGGCCACTGCTGCTAATCAGCCGTTCGAATTCAAGGCTGGTGATGACATTCTCGTAGCGCGTGTAACCATACTCGCTCAGCCCGGTGGGGTCGAATATGTCCAGGCCAGTGGCGACAATGACTGTTCCTGCATCAAACTCCACGACCTCATCCTGCGTGTCAAAATCGATGCAGTCTTTGTCGCACACATCACGGCACTTGCCGCAGGCGATAGGATTATTGCCCAGGCATTCGTCCGCGTTGATCAGATAGGCTGACGGCACGGCCTGGGGGAAGGGGATGTAAATAGCTTTGCGCGTGGACAGGCCGCCCTGGAACTCGTCAGGGGCAGTCACCGGACAAGCCACGGCGCAGTCGCCGCAGGCGGTGCAGGCGTCTTCATCCACGTAGCGTGTCTTTTTGCGTACCCGCACCGAGAAGTTTCCGACGTAGCCAGAAATGCTCTCGACCTGGCTATAGGTCATCAGGTTAATCTTGGGATGTCGACCGACATCCATCATCTTAGGGCCGAGAATTCATATACTACAGTCCATGGTGGGGAATGTCTTGTCAAGCTGGGCCATCTTGCCGCCGATGCTGGGTGCTTTCTCGACCAGGTAGACCTGGTGGCCGGCGTCAGCCAAGTCAAGGGCGGCCTGGATGCCGGCGATGCCTCCGCCAATGATCAGTGCTCCTGGCGCTACGTTGGCCACGGCTTCTGTCAGCGGCTGCAACCAGCGGGCCTTGGCCACGGCCATCTCGACCATCTCCTGGGCTTTGTAGGTTGCGGCAGGCACGTCGCCCATGTGAACCCAGGATACGCCTTCGCGGATGTTGGCCATGGTCATCAGGTAGGGATTCAGTCCTACCTGGGCCACGCATTCGCGGAAGATGGGCTCGTAATTGCGGGGTGAACAGGAGGCGACCACCACTCGATCCAGGCTGTGCTCGACGATAGCCCCCCTGATCTCAGCTTGACCTGGTTCGGAACAGGTATACCTGTTCACGGTGGTGTGGACCACGCCAGGTAGCTTCTCGGCGTAGGCTCTCACAGCCTCGCAATCCACCGAACCGGCGATGTTGCGGCCACACTGGCAGACGAAGACGCCAATTCTTTGACCTGCTTGGGACATAGCCTTGATCCTTTACCCAAATATGCCCGGCTCAGCTTGAATGCCTTCTGTCATCCGTTCGGCTACCAAGGTTGCCAGGTCTTTGACCTCGATAGCAATTTTGTGGCCCAGTAGTCGATCTTGCAGGGCGCACTTCAAATGAATCTGGCACTTGATGCAGGCAGCCACCAGCAGCTCGGCGCCAGTGGCGCGGGCCTCGCACAGTCGGTCTACCTGGATCGCCTTGTTTGCGATAGTGCAGTGGGTCCAACCGTTGGTGCCACAGCACAACGCGTTGTGGCGGTGGCGTTGCATTTCGATCAACTCCAGCCCTAACCGCTCCAGCACCTGGCGCGGCGGATCGTACAGCCCCATGTGACGGCCAAGGCGGCACGGGTCGTGATAGGTGATGCGCAATGTGGGCTGCCTATGGTGTGATGCGCCATTGTTGTTTGGGCGGGGCCATTCACTGTACGTCAGCAGCTGGGCCAGGTGTACGACTTCCGTATCCAGCCTGATTCCATAGGCAGGGTAATCCACTTTGAGGGCTCGGGCGCATTCGGGGCAGGAGGTGACAATCCGCTTGGCGCCCGACTTTCGGATCAGCGCAGCGTTTAGCCCGGCCAGTGTCCGAAAGCCTTGCACATCCCCTTCCCATAACAGGTCGTGGCCACAGCAACGCTCGTCCGGCAATACCTGTGGTTTGACGCCCAGGGCATTCAAGATTTGGACAGTGGATCGGGCAATCCCATCTCCGTCCACTCCCAATGGCTCAAACAACGTGCCATAGTAGGGGGCACAGCCGACGAAGTAGAGCGTGTCTGAGTCATTTCGGGTTTCCAGGTGAGGGACACTCTTGCGGGGGCCCCGGCTCGACCTAAGGTCCCCTTCGGGGAAGACTGATAACTCAGAACTTGAAGCCTCCAGCTCGGAATGCGGTGCTTGAGGAAGAGAACTCGTCAGCCAACTGAGTCGATTCTGTTTCAAGGCGGGATCCATCATCAAGCGCATCCAGGCATGGATCGCTTCGCCGTGCATACAGACGGTGGCTGTGCCCAGGCGGCGGGCCTCAGTGCGCACCCCCAAAGTCAGGTCGGAATAGGCCACACCGGCCGGGCAAACTTGGGTGCAGTGCAGACAGGTGAGACAAGTCCACAGGCGGTCGTCGGTCAGCAATGCCTCATCGTGTCGCATCAGCGCCCGCCCGACGGTGCGACGGGGAGAAAAGTGGTGGTCGTAGCGACTGATGGGGCAAATGGCGGTACATTTGCCACATTCTAAGCAGCGGAAGACACCTGTGTCCCGTACGGTTTGCTCCAGAAGCGTTGATTGGCTTTCTTGTGTACTTTCTTTGGGCATGCTGTTCTTGGCTTCCTACTCGCTTCTTGCAGGGGCCCGTGCTTTTTCTACCCCACGCACAAACTCAGTTACCAACTCGGCAAACGCCGGGCCGTCGTCGGGCGGCGTCCAGGCCAGTTGGAGTCGGGTGGGGGGCAGGCCCAGCAAAGCAGTCAGTGCCTTGACTTGCTCATAGGCTGCTGCTGCTCGCTCGCTGCCGCGCTCATAATGACACAGTTTGTGGGCGCAGCCCAGTATCAGTATGCCGGCTGCACCCATTTCAAATGCTTTAAGGATCAGCCCCGGTTGGAGGCGTCCGCTACAGTCGAGGCGGATCAAACGCACGTTGGGGGGATAACTCAGCCTTTGGGCACCAGCCAGCTCACTTGCGGCGTAGCCGCTCCACTCGCAGGCAAAGATCAGGATGCGCGGCAGTGACTCTTGGGCCGAATGTTGTCCCAGAGCCACATGCATCTGGGCTTCTAGTTGGGCATCCGTCCAGCCGGCTACCGTGACCGCCCCTACCGGACAAACTGAGACGCAGTTACCGCAGCCAGTACAAAGCAACGGATCTATGATTGACAAGCTCAGCCCTTCGGCTTTTACGGGTGACCATCCTTCAGCCAGTCCCGTAAATCGATGCGGTGCAGACGGGCGGTTGGCCATCGTGACGGCAGCAAAGGGACAGGCGTTTAAGCAATCACCACAACCGTTACATTTTTCGGGTGCAACCTCGGCCACCGGCCCGTGTGCTGTCACTCTGCCTTTACGCAAATGGCGCAACGCCCGAGAAGCTACACTATAGGCCTGGAACTGCGCTTCCGCTGTATCGCAGGGGTAGTGGGCCGAGCCGCAGACGTGGATTCCACGTTCGACATGATTGCCGGGGCGCAGCCGCACGCGAGTCTCGGGAAGAAAGCCCTTGGTATCCTGAGGCAAGCGTAGCAATTGGGCCAGGCTGGCGGTCTCCTCGTCCGGAGCGCCGGTGGCAACGATGATGGCACCAAAAGTGCCGCATGTTGTACGTTGCGTGTGATCTGGTTCATGTTGCTCGGTGCTGGCCGGCCCTTGGCACCGTGAGGTAGGTTGCGTGATGTCGACGTGGTAGGCTCCGACGGAGCCAGTTATCTGGGTGACAAGGCTATCAAGGTGCAGAGTAATGCTAGGGTGCGTTTGGACAACGGTGGCCAGGTCTGCTGCCACCTCGGAGGTGGTATTGACAGCCCGACCGCCAAGGATAGAGGCGCGCTCGATCAACGTGACAGGCATGCCAGAGTCTGCCAGTTCCTGCGCCGCTGTCATGCCGGCCACTCCGCCGCCAATCACGAGCGCCCTTGGCGTGATCTGGGCCTCAACGGGAGAACGGGGGGCTAGCGCGGCCATGTGCGCCACTTCCATTGCAATCTGGTCATTAGCGCGTAGGGTAGCGGCCTTGTGCTCTCCTTCGTGAGGCCAGGCGCAGCCTTCGCGAATGTTGATCAGTCCCAGCAGGTCGGGGTTTAGCCCTGCTTTGGCCGCCGTTTCCTGAAACAGCTGCTTGTGGGTCCGGGGGCTGCAGCCGGCTATTACAATTCTCTCCAGCCCGTCAGCGCGAATGGTTGCCTCCAGACGCTCCCGGCCGTCGGCCGAGCACCAGTAGGGGGCATGCCCGGCATAGATCACACCCGGCAAGCTTTTTGAAGATTCGACCAGCCCCTCCACATCCAGGATGCTAGACACCCCGCACCCACACTCACAAACAAAGACACCGATGCGGGCGGGTTTTTCCACGTGGGTGGCTATAGGCGGGTCCTGAGTTTTGCGTTTCCACTTGACAGTCATAGGTTGTATGTTGCTACTTGGCTCCGAGTTGTGGGACACTTGAGCCGTGCCGTTTTAACTTGGTTGATCCTGTCCTTTATCCCTCGTTCTGGAGGAGACTGTCCGCGTGATAATCACACAGCCGGCAGGCGCGGCGGGCATATTGGGATGGCCATGTGTGGAGTGTGCGGTCCCGGTCGATGATGTTCTGAAGCGTGATGGCCCCAGTTGGACAGGCCAGCACACATGTCGTGCACTCGATGCAGTCGGCCGACGAGATGTGAAAGGGGGGGACGACCTCTCTACCTGGACCTCTTTCGGCCATACTGATTGCGCCCACTCCGACGATCTCCCGACAGGCGCGCACGCAGCGAGCGCACAGAATGCAATCGTCGGACGGCAAGGTGTAAGGTGTGTTGTGTACGCCCAGGCTGGCTGCCAGTTCCTGGATGAAAGGAACGTGCCCAGCCCGCGCTAGCAGTAGCTCGGCCGCTACCTGGCGTGACTGGCGCACCATTTCTGAATCCGTACGTACAACGGCTCCCGGTTCACAGGGATAAGTACAAGCAGCCACCAGTCGCGAGCCTCGGGGCGTGGCAAGCTCGACGACGCATAAGCGGCATCCGCTATAGGGTTTGAGTGCCTCGTGATAACACAGGGTTGGGATCCAAATGGCGTGCTCTCGTGCCAACTCCAACAGAGTGCGGCCTGGGGGGGCCTGGATTTTTTTGCCGTCTATGCTGAGTGTGATCACGTTTCCTCCGCCATGGCATCGGGCGTACAATGCAGAGAGTTGGGGCGAGGTCCCAGCCACCAACTAATGTACCATCACCCCGTTAAACTTGCACAGTTGGATACACAGCCCGCAGCGCGTACACAACTCCAGGTTGATCACGTGAGGCTGTTGTTTCTCGCCGGTGATGGCCTCGGTAGGGCAGCTGCGGGCACAGACCATGCATCCGGTGCAGACCTCAAGATCAATCTCGTAGCTGATCAGCCCCCGGCAGACGCCTGCCGGGCAGTGCTTCTCGTAAACGTGCGCTTCATATTCAGCCCGAAAATGGCGCAGCGTGGAGAGCACCGGGTTGGGGGCTGTCTGGCCCAGGCCACACAGCGAGGCAGCCTTGACCGCGCTGGCCAAGCGATGCAGTGTCTCAATGTCCCCGGGCTGCCCCCCGCCACCACAGATGCGGGTCAAGGTATTCAGCATCACTTGCGTCCCCCAGCGGCAAGGAAGACATTGACCACAAGACTCCTGCTGGACAAAATTCATAAAGTAGCGGGCTAGGTCCACCATGCAAGTGTCTTCGTCGGTAACGACGAGGCCGCCGGAGCCCATGATTGCTCCTAGGCGGGTCAGCGAGTCATAGTCAACCAGTGTATCCAGGTGTTGGGCTGGTATGCAACCGCCTGATGGCCCGCCAATCTGGACTGCCTTGAAGGTTTTGCCGCCAGGTACGCCGCCGCCCACTTCAAAAATCAGCTCGCGCAGGCTGATCCCCATGGGCACTTCCACCAGGCCGGTGTTGTTGATCTTGCCTACCATGGAAAAGATGGCTGTGCCTCTGCTTTCCGGGGTACCCACAGCAGCGAACCACTCGGCTCCGTTGGCGATAATCAAGGGGATACTAGCCCAACTCTTGACGTTGTTAATGTTGGTTGGCTTGCCCCACAGGCCGCTTTGGGCGGGATAGGGGGGACGAGGGCGCGGTTCACCAGGTCGTCCCTCGATCGAGGCCATCAGGGCTGTCTCTTCACCGCAGACAAAGGCGCCCGCCCCCAAGCGCAGCTGGATGTCAAAGTCGAAACCTGCTCCCAGGATGTCCTGTCCAAGCAGGCCACACTGGCGGGCCTGATCCAAGGCAATGCCCAGGTTCTCCACCGCCAGCGGATACTCGCTGCGGACGTAGATAAAGCCAGTCGTGGCACCTATCGCTCGGGCGCCGATGAGCATACCCTCAATGATGCTGTGGGGATTCGCCTCCAGGATGCTGCGGTCCATAAAGGCACCCGGGTCTCCCTCGTCAGCATTACAGATGATGTATTTGACGTCATCCGGCTGTTGGCGACACAGTTTCCACTTTTGTCCGGTGGGAAATCCTGCTCCGCCTCGACCGCGCAACTGGGAGAAGCTTACTTCTTCGATAATGCTCTCCGGCTCCATTTCGAACAGTGCATAGCTTAGGGCCAAGTATCCATCGTGGGCGATGTAGTCTTCTATCCGGCGGGGGTCTATCTTGCCATTCAAGGCCATCACGCGTCGAGTCTGGAGATTGTAGAAGGGTAGATCTGCTTCCTCGACAATCAATTGGTCACGGACTGGGTCAACATAAAGTAGCTCTTCGATCAGCCGGTTTGCCCTGAGCGTTTCGTTGATGATGGCCCGGGCGTTACCCGCTGACACCCTCTGGTACGCGATCGACGCCCGAGGAGCGCTTTGTGGCAGGTCCACCGTCACCAATGGGCCTTGCTCGCAGAACCCAGGGCAGCCGGTAGCAACTACTCCGACTTTCCCTGCCAACCCGGCTTCATCCAGTGACTGGTGCAGCGCCAGCAATAGCTGCTGGCTACCCAGGGCGCGACAGCCAGTCCCGTCGCATACCCGGAGCCGGGGCTGATCGGGATCAACGCTTTTTCTGATGGCCTTGCGCCAGCTCTCCAACTCCTGGGGAGTTGTCAGTCGGTTCATTAATTCGTTGAATCCTTACCTGTACAAACCGTGGCGTGTGAAGCAATGGCCGGTATCACGCTTTGTGTTTTATGCGTTTGAGTAGCCTGTCTACTCCGGTGGCTGCCATTTGGCCTGAGTACTCTCCATCGGCGACCACAATTGGCCCCAGGGCACATGCGCCCAGGCAGTTAACCGTCTCCAGTGTGTATTCCTGATCAGTGCTGGTCTGTCCGGCCTGGATACCAAGTTGGGTGGTCAGGCGATCTAGAACCTGCATCGCCCCCCGCACGTGACAGGCGGTCCCGGTACACACCTGCAGCTTGTGCCGTCCTTGCGGTTTCAAGCTGAAGGCGTTGTAGAATGTGGCTACGCTGTAAACCTGGCTTAGTGGTATATCGAGTCTTTCGCTTACCAGGATTAGCACGTCACGGGGTAAGTAGCGGTAGCGGCTTTGGACCTCTTCCATCACGGCCAACAGAGAGGAAGGCCCATCTTCTTGCTCAGCCAGAATCGACCGCACATGGGGGACTATGGAGGGGGGCATAAGTTTATCCTTTTCGAGGCCATTTTGGGAAACAGAGCCCCAAACAACACATATTGGGCGTAAGACCTGAGTCGTAGTTGGGTTTCAAACTTTGTGCATTGTGGACTGTAATTGATTGCCGTACTCATAGCCCTTTGCCAGCGCCTGGCTGTTGAGCTCTTCGGTACCTTTGGGGATGGAGCTTAGAGCCGCCTCTCGGATCCCTTCCACTGAGGCTACATCGGCGTTGGCGGCGACAAAGCCCAACATAACAATGTTGGCCACAATCTTGCGCCCCAGCTCACTCTCGGCAATCCGCGTGGCCGGGACTGCGCGCACCTGGATGTCGTCACGGGGGTGGCACGGTTCGACCAAGTCTTCATCAATAAGCAGTAGCCCCCCGCTGGCGAGTTCCCCGATGTACTTGGCGTAGGCCTCTTGTGACATAGCCACCAGCAACTTGGGTTGGGTGAGGCGGGGGTAATCTATCTCCTCGTCAGAGATGATCACCTGGGCGCTACTAGCACCACCCCGCGACTCGGGGCCATAGCTCTTGATCAGTGTAACGTGGCGTTGATCGAACAGGGAGGCCGCCTTGCCTAGGATGTAGCCAGCGGTTATGATCCCCTGCCCGCCGAAGCCAGAGAAGCGTATCTCATGACGGCTCATTGGTCAGCTCCCTGCAGTAAGTCGCAGAAGGTCGGCTTATCAATATCTACAAAGCGGCCGACAATGATCTGGCCCTCCAGGCCGATATCGGCCTGAGCCGGGTCGCTCCAGTGGCGGATGGTGCTCTTGTCATGGTAGTATTTCATCTGTTCCAGGGCGCTGCCCATTTTGTTCCAGCGGCCATAATAGGTTGGGCAAGGCGAAATCACCTCGACCACGCTAAAACCGCGTTTGTTCATAGCCTCTATGATCGATCGTTCTAGTCGTCGGACGTGCAGCACAGTCCAGCGTGCAACATAGGTGGCACCTGTGGCGGCGGCCAGGTAGGGCACGTTGAAGGGATGTTCGGCGTTGCCGTATGGTGAGGTGCTGGTGCGAGCATTGGTGGGCGTGGTGGGGGCCAATTGGCCGCTGGTCATACCGTAGTTGAAATTGTTGACGCAAATCACCGTCAAGTCCATGTTTCGCCGGGCAGCGTGGATGAAGTGATTGCCACCAATGGCCATCAGGTCCCCGTCGCCGGAGATGACGACTACCTTGAGCTCAGGGTTGCCCAGTTTGAGGCCGGTAGCGAAGGGGATGGCTCGTCCATGGGTTGTGTGAAAGCCATCCAGATTCAGGTAGCCCGCGGCGCGTCCGGTGCAGCCAATGCCGGATACCACCACTACCTGGTCCATATCTAGATCCAGTTTTTCGAGCGCGCTCACAAAGCAGGTCAGCACAGTCCCCAGGCCGCAGCCAGAGCACCAGATGTGCGGCAAGCGGTCTTGGCGCAACAACTTGTCCATAGGGTGGTGCTTGGAAATCAGGACATCGGTCAGTTCATCGACCATACACCCTCCGTTGGGTTTAGAGTTGCTGTGGCAGCGGCGTGCAGCGCAGGTGTCGTTAGGCCCCCCTTTTTAATTAAGACGGAATTGGGTGATCCCCTTGGAGCAGAACTTGCTATGGGCTTGTTTCCGCAGAGGTGGACTGGGGGCTCGTTACTCTTTTGATCGCCTCCAAGACATCGTTTGGATGATGCAGTCCACCTCCAGCATGGGGGACCAGAATCGTCTGTGCCTGCCCTCCGGCGCAGCGTTCCACCTCTTGCGCGATTTGCCCCATGTTGATCTCCGGTACCACGAATCCCTCAACTTTGGGCGCCAGCTCTCGGATGCGCTCCTCGGCAAAAGGCCACACTGTCACCAGCTTGAGTAAACCTACCTTCAACCCCATCTCGCGCGCCATGCGGACCGGTCGCGCGGCCGTCCGGGCCGAGATGCCGTAAGCCACCACGACTACGTCTGCCTCTTCGACCTGATCCTCGCGTAACTCGATAATGTCATCTTGATTGGCGCGTATTTTGCGAATTAGCCGCTCGACCAGCTTCTGTTGAGTTTCTACGCTGACGGTATCAGGGTATCCCTTTTCGTTGTGTGTCAGGCCCGTCACGTGGATTCGATAGCCTTCCCCCGCACAGGCCATAGGGGGAACCCCATCCGGATCGGGGCGATAGGGCAAATACCCATTTGGGGGTACTTGGGGCTTGCGGCGAGCATAATACTCGATCTCTTCCAGCGGTGGGATGACGACTCGCTCGGTCATATGTCCGACTGCCTCGTCAGTCATCACCAGCACAGGCGTGCGGTATTTTTCGGCCAGGTTGAAGGCTCGGATGGTCAGATCGAAAAGTTCCTGGGGCGAACCGGGACTCAGGGCGATGGTCTCGTAAGGGCCGTGCGATCCCCAGCGAGCCTGCATCATATCTCCCTGACCTACCAGGGTTGGCATGCCTGTCGAGGGACCGCCCCGCTGGACGTTCACTAAAACGCAAGGGGTCTCGGTGATAATGCCCAGGCCCAAGTTCTCCATCATCAGGCTGAAGCCTGGGCCGGAGGTGGCGGTCATCGCTCGCGTGCCTGCCCACGAAGCACCCAGCACGGCGCTGATAGAGGCAATCTCGTCTTCCATTTGGATGTAGGTTCCGCCAACCTGGGGCAGACGGCGGGCCATGCGCTCAGCAATCTCGGTGGCCGGCGTAATGGGATAACCGCCAAAGAAGCGGCAGCCGGCACAGATAGCCCCTTCGGCGCAAGCAGTGTCGCCGTCCATGAAGAAGCTACCCTGTAATATACCGTTGTTACTCACGCGGCGCCTTCCCATGAGGCAAATAGGGGCTGTGACACAGATTACTGGTCATGCCCCACCTCTTCAACATAGATGGCGAACTCGGGGCAGAGCATTGTACACAACCCGCAGACAAGGCAGCGTCGAGCGTTGCGTACTTGAGGGGGATGGTATCCCCTGGTATTAAAGAGGCTAGACATCTCCAGGACGTCACGTGGGCAATAGGTCGCGCACAGTTGGCAGCCCTTGCAGCGCTCAACGATGAGGTGGATCTCGCCACGCGGAACTACAACCCGATCCTGATCGAGAGGTTTACGCCAGAGTTTCACGTCTCTCGTCTCCTGGAGGAGCGTACCTTCGGATTCTTCAAGTAGCGTGAGATAGACATAATTATGCCAGCTTGTCGCGCAAGCCTAGCAAATGTCTATCAGACTAACATCCATCAGATTTTAGTGTAAACGTAGCGTGTTGTGGGCCTGAGGGCAAGTGTTGTTTGCCATAAACAATTAGGCCAAATGTCACCAATCATTCGTATGGGTGAAAGGAGAGAGTTTGGGATCGGATTGCCAATCCACGCAAACGCAGTGGAGTCTGCAAAGGTAAAGAGAAAGGTTTTTGCTGACTGTTGCTTGATGCTGTGGTGTCGTGTTGAGCCGCGCTGGCAGCTTTATGACCTTTCCGAGGGGAAAACATCAGCCCGTAGTGCTATGCGGCTCTGTCATTCTGCCTGCATCACGAATGCAGGCAGAATGACATTCCTCAAGCAAACAGATTGTCGTACTAGGTGGTACCTACCAATGCCTTGGCCCTGCGGGTGGCGCTGCTGGCATCCGGCGCGAATCCGTCGGCGCCGATCTTGTCAGCGAAATCTTGGGTGATGGGAGCACCCCCAATCATGACCCTGACCCCTTCACGCAAGCCCGCTTCTTTCAGAGCCTCGACAGTAGCCCTCATGGATGGCATGGTGGTGGTTAGCAAGGCCGACATGCCAATCACCTGCGGCTGGTGCTCTCGCACCGCATCCACGAATCTCTGGGGAGACACATCCGTGCCCAGGTCTATGACCTCGAAGCCGGAGCCCTCCAGCATCATGCTGACCAGGTTCTTGCCAATGTCGTGCAAGTCGCCGGCCACGGTGCCCATGACCACTTTGCCCAGCGTCTTGATGTCCGCTTGCAGCAGCAGCGGCTTGAGGAGACGCATAGCGGCCTGCATAGCCCGGGCCGAAATGAGCATCTCAGGCACGAACTTCTCGCCCTCTTCAAAAAGACGGCCTACCTCTTCCATAGCCGGGATGCAGGATTTGTAGAGGACGTCTTCGGGTGGTGTATTGGCCTCCAGGGCGGCCTTTACTTTGGCTTCGGTCGTGCCTGCATCGCCGCTGAGTACTGCTTCGTAGATGGCTTCGAGACTCATATTGACTTGCGCTCCTTTCGTTGGCTGTCGGAATTTGTTGTTAGACCCGGGCTGGGTCACGAGAAATGAGCATCGTAGGTACCACCATTTTCATTCACAGACATTTTACTCGTTCTGCAAGAATTCGCCAATTTGCAGAGTACTCGTCCATCGACGACCTGGGGGTGCGTCCCAAAAATCTGGTGCGCACCCCCGCCTTGGCATCTCTGATCTGCCAAACGCAGACAAAGTATGCTAAACTATCTTTGAACGAGTACCGAGTGTAGCGTGGGGATATTCGTAAGGATGTCCCCACGCTATATATGTATGGGCGCTATGCTCAGGCCTTTGTGTCTTCTTCCTCTCCCTTGCTCGCCTGTGGAGTGGCCGTGCCGGTTGCCTCAGGTGCTTCGCCCTCTGGCTCAAGGGCGGCCTCCTGATTCGGTTCTGGTCCGGCATCGTCTGGCGACACGATTTGGGTTGGTGGTGGCGTGGGAGGCAAGGGAGGTGGCGGTGTGCGGGCAAAGGATGACCCGTTATAGGCCTGCGTCCCGAAGCGAGTTAGTACCACCGCACCCAGTCCAGTACAGGCAATGAGCAGCCAAAGCAATGCGCCCAGCAACCAGAAGAAGAATCCCAGACACGGGACAAATCTGAGCGCCATCATCCCTTGCTGCACCAGTGTCACCACGAAGATACCAACCAGCGCCGAGGCAACCGGCGTGGGTTCTGCCTTGTCTTTTTGGATCGCTTTCAGAATACGTCCTCCCAATAAGTACCCAACCACGATCCAGCCGAATAGAGTGGCCAGGATCAGGGCAAGTGCCAGCAAGAGACCCACAGGCAGCAAGCAGCAGGTGACAATGAGTAAGAGCAACGCCAGAGTGCCGACGACGAGGGTCAGAAGCCCTATCAGGAAGCTGACTGGCGCTGCGTGTCTGATGGTCCGCCCCACAGTCTGGCTATGCTCAGGCAGAAAGAGCAGTACCAGCAAGCCGATAGCCGATATCACCAATGCTGTCACCAGCCCTCGCACAGAGGCAAGCACGATGCGCAAGAACTGGTTTGCCGGTTGAAAGTCGAAGCCTCGGTCCAATTCCAGTTGTGGGGGGATGGGTCTGATGGGGGGCAAGGGGATTCTACCAAGGTCAAACCTGGAGGTTTCGATGACTTCGCCCCGCACGTATGCCCCGTCCTCCATGAGCACTGTACCGCCGACAGATGCGACGTCCCCCTCAACTCGGGCAGCGGGTCCCAAATTGGCGTTGCCGCCTATGAAAGCTGCATCACCCTCCAGCTGCCCATTGATATCACCACGCCCGCCGAAGACGACCACATCGCCCTCGATTCGGCTGCCTTCGGCCATTCGCAGGTTGCCGCCGAAGATGACCACGTCGCCAGTGATGACGTCTCCTGGTTCTAGCCTGAGGTCGCTGCCAACGATCACCTGACCGGGCCGCTCGTGGCCCTCCTGGGCAAAAGCTGGCGCGGCCCAAGTCAGCATCAGGATCAGTAATAGGGTTGCGTAAAGTAGTCTCTTCATGATTCCTTACTCCTCAATCAAGATCAAGTTGCCGAGTCCGATGTCAACGTTGATGATCAGTTCCAGATCACTCTCGCCGTAGGCGTCGTTCACCCAGGCAGAAGCCCGGCGCTGGAATCCTGCGGCATTGACGTTGGTCAGGGCTTTGTCATCGGTATTCACTTTTACGCCTACATCTTCCGGCAGTATCAGCGTCAAGTTGCTTAAGCCAGCATTGATGCTTACCCGTGCTGACTGTTGCCAGTCGCCAGAGAAGTCCAGGCTGAAGTTACCCGCGCCACCAGTGAAGTTCAACTGATCGAAGTGGGCGTTGCCCAGCTGGTGGATTTCAAGGTTAGCGGCACCAGCGTCTATCTCAAGCAGGTCGAGCAATTCGGGATTGGGCTGGTCCCATTCGACTTCGACATCAGCTGCACCTGTTCTGATATGAGCGTCAGTGAGGCGCAGGCCTCCCAGATTTACCCGTCCTCTGGCGGCTCCCAGGTCGAGGCCAAGGGAGATAGGTACCCGGTCGCTCAGCCGGACGTCCCATTCATTGCGCGTCTTGTCGCCCAAGTTTAGCGATAGGCCCTCAGTCTCGATATGTAGAGTAACTTCCAACCGGTCTCCATGTCGGTCCTGTTCCAACACAGGCTGGAGTTCATCAACGTTGTAGGTGAAATCTGCTTCCAGGAGCCCTTCTGCAACTCCTGGGCGTAGTCGTAGCTCGCCAGCGCCAAAGGTGATGTCCACCTCAGCATCGGCTGCGTCTTCCAGGGGCACCTGGACCGACTCCTCTCGCAGCTTACCCACCTGAGTTTTGACCGAGGGCAGGGTAATGGTGCAGGCTATAGCCGGCAGCATCAGCAAGCTAAGGCTCAACAAAATGATCAGGCTGTTTCTCATTGGGTAATCATCTCCTGTCTACTAGCCGTGAGAATTGACTGTGACCGGGCGGCGAGCGAAAACACGGCGGGTGACAATTTGTGTCCACGCGACAACGAGGAGCGCAGTCAACACGGTGTAGGCGATAAATAGCGGATGTCTTAGCCCTCGGCTGAGTGCGTCGATCACCAGCCACGTCAGCCTGAGGGATGCTGCCAGCGCTTTGCCCAGGTCCAGCAACAAGCCAATACCTTGGGTCAGCAGTCCACTGGCTGAGAGGCTCTGCCAGAGTGCCAATCCGGAGATGCCCACCACGATTATGGCGCCCATCAGTAGAGCCAGGGTGGCCAGCATCAGAGTGGCTACTCCGGCCCAGGTGCGACGCCGTCGGCGGCGGGCGACCAGCTTGACCTGGAAGCGGGCACTGAACCCAGGCGCGGGTGACATCATCGGGGCCGATACCAGCAGGCGATCCACCCGGTGTAGCGCGTCAAGCGCGCTACGGCAAGCCTGACAGGTCGCTGTGTGCGCCTCTATTCTTCGAATCTCGTCTTGAGTGAGTTGGCTATCAATCCAGAGTGACATCTGTTCACGGTAGGTATCACATTTCATAATCCTCACCTCATAAGGCCTCCACACCGTTTGCGAACGCGGGCTGTTTCAGGGCGGGCAAACTTTCAGCTTGGGCGGCAGCTTGGGCCAACATTTGCCGTGCGCGAAACAGTCGCGATTTGATGGCGGGCAACGTCGAATTGAGCGCCTCAGCAATTTCCTCGTAGGATAGTTCATGCCAGTAGCGTAAGATAACTGCCGCCCTGTAGTCTGGCGGGAGCTGGTCCAGCAACTCATGCAAATGGCGTTGTGCCTCGTGGCGCAGGGTCACCTCTTCAGGCTGAGGCTGGGGGTCGGGCAGCCAGCGCCAAGGCGGCAAGTCGTCCCACGACACTAGGCTGAAACGCCGCCTGCGCAGCCGGTCAATACAGTAGTGTGAAGCAATCGCCAGAAGCCAAGACGAGAATTTTCGGTTGGGATCATATGAATCGATCCGAGTGTAGGCTCGGATAAAGGTCTCCTGGGCTGCATCTTCTGCCTCAGCCGGGTCGCCCAGCATTCGGTAGCAAACGTTAAAGACCGGACGCTGGTAGGCCTCTACCAACTGGGAAAAGGCTTCATCATCCCCCTGCCGAGCGCGGCCAATCCAGAGTTGTTCGTCGTCATTCACTTGCGGGCCCCTTTTGGGAGTGGTGCTTGTTTTCTTTTAATTGGTACCGGATACTCTGCACTATTGATTACGCAGTTCCTTGGCAAAAGTTGCAGTCTCAAAAGCAACCTGGTCTAAGACTGCCGTCGGCTGGCTGGATAATTGGCAAGCTCAGTCAGGTGCTGGCTCTGCTAGGCGATCGCGCGCCACGCATAGCGCGCCAAAAAGGATCAGAGCCAGGCCAACCAGGAGAGCCCACGCTCCCCAACCAGGGTTGACGGGGCTGGCATAGGCGCGGGCAACCGCTCCGCGCACAACAAAGAACTGCCAAAACGCCAGGGCCGGGGCTATCACCGAACAGAAGGCAACCAGGGTGGTTAGTGGGCGCAACGGCACACGTCCCAGCCAGCGTGTGGCGACCAGCAGGCTTAGGCAGAATACAAATGCAACGGTTTGCGCCCTAAACTCGGCCGACAGCAACACGCCGGGACTCCAGACTGGCGGCAAGAGAGTCAGCGAGAGGGGGATGACAAGGACTAGAACTGGCCAGCGTATCCAGCCAGGATAGGCAAGCCGACGGGCGTAAATTATCATCGGCAGTCCAGCGGTGTAAACGAAGAGAGGCAACAGAAACAATAATCGATACACCACCAGTGATCCGTCGCGCACTTCAGGCAGAAACTTCACAAACTCGGCCAAGTCTGGAGCAGTCAGCACCAGTGCAGCGGGTGGGCGGCTTACCCACGGCGCGAATGAAGCCCCTACTGCCCCCAGCAGCGTGCCTGCCAACAGTCCCCAACCAACAGGAATTGGAGAATTAGAGGGCAGCTTGGTTGGCAGGTTTGAAGCGTCGTGGGCCTGTCGCCTGCTCATCGGATTGACACCGTTGCTAGTTTCACGAAGTTGGCAACCGGCTTCCCCTCCTTATCTAACACATCCAGCCGGGTGCCGGTATCGGGCTGGTAAATGCCAATCAGGATGGGATAGTCACCGGTTGGGGTGTCAGGTTTGACCGCGATGGCGTGCTGGTCGGCGATGATCTGACCCGGTCGCCAGTCAAAGGTAGGATAGGTCCAGCAAACGGGGCGCCCATTAGCCTGACCCCAGATACCAGATGCACTCCCAGCTTCTTCAAGCGCCTCCAAGTGCACGAAGACGTGATAATCCTCTGATAGGGAGGCTTGTGCCTGCCAGTAGAGGGTTACCGACACCCGGCCACCGGGCCACGCGCGGCGAGTGTCCAGGTCATAACCAACCAGGCGAACCTGCCCGGCCATGTTTGCGTCAGCGGGATGGCTTCCCCGCGCGGAACGGGCGAACGCAGCCGGGGTGGCGGTGCGGTCGAAGAGAGGGCCCAAAGTTCCGGCCGGGAGATGGCCTAGCTCGACGGTCGAGGGCTGTGCTTGATAAATGGCCAGTCCTTTCTTATTGGGTAGGACAACTTGCCCAATTGAGGTGTAACTGGCTTCGATAGTGTCCGGGTCTAGCGGCCAGGGATCAACCAGGTCATCAGCGATAAAGTAATATTCTGGTTGCGGGTCGCAGGCTCGGGGGGCGCCCCGAGTATACCAGCTGGTCACTTCAGGCTCTTCGTTGCTGCCATAATCCCCTCTCAACGTTCCCTGGGCGTAAAGAGCGCCTGCTTCCTTCCAGCCAGCCCGGTGCGCAAAGCCGAAGAAGCCAGCCGGGGGCAGCTCCTGGTAGGGGGACCAGTATAGGCTGGGCTGGCTATTGGGCCAATCCTGCCAGAATTCCACGTCGTGGCGTAGGTAGGCGGTGTAGAGGTAGCCGCTGAATAGGGTGGCTGGTAACAGGTAGCATGCAGCCAGGAGCAGGAAATAGAGGGCAACAGACTGCGATTTGCCGTCTACGTTGGCATATTCTTTGAATACTCGAGATTGAATCAGGCCCCACAGTTGGGCGCCGGCTAGACCAGCTAGCAAGGTCCAGGCGGGAACAATGGTGTAAATGTGGGTCAAGGGCAGGGCAACCGCAAAGTTATAGCCGAGAAAAGGGACCGTTAGCCAGGCCAGGACGGCGCGTTGGCCGGCGTCCAGGGCTGAGGATAGCAACGCGCCCAGTAGGATCAGGGTAAAGGGTAGGGCAGCCAGGTCCAAGTCGGCGACGCGCAAGGTGTTGGGGTGGAGCATCAGCCCCAGGATCGCGATGGCAGCCAGCAGCGGGACCCAGTAGCGTCCTCCGGGGATGGACTGAATCCCCGGAGTGTGACGTAGTGCCCAGGCCACAAATCCCATTACCAGCAGGCCCGTGAACATGACATAATATGATGAACTGTAAAAAATGTTGAAGTGCAGGAAGCTTCTCAGGTTATTCTTGAAGAGGCTATCCCCGATTCGATCGCCCAGGTAAGCTCCGGTACGAGTTGCTTGCGGATCGAGAAGGTAGGGCAGGTAGAAAAGGCCCGCGATGATCAACAGGGCGCCAGCGGCTATGAGGAAGCTGGAGGCAAGGGATTGGAGATTTGCCGGTCCACGGGTTTGCTGATTGGTTGATTTGATGGCTGATACTGACAGATAGCCCAAAGCAGGGGCGACGAGAATTGCGTCATAGTGGGCTAGCAAACCGGTGGCCAGGAAAGCACCAGCCAGTCCCGCCCAGCGGGGGGCCTGCCGATCTTCACTAGCCCGCCACTCCCACGCGCAGAGGAATGCCAGTCCGCTCATCCAGACCACCAGGCTCTGATATTGTACGATACGGGAAAAGCCGACCAAAAAGCCATTCAGGGCCAGTAGTCCAGCCGCGATCAGACCGGCCTGCTCACCCAGATGTCTCCTCTCTTTTCCCAAACCCTTCGACAGACCGGTGCGGCTATGAAACAGCCTGCGCCCCAGCAAATAGACGGTCAGCACCATCAGCAAACCGGCTATGGCGAAGGGGAGGCGAGCAGCTGCTTCGTTGATTGTGCCCGTCAGGCGCCACAGAGCCATAGGCAGCAGTACCTCGCCCGGGCCCTTACCGCGTAAGTAAAGGGCGTCTTGGTGGCCTTCCAGGGCCTCAGCTGCGGTGATCATAGCCAGCGCTTCATCGCCCTGAAACTCGCTATAGCCCAGGCTGACCAGGCGGAAGATGGCGGCCAAAAGCAAGACTATCAGCAACCAGCGGTTCAGCTCTGCCGAGTGGCGGCGGGATGCGGATTGCCGGCCACCGGCCGCCAACCCAGAGATCAGGACAAGGGCATTCAGCGCTGTCAGCTCAGCCCACAGAGGGAGGGGACCGGGCAGGTAATGCAGGATCAGCCCCAGGACCATGGCCAGAGTGTAGCTCAACCCAGCCCCAAGGGTCCAGCGGGTGAGAGGGTCCAGGGTGGGAAACAGCCGTCTGGCCCAGGCCAGGCCGGGCAGCAGGAATAGGATCAGCGCGCCAGTCACTCGGAGCGGGCTGCCGGCTGGCGTCAGTAGCAGTCCGTCTCCCAGCACGAGGATGACCAGGAGGAGAAGGTCAGACGGGAGCGATTTATGACTCTGATCGTCTGTCACCGACTCCCGACTCCTTGTTGGCTACCTTCGCTCGGGATCGCTCCAGGCGGCGACTCTGGCGCGCTTCAGCCTCTGCCCAACGGCGGTGTTCCTCATCGGTCTCCAAGGTTAGAGGTGGGACCTGGACTGGTCGACCGCCATCATCCAGGGCCACGAAGACCAGGTAGGCTGAGGTAGTGTGAGTACACTCGCCGGTAAGAGGGTTTTCGGCAACGACCCGCACGCCTACTTCCATTGAAGTATTACCGACCCAGTTGAGGCTGGCATTGAAGGATACCACTTCGCCCACGCGCACTGGCGAGTGAAAAGTCATCGAGTCGATAGCGATGGTGACCACGGGGCGCTGGGCGTGACGCATGGCGCACAGGCCAGCTGCTTCATCCACCAGTTTCATCATCACGCCGCCGTGGATGGTGCCCAGTGGGTTGGCGTGCTGGGGGAGCATATAATTATGCAGGGTGATCTGACTGTCTTCTACACGTTTGCCTTTCAAAGGCCTGGACTCCAATAATCACGCGGACAGTTTCCGCTCTGCAGGGCTATGGTGCTTCCTGGCGCCAGCCCAGTTCGTTTAGGCGGGCCTTCTCTAATACCAGGCCCGCAATGGCGGCATCTTGCACGCCTACACCGGTCAAATCGCAGACAATGATCTGGTCGTCTGCGGTGCGGCCCGGAATTTGGCCTACAATGACATCGCCCAGCTCACCGCTGATGTCGTCGAGAGTCACAGCGCCAGCCTGCAGGGCGTGATGAATCTCACCGAATTCAGCACACTGGCTCAGGCTATCTGCGATGACCACGTCGGCGCGCGCCAGCACGCTGAGGCCAAGTTCTTGTTTCTGCGGGGTATCGCTGCCAACGGCAATCAGGGTAGCTCCAGGCTGCACCCACTCGGCAGAGATGAGGGGTTGCTGGCTGGGGGTTGTGGTGATTATCAGATCACTGCCGCGCACTGCTTCCTCAACGGTTTGCGCCACCTGTGCGTCACAGCCACGGTCGTCCATTACGTCGCGTGCCAGCCGTTCGGCGTTTGCCGGGTTTCGACTCCAGGCGATGACCGATGAAATGTGGCGCGCGGTGGCGATAGCGCGAAACTGGAAGCGGGCTTGAGTGCCAGAGCCAATGAAGGCGGCTTGCCGGATAGTTTCGGGGGCCAGGTAGCGGGCCGCCACCGCGCCAGCCGCGCCGGTACGTAGATCAGTGAGGTAGCCATTGTCGATCAGGATAGCATCCAAGGCACCTGTAAAGGCGTCGAAGGCAAGCATCAAGCCGCTGCCGACAGGCAGGCCCAAGCTTGGGTTGTTGGGAAAGCTGTTGGCGACTTTGATGACGAAGTCGAGTGCGCCAGCGATGTATGCTCCTTTGACGTGCGAATCGCCTTGCGGAGGCTCTGCCGGGTATGGGGGCGGTATCGTGAAGTTGATAACGCCCGGTAGAGTGACTCGACCATGTGACAGCGCGGAGAAGGCAGACTCGATGGCGTCAATAGCCTCAGCAGTGGAGATGGCTTGACGGATTTCGTCTTCGGTCAGAATTAGCACCGGCATGGGGCCTCCGTGTGTTGAAGGGGGTGCTCGCGCAATGTATGATAACCTGAAGAGGCAGGTTTGTAAAGTCGCGCTGGGTCTAGCCCCCAGCCACATCCTGGTATACTTTCAGCAGTCGCCGGGCGGCCGCTTCCCACGTGAAGCTTCCCGCCTGGTCAAACCCCCGCTTTACGAGCTCTTCGCGCAGTGAAGAATCGGTTAGCAGAGTGTGCATGGCACCGGCCAGGGCATCAATATCAGTCGCTTCAACCAGCAACGCAGCATTCCCGGCGATCTCGGGCAGGGATGAGTTGTTGGCACAGACGACCGGAACCCCACAGGCCATCGCCTCTAGCACCGGTATGCCGAAACCCTCGTAATGGCTGGGGACGGCGAATAACGTGGCCAGGCTGTACAGGGCTGGCAGGTCCTCGTCGTTCACAAATCCTGCGAAATGAATCCGTTCCCGAGCGGGGGATGCCTCGGCCCGAGCGAAGATGTCATCGTACAGCCAGCCTTTGCCACCAGCAATCACCAGATGTAGGTCGGCCAGCGGGGAGGGGGCGCCGGCTGCCGACAGCTGATTGAAGGCGGCAATCAGGCCAGTGTAGTTCTTGCGTGGCTCCAGGGTGCTGACACTCAGGATAAAACGTTCGGGGAGCTGGTATTGGGCGCGGACGCGAGTCAGAGTCTCCGGATCGGCCACCGGCTGGAAGCGCTTCTCCACACCAGCACCAATGACGGTGATCCGTTGGGAAGGGATGTTCATTAACTCGATCAGGTCGGCACGAGTGCTTTGCGAGTCAGCCAGTACGTGACGGGCGCGGCGCAGACTGCGCGGGACGGCCTTGGTTAGCCAGGCCAACAATGCCGGGTGGGCTCCTTGGGGGTATCGCAAGAAGCTCAGGTCGTGCACTGTCAGCAGGCTTGGGGAAAAGCTGGGCGGGAGGGTGAAACTGGGGCCGTGAAAAAGGTCGGCGGGGCCGGTGAAAAGGTCCACCGGCAAGGGCAGGTTAAGCCGATACCAGAGGACGGTTGCCCATCGGTCGGAGATGGGGGCATAGCGCAGCTTGAAATTGGCTGGCAGCTTGCTCGGAGTGAAATGTGCCCCGGATTTGCCCAGTACCAGCAGCGTGTAATCGTGGAATCCCGCATAGGTACCGAGTGCCCTCTGGGCAGTGTCGGCTTGCAGGCGGGCGAGGCCCTCTACCAGTCCGCGAGTATAGCGGCCAATGCCAGCCCGCTGATGGACGGCAGGTGTGTAATCAATGGCAATGCGCATTGTCGGGTTCGGGTCAAAAGTGATGAGTAACGGGTGACAGGCAGCGAATTATGAGCAGACGGATGGGCAGCAGGCAAATGTACTGCCCGTTAAAGATTAACTTGTTGGCACACTTCTGGTTGACTTGTCGCCCCGCTGCTTATCGATGCTAGAGCCCTCGATATGTCCACAGGCGGTTGGCACCGAAATTCCAGAAGAGGACGACTCCGATGGCGATCACTTTGGCCAGGTTATAATCCCATGGGTCAGGGATGTAGTGGCTGAAGACGGCATCGAGCCCGACCACGATCAAGTTGTTGATACCCAGGCCAATAAAGTTGATGAGTGCGAATTTGGGGAGCTGCTTGCGCTTACGCCGCGCTCGTGATTCTGGGTAAGTCCACAGGCGATTCCAGGTGAAATTGCTCAGAATGGCAACGCTGACCGATAGCGTGTTGGCCCAAAGCAAGGGCCAGCCGAAGGCCTTGTGCATCAGATTCAAGACACCAAAGTCGATCACGGCACCGATGGCCCCTACAGCGGCAAACTTGACAAAGCGTACAAATTCTTTGCGGTTGTCAGAGTAGAGCGTGAAAATGGTCGAGAAGGTCGACAATAGGGTTACCTCGTCAACTGGTATGGAGATTTCGTCCCGCGAGTCAGAACGTTGCCGGCTAGACATAGGCAGCTCGTAATCTTAAATCCGGTGTGTTAGATTGTCAACTTCCGTATTATGCAACAGGTATAGGAGGCCAAGTACGACGCTCACATGCAAATACATGCCTTGCACGAAGAGGTTGTCTACCATGTTATGCAGGCTGAGATGGACGAGCACGCCCAGTCCGCCGGCGGCTATTGCTCGCTGAAACCCTTCCGAGCGGCGCACAGCTCGCCAGGCAAGACCCAAAGCACATAGCCATAAAAGGCCATAGGCCAATAACCCAACCAGGCCGGTCTCGGCCCCAACGTTGAGATAATAGTTGTGCGCGTGCCCCAGCGGGTCAAGCCAGCGCCCAACGGCGTAGGCCGGATAGACCACTGCGTAGTTGCCAAAGCCGACGCCCAGCCACGGATGATCGCGCCACATGTCGAGGGCGGCACCCCAATGGGCCAACCGCTCAACGGCGGCGAAGTTGGCATCGGTCACCTCAATAGTGGCGATATCTGTGACGCTGGGCGCAGTCAGCACGTCACTGAAGCGCTGGCTGATGAAGGAGGGCATCAGGGTTCTATAACCGCCTGCGGCACCCAGCCCGGTCAGCATGGCGATCGCCAGGGTAAACAGGGCAGCCGTTCGCCCCCCTCGCACCAAGCTGACTACAATCATTGCCGCCACAAAGCCGATCCACGCCCCTCGCGACTGGCTGGCGAACAGGGCGGCCAGCATTAGAGCAAAGCAAAGCAACGCGTAAAGCGTAAAGCGTAGCGGGTGATGGGGGTGGTTCGAGGCCTCAGCTGGTGACTGGCGGCGGTCCAAAAGTCCCCAGAGGACCAGGCTGTACGCGATGGGCAGAACTAGACCCAGGTAGCCAGCGTACGGGTTGGGCTGGCGGAAGGTGCCGTAGGCGCGCAGGAAGCGTCCGCCAAAGAGGAGAAAACCCTCTGGTCCGATGCGGAAGAGGAATTGGTAAATGCCCAGGGCGGCCTGTGCCGCCCCCCCCAGCAACATAGCGCCCACCAGCCAGGGCAAGTGGCGACGTTCGACATTGGCGACGATGAATAGGTAAAGGGCCAGCATCTCTAGCCATTTGAGGCTTTCCGTCAAGGCTGCGCCCAGCGACAAGGCCCCCAACCAGGATAGAAGAAGGACGCCCAGCCAGAGCAGCCAAGGCAGGAGCAGCGGTGGGTGGGGAACGACGATCTGGCCCCGGGCGGCCATATTCAGCAACCAGGCCACCAGGATCAAAGCCAGCAGTGCTTCCATACCCCCCACCCTGACGCCGCCGACATCCAGGCTGACCAGCGAGCTAAAGGGGATGAAGGGGACGAGTGCGATCAACCCCCAGTTGGGGCGCAGTAGGATCAGTGCAGCTGCGATCGCCCCCAGCAACGCGGTGGCGGCCAGAGGCAGGGGAAGCCAGGCCAGGCCAAGGCCCAGAATGCACAAGAAGATTATGAGCCCGGCCCGTCGTGCGTGAGGCACCGCAGCCTGCCAGGTAGCGATGGGATCAGGAGGAACCAAAGCAGTCAACAGCATCAGCGCGCTCTAATGCGTTCAGAGTGAGTGGATCACCGGCTCATGCATCTTAGGGGAAAGGGGCGATTTTGTCAACACAGTTTCTTGAGCGGTCACGCCCCCGAAATTTGGGACGAGCTTCTCAGAATCTCCTTTGACTTTCATGGGCTGCTGGCGTATACTTCCGATTTGCGTACATTCAGCCAAGGAGCCTCAGAGCCGCGTTGAAAATCCGTTTCTTCACCTTGCTTTGCCTGTTGCTGCTGACAATACCCTTGTTCCAACCGTTGCCTGTTGATGGCCAGGGTGGCTTTCCAGACATCTGCCTGGAAGGTCCTAACCAGGTGCTGCAGAATTGCGACTTCAGCCAGGGACTGAGTGGCTGGCAGA
Organism: Anaerolineales bacterium; assembly: GCA_020343875.1. Lineage (GTDB taxonomy): Bacteria > Chloroflexota > Anaerolineae > 4572-78 > NAK82. The sequence continues at coordinate 4,931,451 of CP070811.1, read as the reverse complement.
CGTTTATCGAGAGCGGTCAGGTCAGCTTCAGTACCATCGATGGGGGTGCTTGCCATTCACCCCTATGCCCGGCTGCTTTTTTGGTGTCAAGCGGCTCGTTTGTAGGTGGGCTCTATCAGCAGGCCCCAGCGGTGCCAGGCGTGACCTATTGGGCCAACGTCATCTGGCTGGTTTATGAGCCAGCAGGCAAATTGGATAACACGGTAGGGCGCCGGGTTGGTATTGACCCAACCGGGGGCACCGATCCTGCGTCGCCGGCTGTGGTATGGAGCCAGGATCTATGGCGTACCTTTGAGAGCTGTGAGTTCAAGATCTGCCCCGAATTCCAGGTCTCTGCCGTCGCCCAAAATTCAACCATTACTGTTTTCGTACGCATTGAGGACACATGGCGAAATCGGCGGGATGAGTTCTCCTTCGTGCCTGACGTTTTCTTCCAGATGGAGGAACAGTTCTGGATTGACGATGTGGGAATGATACCTCTTGGCGAGGTGCCCACATCAACTCCAGAACCACCCACCCCTAGCCCAATTCCGCCCACGCCGAGCCCGGTACCGGCCACGCCCACGTCTGTTCCTCCCACGGACACCCCTCTGCCCCCTACTGAGACCGCCACGGCAGAGGTTCTCGAGATACCGCCTACGGAAACGACGACTGCAACTCTAACCAGCACGCCGACCAGTGTGCCGCCTACGGCCACGCATACGGCCACGCCATTGCCTACGCTCACGCCTTTGCCCCCCACTCTGACGCCAACTCCTTCCCCCACGGCAACGGAAACCCCAGCCCCTGCATTCCTCGGCCTTCTTGAAGTGATGGGCGGGGGGGCAGTCTGCCTGGGCGGGGCTGGTCTGGGGGCGGTTGTGTTGGTTGGTGGGTTTTTGTACTGGCTATATCGCCTGGGAACGGATGAGGATGAGGAACTAGTAGATCAGGAAGGCGATGAGTGGGAGGACTGGGAGGCTGAGGAATCTGGCAATATGGATATTGGGGAACAGGCATAGCGGCAAGACCTCTGGCGTCCTGATTCCATGGGAGCCTGTTCCCTGATCCGGGGTCAACGGAGACGCTGTATTGCCGTTGACTTTTTCATATCCTCTATATATACTCTGGGCATCCAGATTCTGGGGGCTTGGTTATGACCATCCAGCTTCAATGCGCTCGCTGCGCTGCTGTTTATGCCACTCACCAGGTGCGCTATGTGTGCGACTGTGGTGGCTTGCTGGACGTCAGCCATGACCTGGAAGCGCTGCGCCCAGAGCTTAACCGGCATCTCTTCGACGGGCGCCTTGAGGGCGCGCCCACGCCGGACGTAGCGCCAACTATCAACAGCGGCGTGTGGCGTTATCGGGAGCTGATTTTGCCGGTCATGGCCGATGCCATTGTCAGTCGTCCAGAAGGCAACACCCCCCTCTATCATCATCCGCGCATATCCGGTTGGGTTGGATTGGACGCCCTCTATCTGAAGCACGAGGGAGAGAACCCAACAGGTTCATTCAAGGACCGGGGCATGACGGTGGGCGTGACTCAGGCCCGACTGTTAGGTGCTCAGGCGGTGGCTTGTGCCAGCACGGGCAACACCAGTGCAGCACTGGCTGCCTATGCTGCCCTGGCCGGAATTCCGGCCATCGTCTTCATCCCGGCCGGCAAAATCGCGACTGGTAAGTTGGCCCAGGCATTGGCCTATGGTGCGCGGACCTTGCAGGTGGCAGGTGATTTCGACGCTGCTATGCAGCTAGTCCGCCGGGTCTGCGACGAGTTAAATGTGTATCTTCTCAACTCGCTCAACCCTTTTCGGCTGGAGGGGCAGAAGAGTATTGTCTTTGAGATAGTGCAGGGCTTCCGCTGGCGGCCACCTGACTGGATTGTGCTGCCGGCCGGCAATCTGGGTAATACGGCCGCCTTTGGCAAAGCTCTGTATGAGTTGAAGCATCTAGGCCTAATTGAAAGCGTGCCGCGAGTGGCAGCGGTGCAGGCGGCTGGGGCAAACCCTTTTTACCAGAGCTTCCAGGGTGGCTTTCGTGAGCGAGTTACGCTCCAGGCGGAGACTGTGGCCACCGCTATACGCATCGGCGCGCCGGTCAGCTACGAGCGAGCTATTCGCACAATGGGCTGGACCGACGGCCTGGTAACTCAGGTCAGCGACGCCGAGATTATGGATGCTAAGGCCATGGTGGATGGCGTGGGCATCGGGTGCGAGCCAGCGTCGGCGGCAGCAGTGGCCGGCACGCGCAAATTGGTTGCCGAGGGGACCATCCACCCCGATCAGACGGTGGTGGCAGTGCTGACCGGTAGCCTGCTCAAAGACCCAACTGCGACTTTCGCCTATCATACCGGCGAGTGGCCTGATGCCGCTTATGCCAATCGCCCCTTTTCGGTAGAGGCTGAGCTGGGCGCGGTGCAGAGTATGATTGAAGAGATCATAGAAAGTAGTCAGTAGATTCGCTGAGGAGTAGCTATGCGAGATAAGATTCGGGTGGGCGTATTGGGTGCCACGGGCGCTGTAGGCCAGCGCTTTGTGGAGCTGTTGGCCGATCATCCCTATTTTGAGCTGTCGGCGCTGGCGGCTTCTGATGCCTCGGCCGGGCGACGGTATGCTGATGCGTGCCGCTGGATGCTATCTGCCGATATGCCGCCACAGGTGATTGATATGGTCGTCTGCGAAACGGCCCCTGGCATTGACTGTGATTTGGTTTTCTCGGCACTGCCGGGCACCCCGGCCGGGCCCGTTGAAGAAGCCTTTGCAGGCGCAGGCTACGGAGTGTTCAGCAACGCCAGTGCCCATCGGCGGGATCCCGACGTGCCTCTCCTTATTCCCGAAGTCAATCCAGGCCATCTGTCGTTGGTCGCTACTCAGCGAGATACGCGTGGGTGGGAGCGGGGCTTCATTGTTACCAACCCTAATTGCTCGGCAGTCGTGTTGACTATGGCGCTGGCACCTATCCACGCTGCCTTTGGCGTGCGCTCTGTTGTGGTCAATACTATGCAGGGACTGTCTGGAGCTGGCTATCCAGGCGTGCCATCCCTCGACTCGTTGGACAACGTGATCCCCTTCATTGGCGGTGAAGAGGACAAGCTATCCTTCGAGCCGCGCAGAATGCTCGGAAAGGTGAAGGAGGGAAGCGTTGAGCCGGCCGATTTCGCCATCAGCGCGCACTGTAACCGGGTACCAGCCCGGGAGGGACATTTGGAGACTGTATCAGTATCGCTGGTCGAGCAGGTCACCCCTGAGCAATTGATCGAGGCATGGCGCAGTTGGCACCCTTTGCCCCAGCAGTTGAATCTGCATTCTGCACCCCAGCCACCGATCGTGGTTCGGCCGGAGCCAGATCGCCCCCAAACCCGCCTGGATCGGGACGCTGGGCGGGGCATGGCGGTCAGCATAGGGCGAGTGCGCCCGTGCGAAGTTTTTGACATAAAGTTTTTGGCTTTGGGTCACAATACCATTCGCGGTGCAGCTGGAGCCTCGGTGCTCAACGCTGAGTTGATGCTGGCGCAAGGGATGATCAATGTCTAGCGCGCTTTTCCATAGGAGTGGTTGATGCATCCCAAAGGGACTCTTGCTGATTGGTTGGGCGACCGGATTGTCTATCGCAACTTGGCGCCGCCGGACTCGACGTTGCCGGCACTGCGAGATGTATGGCAAGAGATTGGCTTGGAGGCGTATCGGGTCCCGCGCAAGACGGAGCCGGCCTATGCGGCCGCGGTCTATCGCTTTGTGGGGGCTGCCCAGGCGGCGCGCGGCGTGCCTCCGTTGCGCAACCTGCTTTTCATCGGTGATACCCATATGAACGATGGGACGGCGGCGCGCAACCTGGCAGCCCACCTGCCTCTGCGTGGCTTCATCGGTGCCGATCGTCTGGGAGAGGCGGAGCAGGTCAAGTATGAGGGATTGCTCATGATTGCCAACCGCTGGGAGCGGCTGGCGGATTTCCCCAGTTGGGTGGAGAGTGAAGGATTGGCCTGCGATGAGCGGGCAGCAGTGCTCATAGATGTCGACAAGACCTTCATCGGTGCACGTGGGCGTAATGATGGGGTGATTGACGCCGCGCGGATAGCTGCTGTGCGCCAGACGGTAGAAGAGTTGTTAGGCGGTGACTTCGACGAGCCAGCCTTTCGGGCTGTCTACGATGAGTTGAACAAGCAAGAGTACCACCATTTCACTGCCGATAATCAGGACTATCTGGCCTATATCTGTCTGATGGTGGTGGGCGCCGTCTTCCCTGCTGGCGAGCTGTGGGCAGATTTAGGGGCAGGGCGGCTGACTGGCTTCACCCAGTTTGTAACCCTGTGTGATAGTCGCAGCCAGCGCATGGGGGAGGGGCTTTCCCTGGCTCATCGCGAGGTGACGTCCAACTTGCGGCAAGGTGATCCGACTCCGTTCAAGAGCTTCCGCTATCGGGAGTATTTCACTACCGTTGCGCGCATGGATGGTCTACCTGAGGATGCCTCTGAGGCTGAACTGCTGAAGGGCGAAATCCTTGTCACGGGTGAGGTAGCCCGGCTTGCTCAGCGGATGGCAGATGCGGGGGTGCTGACTTTCGGCATTTCCGACAAGCCAGACGAAGCATCGTTGCCGCCAAAAGGCGCGGCTGAGAAGGGTGGCCAGGCGATCCATCGAACTCGGATGAAGGTAGTGGGTTGATACAATCGTGGCGAAAGGCTCAACTCAAGCGTACGCGCGTTGACTGTCGGGATTGGACAAAATTGTGAAATCAGTGTATCATCATGCGTTGGATTATGCATAGGAGGAACAAGCTTTGGCAAACATCAAATCGGCAATCAAACGCGCCCGCCAGAATGAAAAGCGGCGTGTAGCCAATCGGATTTATCGATCGTCTGCCCGGTCCGGCATCAAGAAGACACGGCGTCTGATTGAGGCCGGTGACGTGGAACAGGCTGAGGCCCAGGTTGCCTCGGCTATCAGGGCGCTGGATAGGGCTGCCCAAAAGGGTGTTATCCATAAAAACAATGCAGCCCGACGCAAATCGCGCCTGGTCAAATTGCTGCGCAAGGCCCAAGCTGCCGAATAATTCAAATCGCTCTGCTCGGGTAAGCGAACTACAACCGGGCACGCCGCCTGTGGCGTGTCCCTGTTTTTTTCTGGTGCGGTCTGTCTGGTTGAGCAGTGCGCGAGACTTACATCCTCTATTCGCGTGCGCGCTTATCCGTCATTGACAGTCGGTGTTGTCGGTGATATAATAGGACTGCACTCCGATCCATTGTTTCCGCCACTGCTGTTTGTCGCTGAAGACCAGTAATGAAAGGCGGTTTTCTGTTTTGACGCAGGCTCTTGTCCCGTGGTGGGTGTTGCCGCAAGCGGGAGGTCTAGCCTTTGGCGGTCTAGACATTTGTGTAGTGAAAAGCGTTGTGCTTTCTAGGCATAACGCTTTTTGTTTTGGGAGTGGATGGTTGGGGGCCATTCCCTGTCCCTACTGAAGAATCTATTATTAAAGAAGGAGGTAAGCTATGTTAGGAGGGTTTCACAACCGGGTGGCTTGGGTCGACCTGACATCAGGCGCAGTCGAGTACAAGCCTATTGATGAGGAGGACGCTCGAAAGTACGTTGGGTCACGGGGTTTGGGGGTAAAATACGTCTTCGACAATGGCCCCGATGTGGATCCCCTTTCGCCGGACAATATCTTGTGCCTGATGACTGGACCTCTGACTGGCACGGATGTCAACTTGAGCGGCCGTATTGCGGCGGTGACCAAGTCCCCACTGACCGGTACGGTGGCTGACTCTCATCACGGCGGCTGGAGCGGCGCGCGCCTGAAATGGGCCGGGCTGGACGGTATCGTCTTCAAGGGAAAGGCTGCAAGGCCGACCTATGTCTTCATCGAGGATGGAGAGGTGACGCTGGAAGATGCCTCGGAGCTGTGGGGCAAGGGCGTGCACGACACCGTCAAGGCCGTGTTTGACAAGTATGGAGAGGATGATCTGAGTGTCATGGCCATCGGCCAGGGAGGCGAAAAGCTGTCGCGCTATGCCTGCATCGTTAACGAGCACGACCGCGCCTCTGGCCGGGGAGGCACTGGCTGCGTGGCCGGCAGCAAGAATCTGAAATGCGTCGTGGTGCGAGGCAAACACGAAGACCGGCCGCGGCCGGCGGACAAAGAGGGTTTCAAGGAAGCACAAAAGGTTGCCTTAGAGCAACTTATGCACGAGGACGTAGTCACGGCGCCGCGCAAGGGCGGATTGTCAGTCTACGGCACCAATGTCCTGATGAATATGGTGAATGCCATCGGGGCTATGCCCACCAAGAATTCTCAGCTCACCTACTTTACGCCCCATGAAGACATTAGTGGCGAGCGGGTCAAGGAGACCATCTTGGTCAGTGATCCCACCTGCCATGCCTGCCCGGTGGCGTGCAAAAAGGAGGTGGAGATCACGGAAGGGCCTTATAAGGGCTTGCGCATGGAGAGCCTGGAGTACGAGCCGGCCTGGGCTTTTGGTGCCAACTGTGACAACAACAACGCTGCGTCTATCGCCAAATTGATTGATCTGTGCAACGATTACAGCCTTGATGCTATCGAGATGGGCAATGTCCTTTCGATGTACATGGAGGCCACGGAGAAGGGCTATCTGAACGGCCACGGCTCTGGTCTGGCGTGGGGTGATCATGCTAGCATGGTCGAGCTAGTCACCAAGATTGCGATGCGCGATGGGGTGGGTGACCTGCTGGCCGAGGGGACCGAGCGAGCAGCCAAGGCAATGGGGCATCCTGAAATCGCCATGACGGTCAAGGGGATGGCCATCCCTGCCTACGACCCACGCGGTATCAAGGGTATGGGGATTGGTTATGCCACCTCGAACCGGGGCGCCTGCCACCTGCGAGGCTACACCCCAGCTGGGGAGGTCGTGGCCAACGTTCTCGGCCCGACAGCGTTGACGGACCCGCTGGAGTGGAAGGGTAAGGGCGAGTTCGCGATCATTTTCCAGAATGTGCATACCATGACGGACTGCCTAAACGTGTGCAAGTTTGCTACCTTCGCGGAGTCGCTGGACGCCTTTGCTGCTCAGCTCTCAGCCGTGACTGGTCAGACCTACACAGCTGGCGATTTGTTGAAACTTGGCGAGCGTGTCTTCAACCTGGAGCGATACTACAACAACCTGGTTGGATTCCGCGAGGGCTCCGATTACCTGCCGGAGCGCTTCCTGAAGGAACCTGCTACCGGCCCTGGCGCAGAGGGCCAAGTCTGCGAGCTGGCCGAAATGCTGGCCGAATACTATGAAAAGCGGGGCTGGAAAGACGGAGTAGTTCCAGAGGAGAAGCTCAAGGAATTGGAGATCATCGCCTAGGTTGCTGGTTCGATCACAATTCAGAAACCGGGTTCCCTAGAGGAGCCCGGTTTGTTTTTTGGGGGGGCTTCACGTTTAGAAGGCGACTGTGGACCGGTGAATCAGAACCACCAGGTCTCCATCGTGGATTGGCGCGTCCAGGTGCCCCATCAAATAGGCGAAGCGGCCATTAATTACCACTTGCAGCCCTGGCTGGACCTCGCCTCGCGCATCAAGAATCAGATCCCCCACATCGTATTGAGCACACAGGTCATTTAGCAAGGCTCGCAAGGTGTCACCGGCGAAGGTGAACCCCAGGCGATCGCGGCCCATACGTTCCCGGGCGTGGGTGGTGAATTTGAGGGTGACTCGGGTCAGGCCTTGCTTGGTGGCTGGGCCTAGTTTGCTGGCTGGCTGAGCAGCCTTCGGGCCGCCCCCTCCTACGGGCGGGAAGATCGACACCTGATCGTGGGCCTGTACCGGGGTGTCCAGTCCAGCCAGAAACCGCGTGTCTCGACCGTTTACCAAAACGTGGATGGACGGGCGCAATTGGCCTTCCTGGTCGTATATCTGGGCGCGCAGCGCTGGGTGGATGATAAAGATCTCCTGCAGCAGGTGCTCGATCGTCATCTCTGGCAGACTGTCAATGTATACGCTCTTACCGCCAACGATCTCTCGAAGCGTTGCGTAGAGTCTAATCTCCATAGAGTCTTTCTCCGTTTTTTGCCGTTCTGGCTTTTCAGTATACCCCCTTAGAGTCTGGGGGTCAAGTTACTCCTGATTGCTGTCAGATCACATTCCGCAGAGCTGGCATAACTGGCTCTTTGTTTTTGCCTAAGCCTAGGGTATAATCCAGCCATATCAGCTGACAGAGGTAGTTACTATGAACAGCCTATCTCTCGACGGCGAGAGTCTGACCCTTGAGCAAGTGGCAGCTATAGCCGGGGCTACCCCGGGGGAGGCGACGGTGGTGCTGTCGCCCGGTGCGGTGGGCAGAGTACGGCGTGCGCAGCAAGCTATCATCGAGTTGATTGCGCGGGGCGAAATCGTCTACGGTATCACTACTGGCTTCGGGGCATTCAAAGACCGGATCATCGAGCCTGATCAGGTTGAGCAGCTCCAGCGCAACATCGTCATGAGCCATGCGGTGGGCGTAGGAGAGCCGTTCGATCGGCCCACAGTGCGCGCGTTGATGCTCATCCGCGCCAACACCCTGGCCAAGGGCCATTCGGGGATCCGACTGGAGACGCTCAACCTGTTGCTGGATATGCTCAATCGGGGCGTGCATCCCGTCATCCCCAGCCAGGGTTCGCTGGGAGCTAGCGGTGATCTGGCTCCCTTGGCCCATATGGCATTGGTACTTATCGGTGAAGGAGAGGCGGAGTTTGAGGGCCAGGTCTGGCCTGGTGCCGAAGCATTGCGGAGGGCCGGTCTGATGCCGACCGTGTTGGCCGCCAAAGAGGGCCTGGCGCTCACCAATGGCACAGCGGTGATGAGTGCCCTGGGGGCTTTGGTCGTTAACCAGGCTGAGCAGTTGAGTTGCATCGCCGACGCTGCCGGTTGTCTGAGCCTGGAGGCATTGCATGGTACCTCTTTGGCCTTCGATGAACGTATCCAAGCCGTTCGCCCTCACCCGCGGCAAGTTGACTGCGCCCGGCACTTGCGTCAGTTGTTGGATGGCAGCGACTTTACCCGCCACCACGATCCTTACAACGTGCAGGATGCGTATACTCTGCGCTGCATCCCCCAGGTGCATGGCGCTGTGCGAGATGCCATTGCCTACGCCCGCTGGGTCATCGAAATTGAGTTAAACGCGGCCACCGATAACCCGCTCCTATTCTTTGAAGGAAACGAAGTAGTCGTTCTCTCCGGGGGTAACTTCCATGGCGAGCCAGTAGCCATCGCAATGGATTATCTGGCTATGGCCCTGACCGAATTGGGCAACATCTCGGAGCGGCGTATCACCCGTCTTACAGATGAGGCAAGCAATGCTCATGTTTTGCCGGCTTTTCTCATCAAGCACGGCGGCCTTAACTCCGGTTTTATGCTCGTCCAATACACGGCTGCTGCTCTGACCTCGGAGAATAAGGTACTGGCCCACCCTGCCAGCGTGGACACGATACCTACCTCGGCCAACATGGAAGATCACGTCAGTATGGGCTGCACAGCTGCTCGGCAGGTTTGCCAAATCCTTGATAACCTGGAACGGATTCTGGCTCTAGAGTTAATGGCCGCCGCTCAGGGCGTTGGATTCCGACATGAAGAACTAGGCCCATCGGCACAACTGGGGCGGGGGACTCGCGTGGCTTACGAGCTGGTACGCCAGCATGTGCCATTTTTGGAGAATGATGCTATTATGTATCCATACATCGAAGCGGTCCGACAGTTGATCGCCGATGGAACGCTGGCCCGATCCATTGCTGGGGCGCTGAGAGAAGGAGGGTAAGTCACTGATGTTCAACGCCTTGGATTTCCTGTTGATATTCTTTCTTGTGATCGGCATGTTGTGGGGACTGCTGCGTGGCGCGGGCAGATTGGTGATCGGTCTCTTCAGCTTGTACGTGGGGCTGGTCATTTCCCTTGTACTCCACCGGCCGCTGGCCCGGTTTTTTCGCAACCTGCTGGCTGCCATGTCGGTTCAGGGAAGCCAATCACTGGCCTTTGTCTTCCTTCTGCTTGTCTCTGTGAATGGCCTCAGTTTCCTCACTCGTTATCTTAGCACACCGCCGGAAGAGCGTAAGCGCACGAGGAAAGGTGAGTTGCAGGAAGCGATGGCTAAGAGCAGTCGCAGGTTCCTAACCGGGCCGTTGAATCAACTTTTTGGCTTGCTGGTAGGCTTGCTGGTAACCATTGTCTGGATCAGCTTGATTTTGGCCGTCTTTCAGTTTGCCGTTGGGTCTGGCTGGCCTGCCGCCAACAGCACCCGGGTCGCCATCCAGGGGCAAATAGGCACATCGACGCTGGTGCCCAGGTTCAATGATGTCTTGCGCTATATCTACTGGTCGGTGAGAATCTGGGTCCCGGGTGATGTCCCCCGTCTCTTCTCCGGGCTCGTGGAACAAGCTCAATAGATGATAAGGAAGGCTGGCCCAAGCTCAGTGCCCCTTTCTCAAGCGGGGCCCAACGACGGACGGGGCAGCCTTCCACCTTCTCGTTTCTTCGATGAGTCTAAACAAACATCTGTATACCCTCGAATTTCCCAAAATCTTGGAGCGATTGGCCCGCCAGGCGGATTTCTCTGCCAGTAAAGAGCTTGCTCTGGGGCTAGTGCCGGCCTTCTATTTGCCTGAAGTCTGCGAGATGCAGTCCCAGACAAGTGAAGCCCGCCGGCTACTCGGTGTCAAGCCTGATGTATCCATTGGGGGAGCGCGGGATGTACGCCCGTTGCTGGGACAAGCGTCCCGTTCGGCGGCATTGCTTCCCAATGAGTTACTAGATATTCGTCAGACACTGGTCGCTGCCCGGCATGTGAAGCAGGCTATCAGTCGGTTGGCTGATCAGTTCCCACGCCTGGCCGACATCGTAGGGCGTATCCAGGAATGCCCGGAGCTGGTCCAGGAGATTTCTCGCTCCATCAGTGACCGGGGCGAGGTACTTGACACAGCCAGCTCGGCGTTGGCTCGTGTTCGCAGCGAGTTGGAAGTTGCGCACCAGCGGCTTCTGGACCGGCTGCAGAGAATCGTGCAATCACCTCACAACAGCCAATATTTACAGGAGACATTCGTTACTCAGCGGCAGGGCCGTTACGTGATCCCTCTGCGTGCCGAGTTCAAAGGGCGCATTCGGGGCATTGTCCATGACCAGAGCGCCAGTGGAGCCACCCTCTTCATTGAGCCGCTGGCGACCGTAGAACTGAACAATCGGTGGTATCAGCTCCAGCTAGACGAAGAGGAAGAAGTGCGCAGGGTTCTTTTGGCCCTCACCGAGCTGGTGGCGCAAGAGTCGAAGTATATTGCCTGGAGTGTGGAAGCGCTGGCTGAATTGGACCTGGCCTTCGCCAAAGCCAAATATGCGGACGAACTGGATGCCGTCGAGCCTGAGTGGGTGGAGTCAGCTGGTGCTTCCATCAGACTTCTCGCTGCGCGTCATCCGCTGCTAGATCCCGAAACCGTGGTTCCCGTTGACGTGGACTTGCCACCCAAGACGTTTATGCTTGTCATCACTGGCCCCAACACGGGAGGGAAGACGGTCACCCTGAAGACGGTAGGGTTGCTGGTCGCGATGGCCCAGGCCGGATTGCACATCCCTGCTGCCAAAGGCTCGATATTACCTCTCTTTCGAGGCATCTATGCGGACATGGGGGATGAGCAATCGATTGAGCAGTCGCTGTCTACCTTCTCATCGCACCTGACAAACATTGTGAGCATTTTGGCGGAATGTGACGACAAGTCTCTGGTGGTTCTTGATGAGCTGGGCGCTGGCACCGATCCTGTGGAAGGCTGGGCGCTGGCCCGCGCGATCTTGGAACATTTGCGGGAGCATGGCGTGACGACTTTCGTGGCTACTCATTATTCTGAGCTGAAAGCCTATGCCCACACCACGCCTGGCGTTACTAATGCCAGCGTCGAGTTCGACGCCGAGACGCTGGCACCTACCTATCGCCTGACCATTGGTCTGCCAGGCCGTTCAAATGCGTTTGCCATTGCCCGTCGGCTGGGCCTGGACGAGAGCGTAATCCAGGTGGCACAAGACGTAGTGTCGCCCGAGGCTCTGCAAACCGAGGCCATGCTGCGAGACATCCAGGCTCAACTGGACGCGGGGACCCGCGAGCGGGCTACTGCCGAGGCGATTCGGGTCCAGGTTGAAGCCCGCCTGGGGGAACTTAACCAACGTCTGGCGAACATCGACAAAGAACGACGTGAGATCCTTAATTCAGCCCATGCCGATGCTCGCCGTGAGATCGAAGCTGTCCGGCAGGAGCTGCGTCGTTTGCGGCAGGAGTGGGCTGTTACTCCCCCCCTAGAGGGGAAAGCTCCTCTTCCGGTGTTGGAAAAGAAGGCCGAGGCAGAGCTGGCAACCTTAGAAGCGACGGTCGGCGTGGAAGAGGCGCCGCTCCGGCCGGAACCAAAATACCGTGGACCACTGCAAGCAGGTGATCAGGTGTGGGTCGAGCCGTACCAGGCTGTGGGCGAGGTCATTAGCAGTCGAAGAGGGGAGGTCGAGGTGCAGTTAGGCCGCTTTCGGGCCACCGTCAAGCGTAACCAGGTTGAATTGCACGAGCGGGCTGTGGAAGCGGAGACCCCACCAGGGGAGGGCGGGGCAGAGGCAAGTGACCTGCGGATGCTTGCAGTGGATTCACCAGGCCTTGAACTCGACCTGCGTGGCCTGACAACAGAAGAAGCCTTACCCCGGCTGGACCTGTACCTGGACAACGCCTACTTGGTTGGCCTGCCCTGGGTGCGCATTATTCACGGCAAGGGAACCGGTGTTTTGCGAGCTGCCGTCCGAGATGCGTTGCAGGACCACCCGCTAGTCGCGTCCTGTGAGTCTGGTAAAGATGGTGAGGGAGGCGACGGGGTTACGGTTGCCAAACTGGCGGTGGAGTAGCTTGAACACGTCGTGCGTGACATTTCCCAGTGGCCAGCCCGCGATTAAATTAGAAGGCAGATTTCATCTACCCAGCGGGCGCAGCCCTTTCCCAGCGGCTGTAGTTTGTCATCCCTACCCGCCGTCTGGCGGCTCCATGAGGGTGCCATTGGTGCGCTCCATTGCCTTCAGGCTGGCCGAAGCTAGCATTGCGGCCCTACGCTTTAACTTCCGGGGTGTAGGCAATAGTGGGGGGCGCTTTGATGATGGACAGGGTGAGCTGGATGACTTAGCGGGAGCTTTTAATTGGCTGAGTGCTCAACCCGCGGTGGATCCTGGTCGGGTGGCTTTGGTCGGCTATTCTTTTGGTGCGACGATGGCTTTGGGTCATGCAATCCACGACGATCGTGCTCGTGCTTTGGTTCTGATTGGGTTGCCCCTCACCTGGATGGCATTGCCCCCCATCAGCGACTGTCGCCCCTGGTTGTTGGTCGTTGGAGAAAGGGATCAGTTTTGCCCCTTGCCCGACTTGCATGCCTTCGCCCAAGGGTTGAAGGGGGACGCGATGGTGCATGCCGTGTCCGGCGCTGACCATTTCCTCTTCGGGTACGAGACAGAAGTGGTGGGTGTTGTGGCAGATTTTCTACAGAAAGTGCTGTAGAAGAGACTCCTCTCAAATGGGCTGCAGCATGAAATTGCGATGCCAGATAACTCAATTCGGCTTGCCCTGGCACCGTCTGCGGTACGGGCTGCCTAGATGATTGGCGGGGGTGGGCTCTAAACCTTTGCTGAGTTTACTGGCTAGTCGTGACTGAGAGATTTGTTATACGCAATAATTATATGCCACTTGACAGGTGTGCGGGATTATGCTATAATAGCGTGTCGTTTCCTAGTGATTGAAAATCCAGAGTTGTGCAAGCACGCAATGATGGCGTCGCCCTTAACGTCGGCGCCTTTTGTCGTGTCTTGAGAAGCTAGTAGATTAAGCGGTCTTTTGCTACGTTATGAGCCCCCAGACAAGCCAGGGCGCGGCCGAGGCCTTACTGTCCCAATTTGAAGAACATCTGATCCTGACGCAATTGTCACCTTCAACAGTCGTTAATTATCTGGCTGACTTGCGAGCTGTTGTGCGGTGGGGCATGGACTACGTTGGGCCACAGTTCTCACTGGCGACGCTTAGCCCTGATCTGATCCGGAGGTATCGTTCTCACCTTCTGAAAGAGAAGCAGTGTGCTGCGGCCACCATTAATCGGCGGTTGCAGGCGTTGCGCAAGTTTGGTGCTTTCGCCGTGCGGGCAGGGCTGATACACTCTAATCCTGCCCAAGGAATCCAGCTGGTTCAGGATGAAGGCCGTGTTCGCACCGCGCCGCTAAGCGGAAAACAGGTTGAAGTACTCCTCCAAGTATCTGGGAGCGAGCAGCCCAGTCTGGCACGGCGTGCCACAGCCATCCTTATGCTCTTGCTGCACACTGGAATACGGGTTAATGAATTAGTGGAATTGCGCCTGGATGACGTCCGGTTTGATCATCCTGGTACTCACCTATTGATCAAGGATGGACGGAACGGTGTAACTCGGGAGATTCCCCTGAAAGGCGAAGTACGACACGTGCTTTACGAATATCTGGCAGTGCGCCCCAATGTTGAGGGAGAATCTCATCTGTTCTTGAGTCGTGAAGGCCGCTCTCTTTCTGCACGCAGTGTGCAACGTATTGTGAGCAGCCGCGCCCGGGCTGCTGGGCTGGAGGGTGTATCACCCCAGGCTTTGCGTCGTACCTACGCCAATCGATTGCTGGCCAGAACGGGCGACCTGGCGCTGGTTTCCGAACGGTTGGGGCATCAGAACCTGGCTACTACGACTCGTTACATTAGTGAATTATGACATCGGTGATGGGCAAATCAACTAGCGGCGCCCCGTGTTTCGTTAGCAGGATGCGGGTCATTGCAGGTTGGGAGATTTGCAGACTTGGAGACTTTGGAGGCTTACCTTGGAAGTAAAGGACTTTCGCGCGTTGCGCATCAGCTTAGCTTCACCAGAGGAGATTCGCGGTTGGTCATATGGTGAGGTCACCAAGCCAGAGACGATCAACTACCGAAGATTGCGGCCTGAAAAAGACGGGCTCTTCTGCGAAGCCATTTTCGGCCCCACCAAGGACTGGCAGTGTTATTGTGGCAAGTATAAGCAAATTCGTTACAAGGGCATTACTTGCGAAAAGTGTGGGGTACTCGTGACACGTTCCGCCGTGCGGCGAGAACGTATGGGACACATTGAGCTGGCGGCCCCCGTGGCCCACATCTGGTATACGCGGCGGGTGCCTTCTTATCTAGGGTTGTTGCTTGATATATCGCGGCGTAACTTGGATCGCGTACTTTACTTTGCCCAGTACATCATCACTCGGGTTGACGAACAGGCGCGGGCGAAGGCGCTTAAGCGGCTCGACGAGGAGCTCAGTCGTGAGCGGACTCGCATGGAGCGGGCCCAGCAGGAGCAAATTGACACCTTGCGTGAGGGGCTTGACAGCCAAATCGAGAACTTGCGCGACAAGCAAAAAGCTATCCAGCAGCATCTTGATGAGCGGCAGACCCAGTCTATCGAGGCGGTGATGAAGGATGCGCAGTCAGTTCAGCAGAAGCTGGAGAAGCAGCTGGGCATGAAGCTGACTGAGCATGTTGCCTTCACACAGGCTGACACCCCGGTGGCCGAAGTAGATGACGTGATAGGCCAGGAGCACCTGGTCAGACTGAACGAGATGGTTGAGGAACGGCTGAATGAGATCAAAGCCGAGATCGAGGAGGAGTTGGCCCGAGAGACAGACGTGATTGAGGCCGAAATTGACCGTCTGCGTTTTACCACCGACCAAGAAATTGACAATTTGGCAAGGACGACTGAGCAGGAGCTGACTGACCTGGGCGGGCGTTTGGAAGACCAGCGCGACGAGCTTTTGAGTTTCCAGCAGATGGACTTCCTCACCGAAGTTCAATACCGTGATCTGGATGAACGTTGGGGGCATATATTTAAGGCGGGCATGGGCGCTGAGGCCTTGCGTGATATCTGCGTTGAATTGGATCTGGACAGGTTGGCCAAGGAGTTACGTGCCCAGATTCGCAGCACTCGCTCGAAGCAAGTCCGGAAAAAAGCCGTTAAGCGGTTGCGCGTGGTAGAATCGTTGCGCAAGTGTAAGAATCGACCGGAGTGGATGATTCTGGCTGTGTTGCCTGTCATCCCGCCCGATTTGCGGCCTATGGTCCAGCTCGACGGTGGGCGTTTTGCCACCAGTGATCTGAACGATCTGTATCGGCGTGTCATCAATCGCAATAATCGACTGAAGCGATTGTTGGAGCTAAGCGCGCCTGACGTTATTGTGCGCAATGAAAAACGTATGTTGCAGGAAGCGGTAGACTCCCTCATAGACAATAGCCGCCGTGGCAAAGCAGTCTCGTCACGGGGCAGACGACAGCTCAAATCACTCTCCGATATGCTCAAGGGCAAGCAGGGACGGTTCCGTCGCAACCTGCTGGGCAAGCGTGTGGATTATTCGGGACGCTCTGTCATTGTCATCGGCCCCGACCTGGAATTGCATCAAGCTGGCTTGCCCAAGGGAATGGCCTTGGAGCTGTTCCGCCCGTTTGTAATCCAGAAGCTGGTGGAATACAACTATGCCAACAATGTCAAGGGAGCCAAGCGCATCGTTGAGCAGCAACGCCCTGAAGTATGGGAAGTATTGGAAGAGGTTATCCAGACCCGTCCCATTCTGCTAAACCGGGCGCCTACCTTGCATCGGCTGGGCATCCAAGCTTTTGAGCCGGTGCTGGTCGAAGGCAACGCCATCCAGATTCACCCCTTGGTGTGCACGGCTTTCAATGCTGACTTTGATGGTGACCAGATGGCAGTCCACATTCCCTTGTCAAGGAGGGCGGTAGAAGAGGCCCGTGAGCTGATGTTCTCCACCAAGAACTTGTTGTTGCCAGCTAACGGTAAGCCGGTGGTGGGTCCAACCAAGGATATGGTGTTGGGCGTCTACTACCTCACGATGGCCGAAGAAGGTCAGAGAGGGGAGGGAAAAGTCTTCGCCGACTTGGACGAAGTTGCCCTGGCCTACGCCCTGGGCAAAGTTGATCTGCATGCCAAAATCAAGGTAATGAAGGTGACGGAAAGACGGATCGCCCGCAAGTATCCTGTCGAGACTTCCGTCGGCCGGGCGCTCTTCAACCAGATCCTGCCCGACGAGCTGCGCTACGTTAACGAAGTGCTCGAAAAGGGCAAATTGCAGGACTTGGTGGGCACCTGCTATCAGAAGCTGGGCTCAGAAGCAACCTCCAAGCTGGTGGACGACATTAAGAGCATTGGCTTTAAGTATGCCACCAAGTCGGGCACTACAATTGCGGTGTCGGATATTACGGTGCCCAGTATCAAGAAAGAGATTCTGGAGCAGGTGAGTCAGCAGGTTGCGAAGGTCGAGCAGCAGTATCGGCGTGGGCTTATTACAGAAGACGAGCAATACGTCAAGACAGTCGAACTGTGGACCCAGGCAACTGATGATGTAACTGAAGCGGTACGCCAATCCATTGATGCGCAGAGCCCTATCCGCATTATGGCCGATTCAGGTGCGACCAAGGGTGGCTTTCAGCCCATCCGCCAGTTGGCCGGGATGCGTGGCTTGATGGCTGACCCGTCCGGCCGCATTATCCCTTTGCCGATCCGCTCCAATTTCCGGGAGGGCCTGACTGCGCTAGAATACTTTATCTCTACCCACGGCGCGCGTAAAGGGTTGGCCGATACGGCGTTGCGCACCGCAGACGCTGGATACCTCACCCGCCGGCTGGTGGATGTGGCACAGGACTTGATCGTCAATGCCATTGACTGTGGTACCCATTCCGGCATGTGGGTTCAATCCGATTCCTCGAGGGGGATGGGCGAGTCCTTGGACGAGCGTGTTATAGGACGCCTCGCCGCTGCCTCGGTTGTTGATCCGAAGACGGGGGAGATCATCGTTGATCGCGACCAGATGATTGAGGAGGACAAAGCAAACGCTATCCTTAAGGCTGGGGTTGATGTGTACGTGCGAACTCCATTGGTGTGCGAGCTGGAGCAGGGCGTTTGTGCGATGTGCTACGGGCGTGACCTGGCCCGAGGAGGGTTGGCGAAGGTGGGTGAAGCGGTAGGCATTATCGCTGCACAGTCCATTGGTGAGCCTGGAACCCAGCTCACACTGCGAACCTTTCACACGGGTGGCGTAGCAGGTGTCGAGGATATCACCCACGGTTTGCCCCGGGTTCAAGAGCTTTTTGAGGCTCGAAATCCCAAGGGTGAAGCGATCATCTCTGACATTGATGGGCGTGTAGAGCTGCTGACCAGTGAAGATGGCGCGCGTATGCTCAAGGTGACCTTTTCGGAGATGCGCGAGGACGTGTATGAAGTTCCCGGTAACTGGGCAATCTCGGTGGAAGACGGGGATGAAGTCGCCGCACGTGCCCAGCTTGCCAAGCGTGGTGATAAAGAGACTTTGGCCGAGCACGCCGGGGTGGTTCAGCGAGACGGGCGGACAATAGTCGTTCGCGGGGAATACAAAGATGAGTTTCAATACGAAGTGGCTTCGGCAGCGCGCTTGCGCGTCGAACCTGGCAGCTGGGTCACCTCCGGGCAGCAGCTGACTGAAGGTTCCAAGAATCCCAACCGCATCTTGCGTATCTTGGGCCGTGAAGCGGCGCAGGTGTACATGTTAGAGGAAGTTCAACGAGTCTACCGTTCGCAAGGTGTATCCATTCACGACAAACACATCGAGCTTATCGTTCGCCAGATGACCAGCAAAGTTCGAATCACCGCAAGTGGCGACAGTGACTATTTGCCAGGTGAACTGATTGACCGCTTAAGGTTTCAGAGGATGAATGACCGACTTCTCGCTGCTGGCAAGCGGCCTGCAAACGGGCGGCCTGTGTTGTTGGGCATCACCAAAGCCGCCCTCAATACCGATAGCTTCCTGTCAGCTGCGTCTTTCCAGCATACTATCAACGTTTTGGCGCAAGCTGCTATCGAAGGAAAGGAAGATGAACTATTTGGTCTTAAGGAGAATGTTATCATTGGCAAGCTTATCCCTGCCGGTACGGGTTATCACCAGCACAAAGAACGCGAAGAAGAAGTGATCGTCGGCCAGGGAAACGGTCAGGATGACATTGACTTGGATGTGGAAGGCATCTTCGACCAAGCTATGGAAGGCGACTTGTACAGGGAAGCCGAAGAGCTAGATATGCAGGATGCCGAGGGCGATGAACTCGAAATGATTTAGGAGGGCTGTACATCCTGTGGCCTGCGTGGGTGGGCAGGCCAGGGTTGGTCACTGCACCGGTCAGTGTGGCACAGGTGCAGGCAGGCTTCCAAAAAGTTGTGTGCAAGTCATTATGGTTCTCAAGTTGATCCCCCGGTTACGAAAGGAGGTGAGACCAAGACAATGACTGTGAAATTGCGACCGGGTGAATCGCAAGAAAGCTTACTGAAGCGATTCCGCAAGGAAGTGGTTAAAGGACGCATTCTCAGCACTTATCGTAAGAAACGCTGGTATGTTTCCAAGAGCGAACAGCGCCGCCTGGCGAAGCAACGCGCGGCACGCAAGGCGCGGCGCAAGATGCTGCGACGGATGGCAAAACGACAGAGTCGGTAGCTCTGTGCCCCGCCAAAGTGATCTGGGTTAGTTAGACTCAGCCTTTATGGGTGCGGCCTTTGTCTCGTCATTGTTTTGTGACAGGGTACCGGATGCACGTTGGGACGTCTTTGCAGGTCTTGTCTAGAAGCGTCGAAGTCCACGCTGAGACGACCCACATCCAATCGGTCTATCTAGTCAGAGGGGGCGTGAGGTAATCGCCCCCTCTGCTTTTGACAAGTGAGGATGCTCATGGAAATTGGTACTGTTCGGCTTGTGGACATTGAAAGAGAAATGCAAGAGGCGTACTTGGACTACGCCATGAGTGTCATCGTATCGCGTGCTCTGCCAGACGTACGTGATGGACTGAAGCCGGTCCATCGCCGTATTCTGTATGCCATGCATGACATGGGGCTTCACCCTGGCGCCGCTTACAAGAAGAGCGCGCGGATTGTGGGTGAAGTGCTGGGCAAGTATCATCCCCACGGAGATGCCGCGGTCTACGAGGCTATGGCCCGAATGGCACAGGATTTCTCAATGCGCGCCTCGTTGGTCG
Source organism: Anaerolineales bacterium (assembly GCA_020343875.1). GTDB lineage: Bacteria > Chloroflexota > Anaerolineae > 4572-78 > NAK82. Next base: position 4,911,458 of record CP070811.1, on the reverse strand, counting down.
ATGGCCAGGGAAACTTTGGGTCGATTGATGGTGATCCTCCTGCTGCCATGCGATACACAGAGGCGCGCCTAACCCCACTCTCTCGGGAGATGCTGGCAGACATCGAAAAAGAGACAGTGGATTTCGTCGAGAACTTCGACGGCAGCCTGACAGAGCCTAAAGTTTTGCCTGCCAAGCTCCCGAATTTCCTGATTAACGGCGCTTCGGGCATTGCCGTGGCGATGGCGACCAACGTGCCTCCTCACAACCTGGGTGAAATCTGCGATGCCCTTGTCTTTATGATTGGCCGGATGGTGATGGGCAAAGCGGACACGGTATCGGTGGAAGACTTGCTCCAGTTTGTGCAGGGGCCAGATTTTCCTACCGGGGGTATTGTCTACCGCTATGCGGAAGGGGCTGATGCAGGCGATGAAAGCGCTGACCTCATCCGCAGTGGGTACGCCGTAGGGCGTGGCCGCTTTACAGTGCAAGCCAATGCGCACATCGAAGAGATGACGCGCAACCGGCATCGCATTGTCATCACTGAACTCCCGTATCAAACTAACAAGACTAACCTCATCGAGCGCATCGCTGAGATTGTTCGGGATGGAAAGATCGAAGGCATCACGGACCTGCGCGACGAAAGCGATCGCCAGGGCATGCGCATCGTCATTGAATTGACTCGCACTGTGGAGCCACGCCAGGTGCTGCAGCAGCTCTTCAAATTGACCCCAATGCAGCAGACCTTCGGTATGAATATGCTGGCTCTAGTGGACGGCGAACCGCGCCTCCTGTCTCTTAAGCGGGCCTTGCAGCTTTTCATTGAGCATCGGCAGGAGATAATTACTCGCCGCAGCCTCCACGAGTTGGAAAAGTCCCGTCAACGTGCCGATGTGCTGGAGGGTTTGCTGGTAGCATTGGCTAGCCTGGATGAGGTCATCGCCACCATCCGCTCCTCACGTACGGTGGACACAGCTCGTGGCAACCTTCGACGCAAGTTCAAACTGACTGAAATCCAGGCTCAGGCGATTCTGAACATGCCGCTGCGCCGGCTAGCTGCTCTGGAGCGCAAGAATATCGAGGTCGAATACAAAGAGACACTCAAGCGCATCAAAGAGCTGGAAAATCTGCTGCGCAGTCCCAAAAAGATTCTGGGTGTCATTAAAGATGATCTGCTGGAGCTCAAGACACAATACGACTCGCCGCGCAGAACCCATATCGTGGCTGGCGAGAAAGGGCACTTCACCACCCGTGACCTGGTGCCGGAGGAAAACATCGTTGTGGCAGTCAGCCGGAGCGGCCGGGCCTGCCGCTGGCCTGCCGAGCAGGGGGTCGGCCCGGTCCGTGGTCGTCGCAAGGACCAGTTGCTGGCTGCAGCTGTGGCTAATACGCGTGATAATCTGTATCTCTTTAGTGAGGGAGGTAAGGCGATCTTGGTGCCCGCACACCAGATTCCGCCAGGCTCTGCTCCCGGCGAGGGCCTGACCGTTGCGGAGCTGGCCGGCTTGTCGTTTGAAGCAAGGGTGGTGGCTGCTTTGTCCATGGAGAATGAGGCCGAAGCTCCGCCTGGTTACCTCTTCCTCACCAGCCGCCGGGGGCGCGTGAAGCGAATCGCTTTGGCTGATCTGGTTGCCGCTCGCACTGCTGAAATCACGGTGATGAAGTTGGACGAAGGAGACGAGCTGGGTTGGGCCGTACGCACAGCCGGCCGAGAAGAGGTGATCCTGATTGTGTCTAACGGCCAGGCCATTCGCTTTTCTGAGGAGGATGTCCGGCCTATGGGGTTGCCGGCAGGCGGGGTGCTTGGGGTGAAGATGGGTCAAGATGACAAGGTGGTGGGGATGGGACTCTACCGGCCCCGAGGCGATGTGGTGGTCATTTCCGAGATGGGAGTCGGCAAGCGCAGCGCTCTGAGCGAGTATCCTACCCAGGGACGCTATGGGGCGGGCGTGGCTACCGCTAACTTGTCAGCCAAGACAGGCCAACTGGCAGCCGGTGTGGTGGCTAGTGCCTCTGACCGTCTTTTGATGTTATCGGAGAAAGGTAACAGCAAAGCCGTTTACGCCCGTAGCCTGCCTAAGGCTGGCCGGGCCACCCAAGGCAGAGAGGTAGTAGCCATCCGCGGACGTGACAGGTTGATGACCCTGCTGGTGCTGACTCCAGAAACGACCGAAGTGGTCAAATCAGCCAGCTCAAAAAGCTCCTCTCGTGCTCCTAGCAGTGACGCGAGGGCGAAAACCAGCCAAGCCAGGTCGAGGCGCAAAAGATCTGCCTCCCCCTCGACTGCCCGGAAGAAGAGGAGCACGAAATGAACTATTCAGATACGATGATAACCTGCCAGCAATGCGGGAGGGAGTTCGTGTTCACCGTCACCGCCCAGCGGGCGCTGGCAGACAAAGGGTTGCCAATGACACCGCCCCAGTATTGTCCCCGGTGCCGAGAACTAATGCCTCTTACTAATGCGGCGGGCAAGGCGCAGGGTGTCGTGAAGTGGTTCAACACTCAGAAGGGATATGGTTTCATCACCTTGAAGAGCGGGGAAGAGGTTTTCGTGCATAAAACCGGCTTGGCTGAGGGAATCCGTACCCTGAACGAGGGCCAGGCGGTAGAATTTGAGGTGGAGGAGACCATCAAGGGGCCCCAGGCGGTGAGCGTGACTCCGGCATAATTAGGCGATTACGTAGTGATGTCGTGCCTCGAATGTGAATAGCCGCCCCCTGCCCGTCTTCAGATGGCAGGGGGCGTGCTTGTTAAGCCATCTCTTCCCTTTCAAATTGGCCTCCCCTCAAGCAAGGGCAAAGCCTGACCGCAGCGTATGCTTACTCCTTGCCTGCCCACACGCCTCCTGGCGATGCGACGAACAGTTCGCCCCCGGGCCCCCAGGCCATTGCCTCCACTACCTCCTGCGCCAAATGCGGGGGACCTATCTTTCTCCACGTCTCGCCCCCATCCATTGACCGGTAGAGACCGGCGAAGGCTGTTCCTGCATAGATGGTCTGCGAGTCGCTCGGGTCAAACAAGAAGGCCGTTACCGAAACGTTCTTCAGCTCGCCACCCCACGGCTCCACGGTGGTGCCACTATCTTGGCTGCGATAGGCGCCCTGCGTTGCTCCAATGTATAGGATCGATGATTTTCCTTCGGCATTTGGGGCGGGGCGGGCAGCCAGGGTCAGCACTGTCTGGTCGTCCAGCGGGCGGCCCACCGACCGCCAGTTCTTACCGCCGTGGTGACTGCGATAGAGGCCTGTATCGGCGCCCAGATATAGGGTCGAGGGATCCAATGGATCTATCATCAGGCTGATCGCCTCGGTGGTTAACTCTAGCCCTGTCCAGCCGGCTTGCCAGCTGAGCCCGCCGTCTCTGCTTTCGTATATCCGTTCCCAGTTAGCCAGGGCGTAGACGTGATCAGCGCCGTCTGGGGCGACGGCCAGTGCCCGGATGCCAATCTCCAGGTCCGAAGGCACTCTTGACCAGTTGACGCCTCCATCTTGGCTGCGATACAGCCCGCCAGAGGCTGTCCCGGCGTAGACTACCTGCCCATCCGATGGAGCAACCCCTAGGGCTGCCACGCCCCCTACTGGAATGTCTTCCAGCGCCACCTCTATCCAGTGGCGCACTGCTGGCTGCCAGCGAAAGAGGCCAGTTCGGGTACCGATCAGCAATCCGGCCTCGCTCTCAACAAATGCATTGGCGTATGGAGTGCCCAGCGAGGGCGAGATATAGGTCCAGGTATTATGGCCGTTTGCACATCGCACCGGTGCAGGGCTGGCGTAGATCCCAGTCCAGGTGCCGGCCAAGAGTTGATCGCTGTTCTTCATAAGAGCCAGCACGCCACCCCGGATTCGTGTCGGGGCTTCCATTTCCAGCCAGGAGTCTCCGCCATCTGGGCTGCAATAGATTTGGCCTTGCCCATTGCCAGCCAAAATTGTCTCACTTGCCTCCAGTTGAGGGGCCGCCTCGGCCCGGGAGTCAGCCAGCCACAGAAGAGATGTCACCTCGTGCCGCGCCCAGGGGGTGGGTAGTAGCTCCCATGATCTCCCTCCATCCTGCGTGCGGGCCAGCCGGTCTCGGAGACTGGCTATGGCTGTCCCAGGGTGGGAGGGGCTGAGAGCCAGATTAGGGATGTAGCTGTTGGAAAAGGCAACGGTCCATGTGGACCCGGCATCTTGGCTGGCAAACAGCCCCCGCCCGGCGGTACCCGCATAGAGCTGGGTGCCGCCAGGGGAGACCGCCAGTGAGAGGACAGCCGCTGTGGCTAGCCGCTCGTTTTGATTCAGCGATATCCAGCCGTCTCTGCCTGGCGCTTGAACGTAAAGCCCGAAGTCATCCATGCCCACGTAGACTCGCCCGTCTCTGCCTGCCGCCAGGGCGAAGGCTGAGGCCGAAGGCAATCCAGCGAGCTCTGGTGTCCATGTCATCCCGCCGTCGGAGCTCTCCATAAGACCATCGCGGGTAGCTGCCCAAAGGGGGCCGGCGGGGAGCGGGAGCAAATCAAACACGGGGTTGTCGGCTAACCCCTGGGCACTGGTGGTCCACGTCTGGCCACCGTCGTGGCTGATAGCCAGACCGCCAGGCGCGTAATATCCGCCCCAGAGATGGTTAGGGTTGTTCGGGTCGGCGGCCAGTGTCAGAATCACTGCCTGACGGGGCAGGCCGTTCTCGGCGGGTTGCCAGCGCCAGTCGGAGGCTGGCTGGCATCCACTTAGAATCAGAATAGGGCAGAGGGCTGCAGCCCAGAGCCCTGGCCTTAGCCTCATTCTTATGCTCCGAGGGATGTGTCTAGACGAGGCATAGATAGGGGAAATATCTCAATACTTGCGCACAATTGCCCGATAGGTGGCTGGCTGGCGGAGTTGAATGAGTTGATATTCCTCGCGCAAGCGACGTACTTCGTCCAAATCGACTTGGGCTAGTGCATAGCCTTCGGTTTCTTCGTCCATAGAGGCATATACGTCACCGCGCGGACCGACGATCATACTCTGGCCAAAGAAAGTGTAGCTGGGCTCCTCACCGATCCGATTGGCAGCGGCCAGGAAGATAGAGTTCTCAAAGGCACGCGCCAGTGAAAAGGCATGCCATTCCTTGGTATGAGGTCGCTCCCAGCTTGCGCACAGGCATAAGAGTTCGGCGCCATCCAGGGCCAACGAACGCGCGACTTCAGGGAAGGCCATATCCCAGCCCAATATCAGGCCCACCATGCCAAAGTTGGTTTCCAGCACAGGGTAGCGGAATCCAGTCCGAAAGGCCAGTCGCTCCTCGCCGCGCAGATGTACCTTGCGGTAATCACCAACTAGTTCCCCGTCGGGACCGACCATGATGGCTGCATTGTAGATAATGCTTTCCACCTTCTCCTTGAGCGCCATTCCAAAAACGATGTGAGTGTTGAATTCGGCGGCCTGTTGAGCCATCAGGTTGACGGTGTGGCCAGGCGCTTTCTCCGCCAGGTCGGTGAAGCGAACGCCACACTCATAACCAGTGGTAATCAATTCCGGGAAGACGATGAGGTCTACCCGCTGCTGAAGGCAAATCTTCTCTACGAAATCTGTCATGCGCGTGAGATTATCGCCCATCTCGTAGAGTTTAGGTTTCATCTGCACGGCGGCCACTGTGATTTCACGCATAGGTTATTTTCTCCTGAGTTAGAACATTTGTATCATACATTATAAGCGGACGCGGCCCCAAAAGCAACTCTGCTGAATCGATTTACCTGCGATCAGGTCTGGTGTGCGTCTGGTTCAGAGGCCCCGCCTCTTGCTTGCCCACTCGTTTAAAGGTATACTATTTGCCTGTCACTCAGCAACGCTGATATTCGGATTTGGAGGCCATAGGATGCGTGCCGTAGACGTCATCACCAAGAAGCGAGACGGCGGCCAACTGACAGCTGAGGAGATTCAATTCTTCGTTCGAGGCTACACTGAGGGTGAAATTCCCGACTACCAGGCCGCGTCTTGGTGTATGGCGGTGCTGTTGCGAGGCATGACACATCGCGAGGCGACTGAACTAACCCTGTCCATGGCGCACTCGGGAGACACATTAGATCTTCACCAGATTGCCCCGTTCGTGGTTGATAAGCACTCGACGGGAGGGGTAGGCGACAAGACCACCCTGGTGGTTGCTCCTCTGGTCGCCAGCCAGGGGCTACCTGTCGGCAAGATGAGCGGACGCGGGCTGGATTTCTCTGGTGGCACTCTAGACAAACTGGAGAGCATCAGAGGCTTCACTGTCACCCTCAGCCAAGAACAGTTTATGCAACAACTTACCGACCACGGCATCGTGGTTGCTGGACAATCAGCCGAGCTGGCTCCAGCCGATGGCAAGTTTTACAGCTTGCGGGATGTTACGGGCACAGTCGAGAGTATGCCTCTCATCGCCAGCAGCATAATGAGTAAGAAGATTGCGGCTGGTGCCGATGCCATCGTCCTGGATGTGAAAGTGGGCAAAGGGGCTTTTATGAAGACGGAGGCCGAGGCTGAGGAACTGGCTGAGATTATGGTAGCTATCGGCCGCAGGGTGGGCCGCCAGGTGGCGGCTGTCATCTCTGATATGAATCAGCCTCTGGGCTACGCAGTTGGCAATGCCCTCGAAGTGCGCGAGGCTATTGAGACGTTGCACGGTGGTGGTCCGCCCGACTTCCGCGACCATTGTCTGACCGTGGCTGGCATGATGCTGTTTCTGGCTGGCACTGTACCGCACACCGGTCAGAAAGTATCCAACTTGGACGAAGCCCGGGCTGTTCTGGTCGGTGCGCTTGACGATGGCTCCGCCTGGCATAAATTCGTAGAGTGGATCACTGCGCAGGGGGGGGACCGGGCTATACTCGAAGCACCTGGCTTGCTGCCGAGCGCCTCTCTGGTCGAAGATTTGCTATCTCCCCGTGCCGGTAACATCGCTGCAATAGATGCCTACCAGGTGGGAAAGACAGCTGTGCTATTGGGCGGTGGGCGTGAGAAGAAGGGTGATCCTATTGACTATGCAGTGGGAATCGTGCATCACAAGAAGGTAGGTGACCGGGTCGAAGAGGGAGAACCACTGCTGACCATCTATGCGAATGACAAAAGCAGCCTGGTTCAAGCCCGCGGGCGACTGCGCTCAGCCATCCGTTGGAGCGACGAACCCGTTACACCACCTCCCCGTACTCGCAAAATTATCCGCTGATGCCCCTTGCTGTGCGCTGTTACAAATGTCGGGACGATTTTCCCCTTGACTTGGAGGCGCTTCATCCGTACCGGGATGGCCTGATCCAGGGCCAACGAGTGCCTCGTTATTGGGTGGGCTGCCCGGTTTGCGGTCAGAAGAATGTTATTGAGCTAAGCGAGGACAGCGAGCTTGTAGTCGGCAAGCCTGCCGCTCGGTAGATTGAGGGCCAGCGCGTGACTGGGATGGATATCTGCCTGCGCCTTATCGCAATTGCGAAAGTACCTACCCCCGCCGCTGAATGATGCGGTATGCTCTGAGCAGCACGCCGCCGGCCTTACGTGAAGTGTAAACCGGGTCGAGTAGTTCAGCGATGACAGAATCCCCCAGCATCTGGCAGGTGCGTTCATCCGCGTAGATCTCACTCTCCTGACGGCCCTTGATGGCTAGCTTGGAGAGCTTGTTCGCCAAGTTGACGGCTGAACCAACCATTGCTGTTTCCGAGCCGATGGTTCCTTTAGCCACTGAGCCTGTACTGAGGCCAACGCCCATACCGGTCTGTGCAAACTCGGGATTTTGTTCGGACCACTTGGCACGCAGGTTTGAGAAGTCCTGACGCATATGAAGGGCAGCCAGCAGGGCTCGGGTGCCGGAACTCGTTTCCCTGTCCCCATATCGTTGGTGGAAAGAGCCGAAAACTCCCATGACACTGTCACCCAGGCTACGATCCATGGCTCCCCCAGCTTGGACGATGATGGCAGACATGCGCTTGAGGTACTCATCCAGAAATTCCACCATGAGTTCCGGCCCAATTGCGTGGGTAAGAAAGGTCGAGCCATGGATGTCGCCCATCACCACCGTGACCTCTTTCTGCTGGACCAGCTCTTCAATATATGCCGGGTCGTAGTAGCGGTCCAGGCTTGTGGTTCGACCCCGGTGGCGATCACGCAGCAGCCGTTCGCCTGACGACTCTTCCAGCCGATGTGCTAGAGATGGGTAGCGTGTCAGTACGTCGTTGAAATCTGCGCGGCTGAGCGCCAGCAGTCGGACCGGCGCAACGACTCGAATGGTGGCTGTACGGGGAACCGCTCGCAGCAATGCAATCTCTCCGAAGAAGTCGCCTGGCCCCAATCGGTCTAGTACATTTGGCGAGCCTTTCACGTCAGGTGCCAGCACTTCTACTTCACCTGTCTCGATAATATAAAAGGTGTCACCCATCTCTCCCATGTGAAATACAATCTGCCCCGGCTTGTATTCGATGACCTTGAGCCGGTTGGCAAGCAACATGTTTTGCTCCAGTGTTAGCCGGCTGAGAAGGGGAATGCGGTCGAGAACTTGAATCACCCCGGAAGCCAGTGCCTTTTCCAGAATATCGAGCTGGGTGAGTGCTTCTATGTAGTCCGCTTTGAGTTCGATAGCCGTTTGAAAAGCATCTCGTGCGGCGGGATAGTTGCGCAGCAACTTGAGGACACTGCCCAAATTGTGGTAATGAAGAGGATTGGACGGCTCAAGCTGGGCCGTCGCTCGGAAGATGGTTAATGCCTCAGCGTGTTTGCCCTGGTCGTAGTATGTGATGCCAAGCTGATTATAGGCGTCCACAAAGTCAGGCCGTATGCGAATGGCTTCTTCCAGGTGCTTGATGGCACGATCATGTTGATCCACGAGACGATATAGAGAGCCAAGTTCGTATTGCACCTCGGCCGAATCGGGTTGCGAATCCGCAGCGCGATGCAGATAGGTCAAGGCTTCTGGATAACGCTCCAATTGTCGGTAGGCCAGGCCCACGCTAAATAGCGCACCAAATCTTTGTTGCTCGTCAAGGATGTCCCCACTGGACAGCGCTGTTTCTAAGTCCTCGGCGACATACGCAATGTGCTCCCCAGCACTGGACAGACATGCGGCGTCCAACCAGATCCGACTGTAATCATTGCCGTTCCCCAAGATCTTGAAGAAGAGAGGTGTCTTGGAATTGGAGATGCCGTACAGCAACACAATGGTTCCTGACCATTGGTGGCGATTCTCGGCCCCTTGCACAAGTAGTTCGAGGTCTATTTTTTGACCACGCAGAGCCAATGCCGCGAAGAATTCCTGCAATGAATGGTGGGCAAATTCTAACCACTCACGACCACCGGAGTACCGAAGCAGTCCGCTATACATAATCTCTTCTATCACGTCATGAGGCGACACAGTGCGTGTGGCTTCTCGTTCTTCTGGTGAAGCTTTCTCACGGAAGAGGTCAAGCTCGTTGGTAACAGTCGCCATCCAGCGACTGCTTGGAAGGGACCACACCTCGTTTCCTTGCATCCGCAGGCCCAGTGAAGCCAGTACAGCGCGGCGGACCGTCAAAGGTACTCGGCTCTTTGACCGGCCGTAGATTTTCCACCATTCGGTGTCGGCACGCTCCAATAGGTTGTTGGTGAATCGCTCAAATAGGATGCCCCGGTTCTTGGGAAGGGCTGCCTCACCGTTCTTGAAGATCTGAGCGAACATATAAAGGGCCAGCGGGGTTTGGGCTAGATCTTCTAGTTGAGTATCGCCGTAAATCTCACGGGCGATGCGCTGTCCCTGGTCCGGTCCAATATATCTGGTCAGGAAGTCCTCGATATCGTATCCAGTCAAGCGCTGAAGCATAACTGGGCGAAAACGGGCGACGGGTACGTAGTTTTCTACTCGGCAGCCCATCACAAATCGGTGATGGCTATAATCTTGGATGAACCGATTTAGATCTTGCCTAACCGCCGATTGGTTGTCCATTGCGTCCAGGCCGTCCATCAAGAAGACAAAGCTGCCAGCTAGATAGTTGTCAGGGCCTTGCTCCTTCAGGAGTACTTCTAAGTCTTCACTGGCCTCGAAGTCAGGAAGGCCATAGTTTCGCAACGACTCGAGGATCAGATCTTCTACTTGTCGATCGGGGGTAAGCATATTCAACCTTATGAAGAAAGGGACAACGCCCGTTCCTTCTGGCTCCGCGAGGGAGTGAAGGCCCTCGTTGGCCAGGTCGAGCATAATGCGTCGCAGCACAGTTGTCTTGCCGGCGCCGGCCTCGCCTAGCACCATCGCGTACTGATCGTTGCTGATAAGCTGGCGCACATCAACTGGCCTCTGCCGGATCAGGCTGTGACCTTCGAGGGCGAAGCGACGCAGGGGTGATACCAGCTCTTGTGGATCTCGCATCCGGGTTTCCAGCCGGCGCCGACTAATCTGCATCAACATCTCTGCGACGGAGGGAGCCACCTGCGAAACCGTTCCCAACGAGCGGCGGTCGAGTACCAGCAAGTGAGAAGGTTGCGTGGTCCGGACAGTTGCTGTGCGCGGCACGCTCTCCAGTAGGGCGATCTCGCCAAAGAAATCCCCTGGCCCCAGGGTTGAGACCACGACCTGGCTGCCCAGCGCATCAGGCACCAGAACCTCTACTTCGCCGGCGACGATGATGTAACACGTTTCACCGGGTGCACCCCGCTCAAAGATAATTTCCCCGGCTGCTCGAGTATCTGTGTCGACGATAGCCTGCTGAAGCTGGGCCATCTCGCTGTCGGTCAGGGTATGCCGCGGGGGTACCAATCTAGTCGTGTCCGTGACACGGGTCGCCTTGAGTGGTAGATACAGATCCTGCCAGATGGCGTATTCAGGGTCTTTGACTACCATCTGCAGATAACGTGTTAGAAACGGAAACCGGTGCCGTGGCCCTTTGGGTGGCGTATTTGTTTCTTCCCTTTCTACTCGCTCCAGGGCCGTGTAGGGAAAGGAAAATAGCATTTCTTTCGAGTCCCAAAGATCAGGGGTAGAGCGGGCTAACTGGGCGCAGAACTCGCTGGTGCCCCAAATGACCACTGGCTGTTCGATCGCCCTCAATGAATCCTGCAAGGAATTGAGCCCGTTGAGGAACTGAGAGTTCTGTACTTCGCTGTAACTCTCAATCCCGTAAACGAAAATGACGATCGACTTGAATCTCACAGTTGATTCCAGGCGCTTGAACCGATGCAGGCTCAGATCATACAAAGTGCGTCCCAGATTCAAGTCCCTATCGGTCACCCTATAGGGGAACAGATAAACATCGTATTCAGCCAGCCGATGCTTGAAGTGGGCAAAGAGTTGAGAGCGCAGGCCAAAATCGTCGCACTGGGCGATAGCCAGTCCACCTGATCTACCCACTCGGAGCATATCGAGCATCGTGCGTGCCTGCTCCAGGGGGGAGGCGGCAAACTCGTCAGCACGGTCGGGTTGCTCAAGAAGACTGAGATTGGAGGATCGGTTTGTGTCAGCCATGGTTACACTGTTGTCCGGGCATCATCTGGCATAGATTGGCGCTGCCATATCTGCCATCAATTCCCGAAAGACGGAATGTATGTCGAACCACCCTTGGTGGTAGGGGCAGCCGAGAAAGGGCAACGCATTCTCCAGGAGGCCCACCTCCAGATCAGCGCAGCTTGCCAGCAGGCACGCATCGGCTGTGGGCCCTGGCGTGGTAGTCCCCTCTCGTCATCAAGAAATGGATATGGTGGGGTGGTGTTGTCGTTCGAGGCGATAATGGTGCTTTTAAGGTTGGAGAAAATGGGAAGCAATATGTCTACTTGGTAATTATATCACCAAGGTTGTGTCATGTCAATGATCTTTGTCACACCTCTCCATCGCTGGTATAATGGAATACTGAATCCACACAAGGTAGACTGAACACACAATCTTGCTGCTTATCTTTGTGCGGTTGTGGGTAACCCGGACGGGCTTTCTGACAGTGTTACAGGAGCAAATGCATGAACACCATAAGCCTTATTCTGGCTGACGACCATGCCGTGGTCCGAGCTGGCACTCGCCAATTGCTGGAACGCCAACCTGATCTGCGTGTCGTTGGCGAGGCTGCCGATGGGGAGGAAGCCGTACAGTTGGCCAAGGAGCTCAGGCCAGATCTGGTGGTTATGGACGTTCGGATGCCCAAGTTGTCAGGCGTGGAGGCAACTCGTCGCATCAAGGCGGAAGCCCCAGAAGTGGCGGTGTTGGTGCTGACCGCCCACGATGACGACGAGTATGTCTTCGCACTGCTCCAAGCCGGTGCCAACGGTTATTTGCTAAAGACGGCTGAAATGGAGGAGCTGGTTAAAGCCATCCGTACGGTGGCGGCCGGGCAGTCGACGTTGGACCCATCGGTGGCTGGCAAGGTCGTCGCTCAGTTTGCCAGCGGGCGGCCTCTACCCGATGCCCTGGCCGGGGTCAAAGACGAATATGACGGGCTCACGGAGCGGGAGTTGGAGATTCTGAGGCTGGTGGGCAAAGGACTGACTAACAAGGAGATTGGCCAACAGATTTACATAAGTGATCGCACAGTGCAGGCTCATCTGTCGAACATCTTTTCCAAGTTGGGTGTTGGCTCTCGTACCGAAGCGGTCATGCATGCGGTCCGGCGGGGTTGGATCTCAGCCGGAGAAGGAAAGTGATACACCCTGGGTGTCCACACTTGCTCCGCCATCGGCTGGGTGCTCTTCTGTTGGCTATTGCCCTGCTAGTAGCGGGGTGTGCACAGGATCGGAGTGCTTCCGACGGGGAGGTCCCGGGTGATGCCCCTCCGCCCAACCCGGCTATCTCGTCCGAACCTATCACCCTAGATGTGTGGCTAGATCTTGATTTTGTGGCAGGTGACCCTCTGTTCCGTGAAATGGCCACTGACTTCGAGCGCGCCTATCCCAACGTCGACGTGAATATTCAGGCGTTTGTGCGCGAGACAATACCTGGCAAAGTACAAGCCGCCCTCCAAGTAGGCAATCCTCCAGATTTGGTTCAGGGACACGCCTTTGCTATGGCGGCGCAAGGAGTCGCTGAGCCCCTCGATGATCTGTGGGCAGAATGGGATGCCGAAGCTGAGTTCATGTCGCAGGCAATGGACGAAGTGACATGGGATGGCGTGAAATATGGTGTTCCTCTGGACATCTACACTCTGGTGTTGATTTACAACAAGGCCCACTTTGAAGAAGCCAACCTTCCGTATCCTGACGCTGGCTACACCTGGCAGCAATTCGCGCAAGACGCGGTTACCCTCACTCGCGGTGATGGATCAAGGTATGGACTGGGCTTCACGGTTGAACCGTGGTATGTGTTTGCTTGGCTGGCCGAGGCTGGTGGAGACTTGCTGGTGGGGGATGCCTTTATCGGGTACAACTTTACCTTGGATGACCCAAACAATATTGAGGCCCTTCGTTTTCTGACTTCTATGGCTCGCAATGGCTACGGGCCACTGCCGACTTCGCGTCCCCGTGATTATGAAGATCCGCGCAAACTCTTTTTGAAGGGTCAGATTAGCATGTTCTTTGGCACCCCCTGGGATATTCATTATATTCAAAGCCAGGCTCCCGACTTCCCGCTGGCAGTGACGGAGTTGCCCGAAACTCCGGCTGGCGCAGGAGCGGCCTCGGCGCTGGGTAGCACGGCTCTTTTTATCCCACGGGGCGCCCGGCACCGCCAAACTGCCTTTGAATTCATGAAATGGGCCACCAGTGATCGCTATGCGCTGCCCATGGCTCGTCGCCTGGGACATTACCCGGCTCGTGCTTGGCTGCAAAGCACACCGCATTTTGCGGGCAATCCCTTGCTCAAGCCCTTCTTGTTTCAACTTGATGCTGCACGACCGTATCGTTTGGATGCATTCCCCGAGGTGGAACGCGCTTTTGCTGACGCCGTTAAGGCTGCCTTTTACGGTGCTGACCCGGCTGACGCGCTACACGCAGCCCAAGAGCAAGCCGACCAGTTCAAGGCGCGCTCGGAAGATCGACCGTGAACTCGTATTGCACAGGCTTGCATCTCGGATTTCTGGAGTGGCTGGAACGCTAGCAGGGCGGCATGGCCACCCTAAATCGAAACGTCGAAGGTACTGAATGTCCAACGCACCGTCCAAATTCTGGGGCAGCCTTTTCGATCGTTGGGGCAGCCTGCGTGTGCAGGCCCTGCTGTTCACCATTCTACCCCTGGCTATTATGTTGGCCTTGGCCGTGGGCTCGGTATTCTATGCCTACCAGCAAGTAGCTGAAGAGCTGGCTCGCAGTCGCGATCAGGAACTGGCCCGTGTGTCGGCCGACCGCCTATCGGAGAATATGGGTGGCTTCGTACGGGTGTTGACCACCCTTTCAAACCTGGATCTGGTCCGCAGCGGCGACCCGGCCGCGCAGAAGAATGCGCTTAACCAGGCCCGCAACTTGCTTAATGACTTCGATGGCGGCACCCTGATCCTCAACGCTGAAGGCATCGTGACGGTTACAGAACCATACCGTCCCGACCTTCAGGGCCAGGACTTTTCGACCCGATCTTACTTCCAGAATACTCGTGCCCTTCGCTCGTTCACCTTCTCCGACATTATCCAGGAATCAGGATCAGGTGAAGATATCATCGTGGTAGCTGTACCCATCATTTCAAAGGATGATATCTTTCTAGGCATACTGGTCGGCCGCTTCTATGTGCGCTTTCAACGTATTGGCGAAGAGATCCAGAAGCTACAAGTCAGCGATGCAGGCGAGGCTTACCTCATCGACCGGAACGGACGCGTCATCTATCACCCCGACTATTCACTCATCAGCGCCGACTTCGCTCAGCGTGTTTCCGTGTTCAACCTCATGCGAGGTGAACGGGAGGGAGCGATCATCACCCAAGAGCCAGGCAAGGCGCGCCAGGTGGTTGGTTATGCGATTGTTGATGTGACCGGTTGGGGTTTGGTGATACAAGAGCCTTGGTCTGATGTCGTAGCCCCTGCTCGCATTTCCTTGCGACCGATTATCTTGGCTTTGCTGATCGGGGTGGGGCTGGTTGCTGCCATCGTCTCGCGGGGGGTTCAGCGGGTGATCCGGCCCATTGCTGAGCTGGCTGCTCGTTCCCGGATAGTCGCCGCTGGAAACTACGCGGCGCAGGTCATTCCCAGCAATATCCGTGAATTGCGTGATCTGGCCAGCGATTTTAATCAAATGGTGGAGCAGATTGCTCGCTACCAGGCTGGCTTGCGCCAATATGTGGCCGCCATCACCTATATTCAGGAGGAAGAACGCAAGCGCGTTGCTCGTGACCTGCACGACGATACTGTTCAGTCCCTGATTGCCATTGGTCAGCGGGTGGAGTTGGCCCGTGAAGCAATCGCCGAGAATCCCGAAGTAGCCCGGGAGAAACTACGCGAGCTGCGCAAAATGGTCACCCACACCATTGACAACGTGCGCCAGTTCAGTCGCGACCTGCGCCCCACCGTTCTGGAAGATTTGGGCATGGTACCTGCCTTGCAACATCTGACCAACGAAATCACTCAGCGGGATACAATTGATGTTAAGCTAAGTGTGGAAGGTGTGCCTGAGGAGTTGCCGCCCGGTATGGAAGTGGCTATCTACCGCATTGTTCAGGAGGCTCTTACCAATGTTCGTAAGCACGCTCAGGCATCACATGCGCAGGTGCATGCTCAATTTCTTCCTCAGCAAGTCGTCATCACCATTCAAGATGACGGGGTTGGCTTTACCATGCCTGAAGAAGCCACTGAACTTGTCAGCAAAGGTAGCCTGGGTTTGATGGGGCTCAGAGAGCGGGCGCAGCTGTTTGGAGGAAAGATGGAACTCATCTCGCTGGTGGGCCAGGGTACTACAGTACGGGTAGTTCTGCCTCGCAATCTGCGGCTCTCCCAGTTTAGTGTTTTTGAATCCGCTAGATAATGCCCCAAAGTCCATCCATTATGACAAATCTACGCGCAATAGCGTAGGCCATGCCCGGTCAAGAATAGGCAGCTTAACTGATGCAAGCAGAACGACGTTGGGTTATACTGGGATGTGGTTTGTCGCACCACCCACAATATCTCTGGTAAGGAGTAGAAGAGGGCTATGGAGTTCTTGCTGGTATCAGTGCTGCTGCTGATGTTAATCGGGGTAGCATATGCTCAGTGGCAGCGTGGCGTCGTACGCACGATCGGCAAACTCTCACTGGATGAAGAAGAAACGGATCACACGGTAACATAACTTGTCAGCTTCAACAACGAATCAAGAGGACGCCTGCGAGTTGGTTTATGCCCCGCTCGTCAAGCTTTATCGAGTTTTGACCACTTGGCTGCTGGGGCAGCGAGCAATGCCAAAAGCCTATATATGGGGTTTGCAGAGGCTCTCAAACAACTTGAGGCGTTCTTTGATTTGGTCCTTCTGGCCGAGTCTGGCGGTTGCTCTGCTGGCAGTTGGCTGTCAGGCGCCGCAGGTCCCCCAGTATGAAACCACCCCACCACCCTCAGCAGTCCGAATAGCCTATTTGGATGGCAAGAGCCTGAATATGATGCATACGGATGGCACCAGCGTCACTCTGCTGGCCCGCGACCTGGAACCGACTGAATGTGCCCCGTATTACGTCTCCCCCGACGGTCAATGGATAGCCTTCCGACAAGCCGAGGATGGTCTGTGGGTAACAGCCACTGCGGGGGGCGCGCCGAGCATGGTGAGCGACGCCATAGCTGGGTCAGTTTCTTGGTTCCCGGATAGCAGCGGCGTGGTATATACGCTAAATGATGATGTTTATGCTCAATGGCTCGACTTGTCTCAGCCACCTCAGGCCCTGGCAGTCGGCGGGCGGCGTTATCTGTTCCCCACCTGGTCTCCTGATGGCAAATACATTGCATTCTTGGAGACCACAAGCGATCCCGATGTTTTCAACGTGATCTTGATCCAATCAGATGGTACCGGCTGGCGTACGCTGGGAACTACCGCTCCCGAATCAACGGAACGAGGTTTGTGCCCTGATATAATCGCCTGGTCTCCTGATAGCACTCGCTTTCTGGTGGATTTCGGTGAACCCTCCTTTGCCTTTTACGTGTCAGGAGGCAGCCCTGTTCAGATAGGGGCTGGAACTAGCCCAACCAACCACGCTTGGTCCCCTGATGGACAGAGCTTGACCTACCAGGACGAGTCCAATCGTCTGTGGCTGGTCAAAGCCGATGGCAGCGAGCATAGGTTGCTGGCTGATTTCCCGGTAGCGCAGGTAACTTGGTCTCCGCAGGCAAGCCAGGTTGCTTATGTTGCGTTACGCGGCAGCGACACGGTCCTTGAAATCGTCAACGTGGAAACCGGGGAGGCTCGCGCCCTCACCACTGCGGACCAGTACGTCGAAAGCAGCCCAGATTGGACGCCCGACGGTGCAATCCTCGTCTTTGTGCGCCACAGTACGCCGGGCCAGTCGGCGGCTGGAATCTGGCGCGTTCCGGCCGACGGATCGGCCTCACCACAACGCCTGGCGTTGGTGGGTGAGGCAATCCAAGTGTTCGCCATCCGATAGCTTCGCCCACAGATAATCCCACTATCTCCATGCACCCTCACGTGATCGCCCCTGACGCATTCATGCCCCCAAAGTGAAAAGGCAGCAGGGCACCTTACCCCCTTGTTGAGGCGATTTCTAGACATAAAAATCAAACTTGACATATAAACCAATTCAAGGTATAATAGCCGTGGACATAATCAGTTTCCATAATTAGAATGTGCTCCAGTAACAGGAGGTGTTGGCTATGTCCTTGCGACTTGTGAGCGTGATTACTCTGGCTGCTGTGCTATTGTTGCCTGCGTCCACAGCTGTTGCTGGCGGCGAAACGGAGACGACTCTGCGCATCAGTATTAGCCCCATCAACGGCGATCCTGGCACCGACATTTCTGTGACTGGCGAAGGGGCTAAGGCCGAATTGCCGGTCAAGGTGATGATCGTGACCAATGGCGATACAGGCGAGGGAGCCATCGCGGAGGTAGAGGCTGATCCGGCCGATGACGGCACCTTCTCAACCACCATAAACGTCCCCGAGGGGACGGCAGATGGGAGTTACGCGGTCCGTGCCGAACAGCGTAACGAAGGCGGTGGATTGATACACTACTGGTGGGTAGGTTTTGAGGTTGGTGGCGGCAATGCCCTATTGCCTGTGACCGGCACATTGCCTGGTACTACCTTCACCATAACGGCTGCGCTGGCTGCGCTCTTGGTAGTTGCGCTGGCGTTCCAGGGAACGCGGCGGGCATTGCGCCGCTAGCCCTGGCTCTCCAGCAGTAGGCTTTGATTATCTGTCTGAGGGGTGTGCATAGTTTAGACTTGCGCAAGTTGTGGGCGGAAGAGGCGCGAGCACGGCATCCTTTTATGCCGAGGGGGGGCCAATTAAGCCACGATTTGGGGCAATCTAACTCCCCAGAAGTGGCATCTATGCACACCCCTCATCCTTTTGTTCAGCCTCCGTGTTGGTTGTCTCGCTCGAACGCAATTGGGTTGGGTATTTGCCTGTATACCCTGTGTCGGTTGCGTTTTGGTTTGGCTCGGGCAGAAGTGTCGGTTGGTAGTTAGGCCGGCAGGAGGACGGGCCACCTGAGAGCCTGACCCCGGTCTTGCGTATCTACACCTCATAGGCAGCTACCCTGTTCTTGGTGGTGTAGCGCAATGCGTATCCACGTGGCCCATACCCTTAAGCCTTGTCGTTCCTCGCCTGCCAGCTGGGCCTCCGCCTAGGCCAGGATTTCCTCAGCAGCCGCCCCCTCACCGTGCTCGAAGTACCCTTCAACCAGCCTCAGATCGATCTAGCTTCCTCACTCTGCGGGTTCCGCCAGTCCGCGCTTGGTTCAAAACACGTTTCCAGGACGGCGTGTCAGGGATAGGGTCGGTTGCGGATGGGCTGTGCTCCAGCCGGCATGCCCGATGACTTTCCCCCAATGTGGCACAGGCAAGGTAAGAAATCGCCGCAGCGCGTTGTCTTAAATAAATGGGCCAACAATTTCTGGTTGGTTTTGCGTGCCCTGACAGCGCGCAGGCAGACCTGGCGAAACTGCCGTGCCTGCGCGATGACTGGCTGGCTAGAATTTAGATCAGCAAGGGGGCACCGGGCGTAGCCAGGTCCTTGCAACAAGGAAGAGCGCACCAACTCCATACTAATTAAGCCGAAAGAAGTTTTGCCCGCTCTTTCCCCTATCGGTAGGCCCAAAAGTGCGCATTACTTATTTCGAGTTAACTAGATGATGAGGAAATCCATTTATGAGTTCTTTTAATTCGGCTTATGCGGGCACGCCACCTTGGGACATCGGCCGCCCCCAGGCAGAAATTGTGCGCCTTTCGGAGGCCAATGAAATCCGAGGGCGCGTGCTTGACGTAGGGTGCGGGACAGGCGAGCATGTGCTCTACCTGGCCGAATTGGGCCAGGAGGCCTGGGGAGTCGATTCGGCCCCCGCCGCCATAGAAAAGGCCAAGACCAAAGCTCAAGAACGCGGGCTGGCGGCAAATTTCCTGGTTGGCGACGCAACTGAGCTGCAGCGCCTGGGGCGGACATTCGACACGGTCATAGATTCTGGACTATTCCACACCTTTTCGGATGAGGAGCGCCCTCTGTTTGTCAAAAGCCTGGCACATGTGCTGCGTCCAGGGGGAACATACTATGCGCTCTGTTTCAGTGAACGGGAGCTCGGCCCAGGCGGGCCAAGACGTGTATCACGGGCGGAGATTCGTTCTTCGTTTCAGGAAGGATGGAAGATCAACTACATCCGAGAGGCCAGATTCGAATCCAGTATACACACTGGCGGAGCGCGAGCATGGCTTTCATCCATTACTCGTCAGGCCAAATGAGAAATCGTCGAGTGTATAACCATGCTATTCTTGCGAGTCCTGTCTTTTGTGATTGGCGTTGTTGTGGTGTACAGCGCGCTGTTGTCCGCTATCAAAACCCTGGTGCTTCCGCGCAGCGCACCTGATCTGCTCTCCCGCGCTGTGTTCGTAACCGTGCGGTCCTTGTTTGAAGCCCGAGTGCGGGGGGCAGGTTCCTATGCCGAGCGAGATCAAGTCCTGGCTTTCTATGCTCCAATCAGCCTGCTGCTGTTACCTCCCGCCTGGCTCAGCTTGGTAACGCTAGGATATACTGGCATGTTCTGGGGGCTGGGCGTCGAGCCGTGGTACGAGGCATTTCGTGTCAGCGGTTCGTCGCTGCTTACTCTTGGCTTCGCGACCGTTGATGACTTGCCAGAGACAATCCTGGTATTCTCCGAGGCAACCATCGGCCTGGTCTTGGTCGCGTTGCTGATAGCCTATCTGCCCACCATGTATGCAGCTTTTTCACGCCGCGAGGCAGCCGTCACCCTGCTCGAGGTGCGTGCAGGTAACCCCCCTTCGGCCGTAGAGATGATCTTGCGCTTCCACCGGATCCAGGGACTGGATCGGTTGAGCGAGCAATGGGAAGTATGGGAGGCGTGGTTCGCGGATATTGAAGAGAGTCATACCTCTTTGCCGGCAGTAGCCTTCTTCCGGTCGCCGCGTGCTGAGCATTCCTGGGTCACAGCCGCAGGAGCAGTGCTTGATGCTGCTTCGCTGACCCTGTCGGCGGTGGATATCCCCAGCGACTCCCGGGCAGCTCTGTGCATCCGGGCAGGATACTTGGCCTTGCGTCATATTGCTGATTACTTCCGCATACCATATAGCCCTGATCCTGATCCTACCCAGCCCATTAGCGTGACTCGGGAGGAGTACGATGCGGCCTGTGAGCGGCTTGCATCTGATGGGGTCCCACTCAAGCGCGACCGCGATCAAGCTTGGCGTGACTTCGCTGGCTGGCGCGTCAACTACGACAGTGTGCTCCTTGACGTGGCTGGCCTGATCGGCGTGCCTTCCTCCCCCTGGACGGGGGACCGTGCGTCGACATTTCGTTTATCCCCGATCACTCGTCGGCGCAAGCTATTCTGAGACTCGCAAGGAGGCTCGTTGATGCCAATCCGTGGCGCAGGAGAACAAATCACCCAGATCGTCCTGAATTGGGAAGGTGTGACTGCGCATCCACATCGTTTTGGGGGTACCGAATATCGCCTGGGAAGGCGGGAACTTGGTCATACTCACGGTGACTATCTGGTAGACATTCCCTTCCCCAGAACAGTGCGAGATGAGGTAGTGGCTGCTGGCCATGCTCAAGCGCATCATGTGTTGCCGGAGAGTGGATGGGTCAGCTTTCGAATCAAGGAATCAAAAGATATCCAGCTGGCCATTGCATTACTTCGGCAGTCGTTTGAACTGGCTGTGAAACAGCAGGCCAAGTACAACGGCAAATGAGACGGATGCAGGTGTGAATTGAGGTGAAGTTGCATTGAGCAATAATCGAAGTGCGTGTGACATAGTGCAGATAAAGGAGCAGAATTGGTGAGTCAAGAGATATTTGGTATCCATCACGTAACAGCCATCGCCAGTGACCCGCAGCAAAATATCGATTTTTACACCCATGTGCTTGGACTCCGGCTGGTTAAGTTAACGGTTAATTTTGACGATCCGGGTACTTACCATTTCTACTACGGCGATGAGGTAGGGCAGCCAGGCACGATTCTGACTTTCTTCCCCTGGCGCGGAGCGCGCCGCGGCCGACCTGGAAACGGCCAGGCATCAGTTACCTCTTTCTCGATCCCGGAGGGGGCCGTGGGTTACTGGCAGGAACGCCTGGGGCGGCTTGGAATTTTCGTTGGCGAGCCAAGCCGCCGGTTTGACGAAGAAGCACTGGTTTTCCTTGACCCCGACGGAATGCAGCTCGAGCTCGTGGCTGAGGCCGGAGTGGAGTCGCGCAGGCCGTGGGCAGGTGGACCGGTTCCTCCAGAGGCCGCGATTCGTGGTTTTCATAGTGTTACGCTATGGGAGGAGAACCTGGAGCATACAGCGGCGCTGCTGACCGGGGTACTTGGCTTTCGTCTGGTACAATCAGCTGGAAGCCGTTCCCGCTTTGAGGCTGCATCCAGCGAACCCGGCAGTATACTCGACATAATACATCGGCCCGACCAGGGACCTGGCTGGGGAGGCGCCGGCACGGTACACCATGTCGCATGGCGTACAGCGGACGACCAAACGCAACAGGCCTGGCGCCAGGAGATTGCCAGCCTGGGCTTTCACGTCAGCCCGGTCATGGATCGCCAGTACTTTCACTCCATCTATTTTCGGGAGCCGGGTGGGGTGCTGTTTGAGATCGCGACTGATCCTCCTGGCTTCACCTGGGACGAAGCGCCGGACCGGCTGGGCACGGGGCTGAAGTTGCCTTCCTGGTTAGAAACTCAACGTGTCCAGATCGAGCAGATATTGCCGGACCTGTCCCTGCCGGAGGTAATCACTCCATGACCGAGGGACAGTTTTCTGTGCAGGGACCACATCAGGGCCAGCCTGTGTTGGCGGCGGGTAAAAGGCTGGAAAAGGCCAGCGCGGCCATGATTCTTGTTCACGGGCGCGGGGCGTCGGCTGAAGATATTCTTGCCCTGGCGGCCGAGTTGGCCCACCCAGATTTTGCGTATCTGGCCCCCCAAGCCGCTGGCAACACCTGGTATCCCCATCCATTTATGGCGCCCATCGCTAGCAACGAACCGTTCCTTTCTTCGGCGCTAGCGGCAGTCGGGGAAACCCTGGCCCGCTTGTCACAGGCCGGCATCCCGGCTGAGCGTACCATCCTGCTGGGCTTCTCACAGGGCGCATGTCTGGCCCTGGAATTTGCTGCCCGCCATCCCCGCCGCTACGCGGGTGTGGCCGGACTGAGCGGGGGCTTGATCGGCCCCAATCCAGGACAACCGGATGCAAGCAGCGACACGCAGCGCGCCTATTCGGGCGCATTGGATGGCACCCCCATCCTCCTGGGCTGCAGTGAGGTCGACTTTCACATTCCAAAAGAGCGGGTGGTCCACTCTGCCGACATTTTTCAGCAGTTGGGTGGCCAGGTCACTCTGCGGTTGTATCCCAACATGGGCCATACCATCAACCAAGACGAGCTGGACGCCGTGCAGGAAATGATGGCCTCCATGGCTTAATCTTACTTCAGCACGCGTGTGGGCCAGAATCGAGAGTCGGGCATCTGGCGGCTGATCGAATTCCCGGCCGGACAGCCGTTTTGACACCCTCCTGATTTGTTGCTATGATTTGAATAAGCTGCCCCGCGGCAGCAATAAACTGCAGCGAATCTGCTGGCCAAGGACTGGTAAATCCTGGCTTCTTGCGCCTCAGACAGGCACGAGGTACTGGCCCACCAGGGGGGCGAAAAAGGAGGGAGACCGGTGAACCTCAGTCGCACACGTGTTGTCTTCTTTTTGATCATGGCGTTTGCTTGTGTGATAGTGATGGTCATGGCCGGGGTGACGTTTTTGGGCGGCTCGCCGGTGGGGCTACCCTCTGCTGGTAGTGACGTGCCTGGCACCCCTTTGCCGCAAGATGCCGTCGTGGTCGAGTTTCACTCGTCGAATACCAAGCAGGATTGGATAAACGAGGTGGTGGAGTCTTTCAACGCTGAAGGCAAAACCGTTGCCGACGGGCGGCCGATTGTGGTGGTAGCCTACCACGTTGGCTCCGGCAGTTCGATGAATGACATCCTGGATGGTGAGATTCTGCCTACGGTCTGGAGCCCTGGCAGCCAATTGTGGGTGACACGTATTAACCAGACCTGGAATGACAGGACCGGCCGGAACCTGATTCAGTCGGAGTGCCCAGCCACTATTCGAGTGCCGCTGGCCATCGCTATGTGGGAGCCAATGGCTCGCGCCTTGGGTTGGCCTGATGCCCTCATCGGCTGGAACGACCTGGCCGCGCTATCGAATAATCCTGAGGGCTGGGGTGCTTATGGACACCCGGAATGGGGTCAGTTCAAATTCGGCCACCCTCACCCCGAACATAGCAATTCGGGCATGCTCTCGCTGGTGGCCGAGGTGTACGATGCGGCTGAGGTAACTGAAGGGCTGACAGTCGAGCGCGTCAAAAGTGAAACGGTTGCCGAGCGGGTGGGCGCGGTGGAACGGAATGTCTTCCATTACGGTAGAACAGACACCGATATCCTGACCCGTATGACCCAGCGTGGGCCTGACTACTTGCACGCGGTTACCTCGTATGAGAGCAACGTCATCAAGTGGAATACAGATCATGCCGAGGAACTGCAATTCCCATTGGTGGCGATCTATCCGTCCGGTGGCACTTTTTGGGTGCAGAATCCTTATTGCATTCTGAATGCCGATTGGGTGAGCCCGGAGCAGGCTGAAGCTGCCGGGATCTTCCGCGATTATCTTCTCACTCCCTCACAGCAGGCGCGTACGGTCAAATGGGGGCTGCGCCCCGCGGACGAGTCGGTGGCGTTGCAGTCGCCCATAGACCTGGCCCACGGGGCTGTGCCTGCCATCACCCAGAAGGATGTACCACACCTGCCCTATCCCAGTGACGAGATCATCAGCCACATCATCGACACGTGGCACGAGGTCAAGAAGAAGGCGACCGTGGTGATGTTGATCGACGTCTCGGGTAGTATGAAAGGGACCAAAATTAAACAGGCCGTTCGTGGGGCTACCCTGTTTATCGGCCAGATGGACCCTGCTGACGAGATTTACGTGATTGTGTTCTCCGACGAGATACTCGAGTTGCCCTATGCCGGGGAGGTGGGCAGTAACGCAGAGAATTTGCGACTGACCATTGAGGGATTGTACGCTGGCGGGGGTACCGCTCTATACCAGTCTGTCATTCACGCGCTGGAGCGTGTCGATGGCTTGCAGGCAGAGCACGAAGCGGAGGGCGAGCAGCGTATCTATGGGGTTGTCCTACTATCCGATGGGCTCAACGAAGTCGCGGGCGGCCCCAGCCAGGCTGATATGCTCAGCCGGCTGCCCTCCGGTGCTGAGGCCAGCAGTGTCAAGATCTACACCATTGCCTATGGTAAGGACGCCGACGAAGATTTGATGGCTACCCTGGCCAACCGCACCAACGGCAAGAAGTTCGAGGGCAGCGAAGAAGATATCGAGAGCATTTACTTCTTGATCTCGTCCGAGTTTTGAGCGTGGCGTCATCTGACATGGCCACGGAGGCGATAGAGTCGCACGCGTGAACGATGCTCCCCCCGCCCAGTCTGCACCAGCTGCAGACGTGATCCCTGCCCAGCCCTTGCCTGGCCTACCGGCCCGTCGCAAGCTGGATCACCTGGCCTGGGCCCTGGGGGCGCTGGCTCTGGGTTGGCTGGCCCAGAACCTCTTTGCCAGCCAGCGCCTGCTGGAAGGACTGGTTCTGTACGCGGTTGCCATTCCCCTCTTTGCGGTCCAGATCAGCCGGGGCGGGGCGGCCCGGGAGAAGGCCGCCAGCGGACCAGATGCCCCCTTTGAGCGTGAATACTCCCTGAGCCGTCGCCCCTGGCAGGCGAAGCTCAGAGTCGCGCCCGGTATTCGCGGCTGGGTGGGCTTAGGCCTGGCGCTGGCGGGGCTGATCCTTTCGTTTGCCTCCCTGAGTCTGTTCACGTTCGAAACGCAAAACCGCATCGCCTGGTCCTGGTATGTTGTCAGCCTGGCCTTCTTTGGGGCCGGGATATGGCTGGCGGAGCCACGCATCAGCCACCAGGGAACCTCGAACGGGGGACAGGCGTCGCCCAGGCCCTTGATTATCTCCTCCGCCCTTAGCCTGCTGTGGGGCGCTCTGCTGCTGGCGCTTTTCTTTCGCCTCTTCCACTTCTTTTCGCTTCCATTCGGAACCTGGTTCGACGAGGCTGTAGCCGGCATCCAAGCGCGCCGTATTTTGGGTGACCCCAGTTTTCGACCCGTATTTTGGGAGCCTATCAATCTGCCAGCGCACCTGCTGTATCTTTTCTCGTTCTCCTTTCGGCTATTTGGAGTCAGCACGCCCGCTTTGAGAGTAGTTCCGGTTCTGTTTGGGGTAGGGGGCGTGCTTTTTGCTTACCTGTTTGGCCGGGAATGGAAGGGGCCAGGCTGGGGCCTGCTGCTGGCCTTCCTGGTGGCGACCATGCGTTGGCACGTTAATTTCAGCCGCATCGCTATGACCGGGATTGATGCCCCCTTCTTTGAATTCGCCAGCCTGTATTTTGGCCTGCGCGCGCTGCGCACTGGCCGCATGCAGCCCATCGTCTGGGCCGGCCTGTGCCTGGGGTTTGGGCTGAGTTTTTATGGCGCGTTCCGACTTTTCGTGGGGGCACTGCTTCTGTTTGTCCTGGTCAGGAGGCTGGGGAGCCGGGGTAGGGGGGTACCTGCCCGGCAAGACTGGCTGCCTGCAGGTGAGCAGGGCAGGCCGTCGAGCAGATCGGGAGAAACTGGCCAGATATCTGATCGGCAGTCGGGCAGCGGGCGCCAGGTTGGGCTGCGTCTGGGGCTGCTAGTGGTGGCTGCCTGGTTGGCCATGATGCCGGTGGCGCAATTTGCAGCCCGGCACCCGGATATTTTCTGGTGGCGGACTCGCACGGTGTCCATCTTCGAGAGCCGTGACGAGCCCAACCTGGGACGGGCCTTGCTCGGAAATGCCCGCAAACACCTGCTGATGTTCAATTACCAGGGTGACGTCAATGGGCGTCACAACTTGCCGGGCGCGCCCACGTTGGATCGACTGTCGGGCGTACTTTTTGCTTTGGGGCTGGGCCTGGCCATCGCCCGGCGGGACGCGGGTAGCACGTTCTTCTTGCTATTGTGGCCGATTGGATTGGCAGGCGGCATCCTTACGCTTGATTTTGAGGCGCCCCAGTCGTTGCGCTCTATAGCTGCCTTGCCGGCGGTGGCCTATTTCATAGCTCTGAGCCTGGAGGCGCTGTGGCTGGAACTCAGGTGGGCTGCTCGCATCAAGCGGCCCCGTTACAGCCTGATTCCGGTGGTGGCGGGCCTGGGCTTTATCGCCGTCAGC
Organism: Anaerolineales bacterium; assembly: GCA_020343875.1. GTDB lineage: Bacteria > Chloroflexota > Anaerolineae > 4572-78 > NAK82. The sequence continues at coordinate 4,884,755 of CP070811.1, read as the reverse complement.
AACGGGGCCATGTACTTCGAGCGGCAGGCGGGTGATTTTGCGGTGTGGCGGGCTTTTTCCACGGCCGAAACCTTGGTAGGCAAACGTATGGCGCAATTGGGAGACGAGCCAGTCTATTTTCTGTCGCCGTTCTTTCTGGATCAACCCAGCATTCGTTTTCACGCGCCCGCAGAGGAATCGACGGCTGACCTGCGTAAAGTGATGCTCCTGCCGGATGCGTTGCCCGCCCGCGAGCCGGCCGGCCGGCCGGTAGTGTATTTCATTCACCCGGACGAAGCATGGGTTTTCGATCTGGGACGACAGGTGTACCTGACCGGTTCGTTTGAGACGTTGCCCTCCGATTCCGAGCGACCACCCGTTGTCTACGTCTTGCAACTGGAACCCCAAGACGTGGCCAGCGTGCAAGGGCTCGACTTCCGCTATTGGGCCGGCGACGACTGGGAAGGGGAGGGAATCCCGGTGGCCAGCGGCCGCTCGCCGGTGATAGATACGAGCTGGCCCGACCCGGTATCTCCCCAGCCCCCCTTTGTGGCCGAGTGGAATGGTGTTCTTTACGCGCCGGAGTATGGCTACTACGCGTTGAGCGTGGAAACGCCAGGGCGGGTAACGCTGACACTGGACGGCGAAGTCAGCCAGGGAGTGGGGCAGCTGAGTGTGGGCGCCTGGCTGGCCCAGGGGAATCACGGGCTGCGATTGCACGTGGCCGGTGGAGAAGGGCGTGTTCGTCTGGCCTGGCAGTTGCCGACAGGGGAGGCGGGCACCATCCCTCAGTGGGCGCTGTACCGATTTCCGGTCAGCGGGCATGGGTTGCTGGGAAGGTACTATGCCGATCCTGCCTGGCAGGGCGAGCCGGCCCTGGAGCGGATAGACCCGGTTCTGAACGTCTATTTTCATTTGACGCCGCTGCCGCGCCCCTATAGCGTGGAGTGGACGGGGGTATTGGATGTGCCCTACGGCGGCGTGTATGCCCTGGGGCTGCAATCGGTCAATGAAGCCCGCCTGTTCCTGGATGGCCAGCCGGTGATCGAGGCCACAGTGCCTGACCAGTACGTCGAAGAGTACGTCACCCTGCCAGCCGGGTTGCACGACCTGCGCATCACCTACCAGGATTGGACCGATCGCTCCCAGATCCATTTGTATTGGACCCGTCCCGGCGGCGAAAAGGAGATCATCCCGACCCAATACTTGTGGCCCAGCCGGGCGGCCAAGTCCATCCAGGACTATGCCCCACAGGCTGAGACACCCCCGGTGGGGGCTACCTTGGGACCGATGGAATTGGTCTGGCTGGCGACGTGGGGCACGCCTGGCGACGGAGAGGGACAGTTTTGGGAGCCGCGTGACGTGGCCGTGCTCGACGACACGGTCTTTGTGGCCGACACCGGCAACCGGCGGGTGCAGGCTCTGAGTCGAGATGGGGCCTTCCGAACGGCATGGTCGGGGGGGCAGGAGCCATTTGAGGAGCCACTGGCCCTGGGTGTGGACAGCCAGGGGCGGCTGTTGGTGCTGGATTCGCTGCCGGGCTGGATCTATCGCTTTGATGCGGAGGGTACGCCTCTGGATCGGGTGGCCGGCCCTTCCAGCCAGACTTTCCATCCGCGGGGGCTAACCGTCCTGGAAGATGACACGCTGGTGGTGACTGACACAGGCGGGGCGCGACTGGTCTTCTTTGACTCGGCGGGCAATATGGCCGGGCGGCTAGGGGCCCTGGGCAGCGGGCCGGGCCAGCTGAGCGATCCGGTGGATGTGGCGGCGGACGGGCTCGATACCTATTATGTGGCTGAGGCGCGCAGCCAGCGCATCCAGCGCCTGGATCGGCGGGGGAACAGCCTGAGCGAGTGGCCCATCCCGCCTAGCGTTGCTTTCGATGGCCCGCACCTGGCCTGGGCACCCGACGGCAGTCTGCTGGTGACAGCCCCGGACGACGGCGCCATTTTGCGCTATACGCCCGACGGGCAGCTGCTCACTCGCTGGACGCAGGCGGGAGGCCTGCCATTGCGCCAGCCTGTGGGCATCTACGTGGATGCCGCCTCCGGCACGCTCTTCGTAACCGACACGGCCACGCACCAGGTGCACGTCCTTCGAATTGCGCTGAGCTCAGAGTAAGTCGTCCCAGGCGCGCAGACCAATGATGGTCGAGTGCTGGTCGGCGCAATCCTCACATTGCCCCAGCGATGTGCGCAAGTGAGGAGAGAGTGTCAAAGGTGCCCCGCATTCCATGCAATGGGTAGGGATCGCATCTTCAGGCGTGGTTTTCTGGTTGCACTCCGGGCAGGCTTTTTGTCTGGTTCGTTGTCCACAGGACGTGCATACATTCATAGGCGTGGTTACCCCATCAAAGTCTGGACTCGGCACGGTTGCAAGTATAGCATATTCACCCCAAGCGTACAATCCTCTAGAATCTCCCCCTTGACGGAACCGGATTAGCTCAGCATTAAACCTTGGTCACGTTAAAGAAGCCCCACAGAATGCTCCAAGGGGGTCCCAGGCCCTCGTCTGGGGCAAAATCAGGTGCCACATTGGCGAAGGGTGCGGGGCACAGACCCGATCAGAGCGGCATAGGGCGGGCCAATTCGGCCGCCACGGTTTGGCGTAGTCTTACCAGAGCCGGTATTGGTCCTGGCATGTTCGCCTGGTGCGGGGTAACAGGCGGTTACAGGGCGATCAGGGCCAGGGCGGCCAGGGCCATAGCAATGCCGGCCCACTGCCGACGCTTGAAGCGCTCTTTCAAAACGATCCAGGCCAGGGCAACCGTCGCGGCGGGGTAGAGCGACGAAACAATGGTAGACGTATCCAGGCGTCCCACGTGAGTGGCCAAGGCAAAAAAGGCAGTGCCTGCCGCGTCACAAACCCCGGCCATGGCGATGATGCCCAGCTGTTTTGCTGCCAGGGCTTCCGGGTGTCGCCGGGCAATGGTCACCAGCCCAAATATGCAAGCCGAGGTGAGCCTGGCGGCAACCAGGGGCCAAAAAAGTGCGGCATCGTCCACGCGATCAATAAGGACGAAAAAAAGGGCGAATCCTATGCCTGCCAGAACAGGCAGACGCAGGTCACGTCTGGTAAACGTTCCGCCCTGCGCAGCGATGGAGAGCAGCCACACTGCCAGCAGCGCCAGCCCAAATCCAGCCAGTTGCGAGCTGGAGGGGAAACCCTGTGTATAGAGAGCTACCAGGACGGGCAGAGCTGCAGCCACCACGGCGGCGACGGGCGCGACGATGCCCATGCGTCCCTGGGCCAGGCCGCGATACAGCGCAGCCAGCCCCAAGCTGGCAGAAATGCCAGCCATCCCGCCCAACAGCAGGTTGTCAAATGCAGGCAGCGGCTCTGCGGACAGCACTGCCAAGACGAGCAACAATGTCATCCCCACAATTTGTGAGACAAGGATGACCCGGTATACGCTGACACGTCTTGTGGTCAGGCCGCCAATAAAATCGCCGGCCCCCCAGCTGGTGGCTGAGGCTAACCCGTAAATAATTACCAATGCATCGGAGTTCTTCATACGTCGGAACTAGATCTCCTGGAGCAGGTTGAAGGAGCCGGCCATGACCCTAAGACTGGAATGCCTGGGAAGACCACGCCGATGGCGATCGGATTTCTTGAACGGTTGGTTTCATGATGAGCTCGGCGGGTAAACCAGGCGCCGGAGTCCAGCGATTCTCTGAGGGACACAGATTTACACAGATACACACAGATTTAGATTTAGAATCTGTGTAAATATGTGTCAAACTTGTAAGCTGGCTGGCTAGCAGTCTGGCGGAGAGGGCAGTTGCCAGACTGCGGAAGTTTGGGCAGATGATCTTGCCAGCAAATCGGCCGGATAATTCAGGCAATTATGCCCCCAAAAGCTGGATTGGAAACTTGCGCAGCCTCTCTCCGGCAAGCTGATCAAGTCTGTTTTTCTGCCTGCAGATCCGCTTCCACCATCAGCTTGACCAGTTCTTTGAACTTGACCTTCGGCTCAAATCCGAAGGCGTTCCTGGCTTTGGTGGTATCGCCGATGAGTACGCCGGTCTTGGTAGGGCGGAACAGGCTCTGGCTGGAGACAACGTACGCGTCCGGCTTCAGGTTGACCACGGCGAAGGCCTCCTGGACGAATTCTTGCACTGTGTGCGCTTCGCCGGTGGCAATGATAAAATCATCGGGCTGGTCGAGTTGAAGCATGTGCCATGCTGCTTCCATATACTCTCTGGCGTACCCCCAATCCACACGGGCACTGAGATCGCCCAGGACCAGCTTATCCTGCTTGCCACAGACGATGCGCGCCACAGACTTGGTGATCTTGCGGGTCACGTATTCCTCTGTTCGCCTGGGAGATTCGTGGTTATATAAGATCGCCGTAGAGGCGAACATGCCAAAGGCTTCACGGTAATACCGGGTCAAATAGTATGCCAAGACCTTGGCGCAGGCATAGGGACTCTGGGGGTTGAAGGGGGTTGTTTCGGTTTGGAACGTGCTCTCGGTTTGACCGAACATGTTCGAGGTACAGGGCTGGAAAAAGCGGATGGTAGAATCTACCTGCCGAATGATCTCCAGGATGCGCCCCACGGCCGCCCCGGTAATATCGGCCGAGAAGCCTACCATATCATAACTCCATCCGACGTGATCCTGGTCAGCTTCGTTGTAGATCTCCTGCGGCTTGACGGAGCTGATGATGCGATACAGCGAGGTGGGGTCGGCCAGGTCGCCCCGGCATAGAAAGAACCGGTGATTGAAGAGTTCCGGGTCCTGGATCAGGTGCTCGATATTCCTGGTGTTGCCCGTCGCCGAGCGGCG
>CP070811.1:4869723-4879885 GCA_020343875.1 Anaerolineales bacterium | reverse complement strand
AGCCTCAGGCTGCCAACAGCGCGCACGTCCCTGCTCGTCCAGGCCAATCCCTGACAGGCCAGCTCAACCACCTCGCTTGGCGATTGGGGTGGCCAGGGTGGATTGCGCAGCGCCAGTGCCCAGAGCGCGTCAGCCGTCCGCTCTTGCCAGCGCCAGAAAGACTCGGCCTGCGGACCAAAGGCGGCGCGTCGTTCCATCCAGCGTCGCTCGTCGGTCCAGCGGGTGATAGGGCTGCCATCCGGCAGGTGGACGACCATCGCCTGGTTGGCAGCTCGAGATGGCCAGTGATCGATGCCGACTGCCTGAGCCAGAGTCTCGAGCGGACCGCCGGGATAGAAACCTCCAGTCAGCGTGGCCCCGGCGTCGAAGCGAAAGCCTTTATGATAGAACGTCCCGGCACATCCACCGGGATAGATGTGGGCCTCCAAGACCGTAACTGGCAGACCGCTTCGGGCCAGCAACGCAGCGGTGCTCAGCCCGCCGATACCAGCCCCGATAACAACCACCCTCAACATGATTACCTCAGCCGCTAGTTTAGCATATGGGCGTTGGAAAAAGCGCGTATCTCTTGTTCACTATCAAAGACGCGCGCTATCTTCCCATCTTGCATCTGGATGATTTTGTCCACAAACTGGCACATGCGCAGGTCGTGAGTTACCATGATGCCAGCCAGGTTTTGAGCGTGGATCAGGCTGGCAAATGTTTGTACCACCTGCAAGGCTCGCGCCGTGTCCAGGCTGGCGGTGGGCTCGTCGGCCAGTACGATGGCTGGGTTGTGAACCAGGGCACGGGCGATGGCTACCCGCTGTTGCTGACCGCCCGAGAGCTGGGACGGCAAATTGTTAAGGCGGTCGCCTAAGCCCAATTGTGCCAGGAGTCCAAGGGTCTGTTCTTGGCTTTGCCGGGTATATTGATTGTTTAGCTTCAACATTAGCTCAACATTCTCGCGGACAGTTAAGTATGGAACCAGGTTGTTGCTCTGGAACGTGAAGCCAACCTTCTCGCGCCGAAACTGTGTTCGCTGCTCATCGCTCATTTGATGCAGTTTACGCCCCCCGATCATGATGCTGCCCTGAGTGGGTTTTAGCAAACCGGCTAGCATGGCCAACATGGTGGTCTTGCCTGAGCCGCTGGGCCCAACCAACGCCACAAACTCGCCGGGGCAAATCTGCAGTGAAACGTCGTCAACGGCCCTGATAACGGTACTATCCACTTCATAGGTTTTGGTTACTGAATCTGCTTCCAGTACGGCTGTCATCCCTTACTCCTTACGGTCTTAGGCCCAACGCGGTGAGAGGCTCAATTCTCAGCAGATATATGAGGGACACCAGGCCCCCCATCGGACCAATAATCAGCAATGAGCTAATTGCCAGTATGACTGACTCGGTCGTAAAGCGAATCGGCACTGTCACTGGAAAACTCAGCGACAGAGCCAGGGTCCCTGCACTGCCAATGACCACACCCAGTAATGTAATGTACACGATTTGCACTACGAAGGCGATGGCAATGGTGCTGGTCGAAGCACCGATGGCCTTTAACATGCCGATCTGAGCCACTTTCTGCAAAGTCTGGATTTGAAAGAAGCCGCCAATCACCAACAGGCCGATTAGTAGAGTGAAAATCCGGACGGTGTTTAAGGTGCTTTGCTGTGCACTGTAGCCCGGTGTGGCTTGGTAGGCTGTTTTGAGATCAACCGCTTCGACACTACCCAACTGGGCTTCTATGCGGCGCGCCATGGCGTCAAGATTCCCCGGATTCTCCAATTGCACGGCCGCGACGTTTAAGATCAGCTCTGAGCGATCGGTGTCCTCAACGAAGGCCTGGGGTTTGATCTCGTCCCAGGCGAGATACGGCACGAAGATGGAAGGCCGAATGAAGTATTGGCGGCCGTCGCTGATGCCCACTATTTCCAAGGTGTAAAACTCCTCGTCGATGCCCTGGATGGTTTTGATGGTAAACTGATCACCCACAGAAAGCCCTGTGCGCAAGAATACGTTTCTGTCAATAATAGCTTCCTTGACACGATTCCCCTTAAGGCTACGGCCTGCAAAGGCCTCAGGCTCCCCCGGTTTACCTGCCCCAATCCCAATCAGGGAGACGTCAAGCGGTTCTTGCCCATCCCCCAGAACGATTGACGCATTGCTGAAGCCGATCAGCCCCACATCCTTGACACCTTGGATTCGTCCGATATCGTTGAGATTCGACCAGCCAACTTGACTGGCCGATACCGAAAGATCGACATTCTCCTGGAACAAGACAAGATCCGCATTGAGTTTCTGCAGGTACTCGATGTTACCGGCCCCTAATCCTTCAGCCAGGCCATCCACAAAAAGCACCAAGGTGGTGATCAATGCGATCACCAGACTGACCAGTAAGAAACGCCCCTTATTACGCCATATCTCTTTGAAAGCCAGATAGGGCGGCAGAGGGCTGATCAAGGGTTTGATCTGCAGGTTCAGATTCGAGGTGCGGGGTGCTGCTCTTCTCGCGGTATCAACATACATACTTGGTTATCCCTTCCAAACGGGTCTTTTTAGTCTAAATTAGGCGACGTGTTTTCCAGCTTCGATAGGCAAACAGCAGGGGAAGGCTAAGCCACATACCCAGGCCCACCAATGCCCGCCACAGATGCGGGTGGAGCGCTAGCTCGATTTCGTCTACCACCAGTGTGGCGGTCTCGTCAAGTGACACAAAAGTGTGACGATGAACCCACTCTTGAAACGGGCCACGTATTTGCCGGTCAGTGAATCCGGTGGGGCTGACATCTTCGATGCGCGCCAGCCAGCGTATCGGCACAGGTCCCAACCATAGGGTGAAGTCCATCTCGTCTCCATCTGCCAAACGAGCTGGGGCGCGATGAACTCGCACCCGCACGGGTGGTGGGGTAATTGAGCCCATACTGGACGATTGGGCGTGAAAGTCGGCCACAGCGTCAAGTGGTGCATTGACCTGAAATCGATGCTCATACTTCATGGGTGCTATTTCCCCAGAAACTGGGCTATGGTTTGCCCGACCCGAAACTGACGCATGTATGGCGCGGCGTTCTCGGCTGTGAACGGACGTGGGGCGGGCACGAACTGATGGATGGCGTTTTCCGTCGTTACGTTGTTGACAGCCAGCATTTCAAGCAGGCTGCGTGTGACGGGCGGCGCGGGTAGCAGCGTCTCCATCAAGGTGACTACAATCTGGAGCAGCGACAGCGGTAATCGTAGCATCAGCCGTTGTGCACCAACGGCGGCTAGCGTGCGCCGTTCGATCTCCTCTATCGTTAGCACCTCTGGCCCCCCAAGTTCATACTCCTTGGCAATCGTGTCAGGATCGTCCAGGGCCTCTACGACGCAAGTCACCACATCTTCCACCCATATGGGTTGAAACTTGGCCTGCCCGTCGCCCACGATAGGATAGATGACGGGGCTGACGGGTACCAGCCGGGCAAAGGTATTGGCAAACTCATCCTCTGGCCCCCAGATCACTGAAGGGCGGAAGGCGGTCCAATCCAGGCCTGAAGTGGCAACATACTCCTGGGCTTTGCCCTTTGAGGCCAGGAAGCGATACGGCAGTTTTGAGTTTGCGCCCAGCTGGGATAGGTTAATGAAACGCCGGACGCCGTTTGCTTTCGCCGCCTCAACGATGTTGACGGTGCCTTGATAGTTGATGGCTTCATATGTGCGCCCGCCCTTTTCGATGGCGATGGCTACCGTGTGAATAATGGCCGTCGCGCCTTGCATCGCCGAGGTGAGCGTCTCGGGCTGGGTGACGTCGCCCTCCACCCACTCGATTGCCAGGTCCTCTAGCCGCCCTTCGTTCTCCGCCCGCAGTCGGCTGCGAACCAGAGCTCTCACGGGTTTGTCCATCTCAACCAGCCGTTGCACGATATGGCTGCCTACATATCCAGATGCGCCAGTGACGACGATCATGGCTACCTCCTTTTCCGCTCGGATATACAACAGGGCACTTTACCGCCTATAGGCGCTTGCGGGTCCTCTCTACGTATCGACACGATACTCCTCTGCTATTTCGAGTTGGTTCCACTCAATCGCGCCAGGTAGGCGACGATGGGGGCACCGCGTTCATCTAGGTGCTGTTGGGCGGCTTGGTAATAAGCCCTTAAGTACCGGCGCAATAGCTCGTCTGGCAGGCGATAATGGCGCAATAGGCCCTTAAGCCACTCCAGGTCAACACTTAGCAGGTCCAGGTCTTCCAGTGCCAGCGCAGCCATAATGTTGAGCGAAAGATGTGTGTTGGCGAACTCCAGGTAGTCGTGATCTATGTCTGTGGGCCCCATCATATGCCACAATTCTGTTCCAATCTGCGCCTGGCGTTCGCGATAGTGGGCCAAGGCTTGTTGATGCACCTTTGAGGCCGGTCGGACCGGCGGCAATTCAGGAGGTGAGGACAGCATCTGTTCTACCACTTGGTGGGCCAGGTCCAGGCGCTCGCCCAGAAAATAGCCAGGGATAAGACTGCGTAGCGCAGGCAGAAGGTTAAACACCATGCCCCCAAAGGCAAGTGGGATATTATGTTCCTGCAGGACCTGTGCCATCTTCAGCAAGGTCGCCGCAGTTCGCAGTTGTTGGGCCGCCAGGATTACCAGCTGTGGCTGGGTGGCGGCGATTGTCGCCTCCAGGCGTTCCAGCGGCACGTTGGCGCCCAGATACAGAATGTCCCATCCTCGACGTCGCAGAAAGAGAGTGAGCAGCAGCGAGCTGAACACATGCTCCTCGTGGGGGGGGCATCCTACCAGGATGCGCTCAGCACGCGTAGGGCGTGGTGTCGTCGCCAGCAGGGCTTCTATGCGGCGCACAGACAGCTCAGAGGCAAAGTGTTCCTGCTGAGCCGTAATCTGGCCCTGATACCAGCCTTCACCCATCTCGGACAAGCCTTTTTGCAAGACCTCCAGGCAGACCGTCTCGACTGGATATAGGGCAAAAGCTTGAGCCAGGACCCCCTCTGCCCACCGCTCATCGAATGCGAGACAAGCCGATACCCACTGCCGGCGCTGCTCAACAATTGTATCTCCGGCCAGCAAAGAGACAACAGCAGCCTCGGGCTCAGGCCTGGCAAACTGGCTCATCTGCAATGGATCTTCCCCTTCAGACTCGAGGCTGTGCCATAAGTCCACCGCCCGGCTGATGCTCATTCCCTCCTGCTGGCGGAAGATCAACCACTTGATGATCTCGATGTCGTGTTGCGAGTAAAGGCGATGCCCCCCTGCGGAGCGTTGTGGCTGCGGCAGCCCATAGCGACGCTCCCAGGCACGCAGAGTATCTGGCTTGAGGCCTGTCTCCTTAAGGACAGCTTTCAAGTTGAACGTCGGTGTCTGATCAATCACAGACATTAGTCACTCCTTGACGAGGGACGAAACAGTTGATGGGATGTCACGTATCTTCTGACGTCATTATATCACAGCGCCGCCAGATTGTCAAGGTATTATAAAGAATTTGTCTATATTTCTTTTCATGGAAGGACGCGCAGGTTAAGGGGCTGGAATGAAAGCTAGAGGTCAAGCCGAATTGGCTGGGAGGATAGGCCCACAGGGGATAAGTTCTAAGGGAGGTTGCTTGCCTCGCTTGTTTATCCTTTCAAGCAGGCACTCTGGTGGTATACGGTAAGCTGGTTCGCGCCTGCTGGCTTAGGCAGGTCCCTCCATGCCTGCCACCATCAGCAGCCCAATGATCGTTTTCGCGTCACGAATCTCTCCCCGCTTCACCATGGTCAGTGCTTTCTCAAGCGGGAGAGTTACCACCTCCAAGAACTCGTCAGACTCCTGGTTGGTCGGGCCTGGGGTCAAATCGGTTGCCAGAAACAGGTGTATGTACTCGTTGCAGATGCCAGGCACTGTGTAGAAGCCTGTCAGCCGTTGCCAGTGAGCAGCGCGGTCGCCAGTCTCTTCGGCCAGCTCGCGGGGTGCGGCTTGCTCGGGTGGCTCGTTCGGCTCCAACGTGCCGGCCGGGAGTTCCAGCAAGAATTCCCCAATAGCTGACCGATATTGGCGCACCATGCGGACCTGAGAGTCGTCAGTGAGAGGGATGATGACGACAGCTCCCGGGGTGCCAACAATCTCACGGATTGCTGTGGAGCCATCGGGCAAAGCCACAGTATCCACGCGAAACTGAACAATTCGGCCTTGGTAAAGAGGCTGACTGCCTATGATACGTTCGGGGGACTCGCTCACAGCTTGACTCCTTTACGCAAAAGAGCTATCGGCAAACCCGATAGCTCTCTTTGTAGCATACGTGATCTCTATCACGGTGGGTTGACGCCCCAACTGCCTGGCCTGGAGTACTCTCTCATTCTTGTATGATGAGAGGGGGGGTTTACCTACGGCACGCTCAGCGTTTGTCCCACGTAGATCAGATGAGGGCTGGTCAGATTGTTGGCGATCACCAATGCCTGCACGGTCGTGTCGTAGCGTACGGCGATGCTATACAGCGTGTCGCCTGGCTGGACGACGTGGGTTCTTCCACTCGGGCCGCGCCCTGGCGTTCCGCCGCCTCCGCCGGGGATGCTTAGCTCTTGCCCAACGTAAATAAACCAGGGATTGACGATGTGATTGGCTTGGGCGATGGCATCCACCGTTACGCCGTAGCGCAGCGCGATGCGGAACAGATTCTCGCCAGGCTGCACGATGTGAGTGTTTGGCGTGGCACCAGAAGGCGTGCTGATATCTGGTGGTATATACACGTCACCAGGGACAACCAGCTCCTGTCCCACGATGATGAAATCACTGGTCAACCCGTTGATGGCTTTGATGTCGTCCACAGTGGTGCCAAACCTCTGCGCGATGGAGAGCAGGGTATCTCCCCAACGCACGATATAGCTGGAGCCTGCAGTGCTGGAGCTTTCGGTGCTGGTGGCTTCGGCTGTTTCTGGGGTAGAGGTTGGCGCTGGGATTGGTGTAGCCTCAGCGTCGCTTGTTAATTCGCTGAAGGCACTGGTGGGTGTGGCAGTAGGCTGGGTGGCGACGGTAGTTGCCTGTAGCGTGGGCGTCGGCACAGGGCTACTGCTTGCCTGAACGGTAGGGGCTAGGACTGTAGCGGTGGCCATTGCTGCAGGGGGCAGCGCTGTCGCCTCCCGACCAGCCGGGCGCTGATACGTGCAGCTGACCGAAAGCATAATCAGGACTAGAGCCAGCACCATGATCAAGCTTGGGGACCTTTTCATCAATCGGGCCTCCCTTCGTGTTATCACACAGATATGTTGTCCTGCCAAACAACAACTTTGCGGAATGTACGCTACATAATATTCTGCTGCAACCTATTCTACCATATGCCTTAAGCTATGTCAAGCTACACCCTGACTCACCCTCAACTTGCCCATTCATGTGCCTTCTGCTACCATGTACCGGGGAATTGAGGAAATCGATTCCTGCTCTCTCCGATTCCGAACTGACAGGTAAAGGTTGATGAACATACGGCGAAAAGTGATATTAACCCAGCGGCGGCGGGCACGGCGTTTCAGTCATCGCCCTGGCATTTTTGCCTGGCTGCTTCGGGGTGTAGCGGTCTTGGTTTTGGTGGTATTCCTCTTCAATGCTAGCGTTGCAGCGGCGGCCTTGGGCACGGTCTTTAGTATCTATTCCTATTATGCCCAAGACCTGCCTGACCCACGCGCCATTGAGACCGAACAGGAGAATTTTGAGACAACCAAGATTTATGACCGGACGGGCAATGTGCTCTTGTACGAGGTCTTCGACCCGCGCTTGGGCGACCGCGAGTATATGACTCTCGACCAGATACCGGAGCATTGCCGCGACGTCACCGTTGCCTTGGAGGACAAGACCTTTTGGGATAACCCGGGCTTTGACCTGCAGGGCATTGCGCGTGCCTTCTGGCAGAACTTGCGGGGGGGAGCCATCCAGGGGGGCAGCTCCATTACCCAGCAATTGATAAAAAACATCATCATTGACCCCGAAGAACGGGTGCAACGTTCTTATGCGCGTAAGATTAAAGAGGTCATCTTGGCGACCGAGATCACCCGTCGCTATGAAAAGCCTCAGATCCTGGAATGGTATCTTAACACCAATCACTACGGCAATCTGGCCTACGGCATCCAGGCTGCGGCCCAGGTGTACTTCCAGAAACCGGTTGGCGAATTAAGTCTGGCTGAATGCGCCATGCTGGCACCCATTCCTCAGTTCCCGTTGCTCAACCCAATTGACCGGTCTGAGGAGGCCAAGCAACGTCAGAAGCTGGCCCTGGATGCGTTGGCTCGCGACGGTTACATTAGTCAGGCAGAGGCCGATGCTGCCTTTGCTACGTCGTTGGAAATCAAGCCCGTGCAGGAACGCTTCGACATCATTGCGCCTCACTTCGCAGTTTATGTGCGCAAGCAGCTGGAGGAGAGGTTGGGCCCTGACCTGGTCTACCGGGGCGGGCTCAAAGTCTACACCAGCCTCGACTTGGAGCTTAACACCGAGGCCGAGCGCATCGCTCGCCAGCAGGTGGCCAAGCTGATGGAGGAAGGACACAACGCTTCCAACGCCTGCGTGGCTGCGGTCCGGCCCAACACGGGGGAAATCCTGGCTTTGGTCGGCAGCATCGACTATTGGAATGAGGAGATTGACGGCAATGTGAACGTGTGCGTGGCAGATCCGGGGCGCCAGCCGGGTTCTTCATTCAAGCCGTTTACCTACGCCACTGCTTTTGCCCAGCGGGCAGTCACTCCGGCCAGCTTGGTTATGGATGTGCGTCGCTCCTTCCCTGATCCACCCAACCCCCCTTACGTACCGGAGAATTACGACCGCAAGTACCACGGCCCGGTTAGGCTGCGGGTGGCCTTGGCTCGTAGCTATAACATCCCCGCCGTGTGGACCCTGCAGCAAGCCGGTGTGCGCAACGTTATCAATACCGCGCATCGCATGGGCATCACCACTCTCAATGGCGACTTTTATGGCCTGGCCCTGACTCTGGGGGGTGGCGAGGTGAAACCTCTGGATATGGCTTATGCTTTTGGCGTCTTTGCCAATGGCGGGGTAATGTCTGGTGAGCCAGTGCCGCCGGAGCTTCAGCGCCCAGGGCACCGTACTCTTGATCCAGTGGCTATTCTGCGAGTGGAAGATCCCACAGGCAGAATCCTGTGGCAATACGCTCAGCCCGAGACACAACAGGTGCTGGATCCGGCCCTGGCCTACCTGATGGCCGACATCTTGTCGGATAACGATGCCCGTGCAGCGGCCTTCGGGCGCAACAGTGATCTCTACTTCGAGGATCGGCGTGTTGCGGCCAAGACCGGTACCACCAATGACTTTCGGGACAATTGGACCATCGGCTTCACGCCGCAAATTGCCGTGGCCGTGTGGGTAGGTAACAACGACAACGAAGCCATGAAAGATGTGACCGGCCTGTCGGGTGCGGCTCCCATCTGGCATGATGTGATGGCCTATTACCTGCGTGACAAGCCCGCCGAATGGTATCTACGCCCGCCTGGCTTGCTGGACCTGCGGGTGGACACTGTATCGGGCCTGCTTCCCACCGAATACAGCCCGGCGACTGTCGCTGAGATGTTCTTGGAGGGCTCTGAGCCCAAGATCGAAGATACCGTGCACCAGGTCTTTCGCATCAATCGGGACAACGGCAAACTGGCCACAGTCTATACACCGCCAGAACTGGTTGAAGAGCGAGTTTACGAGGTCTATCCACCTGAGGCGGATGACTGGGTACGCGATAACGACATTCCCCAGCCCCCCACCGAATACGATGATGCTTTTGGCCCGCCAGTTGCCAGTGGCCCAGTGGCCATTATGGCCCCCACCCCATACCAATACGTCAGCGGCGGCTTGGTCATTTCCGGCAACGTTCTGATCGATAACTTTGCTCTATACCGCCTGGAATATGGCCAGGGTCTCAATCCTGACTCCTGGACCCAGCTTGGCGGCGACCATACCAACCAGGTAGATCGTGGCCCGCTGGAGTTCTGGGATACTGCCAGCGTGCCCGAAGGGCTATACACGTTGCAGCTGACTGCCGTCCGCAATGATCAGACGTTTCAGCAGGCCGCTGTGCAGGTGACGGTGGACAACACGCCGCCTGGGGCGACGATTCTCAATCCGCCAGATGGCAAGATCTACAAAATGGAAGACGATGAGTGGGTAAATATCCAGGTGGAAGCGGTGGACAATGTTTCGATGGATCGGGTAGAGTATCACCTGGATGGATATAAG
>CP070811.1:4851459-4869623 GCA_020343875.1 Anaerolineales bacterium | reverse complement strand
AAACCGAAAGGAGTTTAGCCGTACGACCGGGTGTGATTCGGCATAAACAACTTTCTTGGCGCCGATTCTTCCGCTTTCAGTTGACATAAGTATTTCCTTTTTTGAGAAGTCGGGCTAAATCCACCAAATAGCTTATACAGGATAGACACAACTATTTGCGCTGATTCATTCTCTTAAATATCAAGTCTATTTGTTCTCTTGAAGCTTGGCTGCTTTCTGTCGCAGCACCATATGCAGCTTCTATTTGCCCACTCTTTAACTGATGGACGATGGCGTTTGTAAATTCATCTACGTCTACTCCAAACGTATGTAGACCTTTGCCTCCTAAATCGGTGTTAACTGCCGGTGGAATAATTTCAAGCACCGATATTGGCGTGTCAATCAATTGCTGCCGTAGCGAAAGCGTAAAGGAATGCAAAGCTGCTTTTGTAGCAGAATAGATCGGGGCAATCGATAAGGGGACAAATGCAAGACTTGAAGTGACGTTGACAATCGCTGGATTCTCTTGTTTGATTAATTGTGGGATAAACAACATTGAAAGATGAATTGGAGCCTCTAGGTTGATTTTTATCTCTTCGCTCAACGTGTCCCACGCTTGCTCCTGCATTAACTGCAAGCCTCTTCTCTGAATGCCAGCGTTGTTTACCAGGATATTCAGCGTTGGAAATTCATTGCTAATCCACTTGAACATTGAAATTCTTTCGTCCGGTTTCCCCACGTCGCAGACGTAAGTCGTTATTGGTGGATGCTTAAGCTTAGCCTCCTCCAGCTTATTCTTATTCCTGCCACAAATAATCACTGTGCTACCATTTTGAACAAAATGTGAGGCTAGGCTAAGACCTATTCCGGAACCGCCTCCGGTAATTAACACCGTATTATTACCAAGATTCATATTGCACTCCTTGCGTTAGCGGAGCGGCGTCGGGGGCAAGCCGATGTTGGCCGCCGCTTTACTTGATGGCGACCAGCAATCGTTGGCTCAACTGCTTTATGTGGCGAAAGCCACTGTCGCTTAACCAAGCCCGATACATTTCAAACGAATGAGCAGCCCCGCCGCTGTTAGCCCACAACAACAGCGTCAGGAAACTGGTTGTCTCGGTGGGCTTGTCCGCCGCCATAGGACAATCAACCACAAGTACGCCGTTGGGCGACAAGGCAGAATAGACGCGGTTGAAAAGGCTGGCGTTGTCTGCTTTCGTCAGGTAGTGCGTGATTTGTCCTGTGAGAATGGCATCAAATTGATTCTCGCCCAAGCTGGCATCCAGTAGATTGGCTGGCTCGAAGGCGACTTGAGACTCGACCCCCATTCGTTCCGCCAAGTCACGCGCAACCACAAGCACATCAGCAGCATCCAGACAAGTAACCCGCACGGTTGGCGTAGCCTGAGCAAGGGCCAAGCTCTTGATGGCGCAGCCACAGGCGATATCGAGTATTCGCAGATTTTCCCGATGCTCAGTGCTTATCCCTGCGGCCTGCCACATCTCCAGACTTTTCGGAATGCGCCACGGCAAATAACTTTCGAGCCACGCATCTTGGACGAAATCTTCTCCCAGAGAAGAAGGCTTACCACTACGCAGAGACTGCTGAATGTTATCGAAAAGCGCCGTGTCTGTGTAGTGCAATATCATGTCGCCAACGTACGCTTTTCGACCCTTGACCAAGAAAGTGGCGGCTGTGGGGGTGAGCGCATAA
Organism: Anaerolineales bacterium; assembly: GCA_020343875.1. Lineage (GTDB taxonomy): Bacteria > Chloroflexota > Anaerolineae > 4572-78 > NAK82. The sequence continues at coordinate 4,867,931 of CP070811.1, read as the reverse complement.
ATGTTGCCATGACATTCAAGCACCTGCAGGCCACACAGGTAATCCAACAAGCTCTTTATTCCGATAGCGTCACAATGACAAGATTGCGCAACCTGCTCTGCGCTCGTTGAGCCAGCCGCAAGCGGGGTAAAAACATCGAGTTGCAAAGCAAGCCGGATGATTTGAGGCTTGAAGATGCCCCCAAAGAGGTCATACACCAATTCAGGGTTAAGTTTAGGCGATGTGTTGCCCATGCCCAAACTCCTTTTGATGCTTCACCGTGTAATCTGTCGTCACTTCGAAGGTGGCCAACGCTTGAGTTTAGCCCCATGCGGGCGGGCAAGGATGTGCTCATTATACACCAGTATCGAAATTCACTCGAAAATCAATCCCTACAAAACCGGGCCACAGTCGGCGCTGCGGCCCTGAACATACCTGAGCGTTCCAGGTTGACAAACCAACAAAATAAGTCTACTCTGAGAGTTGGATTTGTGTGGCCCAAGCCTATCCCCTGGCCCGCGTGGCGAATTGCCCCGGCACGGGGCGGGCAGGTTTCGCACACAGAGTCTTTGAATGTTAATCTGTGTAAGTCTGTGTCGATCTGTGTCCAATCTGAGAATCGCCGGTGTCGGGTAAGGAGTCAGTCTATTTCAGTCTCACGACTCAAATGCATTAGGTATCGGGGGGGCCCCATGAACACCAAGTCTGAAATCCCACCCACCCAGCATCATCCAAGCCTTGTGAAGGGCATCCTCATGCGGTTTGGAGTAGTCATGTTCTTCCTTGTCTTGCAGGCGGTTATCCTCTTCCTGGCTTCTGGTCGACTCACCTGGGCGTGGGCGTGGGCCTACCTGGGCATCTGTCTGGTGAGTTTATCGATCAACGGCACGATTTTACTGCGTACCAGCCCCGAGACCGTCGCGGAGCGCGGCCGGCCCGGCCAGACGCAGGCCTGGGACAAGCTGGTAGGGGGCCTCTGGGGCGTAGCTCTGTTTCTTGTGCTCCCGCTGGTGGCTGGCCTGGATGTGCGCTTCGGCTGGACCCAAGAGCTCGGCGCCGGCTGGCACGTCGCGGGTGCCGTGGTGCTTGCGGCTGGGCTGGGCCTGAGCGGATGGGCCATGATAGCCAACGCCTACTTCTCCACAGCTGTTCGCATTCAGAGCGATCGCGGCCAGACGGTGTGTCGCAGCGGGCCGTATGGGTTTGTGCGGCACCCGGGCTACCTGGGATTCATCCTCCAGTCGCCTGGCACTTCCTTTGTGCTGGGCTCGTTGTGGGCACTCATCCCCGGCACCGTGGCGGCAGCTCTCATGGTGATCAGGACGTCTTTGGAGGACCGCATGCTGCAAGCCGAGCTACCTGGCTACGGGGATTTCGTCCAGGAAGTCCACTACCGCCTGTTTCCCGGCATTTGGTAGGGTCTTGCCAGTTCGTCGGCTTGGCTGACGCCCCCACAGGCCTGAGAGAGGAACTTAAAGACATGAAGCCTACTGCCAACATTTGGGGCTACCTTCGTTCGGGAGCCCTGGCAGGCGCCCTATCCGCGTTCACGTTCGCAATCATCCATCACATTTTTATCAGCGACATCTGGTTCTCTGTGATTATGATGATGGTGGCCGGTGCGGTGTGCGGACTGTGCATCGCGTGGAGCTACAGGCTGTTGGTTGAAGCGCCCTCGATTGGCAGTTGGTTGCGATACAACATGCTCTACGTGGGAATGTTGGCCTTGCTTGGGGCGGCCTCGGTGTTCGTGTACGAACCGGTGACCACAATTGCGGCGCTGGTCGAGGCAAATGAGCCGCCTGATGAGCTGTTCGGACAGGCCATGCCAATGACCATTGTATTCACCCTTGCCAGCGCGGTCGTGATCAGCCTGCTGTACAGGCGAAGCTGGCTGCGCATCGGTGCGATCCTGTTGACGTGCACGGTGCTGGTTCTACTGCTCGGCCTGAACGTCTCGGTCATCGGCCTGGTGTTCATTCCCCGAGGCTCGCTTTACCTGGTGGTGGAGTTGTTTGGGCTCATCCTGGCCATCAATTGGGTGTATGTGGCAGCATTCATAGCCCTCGAACGGAAGAGTCTCCTTCCCAGTGCCTGAAGGCGAGCTTGCTATCGGGAATTGGGGTAGGGGCATGCTCCGATTAGGGGGATTGGGGGTCAAGATTGGTAACACCGGGCAGTTCGCTAGGCGGCTGAGCCCCGGTCGTTGTCTTTATGCTACAGGGCGGGGAGGCCATGGATATGAATTTGGTACCAGCACACCACAGGTTTTTGCGCGAGGCCATCCGCCTGGCAGAGGAGGCTGAGCAACACGGCAATCTGCCTATCGGGGCCGTGATTACCTTGGAAGACCAGATCATCGCCAGGGGGATGAACGCCATCTGGCAGCCAAGCCTTGCGCTGACGCGCCACGCCGAGATGGAGGCGCTCCGGGACGTCCCCGCTCACATGTGGCCCAGATCCCGGCAAATGACCCTGTTCACCACCCTTGAGCCTTGCCTCATGTGCGCCGGCGCCATCCTGCTGCATCAACTGGGCGGCCTGGTCTTCGGCTCCACCGATCCCATCGGCGGAGCCGGGGCCTGCCTGGACTCGCTGCCCCCGTACTTCAGGCAGGCGTACTCAATGATGCAGTGGCGTGGGCCCGCCCTGCCCACAGAATGTGATCCCCTCTACGCTCGGGCCGCGGACTATGAGCGTCGCCGGGGTTCCAGTCCCCCCATAGACCTGGCCGACGCCTGATAGCTCGCTGCAGCTAGCCCGGATAGATGGTACACCTACCCTCGCACTACGATTTTGCCGGGCGTCGATTTTGGTTCCTCTGATTCAGGCCACTTGCACGCCGATAGCGACTTGGATCTGACAGTCGTGCTGCGTGATCGCGTCTTCTTTCTCAAAAATTGACCGTGCTGGTCCATCTGGCACGGATCGGGTTGGGCGAGGTTGGCCTGCTATTCCTCGACACGCATGATATCGTCCTTGGGAAATCGGGTGCTGGCTGAACTCAAGCCGGGCGTTGTCAACCGCTATTACCCCTTCCTTTCAATGCTTCCATCGTGATACTCGGCAAATCTTCCCTGTGAAGCCGGATGCACTGGATCACGTCTATCCCAGGGCCAGCCACCAAATCTTGTACGCCGGAAATCATCATAAGCCTGCTGGATCTCCTCACGGGTATTCATCACGAAGGGGCCGTATTGAGCCACCGGTTCGGCGATTGGATTACCTTGCAGCAGTAAAATTCTGGTGGCGTCAGGACCATTTTTGATGGAAACGGGTTGGTCACCCTGAACTTCAGCCGCGTGGTAGCTGGGGATTTCGGTTTGACCAATCTTGATAGAAAGGCCCTCAAAAAAGAATAGCGAACGTTGTGTTCTTACTCCAGCAGCAGGCAGGCTGGTCTCTGCGTGAGGATCCATGGCAATCAGCCAGATTGCGACCTGGTTTTCGGCTGCCCGTGCCCAGGAGTCTGGGGCTGGTTGGGGCGCCTGGTTTCCACCTAAATCGCCGGCGATGATACGCGTGCTGGTTAAGCGGCCATCCTCATCCCGTGAACGGACCACCGGGATATCTTCTGACCACAGCATTCTATAGTGGGGTTCGACAAATTTCTTGACCTTTGGCAGATTGATCCAGATCTGGAACAGCTCCAGCGGGTTGGGTTTATCCTCATTCACCAGAGGAAACATCTCTGAATGCTGTAGCCCACTTCCGGCTGTCATCCATTGAACGTCCCCATGCCCATATCGCCCGCTGGCGCCAGCGGAGTCAAAGTGGTCCACCAGCCCCTGCAGTACGATGGTGACGGTTTCAAATCCCCGGTGCGGGTGTTCGGGGAATCCGGGCACTCGATGCCCATGGTACATACGCCAATCGGCTCTTGGATCAAAGTCTTGACCCATAGCCCGCCCCTCCAGTGAGGCTGCAGGGCCCAGCTGCCCGTTACCTTTTGGAAAGGCATCCTGATGATGGACACAGAACAGAAACGGGTCTCTGGTTTCCCACACCGGGCCAAGGGGTGTGATCGTTTTGACGGGGGATGACATAGTTCTTCTCCTATTATCACCGTGATTCAGTGATTTCCAGTTGCCTAAGGGTTCTACATAGGAAGCGCCCGAAACTCTCGTACCGTCGTAAGCAGCAGCGATATTGGCTGCACCTTCAGGACTCTTTTGCAGAATCCACGCATATTATATCCGGCTCCGTTCATTGAGCAAGCTTAGATTCCTGGAGATTTTCTGGAAGCGCAACCATTATCAGTTGTTTTGATCTGATAAGTTGACATAATTCATTAACTCAACATAAAGACGGGATATATTCAGGCGGTGCATCTCTACTGACGCCTCCAGAATGAGATTCCTTACCGGGCTAGGTTTTGCTGTCGCCGCCATATAAGCCAAGAGCTTGCCTGGTGCTGGTACGGTCGGGGTATCGATTGCGGACCACTTTCTTAAGAGACCCCTTTGTTCGAGGCGAAGTTGATAGCAGCCAGAAAGTGTGATATGATGAGTCCTGCTTCAGAACCCTGAGCGACCTGAGCGGCTGCCTTGGCCTGGCAAATTGCCCGCCTCTCTCAACCCAATTAGCAATCATGCCTCCCTGCTCATTGAGCACGCGCCGCCCGGTCCGCCGGACGGCGTTTATGTTGTCCGGGGGTCTGGAACAAGGGGTAGCCTCTTGGTCTTTGCCGGTACGACCAGGCCAACCCGCCGTATTGTCCTTTTTGGGTCGCCTTGGTATAATTAAGCCGCACCGAATAGCGGCTTTCGTAACTTGGAGCGTGGGCTGATAAGAGCTTGGACTTGCTTTCGAGGGGGGCATCCAGGATTGTTGGGGAATGCCTCATCCCTATGGCCCATCATCTTGGGTTTTTAGTTGAACTAGGAGCCAACACGTGCGACGTAGCGGATGTTCATGTTCGTTGAGGGGATTTGCTTTATTTAGTCTCACCCTGATGATTATGGGTCTAGCCTTCTATACGGCCCTCAATATGGAACCGGTCAGGCGCCGGCTTGAGGCAGTGCCCTACTATGCCCGAACCTATGTGAACAAGGTACGCCCCAAGCCGGCTCTACCCACGCCTCCAGCCGTCTCCGCGGTCGACGCCCAAACCCTGTTGCAGACGCGACCTGAGGCCACCCCTCAGCCTGAGACGCAGGCCCCGCAAACCGAACTGGTCGAAGCCAGCGGCTCAAAAGGGGAGCGGCCGGGCGCCGGAGCGCAACTGATTGAGTCCAACATAACTCAGGTGCAACCCATCGCGGCCCAGGTCAAGTTAACCGGCTTTGGGCACGAGTGGCAAACCTGGAATAATTGCGGCCCGGCCACCGTTTCAATGAACCTGAGTTATTATGGCCAGGGCGACACCCAGGTTGAGGCAGCCCGCTTCCTCAAGCCCAATCAGGACGACAAGAACGTCAACCCGGACGAGCTGGTGGCCTATGCCCGCTGGCTGGGCTTTGAAGGCGTGGCCGGGCAGGGGGGCAACCTTGACCTGCTCAAGCATTTCCTGAGCAATGACCTGCCGGTTTTGGTTGAGGCCTGGGCCGAGCCGGAAGATAACGGCGGCATGGGCCATTATCTATTGCTGACCGGGTATGACGAGACTGCCAACCAGTTTTGGGCCCAGGATTCCCTGCACGGGGCCGGCGTAACGCTGCCCATAGCTGAGTTTGACGGTTTTTGGCGGGTGTTCAACCGGACCTACGTGATCATTTTCCCGCCCGACAGGGCGGGCCTGGTGTATGCTATCCTGGGGCCCCGGGGGGATCAGAGCAGGATGTACGAAGGGGCCCTGCTGACTGCCCAGGCCGAGGCCAACGCCAACCCAGACGATCCCTTGGCCTGGTTCAACATAGGCACCAGCTATGCCCGCCTGGGTGAACCGAACCTGGCGGCGGGTGCTTTCGACGAGGCCCGCCGGCTGGGCTTGCCCTATCGCATGTTGTGGTACCAGTTTGACATGTTTGAGACCTATCTGATCGTAGGGCGCTATCAGGAGCTGATCGATCTGGCCACGGCCACTCTCAAGGCGACCGGCGGTCTGGAAGAGCTGTATTACTACCGTGGCCTGGCCTACCAGGCCCTCAATCAGCCCCAAGCCGCCGCCCAGGATTTTCAGGCTGCCCTGGCATACAACCCCAGTTTTGAGCAGGCCGCCAGGGCTCTAGAAGACTTAGAAGTCAGGAATTAGGACTTGTTCGTTGTCACGATCTGAACCAACATCCTGGCGGCACATCGTCCGCAATACCTTTGTGGTAGGCGGATCCTTTGGCCTGGCAGCCTTGATGGGGTTGCTCAGAAATATCATAATCGCCCGTCAATTTGGCATTGGGGCCGAACTGGACGCCTACTACGCTGCGTTCAAGCTGCCCGATCTGCTGTTTACCGTGGTGGCGGGTGGCGCCCTGGCCACCGCCTTCATCCCAGTTTTTGCGCAGGTTCTGACCACGCATGGCCGGCCCATGGCTTGGCGCCTGGCTAGCAGCATCACCAATCTGGTGCTACTGGTGGTGAGTCTCTTTGCTGGGCTGGCGGCCCTGTTTGCCCCATGGTTGGTGAGCACCCTGATCGCTCCCGGCTTCGATCTCCCTCAGCAGAGAGCGACCGCGGAGGTTATGCGGGTTGTGCTGCTGTCGACGCTGGTTTTTGGCATCAGCTCGGTGCAGGGTGCGGTGCTGCACGGCTTTAAGCATTTTTTGCTGCCGGCCCTGGCGCCGGTGTTGTATCCGGTGGGCATCATCGCCGGGGCGTTGTGGCTGGCCCCAACCTGGGGTGTGCGCGGCCTGGCCATCGGGGCGGTGGCCGGGGCTGCCTTGCACCTGGCCGTCAAGATTCCGGGCCTGGTCTATTACGGTTTTGAGTGGCGGCCGATCCTGGCTGTGAACTCGCCCAGCGTGCGCCGGGTGGCAGTCTTGATGGGACCCCGCATCCTGGACCTGGGTGTCTTCCATCTAACTTTGCTGGCTACCACCAACCTGGCCTCACGCCTGAATGCGGGCAGCGTGAGCGCCTTGGAGTGGGGCTGGGACGCCATGCAGATCCCCGAAACGTTGATTGGCACCGCTTTTGGTTTGGTGGCTTTTCCTACCCTGGCTGACCTGGCCGCACGCAAAGATATGGCTGGCTTGCGGCATACCCTTGGCGAAACTCTGCGCGCTGTCCTGGCGCTGACCATACCCGCCGCCGCCGGCTTGATCCTGCTGGGCCGCCCCCTATTGACCCTTCTCTACCAACGCGGGGCGTTTGACGCGGCAGCCACCGAAGCCGTTTTCGTGGCCTTGCGGTTCTTCGCCCTGGGCCTGGTCGGGCATGCCTGCCTGGAGCTGGCGGCTCGCGCCTTCTTCGCCCAGCAGGACACCGTTACCCCCCTGCTGGTAGCAACCGGCTCGGGCATCGTCAACATTGGGTTGGCCCTGCTGATGATGGGACCATTGGGACACGGCGGCCTGGCCCTGGCCAATTCACTGGCGGTTTCGGCCGAAGTCCTGGTGTTGCTTTTCATCCTGCGCCGGCGCTGGGGGGGCGTCGAGGGGAAGGAAACCTTGCGCGTTGGGTGGCGTATCCTGCTGGCCACCTTGGTCATGGCCCTGGCGGTAGGGGGACTGGTGGGGGTGGGCCAGCGGGCCGGGCTGGGCGCTTTATGGTTGGTCGCGGGCGGGGGTATGGTGGGAGCAGTCTTCTACCTGGCGGCTGGGCTCTTGTTGAACGTGAGGGTCCTGTTGCGCCTGCCGGCCGCCTTGTTGGGGAGGGATAAGACGCCAGCTCTTTTGCCACAAATTGGGACTGGGGACTAGAGAGCCTCCGGCTGGCGATAACGCCTGCAAATCAATTTTGAGGAATGAGATATTTTTGGTATACTACTTGCCAATCTTTATCGATATAGAACGATACCCAGGTTGGAGAGACTCCGTGCAGAGACGATCGAGACGTTTCATACTGGTCCTAATAGTCGGCCTGATGCTCCTGGCGGCGAGCAGTCAGTTGCCAAGCGGGTTCCCTGCACCTGCTCAGGCCAGCTCGCCTCCCCCGGATGAGCCACTGGTTCAGGGTGAGCGGCCCTTTCGATTGCCCTACGCCGAGCCGCCAGGGCCGAATACCTGGCTGCCGGCTCAGCCTTACGGCAACACCACCGGCGCCTATTACCGGCGGCATACGCTTTACGGAGCCTCAGGGGGCATTCATTTTGGGGTGGATCTATCGGCTCCTTGCGGCACGCAGCTGGTCGCCATTGCCGATGGAGTGGTCTTTGCAGTTGACGGGCCTTTTGGGTCGGCGCCACACAACTTGATGATCGATCATCCTGAATTGGGCTACGCCTCGATGTATGGCCACCTGTTGGAAGCCCCAGACCTGCGCCCTGGCCAAACGGTCAAGCAGGGCGAAGTGGTGGCCTTGGTGGGTGACTCTGCGGAGCGGTGTTATCGCCGGCCGCATGTGCACCTGGAGATTCGAGACTTAAAGCACGTCCGCAAATACAATCCGGCCGCGCTTATTGAGGCCGATTGGGATGGCATGTCCCTGTTTGGAAGCTCAGGGCGTGGCTTCATGCGGGATTTGGCCGAGCCGCGCAAATGGCAGAGCTTGTACGATCAGCCGGAAGCACGCACGGGTGGCCCGATCATCAACGACTTCGAGAATACCTGGCCCTTTGATTGGACCCAGCGGGAAGACACCCAGACGGTAACCCGGGCAAGCCTGGTGGAGACCAGCCCCAGCCAGGCTCAGATTCCCATCGCCACTTCGCTGCGTTCCACGCCCATCGCTCAACAGGTAACCAGCGGGGACTGCTGCACCAATCCTTATTGGGACCAGACCTCAACCCAGGTGCGTTTCGTAGACCAGCCGGTGCTGGATGAGCCCCTGGGTATCTGGGGGGTGGACTTGGCAGCGGATGGGCTGGCGCCTGAGCTGGTTACCCAGCGGCTGGGTATCTACAGCCCGGACGGCAGGCTGATGGCCTACCCCGACCGGGACAAAGGGGTGGCGGTTGTCGAACGCCTGGAGGACGGTCGGCTGTGGGAGTTCGATACCCAGGAACACGGTATCGGGTTTACACCCGACAGCCAGGGTGTGATTTGGACCGCCTACGATGAAGATGCGCCCTCAGACTCCCGCGAGGAAACGCTCTGGCTGGCCGATTTGGAGGGGGGGAACGCGCAGGCCGTGTTCAGCGGGCAGCGAACTGATCCCATCGCCTGGTTATCGGATCACGAGCTGTTGATGGAACAGGGCTTCGCGGGCACTTCCGATATCAGGTTGTTCAAGTATTCTCTGGAGGATGGCTCCCAGACCGAGCTGATGGAAGGGCCCCGCATGCGGGGGTTGGCCTTCAGCCCCAACCGGCGTTACCTGGTGTACTACGTTGGGCTCGAAGCGGAGGCCGAAAAGAACGGCCTGTGGCTGCTTGACCTGGGTGTCCCGCAGCCCACGCCGCGTAAGCTGCCCTTCTTTGGTACCTATCGCTGGCGCAACAACTACCGCTTGATTTACGTGCCGTTTGAGCCTGGTGCTGCTTCACATGACTTCTACGAGTACCATGTCCTCACCAAGCAGACGCGGCCCCTCTTCCCGGAGGGAACCAACCTGACCATTGCCAACAATGATTGGGACATTTCACCCGATGGCCGCAAGATCGCCCTGGTTGCGGTCAAAGATCGGGCCCTTGATGGAATCTGGGTTGTCGACATTGTTCAGAGCGCCAGCAAGGCTTCAAATAATCTGATAACCGGCCGGCTGCAGTGACCCTGGCCGGTTAGGAGAAGCCCCATCGAATGCGCTCGAATGCTCTCAAACGCTCTCGAATGCTCAGAGGGGGTCTGGGACCCCCGTGTGTGGCGGAATCCGGCCAAAAGCGCGGGCCCCAGACCCGCTCCGAGCAGGGCTCAGCCTTGCCATAGAATGCTCAAAGGGGGTCTGAGACCCCCGTCTGGGGCACAGTTTGGCCAAAGGCGCGGGTCCCAGACCCGCTCCGAGCAGGGCTCAGCCTTGCCATAGAATGCTCAGAGGGGGTCTGGGACCCCCGTGTGTGGCCCAGTCAGGCCAAAGGCGCGGGTCCCAGACCCGCTGGGAGCAAGGGAAAACGCTCGGCGCAGAAGCTGACTTGGCTTCAAAGCGGAGACCAAATCATCGCCGCAACCCAGAACAGGCACACCACAAGAAAGAAGCCCCGAATCGCGTTCGTACCCGAGACAAAGCCCTGGCGTGGCCGGGTGCTGTATTGCCTGTATCCCAATCCCTTCTCAAGTTGAGCCGCAAGTCTGACAAAATGATTCCAGTATACCATTGTGCGTTCTTGGAGAATCCAGAAGAGAATCGTTATGGCCAGACCACCCACTTTGAGGCTGAGACTTAGCCATGTGGGTAGTCCCGAGGCAAACGTAAAGAGCAGGCTTAACAATCCACCCAAAATGGCGATAAACACGGTCAGCTGCGCGAAACGGATCGTTTGAAAGTGTCGCACGTTGGTGTCCACGGACAAATACTCATCATTTGCACCATTCTCACTCATTGGGGTTTCTCCTCTTCATAGTTGGGAGCACAGCAGCCAGCAGTTCGTCCGGGCCAGAGCCCTGGCACGATTGTAACAGAAATGAACGGATAGAGCCACTATGACCCGCCAGGCCCATGGGTTAGCTGTCTTACGGGGTAGAACTGAAGCTTTTATATGAATTTCAAAGCATTTTCATACGAAGTTCAAACTGCTATGTGCTAGTATAGGTTGACGATTGAAACCCCTGGACCCATCATGCCCCTGGAGGGAAGGGAGGTGATGTCAAATGTTATTCTCTCCGCGCGAGGAGGGCCAGGGCCTGGTTGAGTACGCGTTGATCCTGGTGTTGGTGGCCATCGTGGTCATCGCCATCCTGCTACTCCTCGGCCCGGTCATCGGCAACGCGTTCAGCAACGTCGTGGCCAACCTGTAGTCTCATCTATTCCAAGCGTTCGTTCTCTTTCATTCTGGGAGCCCCGCCAATCGGCGGGGCTTCTCCTGACACCAGCATTAATTCCACCAAAATTTACGATAAATTTATGCCAGTTGTGAGTAAATTGTAGTATAATTAACAGTGTAGCATAATCCTGAAAAGAGAGGAGGTGACGTCAGATGTTATTCCTTCCGCGTGAGAAGGGCCAGGGCCTGGTTGAGTATGCGTTGATCCTGGTGCTGGTGGCCATCGTGGTCATCGCTATCCTCTTGCTGCTGGGTCCCGTCGTCGGAAACGTGTTCAGCAACATCGTCGCCAACCTGTAGGACCATTTATTCCAAGCGTTGATCACAATTTCATTGGAAGCCCCGCCAATCGGCCGGGCTTCCCCTTTTGGGCACAAAAAGGCCGGCGCCGACGGTGCATTCACCGCGGAGCCGGCCTGTCCAGTCCGTATCAACCTGCTGAGTCTCAGTTTCAGAGTCAGCCGGGCCTGATGAGGCCCATCAGTCACGGCGATCAGGCGTGCGGAGCGTGGCCTGGCTGGGCTGCTGCCCACTTCTGGTTTGCCAGGACCACGGATGTTTCAACCTGTCTCTCCGGAATAGACCAGTACTTTCGAAGAAGGCCATCCTTTTCTTCATCTGGCACGAGGATATACCCGTTCCGCTGGTAAAATGAGATGGCCCACCGTGCGTCTTTCCATGTGCCCACCAAGATTGGTTTGTGTGTCAGGTTCTCCAGGTAAAGGAGCAGCCTTGTGCCGATGCCTTGCTTCTGGAAGCCCGTCCGCACGTAGGCATGTCGAATGAGTGTGACATCCCCTCTATCCTGGATACCCATCACGCCAAGTAAGCGGCCCTCCTGCTCCAGCCCCCAGAAAATCACACCATCTTCGATCTCACGCACGAGAGCCTCGGAGGGCATATATGGCTCATGCCACCGGTCGCCAGGTATGACACCCCTGTATGCTTTCGCAGCATCGTTGATGATCTCAAATATTGTATCCAAATCAGAGGCTGTGCACCTGCGTATCATAGTCCGTCAAGGCCTGACTGTGTATTGCGGCTCGCACGCAACCTTCTGAAGGATTTCTCCCTGCGTTCGAAATGACAATACCGATCTTGACCGTCAACATCCATGAGATCTGTAAAAGTATGCCAGACTTGGGTCCGATACCCCTCCACCGCCTAGCCATCGAGCTGGGCGTTGTTGGAGATGGCCTCAAAGAGATGCTTGGTCTGTGGGCTAGGCCCTTCCCCGAATAACTCATCGAAGAGTTTCTGGCAGTCACGATATACCTTGAGCGCCTGTGGCTTGTCGCCGGCGCAGTAGTGGTAGCGCATCAATTGGCGATAGACGCTCTCCAGGAGGGGGTCTACTTCTAGCGCAGCCTGGCCAGCACCAATGGCATCGGTGTAGCGTCCCAACCCCGCGTATGCCTCGGCCAGGCTGGCCAGCGCATCGCGGTATTCGTCCTGCAACGCCCGTCGCTGGGGGATGGCCCAGGGGGCGTGGCGATCTTCGGCCAAAAAATCACCCCCATACAGATCGCGGGCTGCTTCGTAGGCCGCGATGGCGGCTTCCAGCTCTCCGCCGCCTTGCCGCATCTCTGCCTCGCGCACAAGCCGCCGGAAGTCGCGCACGTCCCAGCTCACGTCGCCATCCAGGTCAAAGTAATAGCCATCCGCACTGCGCAGGATGAAATTGGAGGCGTTGAGCTCGATGTCCGGTTCCAGCGTTCGGCGGGCGCTGCTGAGCTGAGGCAGCAGCAGCTTACGCCCACTTTCCGGGTCCGACCCGGGCCATAGCCACTGGATGAGTTCGTCGGGGGAGACGGCCCGTCCATCAGTCGCCTGACGGGTCAACAGCAGTTTGACGATCGTTTCAGCCTGGACCCATTCCCAGGGGTCAATCAGCCGCCCGTCGCGCCAGATACCGAACTGGCCGAAGGTCTGGATGCGCAGTGACGGTGCCTGCATGGCCTGGCGAACGGCCTCCACAATCTGCGCCTCCACGTCTGCCTCACCTTTGTCAATGAAGGTAGTGATGGGATAATCGCGCACCAACCGGGCCGCCTCGCCTGCCGTCGCCCGCCCGCTGAGCACAATGACCCTCGTTCGGGGGCGCTGTTCCACCAAGTAGTCCAGCAACTGCCAACCGGTGCCGCCACGTACAGGCAAATCGAATTCGTACAGCATCATGTCCAGGAAGACGACATTGAAGGACTCCTGGTCGAGCCAGGCCAGCGCGCTGTCGTAGGTGGGCGCCGCGCGACTGGTATGCCCCTCGTCGACCAAAAGCTCGTTGACGATGTCTTGCCATTCGGGTTCGTCTTCCACAATTAGCACGTGGGCAGAGGGCATCTTAACGCTCCTTCCCGGCCAGAAGATCGCGCACGACGGCCAGGAATCGGTCGTCGTCCCATTCATCCTTCTTTAGCACAGGTACGTCTGGGGACATCTGGCGCACCTCGTGACCGATGCGCACGGGATCCGAGGAGGTAACCACGATCACGCACAGCCCAGACCGATCATCAAGGATGTATTGAAGGACTCGCAGGCCATCCCGGTTGCGGCGATTGGTGTCGTCCAGCACCGGGTCTATCACGACCAGGTCAAACTCGTTCTGGGCCAGGGCTTCCAGCGCCTCGACGTAGCTGGAGGCAACCCGAACCCAGTAGCCGGCGTCGGTCAGTCCCTCGCACAGGATGTCCTGCCAGAATTCCAGGTCTTCCACAATTAGCGCACGCAGCGAAGAGTTCAAGATGGCTCCTCCTGTGCGGCCGGCAATCGAATGCTGACCGCGGTCCCCTGGCCGAGTGTGCTGTCGAGTACCACCTGCCCGCCCAGCCGGGTCACATAGACACGCGTCCACCACAAGCCCAAGCCCATGCCGCCTTGGTCTGTTTTGGTGGTGTAGCCCAGTTCAAAGATGTGCGCCTGTACCTCCGGCGGAATGCCCGGCCCGTCGTCGGCGATGATTATTTCCAGCAACCCGTCTGGGAGGCTACGAGTACACAGCCTTAGTTGGCCCGTCTCGCCGATCGCTTCGAGGGCGTTGCTGATGACGTGGCAGAAGGTTTCGATCAGTTTCTCACGGGCGGCCATCACTGGAGGCAAGTCGTCCTGATAGCTTTGTACCACTTCAATACCGGGCTTGACCTGGGAGGTGCTCAGTGCTTCGGCCAGGCAGCTCGAGGCGTCTAGCGGCTCCACATCTGCCATCTCGAAGGGCTCACGGATGCGGCGGATGATGGCCAGACTCTCGGTGGCGACTTGTTGGATTCGCTCCACCTTCTGCGCCAGGTAAGGGTTGCGCAACTCATCCTGGCATTTACTCTGGATGCGGGTGGCATCGACCCGGGCTATGCTGATGCGATTGTTCAGGCGGTGGGTCAGGTTGAGGGCCATATCGCCCATGACTGCCACCGCCTCGGCACTGGAGAGTCGTTCCGTGGCTTCGTCTAACTCTCGGTACAGCCGGGCGTTGTTCAGCGCGATGGCTGCCCATTTGCTGAACCCAACCAGCAAGTCACGGTCCTTTTCGGTGAACGGGCCGTCCAGCTTGTTGAGCATCTCTATGGCGCCGATGACCCGCTCGTCGAGTTTTAGCGGAGCGCCCAGGATGGAACGGGTCTCGAACTGGGTGGCGGTGTCAATGTCGGGCAGAAAGCGAGGATCGTGCTGGACGTCGTTGGCGATGATGGGTGTTCCGTGGACGGTTATCCAGCCAACAATGCCCGGCCAGGGCGCAGGCAACCGTATCGACTCGTGCCCGCCGACGCTGTATTCCAGCACCAGGTCGCCGGTGGTCTCGTCAACCAGGAAGATGGAGGCTCGCTCGACGCCGACCAGGGAGGTGACTCCCTGCATAATGATCTGCAAGACCTGCTCCAAGTCCAGGCTAGCGGTCAGCGCGCCGCCCACCTCGTTGAGATAAGTAAGCTGTATCAGGTTGGAGCGCACTTTTTCGTACAGTCTGGCGTTTTCCACAGCCACCCCGAACATACCCCCGATGGCCGAGAGCACAGCTATCTGCTCGCTGGTAAACGTATGCGGCGTATAGCTCATGGCGCTGAGCACGCCCACCGCCTGGCCGCCAGCGCGCATAGGAACCAACACCGTGGCTTGCACGCCCTCATCCCGGAAGGCTTCTATGGCCAGGCGGGGGTCGTCACTCACATCACTGGTGACCAGCACTTCGCCAGTGGTGGCGACCAGGCCTGATAAGCTCCGGTCAACCGGAATGCGGGTGCCCACCGGCATACTGTCCCGCCGCCAGCCCCGGGTGGCCGCCACCACCAACTCGCCCGACGCCCCATCCAGCAGGCTGACGGCACCTGCCTCAGCCCAGATCACCTCCAGGGCTTTGGCCAGCCCGGTTTCCAGGACGGCTTCCAACTCCAGGCTACTGCCCAGAACAGCGCCTATCTCGTTCAGCACGCGTAATTCGCGTGCCTGGCGGGCGTCGGCGAAGAGGCGGGCGTTCTCGATGGCCACGGTAGCCGAGGTGGCGAAGGCGCTGAACAGGGTCAGGTCACGCTCGGTGAAGCCAACTGGCCCCTTCTTATTGAGAGCCTGCAACACGCCGATGACGTGATCGTCTATCTTCAGCGGTACACAGAGCACCGAACGGGTGATAAACTCAGCCTCTACCTCGCCGTACCAGCTTGGATCCTGGCGCGCGTCGGGCACCAGGACCGGCTGGCCGCTTTGAGCCACCTGGCCGGCAATGCCTTGCCCCGGTTTCAGCCGGCGCGAGATTTCAACCGGTCGCCCCTCTTGAACCGACACGCGAAAGATCAGTTCGCGGGTCTGCTCGTCAAGGAGCAGCACCGAACCGGTCTCCACATCTAACATTTGGGTCGCCTCGTGCAGGATACGGGTGAGCACCTGGTCCAGATCCAGCACGCGCACCACCGAGCGGCTGACTTCGCTCAACCGTTCCAGTTCCTGGATGCGACGCTGGCTCTCCTGCGCCCGCGCAATGGCTACCGTGGCCTGGCCTGCAAAGGCGTGCAGGAAGTCCAGGTCAGGGCAGGGGAAAGCGTTGCGGCCCGGATGTTCGATGTACATCAAGCCGATGAGGCGCTCAGCGGCCTTGAGGGGGATAGCCAGGATTGATTGCCACTTGAAGTATGTAGACAGAATGCCCACGGATGCCTGGTATCGCTCGTCGTGTCGCAGGTCTTCGATGACCCGGGGCTCTCCTTTCTGGAGCACGTCCCGCACCACGCTCCGGCTGACCCAGCCAAGCACGTCTGCATCGGCCTGCACTTGGTCGAGCTCCTGGCCACGCATGGCCTTCACCTCCAGGCATGGGTCGTCGTCGGCGGTCGGCTCCTGGGCCAGCAACAGGTACCCGCGCAGTCCGCCGGTGTGCTCCAACACCTGGTCGAGCAGAAAATCCAGCAGCTCGGGCAATTCGTACACCGAGTGCATACGCTGGATGATCTGGTATAACGCGTGCAGCCGGTCCTGGGACAGCGTGGCGGTTTGTACGAGGTGGGTAGTTTGTTCGTTCACCATTCGATCTCCAGACCTTCGCTGGCGACCACCACCTGGC
>CP070811.1:4820573-4851359 GCA_020343875.1 Anaerolineales bacterium | reverse complement strand
GGACACTTGGAACAACGCCAACTCGAATTGAAGGGGAAAAGTGCGCCTGTTAGCGTGCGAGTGTTTAAATCATAGTCGCGAAGTCTTTAAGTTTGAAACATCTCAGATTGCCCAGAGGGAGAAAAGCGATCTTACAAAAGTAGCTAGCGTTACATCCACCGGGCCAAGCTAACAATCATTTTGCACGCGACCGCTCAACCTTGGCTTTTGTTGAGGGGGTGTTTGATTGTGGCTGGTTGCGCTGTTGGGGTAAGAAATGGTAATTGAAGTTGCGTTTGCCAGTGGCATGGTGTTTGTGCTCCAACCTCACATTTAAGCGGGGGCGTCTGCGGGCGGCGCGTGAAAATGGGGCGTTGGGCGCTTTCTTAGTAACAAAACATTCAAGGAGTTATTTTGGTAACGATAAGGCGCACCAGGATTGGCGGTTCTGATCTCTTCAAGCAGATAAGACTTTCTTCCTTACAAGATGCGCCTTATGCTTTTTCATCCACCTACGTTTCGGCATTGCGGCGAAGTGTTGAAAGTAGGCGTGAGCAGGCAGATCACACAGCACGAGGAAGCGATCAGGTATAATGGGAAACACCCCTTGGTATCTTGATATTTCGGGCTGCGGAGGCAGAGCCTGCTTTGTCGATATTTGGAGTCGCAGCCCAATCATCAGGTTTCGATCGGCAAGTTAAAACCAGCAAGGATTGGGTATTGAAAATGTGTTTCATATCAGAAGGCCTATGAAAGAGTTTCACTCACTTTTAATTGAGACAGGTTTATTCGAGGGGCTCACAGCTGCCGAAGTAGAGCAAGTCGTGCAATCGGCAGATTACATCCAATTACCGACTAACTGGAAAATTATCAACCAGGGTGAAATCGGGACTGAGTTCTTTTTAGTAGTCACGGGCAGTTTACAGGTTTTCACCACTAAACCGGATGGAACGGAAATCGCTTTAGCCAGGCTGGGAAGGGGAAACTATGTCGGTGAACAAGCCTTAATCCCTGGGAGGGCGAAGGTTCGCAATGCCAGTGTACGGACGGCCGAGCCGTCCTCTTTGCTGCGCATTGATAGAAAGTATTTTGAACAGGCGTTAGCCAGAGATGCACAACTTGTCAGGCGCCTGGAGCTTCTGGGCGAGAAGCAGGTCAGTGATAATCTCATAAAGCAATCCGCATTGTTTCAGACCTTTCAATTGGGGGATGCCTCTGAATGGCGCCGTGAAGTCTATTTTTCGAGCCAGGATGTGATTTTTTCGGAGTATCAATAAATGAACAGAATGGATCCTAAGGTTGATGTATATTTGAGTAAAGCCAAAAAGTGGCAGGAAGAATTGGCCAAATTGAGAACGATCGTTCTTGACTGTCAGCTAACCGAAGAATTGAAGTGGTATCAGCCATGTTACACGTTTCAGAAAAGTAACATAGTTATAATAAGTGGATTTAAAGAATACTGTGCGCTTGGGTTTTTCAAAGGTGCCTTGTTAAAGGATCCCAATGGTATTCTAATCAGACCTGGGGAGAATACGCAGGCCGGGCGCCAGATTCGGTTCACTAGTGTTCGAGAAATAGTTGAGATGGAACCCATCTTGAAAGCCTATATTTATGAAGCCATTGAAGTGGAAAGAGCCGGTTTGAAAGTGAATTTTAAGAAGACTACAGAATTCATGGTTCCTGAAGAATTTCAAAACAAATTAGATGAAATCCCTGCCTTGAAAACTGCTTTTGATGCGTTGACGCCGGGACGGCAAAGAGCATACCTTCTTTATTTTTCTGCACCCAAACAATCCAAAACTCGGGAGGCAAGGGTTGAAAAATGTATGCAGCAGATTCTCAATGGAAAGGGATTAAATGATTAGTACATTCGATGAGGAAACAAATTGACCAAGCTTTAAGATATTACCTCACGCTGTGGCGTGCCAGCCAGCACTTCGTTCAAGCCGAACCCGCTCGGCGGCTCGGCTTAATTCAAGCGTTATGCGGCTTCTCAAACACACTCACACACAGGAGAGGATAACTATGACTGACTTGCAGGCATTGCTCAAACGCTACACTGAAGGACCAGAACAACTCGAAGCTGCTCTTGCTGACCTTGAAGAGGCGAGTCTTGATGTAGCCAAGACGCCTGATAGCTGGACAATTCGCCAGATCGTGCATCACGTAGCTGATGGCGATGACCTATGGAGTATGTGCATCAAAGCAGCGTTGGGAGACAGCAGAGGGTTGTTCAGTTATTGCTGGTATTGGGAAAAGCCACAGGCTGAATGGGCAGACAATTGGACATATGCAGGGCGAGAGGTAGAACCATCACTCGCATTGTTTCGAGCGAATCGGCGTCACATTTCGCAGTTGTTGCACCAGATGCCCGGTGCTTGGGAGAAATACACTTTGATAACACTACCGGATGGGGAGGAGGAAGCGACCTCAGTTCGGGAGGTGGTGGAGATGCAGACGCAACACTTAGAGGGGCATATTGAAGACATCCAAGCCATACGGAAGAAGCACAATCTGTGAGCGCTTTGAATTGATGGACTCGTGGGGTCACTCGTGGCGCGCCTGAGCTCATTCGATAGGCAAGACGCTTCGCATCTCGCCCGGCGCATCCCATTGCCGGCGCAAGCCAAGTGGCCGACGAAGAGTGATTGACTTGATATGTTTTTCTTTTGGTTACCAGCCACCGTCACTTCCTAATCCTCGACCTGTGAAGGGGCCATCTCCAGGCGGGCCTTTAGATCAGTGATGTCGCGTACCCGATGGCGCACATGACGTGATAGAACCCTGATGATACCCCGCGCCACCTCGATGCGGTCCTCTATCAGCTCATAGAACGGCCTCTGGTCCAGTCGCAACAAGCGGGTGTCTTCGGTTGCAGTGACCGAGGCTAATCGGGGCTCAGGGTCCAGTAAGGCCATCTCGCCAAAGACATCTCCTTCTCCCAGATAGTTGAGGGTGTGATCCCCGTCGTGCACCCGCACTCGGCCGCTAACAATAATGTACATACAATCTCCCGGGCTGCCCTTCTGAAAAATCGTGTCGCCTGCCCTGAGTGGCACGTCTTTCAGAAGAGTTGCTATCTCGGCTAGAATGCTGTCTGGGGTCCCGGTCAGAATATCCACCGTTTTCAAGATGATCACTTTTTCAATGGGGGATAGATCGGCTTGCACGCCGTAAATGCCCTTGATCTGCTGCCCCTGTATCCCCTTGGGTTCGACTTGCACAGCCTGGGGATGCCTACGCAATTCGGCCAAGTCTCGCACCAGATCCCGCAGGCGGCGTGACAAGACTTGGATGATGCCGCGGGCTACCTCGATGCGCTCCTCGATCAACTCGTAAAATGGTTCTTGATCCAG
Source organism: Anaerolineales bacterium (assembly GCA_020343875.1). Classification (GTDB taxonomy): domain Bacteria; phylum Chloroflexota; class Anaerolineae; order 4572-78; family NAK82. Next base: position 4,848,024 of record CP070811.1, on the reverse strand, counting down.
CCGCAGCAGGTGGGTATCCTCCACGGCAGTCACCGTCGCCAGCCGGGGTTCTGGGTCCAATACTGCCATCTCGCCAAAGACCTCCCCCTCTGCCAAATGGTTCAGGGTGCGGTCTCCATCGTGGACCCGCACCCGGCCATCAACCACGACATACATACTGTCGCCCTGCTCCCCCTTTTCGAAGATTGTTTCTCCCTTTCTTAATCTGACCTCCGTCAGAACACCTGCCACGTCCACCAAGGTTTCATCTGGTGTCCGAGAGAAAATACTGACTCTCTTCAAGATCACGATCTTCTCAATGGTAGCCAACGCGCGCTCACCGTCGTGTCTGTCCAATCTCAAGCGCTGGACAAAAGCTTGGCCTGGTTCAGGCAGATAGCGCCCCAGCCTGGCCAGGGCCCATACGGCCGTTTCTATGATCAGGGGATAATCAGTGTCCGACTGTAACCTCGAGGCAATCTCTTGAACCATCTCATCGCCTGAGAGTCCAGACATCCCCGCTGTGTACAAGGCACACGCCTTGATCCAGGCCCGGTGCGCTACCATTGGCTCGGCGTTTAAGGTTTGTAAACGTTGGGCGCGGCCCAGACTGACCTGAGGGAACCCAGCGCTGAGGCGCCGCAATTGATCGACGGGGGAAAGGTCATCTGCCAGAATCAGGATAGTTCGTTTGAGCTCCCTGGCAACCAGGACATCAACAGCTTCCAGAGCATAAGCCCGCTGTTCACCAGAAACCTGGGCCCCTGGACGCAAGCTATCCCAGGCCCGCAGCAGTGTCCGGGCGCCATAAACAAACGAGAGTAGCATAAAGATGTTTGCCTGATATTGAGTCACCTGGTCCCTCAGGGCTCCCGCCAACAAGCTTGCCGCTGGATCATCGCCGATATCCACCAGACAGGCTAGCGCGGCAACGGCCTGCGCTGCTTCCTGCTCGACCTGCTCCTGGATCATTGTCTGTTCATGCGCGTTGGCCTGGAAGTGGCATTGGGTGAGGGCAGCTAATACCTGGCTTCTTACGCCATCGTCGGGGTGGCGCATATGGTCCCGCAGCAGGGATATCGAGGCATCACCGCCAATCCGCCCGCAAATCCGCGCCAGTTGCATCAAGACCTCCCGGTCCTGGTCGGGCCGGGCAAAGGCGTCACGTACCGTCGATAGGGCCGGCTCACCAACCGAGACCAGCGCCGCCGCTGCCGCTCGCCGCGTCTGGCGCGAGGCGAGCGCAGCCACCGCCAATGCCCATAACTGCGGGAAGTGAGTCTGACCAGCAGCCATCAGAGCTGCCCGGCGCACCGCCAGGTCTTCGTCGTTGAGCAATTGCTCTAGCAGCTGCTCGGTATGGGATGCCTCTACCGCGCCCATCACCTGGGCAGCCAGCAGGCGCTCGGTTGGCTGTGTGGAAGCGGCCAACTGGGATAGTCGTTCCTCAGCCACCTGGGCTGCCTTCGTCCCAGCATTCCGCAGCAATCCCACCATGGCCCCCTGCCTGATCTGGGGATCGGTATCCTCAAGGTAGGGATACACCTGTTCAATGGTCTGGCCCTTGCCCAAGACGGCCAAGGTACGCAGGGCCGCGGCTCGCACGGTCGGTAAGGTCTCCAACTGCAGCCGGCGTCCGACGGCTTCAAGTGTAGCTGTCAAGCCCAGGCGTTCGATGCGTCGCAGCGCCTCCTGACGCACTTCAGGCTGGGCGTGCTCCAGCAAATCAGGCAAACAGGTCACCAAAGATTGGGGGGCAATCTCTTCCAGCATATCCAAAGAGTAAACAACTGCTCCCACGTGTGGGCTGGTCAAGCCCTGCAGGAAGACAGCCAGGCTGGATCGGTCCGGCCGTGGCATAGCTATGCCACTCAAAGTACGTTGCTTCAGGGCTTGCTGCAGTCGCCTTGGATAGGCCCGGCCCAGTGACACGCCCGTTGCCAGCCAGACGACTACAATCACCAGCAACACGTAGGTCACTTGTACTGGTGTAAAGCCAAGCACCTTGAACAAGAATAAGAGAGCCAGGCCCGTGAAGCCAATGGCCACCGGATATATGATGCCGATCACAGTTGTTTGAGCCTGAGTTCGCTGCTGCGCCGGGAGTGGTTGGTACATGATATTGACGGCGGTGTTGTCGACGGCGTCGAGGATCAACCGATATAAGTTTGCAGCGACGGCCAACCAGAAGAGGACCAGCATCCACTCCGTAAAGGTGCCAACCAGGCTGAATAAGATGGTGCTGATCAGCAGGCCCGCTGGCGTGGCCATGATCATGGCCCGCACTCCGAAGCGACTGAGTACACGGCTGGCCACAAAGGCCTGAATCAAGAGGCTCACCACGCCCATTACCCCGAAGAAGATGCCTATGAAGCTAGCTAGTTCATCCTCGGTGGGGAAGCGAGCTTCGACCTGGCTGAAGAAGATGTTGTCCACGAAGTAGATGCCCACCACGAATAGAGCGGACAGGCTGAAGATGAGCCATACATAGCTATCCGCAAGCAAGCTACCGACCTGCTTCTGAGTGCTACTGTCCTCTGACGTGTCGGCGGTGGCGCTCATCTGCCCGGCGTTGGTCCGGACGATGAAAATGAGCAGGCCCAGCGTGAGCGCCATAACCAGGGCGCCTACCAGGAAAAGGTTCGGCGTGCCCAGCCAGCTTACTAATACGGGCGCGATGAAACCTGTGGCGATGGTGGCCACGTGTTCACCGGAGCTAAGCAGGCCAAACAGTCGCTTGCCCTGCTGCAAGTTGTAGATACGGCCAAGCAGGTTCCAAAACGAAGAAATGGTCAGGCTATTGTTCACGCCAAAATAAATGGGCAGACTGAAGAGCAGCCAGGGCGCTGCCGTCAGCCCCAGGCCCAGCCAGTAGGCGGCCAGCGTCACTAAGAGGAAAGCGTGAATCCCAACCAGCACGCCGGCTAGCGAAAAGCGTTGATTCAGCCTCAAATAGACCGCCGAGACCAAAGGGGCGAATATGCTGACACCAATATAGGCATAGGGAAGGGTTTGCGCATTGTACTCCGCCAGAAATAGGGCATAGCTGGCGGTCCGGGCCAGGACGTTAGCCGTATATAGAAGAATGGCATACCCCAGCACCAGCAATACCAGGTTCCCCTCGCTAGGGAGAATGTTGAAGAGTGACAGCAATTTGTTCCTGAGTTGACCCATACCTCACCAACTCCTGTCCAGCAGCCATATCCGATATCGGGGCTGGCTGGTAGCTATGGCGTTGTATCCGTCGCTTGACCGCCTCTCATCTGGGCCTTGCTGGCTTGCTACTATCCGCAAGAAAGCTGACGTAATAGGGTATTATATGAACAAGGCCTGAATAGACCAAATAGGACCCCGCAGCTTGTGCCAAGCCAAGCTTCCCATTGTCGTACTCTGCATATGGAGTAGTGTTTGAGGCAGACGGCGTCGTGCACCTGATTGAGCGGCCTTCCAGGTTTTTGTTTCAGGGGCGCCTCATCTGAGTTGGCTGGGAGGGCGACTTACTGTACAATCAGGGCTTGGCGAGCTTGTGAGTCAGTCCAGATTCCAAACAGTCTGAAGCCGCGCATTTGGACCAAAATTCTGTGTACCGTATCTGAACGGCATGTTATTCCGAAGTTCTTCTGCCTGTTGGGCATGGCCGATGGACCAGGCCGTCGGACACCCGTTGAGATGAAGTAATCAGATTTCTGTGATCTCAAATCAGCAACCTCTTTCAGTTTGGCAGGAGCGCAGGAATGGGGAAGAGAAACGTGAGATCCAAGCCTGGTCGCCCGCAGTTGCCATCGAAGACGCCATCGGGCACTGATGCTGCCAGGCACCAGACCGTGCCCGGCTTGCGCACAGCGGAGGGCCAGGATCCGGCATGGGCGCAGGCCCTTCTGGAGGCGACCTCTGAGGGTGTTCTTGTCGTCGATGATGCTGGATTGATCCACTTCGCCAACCGGCAAGTGGAGTTGCTCTTTGGTTGGCGTCGGGACGAGCTGATCGGCCAGCCGGTCGACGTGCTGCTTCCCCCGAGCTTAAGGCGGGTCCACCGAGAGCATCGTGCAGAATACATGCAGCAACCTGTAAAGAAGCCCATGGGTTTCGGGCGTGAGTTCCTTGGTCGCCGCAAGGACGGAACCGACTTTCGTGTTGAGGTCAGCCTCAGCCCGTGCAGCATCGACGCCGCTACTCGGGTTCTTTGCCTGATCACGGACATCAGCGACAGGATCGCGGCCGAAAAGCGCATCAAGATTGGCGAAGAGCGGTTCGATCTTCTCTTCAGAACCTTCCCGGTTCCTACCTACGTCTGGCGGCGACAGGAGGACGACTTCGTCCTGATCGACTACAACGAAGCTGACCAGACCGATACCAACGCCGCCATTCGGCGCTTTTTGGGCCGTGGGCTTCGCGCCATGTATCCTGAGGGCGGTCAGGTGGTTGCCGACATCGAGCGGTGCTACCAGGAGAAGAGCCGGTTCACCCGCGAGATGCCGGGATATCGACTTCGGAGTACCGGCGAGGTGAAAGACCTGGTCGTTACCTACGTTTCGATCGATCCCGACCTAGTGCTGACGATCATCAATGATGTGACCGCCGAACGTGCAGCCCTCAGCGAGCTGAAGAAGCTCTCCAGCGCTGTTGAGCAGACCGCGGATGCCGTCTTCATCACCGACCAAACTGGCGTCATTGAGTATGTCAACCCAGCCTTCGAGGCGATCACCGGCTTTACGTATGCCGAAGCCCTGGGCAATACCCCGCGCATTCTCAAATCTGGCCAGATGCCATCCGAGTACTACCAGCGGCTGTGGGAAACGGTTCTCGGCGGCGAGGCCTTCCGTGCTCAGACTGTGAATCGCAAGCGCGACGGCGCGCTGTTTGTCGCGGAGCAGACCATCACACCGATGAAGGATCACGAGGGGCAGATCGCGCATTTCGTATCTGTACTCAAAGACATGACCGAGAGGATCCGCCTCCAAGAGCAGGAAACTGAGCACCGCCTGGCGGGCAAGGTCCAGAAGCATCTTTTCCCCATCCAGCCACCGCAAATCGCCGGCTACGACATTGCTGGCGCGGTGTTCCCTGCGGCAGCCACGAGCGGCGACCATTTTGACTACGTCAGCATGCCGGATAATACGATTGGTATAATTGTCGCTGACGTTTGCGGCCATGGCATGGGGCCTGCTCTGATCATGGCTGAAGCTCGGGCCTACTTGCGCTCGATCGCCCGCTATGAGTCCGATCCGCAGACTGTGCTTAGAGAGTTGAACCTCCAGATCCAACCAGACCTTGCAGGCGGCAGCTTCATCACCGCGTTTCTGGCTCGACTGGATCCGGAACGCCACACGCTGGACTGCGCGAACGCGGGGCACTGGCCCGCCTACATCCTTGACCCGCAGGGCCGGATGCTGCGTAAACTGCAGAACGACGGATTCCCAATCGGTCTATTTCCCAATCTTTCGCTCCGCCGGACCAGGCCAATTCCACTCGCTCCGGGTGGCGTTGTGGTGCTCTTGACCGACGGGATTCCCGAGGCCCGTGACGTCGCCGACCTGGAGTTCGGCGTCCGGAGGATGCTCGCCGTGATCCGCCGCTACCGCTTGGCCCCGGCTCGCGAGATCATTCAGCGGACTCGAGATGCGGTTCAGAGGTTTTTGGGGCCGGCCGAGCAGGCTGATGACCAGACAATTGTTATCTGCAAACGGCTGGGCTGAGCTGCCTCCAGCGCCCTTTTCGGGGCGCTGTGGTTTCTTGGCTATTGTCCTGAGACCTATCTGGATGCTCCCCAAAAGCTATACATATTCCTACACAGGGTCGATAACATCTCTTGAGAGAGGAGGGCTTCCTTTCAGTGAATGACCGACTGGATGACGTGAGTGCTCGCCACCCTGCTGCGCTGTCTTCTCGTGTAGCGCCATACACAGCATCAGATTTGCCAATTGATGAGGATGGGCGAATTTACCATCTTCAGCTCAAACAGGGGCAGATAGCTCCCGACATTTTGTTGGTAGGTGACCCCGGACGCGCTGAAATGATTGGTTCAACATTCTTGCGTGACCTGGAAGTTGAGCAGGAGCATCGGGGGCTGGTTACTGTCACCGGAATCTCAGATATTACCGGAGAGCAAGCAACCATCATTTCGCCGGTGAAAGCCACCGCAGCAACTTCCGGGATCGGGACTCCCTCTCTTGAGATAGTTGTCGGGGAGCTGGTTGCGCTTAACGAAATTGACTTCGAGACACGAACGCGCAAGTCCGATTTTCCAAGGCTACATGTCCTAAGAGTGGGAACTTCTGGGGGCCTCCAGGCATCAACAGAGCTGGGCACCCCAATAATTACCTCTTATGCGATCGGTATGGACAATGCTGGTTTGTTTTATGAGGCATCTTATCCAGATCAGATATGCGAGCGACTCGAGCAGGAGCTTGAGCATGTTATTAGACGTTCGATGAGTACAGAGTCTCGGTTTTACGGGAAAATTCACCCATATGTCTCTCGAGCCGAGCCGACCCTGGTGGAGGCACTACTAGAGGCTTCTGCAAGCCTTGGAGTGCCGGCCAAGCTCGGCTTGACGGCCTCAAATAGCGGCTTTTTTGCTCCCCAAGGCCGTGACATCGCTCGACTGAAGCCCAGCGTTCCAGGGCTGGACAGGATTCTTGCCGAATACGATCCGAGGTTGGGTGGCCAGCGTATCGAGAATATGGAGATGGAGGCCAGTTTCCTGATCCACTTTCTGGGCGGGCTGGGGTACTGGGCAGGAGCAATCTGCGCGGCCATCGCCAATCGACGGGAGAACACCTTTGACCACCATTACCAAGAATCGGTTAGGAATTCGATAAAGGTGGCACTTTTGGCACTGGCTACCGTTAGAAGTCGTCATCCTGATGTTCGAATTAGTTGACTGCATACAAGACTGGCTGACCGAGTGGCGTGCCTCGTTGCCCGACTTCTCACCGCCTGATTTCTCCTCCCCGGCACTTCGTCCGGCTAGAGCAAGCGCAGGGCGGTGGGACGAACCCTCGCGCCGCAGCTTAATGTCGCCACGGTGCTGAACCATTGTCTATCTCTCTATGGTATGATACCTTAAGACCATGTATTACATTAGATCGGTCGTTCAGGAGAGGGTATGGAGACTGTGACCGTTTCGCCCAAGTACCAGGTGGGTATTCCTAGCAGAATCCGCAAACTGCTTGGTGTAAGGCCTGGGCAGAAAGTCAAAGTCATTCTGTATGACAACCGCATCGAGATGGTCCCTGTCAGGTCCGTCGAGGAGGCCCGAGGATTCCTCAAAGGAATCGACACGACAGTGGATAGGGAGCCGGATCGAGTATGAACGTTGTTGATTCCAGCGGATGGCTCGAGTATTTCGCTGAGGGCCCCAATGTGGACTTGTTTGCCCCTGCGATTGAGAATACCTCCGATCTCATCGTGCCCTCGCTTAGTCTTTACGAAGTCTTCAAGAGAGTCCTGCAACAACGCGGCGAGGGGGATGCGCTGCAAGCTATTGCCGTGATGATCCGTTGCATTCATCATTTGGTGGCCATTGCCTGCCAGGCAGTTTATTGCCACGGATTCTCCATAGTCTGTATCAGGATTGGGCGACCGATCTTGATATTTGGCCTTCGCGTTACCAACCAGAGCACCAGGTCGGCGATATCTTCCGGGTAAAGGCATTTGGCGTGATCCAGGCCTCGACTGCCCTCGGTCATTTCGGTGACCACCATGCCGGGGCATATGGTATCTACCCGGATCCCCAATTCCTGATTTTCGCGCTGGATGTATTCTCCCATGGCGTTAAGCGCGTGCTTGGCCACGCCGTATGCGCCGTTACCCTGGTAGTATTCGAGGCCGGACTCGGAGCTGATGTTGACAATATGCCCACGTCGCTGCTCTCGCATGAGCGGTAACACAGCCCGCGCCGTGAGGAACGGAGCGCGCAGGTTTACCGCCATCACTCGATCCCAGGTCTCGATATCGTGTTTGTGAATGTAGCCTGAGCCGCCGATACCGGCGTTGTTGATCAGGATGTCGACCGTAGCGTAGGTTTCAAACGCTGTTTTTGTCAGCCGGTCTACATCCTCAGCATTGGAAACGTCGGCCTGAACGGCCAGCCCATCTCCGCCTAATCCTCGTATTGCCGCAACGCTACTCTCCAGCGGCTCCAGCCGCCTGCCGCAGACCACAACCTTTGCTCCCTCGCCAGCCAAGGCTAGAGCGACACCCCTGCCTATGCCAGTGCCCCCGCCCGTTACGATGGCAACCTGCGTGTTGAGCTTACTCATAATGACACCTCCAGGACTCCTGTGTGCTTAATTTGTCAGCTGGGTGACTCGCAGACGGCCTGCATATAGGCATAGCGAGTTTGATCGTTGAGCAATCGTTGTGCGTAGGCCAGGCTACGATTGGGCGGGGGGCGATGAAATCCCCGGTAGCGGCAGCCCCTTCCTTGAAGACGGCTATAGGCCGTTCATGCAAGGCGATACAGTGGAGTTGAGCCGTTGGGCCGTGGCCTAATCGGATGAAAACCCGTGGGTTTTAATGCCAGGCCAGGTTTCCTGGTCATGTGCCCGATCTGGGAAGCGGCAGCGGGAAACCCACACCATCATCTGGAGTACAGGTCCAGGATGTCGCGCAGCATAGCAGCAGCCGAGGGCAAAGGAGAGGGCTCCTCAATGGCCGCCATCAGCGTGCCGTATATGTCCGTATGGTAGACCACCCCCATGTGCTTCCGGCCCAGGCCAGCCAGGAAGTGATCGGCTGGCAACAGGGTGGGGGCCACCCGCAGGCTGACTTGAGCATCGGCGAGGCGCTCGGCGGTGGCGAGCAGTTTGTAAGTCCTCCCCTGCTTGCGTGCCGCCTGCACTGCTGTCCCGTCCCGCTGGGTGATGCCGGTTCGCTGCACGTCTTCGAGGCGAGCGGGGAAATCCATGATCGCGTTGACCAAAATGACCAATTTGGCGGCTGCGTCCCACCCATCCAGGTCGAAGGCCGGGTCTGCTTCCAGAACTCCCTCGGCACGGGCCCTTTCCAGCGCCTCATGCCAGGCCAGCCCGTCGGCCAGTAACTCCATCACGTAACCGGTACATAAATTCGGGACTGCCTCAATGCGCCGGACGTCCGCCCCCCTCAGGTCGCGCTGGCCTATGTAGACAGCAGGCAGCCCGCCAGCAACGGTCCCATCGAAGCGAAGTTGCACATGTTGGCCAGTTGCCAGTCTGTGAAGTTCCTGGTAGGCCAGGACCATCGGCCCCTTGTTGGCCGTCACCACGTGCAGGCCGCGCTCCAGGGCCAGCCGCACATGGGTCAGGCCTGGCTCGGCTCCCTGCCGCAGATTGACTGGCGATGCCTCACACAGCAAGTCCGCCTCTGCTTGGGCCACTAATTCGGCAGCTTGTACCCCTGGCTGGCTTGCATCAGGCAGGTCGGCTGCACTGCCGCCGGTCTCTTTGATCGCGGAGAGAAGGGCGGGGTCCAGGCCCTGGGGATCGTAGGCTATGCCGCGGCTGTCGGCCGCGCCAACTAGGAGGAGGTGCAGGCCATAGTGTGCCTGGATGTGTGGTCCCTTCTCGACCAGCAAATCACAAAAGCGACGGCCTAGATTGCCCAGGCCAATCATCAAGATGCGGACAGTGACGCTCATCAGCAATCAGCTTTTGGTGTTCTCGTCCAAGCGTAAATTGGGAATTACGTCCAGATCCTGTCTGGCGCATTCACCCGCTAGGAATAAGTGATGCGCGACAGCACCGATCATAGCCGCATTGTCGGTGCACAGGAACAGGGGAGGCACGCGCACGGGACGGTCGGCACGAGCGGTCATCTCGTGGCGTAGGCTCGCATTGGCGCTCACCCCACCTGCGATGAGGATTTCGGCCGCGTCGAAATGCTTGGCTGCTTCGCAGGTCTTTTCGACCAGCACGTCGACCACAGCCATTTGGAAACTGGCAGCTAGGTTGGCTACTGGCAGTGAATGCAGAGGCAGCTGGATTACCGCCGTGTTGGCTGGCGACTGTATCGTGTTCATATAGCGCTGGACGATGCGTAGCACAGCCGTCTTGAGGCCAGAAAAGCTAAAATCAAAGGTGCCACGTAGGCGGGCCCGCGGCAGTTCGAATGCCTTCGCATTGCCCTTCTCAGCTGCTGCCTGGATCGCCGGCCCGCCTGGATAGTCCAGCCCCATCAAGCGAGCCACTTTATCAAACGCCTCACCGGCTGCATCGTCCAGTGTGCGTCCCAGCACCTGATAATCCAGATGCCCGCGTACCAGAACCAGCTCCGTGTGTCCCCCAGAAACGATCAGGCAGACAGATGGAAAGCTGGGCACTGGCACCTCGTGGTTAGTTTTGAGCCAGTTGGAATAGAGATGTCCTGCCAGGTGGTTGACGCCGATTAGTGGCAGACCCAGCGACAGTGCGATTCCTTTCGCTGCGTTCACTCCTACCAACAGGCTTCCCGCCAGGCCTGGCCCATAAGTCACGGCCACTGCATCCAGGTCTTTCCAATCAGCCCCTGCCCCGCTCAGTGCGTCCTGAATCACCGTGGGCAACGCCAATATGTGCTGGCGGGAGGCTACTTCGGGAAAGATACCTCCATATCGCCGATGTATATCGACCTGGCTGGCAACCACGTTCGAATGAATGTGGTACCCATCCTCAACAACAGCGGCTGCTGTCTCGTCACACGAAGTCTCAATCGCCAGGATCTTGGTCATGATCTTGATACCTGCTTCACCAGGTCATAGAGTGGGGAATGAAGACCAGTCAATTGTACCACGAAGCATTTATGCGATCAAGCGTGTTGCCTACTCTGCTAAAGTCGAGTATACTTTGTGCTGTAAATCACTCTTCAAGGGGTCTGAGTGCCACATGAAGGTTCGATCGGTTACCTACTTTTCCCCTATGACCTACCCCTTTGACCAAGGGAGCATCATCGCTATAGGTCGCTTCCTCAGGTCAGCTCGGCAGACACTCCAGGACGCTGGCCTGGAAACCCAGACGGTGCGCCTGGCCACGCCCCCATTCACTCAGGTGCTGGGTGATCCCACGGCCAGCCTGGTGGTTGATATGGCCCAGGCCTTAGAAGCAGCTTGTGCCGACCAGGACATTGATTATGTCTCTATTGGCCCGGCGTTGGTAGACCAGCCGGCTGCGTTGCTTTCGCCCGTTTATCGCCTACCCGAGGTGCTCAGTCATACTCAGCGAGTGTTCGCCACAGCCAGCCTGGCCTCGCGGAAGCGAGGCATCAACCTGGCTGCCATCCAGGCCAGCGCTGAGGTGATTCAGGAGGTGGCCCGGACCACGCCGCAAGGTTTTGGGACGATGCGTTTTGCGACCCTGGCCAATTGCCCGCCTGGGGCTGCGTTTTTCCCGGCTGCCTATCATGATGATGGCCCCCCTCGATTTGCCTTCGCCACCGAAGCGGCTGATTTGGCCGTCACCGCTTTTGAGAATGCCCACACCTTAGAGGAGGCGCGCAATAATCTGATAAGCGCATTCCAGGCTGCCGCTGCCCGAATCCTGGACGTGGCGGATCAGCTGGTGGACGAACACAACGTGCGCTTCGGCGGTATTGACTTCTCCCTGGCCCCCTACCCTGGCCAGGCGATTAGCGTTGGCACTGCCATTGAGCGATTGGGCATTGACCGCTTTGGTAGCTCGGGAACGCTGTTTGGCGCAGCTTTCCTGGTCGACTGTCTGCGCCAAGTTGATTATCCGAGTTGTGGCTATTCAGGCTTGATGTTCCCGGTACTGGAAGACAGCGTACTGGCCGCCAGCGCGGATAATCAGTTATATAGCCTAGATAGTTTATTGCTCTACTCTACGGTGTGTGGGGCGGGCCTCGATACTGTACCCCTGCCCGGAGATGTCAGTGCTGATGAATTGGCAGGCATTCTGCTCGACGTGGCCACAGTAGCCCTGGTGCTCGACAAGCCCCTCAGCGCCCGATTGATGCCGGTGCCAGGCCTTACCCCTGAACAGCGTACCGCTTTTGACTTTGACTACTTCGTTAACGCCCGGGTGCTGCCAGTCAAATCAAGCGGCATATCCCAACTGCTGCGCCGGAACCAGTGGGTCTCGTTCCGGTCCTCAGACGTGCCCTAGGAGCGATGGTCATTCCCCCACGGGTGCTCAGAAAATCAAAGTTTCTCCCCTAGGACGGGTTACCAGCCCGTCCTGCCAGGCTATTCTCGGAACAAGGAGGATGGTGCATAATGGAAGTAACTATAGATCCCCTGGCGGTGGCTCGATGGCAGTTTGCCGCCACGACCGTGTATCACTTTTTCTTCGTCCCCTTGACTCTGGGCCTGTCCATCCTGGTGGCTATCATGGAGACTGTGTATGTGCGGACCGGAGATGAGACTTACAAACGTTTGACTCAGTTCTGGGGCAAGCTGTTCCTGATCAATTTTGCCATGGGGGTGGTAACCGGCATTGTACAGGAGTTCCAGTTCGGCATGAACTGGTCGGAGTATGCCCGTTTCGTGGGCGACGTCTTCGGCGTGCCTCTGGCGATTGAAGCTCTGTTGGCCTTCTTCATGGAGTCAACCTTTCTGGGTATCTGGATCTTTGGCTGGGATAAGCTCTCCCGGCCACTACACGCGGCGGTTATGTGGTTGGTGGCCATTGGCTCCAACCTGTCGGCCCTGTGGATCTTGATTGCCAACTCGTTCATGCAAGAACCGGTGGGGTACGTCATTCGTGACGGCCGGGCTGAGATGGCTGACTTCTTCGCTTTGCTCACCAACCCGCACGTGTGGGTACAATTCCCACACGTTTTTGCATCCGGTATGACTACGGCCGGCTTCTTTGTGTTGGGCATTAGTGCCTATCACTTACTAAAGAAAAGCGATAGCCTTGACATGTTCCGGCGCTCTTTCCGCATCGCGATCGTCTACGCACTCATCGGTACGATTGCCGTGATCCTGGTAGGGCATAGCCAGACGCAACACATGATCCAGGTACAGCCGATGAAGCTGGCCGCAGCCGAGGCGCTGTGGGAGAGCGAAAACCCGGCCTCCTTCTCTTTGCTGACCATCGGCAATGAGCCGCAGCGGCGGGACGTGGTGGCCTTCCGGATTCCGGGTGCGTTGAGCTTCTTGGCTTATAACCGTTTTGCGGGCGAGGTGAAAGGTATTAAGAACCTCCAAGCGGAGTATGAGCAAAAGTATGGGCCTGGCAATTACGTGCCACCCGTAGCGATCAGTTACTGGACCTTCCGCTACATGGTCGGGGCAGGTTTCCTCATGGCCTTGCTGGGGCTCTTGGGGCTGTATCTGGTGCTAAGCGAGAGGCTTGAGCGAAACAGGTGGTATTTGCGCCTGCTTCTTGGGGCGATTGCCCTGCCCTATATTGCCAACTCCAGCGGCTGGCTGTTTACCGAAATCGGCCGTCAACCATGGATCGTCTTTGGGCTGCAAAAGACGGCCGATGCCGTCTCGCCCAGCGTATCTGGAGGAGCTGTGCTGTTTAGCTTTGTGGGTTTCGTCCTGCTTTATGGCGCGCTTATGGTTGCAGACGGATACCTGCTGGTCAAGTATGCCAAGTCAAGTGGCCCTGGGGAAATGCTCTCAGCGCCAGGGGCTCATTGATGCGGGGAGGTGTGCCATGGATCTGAATACAATCTGGTTTATCCTAATCGCTGTCTTGTTCATAGGCTATTTCTTCCTGGAGGGGTTTGACTTCGGCGTAGGCATTCTGCTGCCCTTTCTGGGCAAGAACGATAAGGAGCGACGGATTATCATCAACACCATTGGCCCTTTCTGGGATGCCAATGAAGTCTGGCTAATCACCGCTGGCGGGGCCATGTTCGCCGCTTTCCCGAACTGGTATGCCACGATGTTCAGTGGCTTTTACCTGGCTTTGTTTCTGATGCTGGTGGCCCTCATAATGCGAGGCGTGGCCTTTGAGTTTCGTAGCAAGGACAAGAACCCGGCCTGGCGTAATCTATGGGACTGGATGATCTTCTTCGGGAGTTTGGTGCCGGCATTGCTCTGGGGAGTGGCCATCGGAAACTTGGTGCGGGGCGTGCCTATTGACGCCAACATGACCTACATGGGTGGTTTCTGGAATCTGCTCAACCCGTATGCGCTATTAAGTGGCTTGGCTTTTCTTGCCATATTCGCTTTGCACGGCGCCATTTTCCTGACCCTCAAGACCGAGGGCGACACGTTGGGAAAGGCCCAGGCAGTTGCCGGCAAGCTATGGCTGCCTGCTGTAGTGCTGGCCCTGCTTTTCGTCGTGGCAAGCTACTTCGCCACTGATATCTTCGTCCGCCTGGGTGTCAATCCAGGCGTGATCCCCGTCGGGGCAGCCGGGGCCTTGCTGGCAACGGGGTGGTTGATCAGGAGCCGTCACCATGGGTGGGCTTTTGCTATGACCGGCTTGACCATCGCTTTGTCTACCACCACCGTTTTTATGGGGCTTTACCCGCGGGTAATGATTTCTAGCCTCAACCCCGACTGGAGCTTGACTATCTACAATGCATCGTCCAGCCCCTACACCCTAAAGGTGATGAGCATCGTCGCACTCGTATTGGTACCTATCGTGCTTTTGTACCAGGCCTGGAGCTACTGGATCTTCCGCGGGCGAATCGGGCATGAGCACTCGCTTGAGTACTAGCGCTAGCCGGTAGAGAGATCCGCGATGTCCCATAGGCGGGATTTCGACGTGGTGGTAGTGGGCGCCGGTTTCGCTGGCAGCACCTTCGCCCGCGTGGCGGCTCAACAGGGGGCATGCGGGCTCCTGCTGGAAAACAGCTCGGATGTGGGCCAGGTGGTGCATTCCACCGGGGTACTCATCGCCGAGGTCCTGGAATTGACTCATATTCCTCAATCGATCCTCCTTGATCCGGTGCACACCTTTCACATCTACCCCCCCGACCGGCGCCGTATCGCCCTCAATGGGCCCGGCTTCCGCTACTGGATGTCTAACCCAGCTGGCTTGCTGCGGGGCCTGGCCGAAGCGGCCACAGCCGCCGGGAGCGAACTTCAGACTGACGCCCGTTTCACCCAGGCTCAGTCTAACTCTGGCGGCGTGATTGTTACCTGCTGTGGGAGCTTCTCGTGCGAGGCTTGCTGCATCCGTTGCCGTCTCGAGAGGCAGTGTCTGGTGTGCTGTGGCTCGGCTTGCAGGGCTTGGGCAGGCTGATGAGGCTGAACAAATGAACTTAGACAAACGGCTCCTGCGCCAGACGGTTTGGGCTCGCCTTGACCTGGCGCTGGCGGTAGGAGCGGGCTTGCTGGCGGGCGTCGTGCTCGTCGGGCAGGCCCGTTTCTTGAGTCGGGTGGTTACCCAGGTCTTTCTGGAAGGGAGCTCCCTCAGTCAGGTGTACCCCCTGCTATTTATCCTGCTCATCTTGAGCTTGGGGCGGGCTGGACTGTCTTGGGGCAGCGAAGTGGCCGCTAGCCGGGTAGCCGTTCGAGTGAAGACGGTGCTCCGCCAGCGTCTCTCAGATCAGATTCTGGCTTTGGGCCCCGCTTACGCGTACGGTGAGCGTAGCGGAGAACTGGTCAACACGGCCGTCGAGGGTGTTGAGGCCCTGGATGCTTACTTCAGCCAATATTTGCCGCAACTGGCCCTGGCTGCTTTGGTCCCGCTGACCATTCTGATCTTTGTTTTCCGCCTGGACTTCCTCTCTGGCCTGGTCTTTCTCCTCACCGCGCCTCTTATCCCTGTTTTCATGATCCTGATTGGTAACCTGGCCGACACATTAGCCAAGCGGCAGTGGACGGCACTCAGCCGCATGAGCGCTCACTTCCTGGATGTGCTGCAGGGCTTGACCACGCTCAAGTTGCTGGGACGCAGCCGAGATCAAATACAGGCCATCGCCCGCATCAGCGGCCGTTTTCGTCAGACGACCCTGGGTGTTTTGAGGGTGGCATTCCTTTCTGCTTTGGTGATGGAGATGGTAGCCACCCTCAGCACCGCGGTGGTAGCCGTAGAAATTGGCTTGCGCTTGCTTCATGGGCGTATGGCTTTTGAGGAAGCGTTCTTCATTCTCTTATTGGCGCCGGAGTTTTATCTGCCGCTGCGACTGTTGAGCGCCCGTTTTCACACAGCTATGTCTGGCGTCGCTGCTGCCCAACGGATCTTTGAAGTCTTGGAGCTTGAGGTCAAGGCCCGGGCCAAGATTGCAGTACCAGCTGAGCCTAGCCTGGGTCTTCCCTTTAATTTCATCCGCTTTGACGATGTTCATTATGCTTACGACGAAGGGCAACGCCCGGCTCTAAACGGCCTTTCCTTCCAAATCGCGCGCGGCCAAAAAGTGGCCCTGGTAGGCCCCAGTGGTGCTGGCAAAAGCACGGCAGCTTATCTGCTTCTTCGCTTCATTGAGCCAGATCAGGGTGAAATTAGCATAGGTGACATTTCCCTTCAGGACATGGCTGCCCCTGCCTGGCGAAGGCAGGTGGCATGGGTACCTCAGAATCTCTACCTGTTTAATACTACCGTGGCCGAGAACATTCGCCTGGCCCGACCCGGGGCCAGCCTCGAGCGGCTGATCTGGGCAGCCCGCCAGGCCCATGCCCACGATTTCATTCAGGCCCTACCCCAGGGCTACAACACGGCGGTAGGCGAACGGGGCGCTCGTTTGAGCGGGGGGCAGGCCCAGCGTATTGCCCTGGCGCGCGCCTTTTTGAAAGACGCCCCTCTGCTCATCCTGGACGAAGCTACCTCAAACCTCGACCCGGAGTATGAGACTAGGTTGCTGGAAGCAATGGAGCGCCTCATGCAGGACCGCACGGTCCTCATTATCGCCCATCGTCTCACCACGGTATACCGGGCCGATCAGGTTTTGGTAATGGCGGGAGGGCGAGTGATCGAAGCCGGCACGCATACCAGCCTTCTTCAAGAAGGTGGACTCTACCGGAAGCTGGTGGGTGCTTACAGTGAGGCCTGTTAGTGACTCTGACTATCAGAATAGCTTTTCCAGGCGCGTTGGAGGGGTAGTCTGATGCGTACTTTCTGGCGCTTGTTGAAGCTGGCAGCGCCTTTTAGGGGCTGGATGTCGCTGGCGGCTTTGCTGGGCTTTGCCAGTATCGGCAGCAGCATTGGACTGATGACGACCTCGGCCTACATCATCGCCAAGGCAGCCCTGCACCCTTCGATCGCTGATTTGCAGGTGGCGATTGTAGGTGTGCGTTTTTTCGGCATTGCGCGCGGCGTGTTCCGTTATCTGGAGCGATACGTGTCTCACCAGGTTAGCTTTCGCCTGTTGGGTCGCCTGCGCGTTTGGTTCTATGAAATGCTGGAGCCTCTGGCCCCGGCGAGGCTGATGGAGTACAAGAGCGGCGACATATTGAGCCGTATCATAGCCGACATTGAAACACTGGAACAGTTCTTCGTACGAGTCGTCGCGCCGCCGATGGTGGCCGGGCTGGTGGCTTCATTGATGTGGTTCTTTATGCGCAGTTACGGCCTGTGGCTGGCCGTCTCGTCCCTGGCCTTTTTAGCGTTAGGGGGCATCGGCCTGCCACTCTTAACCCGAAAGCTAAGCCAGGGCCTGGGGCGGCGCATGGTGACAGTTCGATCAGAACTGAACTTGGCCATGCTGGACGGCATTCAAGGTTTGGCCGAAGTGTTGGCCTTTGGTTATGAGGAGCACCATCAGCAGCGGGTAGCAGCTCTGAGTCGGGAATTGGCGAGCTTACAAGGGCGTATGGCCCGAATTGGCGGCTTGCATGCTTCGTTGACCGTCTTGTTGATGAACCTGACCACCCTGGTGGTGCTGGCGATTGCCATTCCATTGGTCACTACGGGCAGGTTGGACGGGATCTATTTGGCGCTGCTGGTGCTGGCCGCGATGGCCAGCTTTGAGGCGGTTTCCTCCCTGCCGTTAGCCTTTCAGTACCTGGAAAACAGCCTGGAAGCTGCGCAACGACTTTTCGAACTCGTGGACGTCCAGCCCGCCGTCTATGACCCACCGCCGCCTTACCCCATTCCCAAGGGCTATGGCCTGTCGGTGAAGGACGCCCGCTTCCGCTATGCGGCTGATGAACTGCCGGCGCTGGACGGCGTCAGCTTCCACCTGCCCCAAGGGGGGAGTCTGGCCATCGTGGGCCCCAGCGGCGGGGGCAAATCTACCCTGGTCAACCTGCTGCTGCGCTTTTGGGAATATGAGGCGGGGTGGATTCTGCTGGGGGGACACGAACTGCGTGCCTACCAGCAGGAAGACCTGCGACGTATGATCGGCGTGGTCTCGCAGCATACCCACCTCTTTAACGCCACGGTGCGGGACAACCTACTCGTCGCACGCCCTGACGCCGGCCATGCCGACGTGGTGCGGGCTGCACAGCAAGCCCAGATTCATGAGTTCATCCAGTCGTTACCAGAGGGCTACGATACGTGGATTGGCGAACAGGGGCTAAGGCTGAGCGGCGGTCAGCGTCAACGGCTGGCTATTGCCCGAGCTCTGCTCAAAGATGCCCCGTTTCTGATCCTGGATGAGCCTACTGCCAATTTAGATTCTCTGACCGAGCGGGCTGTGATGGAGACCATCCAGGCCTTGATGGCCGGCCGTACTACGCTGATCATCACCCACCGCCTGGTAGGCTTGGAATCGGTTGACCAGATATTGGTGCTTCGCAGAGGGCGCATCGTCGAGCGCGGCTCTCACCACGACCTATGTCAGATGCGGGGCCTTTATCAGCACCTGTGGGCGTTGCAGAACCAGGCCTTGCGGAAAGATGTGGCACAGCCCTCTGTTTGATGCTATAATGTCGATGTTTTGGCAGGGCTGGCTGTCCTGCCATCCGACTCATATTCGGCCCACCGTATGAGAGGTGATATATGCCCCACCAGATTTCCAAAGCCATTGTGCCTGCCGCCGGGCTGGGTACTCGCCTGCTGCCGGCGACCAAATCGCAGCCGAAAGAGATGCTGCCGGTAGGTCGCAAGCCCGTGGTACAGTATGTGATCGAGGAGTTGCAGGCTTCCGGCCTGAACCAGATTCTCATCATCACCGGGCGCCGCAAGCGAGCCATCGAAGATCACTTTGACCCCGATCCGGTGCTGATTTCAGCATTGGAGCAGGCTGGCAATGAGGCGTTGCTGTCCGAACTTTCGTATATCCAGCGGAACTCCCGTTTCTTTTACACCCGCCAGAGCAGCCCCAAAGGCTTGGGGCACGCTGTTGCGCTGGGGGCTGATTTTGTGGACAGCGAGGACTGCGTGGTCGCTTTGGGTGATTCCCTCATCGCTGGCGAAGAGCCGGCTGCTGCTCTGCGAGCTATGATGAAGGCCCATCGTGATCTGAAAGCGGCTGCCATTGTTGCTGTTGAGCAGGTGCCGCCTGACGACGTACATCGCTACGGAATCGCCAGCATCCAGGGGGCCGAGCCCCCGCCCGGCGAACCAGTTGCCATGACCGACATCGTTGAAAAGCCACAGCGTGATATTGCCCCCAGCACATTGGCAGTCGCTGCCCGGTATGTCTTCAGCCCGGCCATTTTCGAGGCGCTGTCGCGTACGCCACCCGACCACAGGGGCGAAGTCCAGCTCACCAACGCCATCAAACTGCTCATCCAAATGGGACAGCCGGTTTATGCCTGGCTGCTTCGCCCGGAACAACGCCGCTACGATGTGGGCAACTTTGAGAGCTATTTCCGCACCTTCATCGACTTTGTCCTGGCCGACGAACGCTACGGATACCTGGCCCGGCAATACATCAAAGCCAAGGCCTATGAACTCTGATCGTCAAGTCAACTGCTCAGCGCCTGGGCGGGCAGGTATCATCGGCAACCCGACGGATATGTATGGCGGCTCGGTGCTTTCCTGCTCAGTGGGTATGCGAGCGCGAGTGAGGATCACGCCTGCCGACACGTTGACCCTGGTGACCAATGACCAGGAGTGCCGTATCGCCACTTGGCAGGACCTTCGCCCTAAGAAAGACCTCTTCGACCTGGCCCGTGCCATTTTGGATTATATGCACCTGCCGCCATTGGCCTGCCGGGTGGAGTACGACAGCGAAATCCCGCTCCGCAGTGGGCTGGCCGGGTCTACAGCGTTATTGGTTGCCCTGTTGAAAGGATTGCTGGCCTGGCAGGATAAGTTTCCCAACTCCTACCGCCTGGCCGAGATGGCACGTTACGTAGAGCTAAATCATCTGAAAGTAGTGTGTGGTTACCAGGACGCCTACATGTGCACCTTTGGCGGCCTCAATTTTATGGAGTTCCGCGGCAAGCAATTCTATCGCCAGGCAGAGGCCGAGCTCTTTGCCACCATTGAGCCCCTGGCTCCCTATGCCGAAGGACTGCCCTTCGTGTTGGGCTTCACCGGCGTGCGACACTCCTCGGGTGCTGTCCACAAGCCAATCCGCGAGCGCTGGCTGGACGGCGAGCCGGAGGTGGTGGCTGGTTATGAGCGTATCACTGAAATCGCCCGTATGGGCAAGAAGGCGCTGCTGCTGGAAGACTGGTCGCTGCTGGGCGGATTGATGAATGAGAATCATGCTATCCAGCGCGCACTGGGCGGCTCCGGCGAATCGAACGAGCGGTTAATTGCTGCTGCGCTGGAGGCGGGTGCGCTGGGAGCCAAGCTGGCTGGGGCTGGCGACGGTGGCACTGTCATCGCTCTATGGCCTTATGATGATTCGTCGGCGTTGGAAGAAGCCTTGCGCCAGGCTGGAGCATCGGCCACCTACCGCCTGCGTGTCGACCCGGGGGCTACCATCGAGAACCGAGAACCCGCATGACCCATGAGTTCCCCTTTTTGTCCTTGTTGCTGATCACCGGATTGGCCGCTTTTGTGCCGCTGCTGGCCTCGCAGTTTCGCAAGCTACACGTGCCGATCGTGGTGGGTGAGATTCTGGCCGGCATCCTGGTCGGACAGAGTGGCCTGAACCTTATTGAGACCAGCCCCGGCCTGGATTTTTTGGCCACCTTTGGCTTTACCTACCTCATGTTCCTGTCCGGACTGGAGGTCGACTTTACAGCCCTCATCAACACCAAGACCCGAGGCGAAGGCCGGCCACTAGGGGACCCTCTCAGCCTGGGACTGGTCGTCTTTGGTGTCACGGTAGGAGGCGGCCTGGCGGTCGCCTGGGGGTTGGCGTGGGCCGGGTTAATCCAAAACCCGCTGATCATGGCCCTCATTCTCAGTACTACGTCGCTGGGGATTGTGGTGCCCGTACTCAAAGAGCGGAATCTGATCGGCACCCGCTACGGCCAGGCACTGCTCGTATCGGCGCTGGT
Organism: Anaerolineales bacterium; assembly: GCA_020343875.1. Classification (GTDB taxonomy): domain Bacteria; phylum Chloroflexota; class Anaerolineae; order 4572-78; family NAK82. Next base: position 4,826,879 of record CP070811.1, on the reverse strand, counting down.
GGCTGACTTTGCTACCCTGGTGCTCATTAGCGTGCTGGTGGCTGCTATCAGCCACGGGTTGACTCTCGACCTGTTGCTGGTACTGCTGTTGTTGGGCGCCTTCGTCACCTTGGGGCGTATGGGCCGGCTGGCGGCTGGTATCCCGCGTCTGAGACGACTGATCGAGGAATTGTCGCACGCCACCGCCCAAATCCAGGTGAGGGGCGCTTTCGCCTTGATGGTTGCTTTCATTGTCCTGGCGGAATGGCTGGGAACGGAGATCATCCTGGGGGCTTTCCTGGCCGGGGCCATCATCTCCCTGCTGGCCAAGCGAGAGGGCTCGCATCTGCACATGAAGATGGAGGCCATGGGCTTCGGCTTCTTCGTCCCCATCTTCTTCATCATGGTGGGGGTTGGCTTTGACCTGCCCGCCTTGCTCGACTCCCCCAGCGCACTGCTGTTGGTACCGCTGCTGCTGGGGGTAGCCTATGCCATCAAGTTCCTGGCAGCGTTGGTATACCGCCTGAATTTTCCCTGGCGCGAAACTTTGGCAGCTGGGGCTCTGCTCTCCTCCCGACTATCGCTTATCATTGCAGCAGCTGCCATCGCCCTGGATTTGGGGGCCATCCACCAGTCCACCAACGCCGCCATCATCCTGGTCGCCATCGTCTCCTGCACCCTATCGCCCGTGCTCTTCAATCGCCTGCTGCCGCCGATGGTAGCCCCGGCTCGCGAGGGGGTCATTTTGACTGGCCTGGGTGAACTGTCCGTCTTGCTGGCCAGGCGGCTGCGCCAGGCAGGCGAACGGGTGACGTTAGTTGGCCTGGGTGGGGCACGGCTGGAGGGAGCCCGGCAGCAGGGTTTGTCAGTCATCGAAGGCGACCCGGCCCACTCCTCGGTTTTGGAGAGGGCAGGAGCCGATTCGGCCGCGTCCCTGGTCGCGCTTAGCACCCAGGACGAGACGAACCTGGCTGCCTGCCGGTTGGCGGGGGAGACTTTTGGCATTCCGCACCGGGTTGCCTTGATTGCCGATCCAGCCCTCGCCGCCCAGCTGGAGGAGCCAGGTACGCGCGTGGTGCAGCCCCAATTGGCTACTGCCCTGGCCCTGGAAGGGGCGTTGCACTTCCCGGCCGCTTTTGACATGTTGGCCAACCACACCGATGGGGTGGACGTCAGAGAGGGGGTGTTCAGTAACCCTCGTCTGGATGGCCTGCCGCTGCAACGTATCCAACTGCCGGGTGATGTGTTGGTATTAGGTCTGCGCCGGGGTGAGGACGTGCTGGTACCCCACGGCGATACCGTTTTGCGCCAGGGAGATATATTGATGTTGGTTGGCCATCCGGACAGCCTGCACGAGGCAATGGCATGGCTCTGCCCGTCCTGTTAGTATGCTGCCCTCTCGCACCTGCGCACTGATCAACTGGCCTGGCTGGCGCGCCGGGCTTTTCTTGGCTTGTTTGGGCTTGCTGGGCTGGCTGTGGGGAGGGGCATCTCCGGCTGCCTCTCAAGGTCCGCCGGAGCTCTCATTGGAGGGTGAGGCCGGATTGGCCGTGCCCGGCGAAGAGGTGACCTATCAGGTTCGCCTGCTGAACTGGACGGATGCCATCATCCCGGACGGGACCATCACTCATAGCCTGCCCTCTGGCTTCAGCTATGCACCCGGCTCGACGCAAGTTACGGTCGGCGGCTGGCCCATCACCCAGACTGATCCTATCAGCCAGGCGGGGACGACTCTCAGCTGGGGGCCGTTTCGGTTGCCCGCGGCAGGCCATGCCGCCCATAACCCCTATGGTGCGCATACCTTCGTGCAGGACTTGTGCCTGCCCGAGTTCGTCGATTTTCAGCTGGATCAGGCGCTGACCCTGGTGGGCAGCGGCGGCTACGTGACACAGCTATTCTATCGCATCACGCCGGAGACGCTTGGACCCGACCCGTGCGCCGTCGCCTTCGTCAATGCCGCATACGATCGTAACTTGGTGCCCATTCTCCGCCTGCAAGGGGTCTGGCAGCCGGCCGGCTTCTGGGAGAAGCCGGACCCTGGCCCTAACGGTGGCTACGCCGAGGTTGCGGCTGCCTTCGCCCGCTACGTGGAAGGCTTGCCGCGGCGGAACACCCATCCTCTGTACGTCACTATTTGGAACGAGCCTGATCTGTGGGTGGAGTGGAGCGGCACGCCCAGTGCCTGGGAATACGGGCGTTTCTTTGTCTCCGTTTCCAACGCCATCCGGCGTTTGAACGACCCCCGCATCCGGATTCTGAACGGGGCGACGACACCCGCCAACACCGCCTTTATCCGCCAGTTAATGGCCGTCCCCGGCTTCGTGAGCGCCTTCGACGCCTGGGCCAGCCATTGCTACCCCTACAACCATCCCCCCTGGTACAACATCCACCAGCGAACGGCCCGCTACGGCAATGCCGTTATTGATTGCTACATTGAAGAGCGGGACGTCATCGCCAAATACGGGGGTCGTACCGGGTTCAAGTTTGTGGTCAAAGAGACCGGTCACGGGCTGGGCGACAACCTGTACGCCTTTGAAGGTTTTCCGCGCATCAACGAGTCAAACCGGGCCAGCTACATGGCATCGGCCTTCGGGAATTACTGGAGGAAGTGGCCGGAGGTGATTGCGGTTACCCCATTTGAGTTGGGTGATCCCTGGAGCGGATGGGAATGGCTGGATTGGATCGACTATACGCTTAGCCTGAACCCGTTTCAGTTCTCCTATGTTGCTCACCCCCAGTACAATGCGGTGGCTGGCTTGGACAAAGCCCGGGGCGCGCCCGTGCCGCATGGCTTTGAAGTCACCTTTCGCGCCCGCCTCTCCGATGACCTGCCGCCCGGGCTTTACTTCAGTGATCTTTCGGGATCGGCTGGGGGTGCAATGGCCACCCTCACCCAGACGACGCCGGTGCGGGTCGTGGCACGTCTGGAGAAAGTCTATCTGCCGCTGGTAGGCGGGGCGAGCCCGAGCGGGGGCGTTTGGTATCTGGAGGATCCCTCTCACGGTTTATCCCCCCTGCTCTCGCAAGAGAATGTTGGGAATATGTCGGCTGAATACTCTCCGGGCAACGGGCACCCAGCGGGCGCGACGGGAGATGGGGCCATCCGGCCTACCCACTTCCTGAGAGAGGCGAGTGGTGTCGGACCGGAAGAGGGCCGGGCCACTTGGAGACTGGATGACGTCTTCGAGGGGGTGGAGCCCCGTTTGCTGGCGTTGGAGGGGGGAGGGGAGCGCGTTTACGCCGGGTTGACCGGGACAGGGCTGGCGACCCTCAACCTGAGGAAAATGGAGATAGAGAAGCGCATTCCGCTCGGCTCGGAGTTGGTGGCCCTCTTGCCTGGCCCGGCGGCCGGCACGGTGTATGGTGCGTTGATGGGGGGGGAGGTGGTTCTGGTCGATGCGGTTGGGGGGGAGATAAGCGCTCGTGCCCGTGGCCTGAAACGCCCGCGGAGTCTTGTCTTCGACCCCGTCAGCGGGGAACTGCTGGTGGCCGATTCCGGCCAGGGGGAGATCGTCCGTTTCAGGGCCGACTTGTCTGCGCCGTTGGTGACCTACTCGCTTGATGCCCTTCCGGACCGGATGCTGCTGGATCCGCTTGGCCGGCGGCTCTACGTAATGTTACCTGGTGCGCGGCGCGTGTTGGCTTTGGACGCGAACACACTTCGCCCAGTGGCTGAAACAGAGCTGGTAGGCGGCCCTCTCATCGAGATGGCCCTTGACCCAGTGCGGGGGCGACTGTACGTGCTGAGTGTATTGTCGCCCAGGCATCGGGGGATAGTTGTGCTAGGGGCAGACGATTTGTCATCGCTAGCCTTGGTCGCTGGCAGCCCGGCTACCCCGCTGCGGACGACGACAACACTGGCTGTCTTACCTGACGGTCAGTTGTTGGTGGCGGAAGGTGCCCGTTTCTACTGGATTTCACCGGAGGATTTCAGGGTCATCCGTCAGGCCTCATTGGAATACCCGTTACAGCGTGGTCAGCTGGCTGCCGACCCGGTTACCGGCCGGCCTGTCTGGATTGGCCCGGCTGGCATCTATGTAGGGGGTGTGCCTTAGCTTCGATCCTGAAGTGCTCCCGAGCGCGGGGAGAGCTTTTGCGCTTCGGCTAGGGGTCAGCACATAACCCTGCTCGCTAAGGCACCACGGTCCCCGTGGCTAGCAGACACAGGCAACCCAATATGCTCACGTTACCCCACAGCAGGAGAGCCAAGATTAGCATTTGCCGGCGGGTGATTGCACGTCTAACCTCTGTCCGACTCGGTTCCGGTAGTTCGGTTGGATAGGGCTCAACGATGGGCTCTGCCAAAGTTGGGGCACGCTCATAAAGCTCCGGCTCCTCTGGCTCGGGCCTGGGGGTTCGCAAGTTTCGCAGCCACGGCGGTCGGTCCTGGTCATTGTACATGACGCATTGCCTCCTGTTGCGCCAGCTGTACTTCCATTTCGGGGATCAACTCATCCTTAGCATAACATAAAATGCGCAAATGTCAAGCTCTGAAATCACCTTTTTGGCAAGGCGTAGCCCAGGCGCCGTAATTCGTCTTCCTTTTTGCGCCACTTGGGTCGAACTTTCACCCACAACTCAAGGAAAACAGAAGTGCCTGCCAACTTCTCGATCTCGGCTCGGGCTGCTCGCCCAATGTCTTTGAGGGTTCGTCCTCCTTGGCCAATTACGATTCCTTTTTGTGTATCTCTTTCCACGAAGAGGGTAGCGCTGATGTAGGTCATGTTTTCACTGCGCTGTTTGAATTCATTCACAACGACGGCCAACGAGTGAGGAACTTCCTGGTGCAGGCGACCCAATGCGGCTTCCCGGATCAGCTCGGCAGCAATGAACCGTGTCTGCTGGTCGGTGATCTGATCTTCCGGGTAATAGCGTGGGCCAAGCGGCAGCTGAGCGACCACCAGATTCAGCAAGTCGTCCCGATTGTCACCTCGGGTGGCAGAAACAGGCAACCACGCCGCGGGCTGAAGCAGACCCAGGTAAGCTTCAGCGTAGGGACTCTCCGGTGAAGGCAAAAGGTCTACCTTGTTTAGGGCTATTACCACTGGCAACTCCCCGCCCTGCTCGCGGATGGCCTCAGCTACCAGAGTGTCTTGCCCGGTCGGCGGCACGCTGGCGTCTACCATGAAGAGCACCACATCGGCGTCAGGGATGGCTCGCATTGCCATCTCGACCATGACTTCTCCCAACTTATGCAGGGGAGCGTGGATGCCTGGCGTATCTACGAAAATGATTTGCGCGTCGTCACGGGTGAGGATGCCTAGCAGCCGATTGCGCGTCGTCTGCGGCTTGTCACTGACGATGGCGATCTTTTGGCCCAGGTAGGCGTTCATCAGCGTGCTCTTGCCCACGTTGGGGCGTCCAACCACCGCCACGAAGCCTGAACGGTGGTCAGGAGGAAGTTCTGGTTCCTCGAGATATAGTCCATTGGGGTCCAGGTCGTCCATAGCCATCTTCCTTGTAATCACTCGGCATGAAGTGCTTCAAAACGATTGGAGAGCGCGCAGGGTATCGCATAGAGCTGTAACCAATATTGTAGCTGAGAGCGGCCTTCCAGGCAAGAGTAGATCTCTCTAGCACACCAACAAAAGACAAGCGGCAGCCGGCAACCAATCTTGATTTGACAAATCTGGTCACCCAACTAGAATACCCGCCGGGGGGTCGGCACTGGTATACCCCCTAAACTTTTGCCTCGCAGCTTAGGAACAGTCTGAACGTTGCCTGAAAGGAGATACTATGCCAGCAAAGGCACATATCCAGTGGGTGAGCAAGGGGCAGTTTATCGGCACCGACAGCACCAGACATTCTGTTGTCATGTCAACTCAAGACGAGGAGAATCGGGTAGGCATGAAGCCCAGCGATATGCTGTTAGTGGCCCTTGGTGGTTGTGGTAGTGTTGACGTGGTCAACATTCTGCGCAAGAAACGGCAACACCTCACCGGTTTGGAGGTTGAGCTAAGCGGCGAGCAAGATCCTAACCCCCCATGGGCTTTCCGCAAGATATGGGTGAGGTACACCTTGCGTGGACGCGGCCTTGGCGAGAAGGCGGTAGCGGACGCCATCAGGTTGGCGGAGGATAAATACTGTTCGGTAAAAGCCTCTCTGGACAAGGCCGTAGAAGTCCACACGGAGTACCGCATCCTTGAGGATGAATGAGCGCCATCAGTGCCTGTGCTACGAAATTGAGCCAGCCTTCGCCTCAACCGACTTAGTTGAGGCTATGCTTCCTGCAACAACAGAGATTTCATTGGGGGCCTCGGAACCCTTCGGTCCCTTGAATGCAAAAATGCCCTTTCCGGTTTCCTGCCAATCTTCTTGGCGCCCCTG
>CP070811.1:4816681-4820473 GCA_020343875.1 Anaerolineales bacterium | reverse complement strand
TGCCAGCCGAGCTGAGCATTGCCCCCAGGCCGGCACTCATGCTCGACAGTGAGGTGCCCATCCCCTTGCTCATATCGGAGAGGGAGGGGGTTTTGCCTCCTTCTCCAGCCAGTGGCCCGGGCGGCCCCCCTGCCTGCCCAGATTGGCCTGCTTGGCCCACCATGCCGCGGCCATAGCCATATCCATGGCCAGGCAAGAAGACTGGGCCCCACCAGCTAGGTGCCGGCGTATCAACTGCCGTGAATTGATTGATCAGCCTGCGTTCCAGGCCAAAGGCCACCGCATAGGGCAGAAATTCCTCGAATTTGTCTTTGGCCGCCTCCAGGTCGCCGTGCTTCTCGATGGTCTGCAGATAGCGTTTGAAGGCCTGCCACTTGGCTGCTTCCTCGGCTCCATGAGGTGTTTTGCGCGGCATGTGCCTGCCTATAATCATCAGGCTGCCCAAGGCCACTGCCAGGGATGCACCCGGGCAAGCGGCCCAGGGCGAATAGCTCCCCAGGATTGCCAGCAGGAAAAAGGCAATCACCCCCGAGACGACCAGCCCGGCGCAGCCCAGGCCAGACCAGATACGCCGGGTCGTCTGAGGGTTTTGCGGGAAGAAGTCTTCCTTGACTACCTCCTGGTATAGCTGCTCGCGCAATTCGGGGATGGTTTTGTAGAACTTCTGTCGCAGGTCAGACATACGCCGCTCATCGCGCCCGCCAAAAATGTGATCTATCAAGGTTTTCTCGTAAGGCCGGGTTGCCTTATCGGGATCTTCCAGGCGGAAGATGAAATCACGTCCGGAGCCGATGCCCAGAAAGCCCTCTTTCTTCTCCTCTTCCATCCGGATCGCCCCGCGGCGAGCCAAGTCGACGATGCTGGCGACAATGTCTTTCACGTCGGCTTTTTCGTCAACCAAGGTGCCCACCACACCAGCCGGTAGATCGCCGGGCGGCTCGGTGATGTATTCGGCCACCAAACCCACCGGGCGGTCGCGCCCGCGTGTGTGCCAAAGCAGGTATACTGCCAGGGGTCCACCTGCCAATAATACCAATCCCAGCCCGCCAAAGAAGACAGAAAAGACCGGCCCCCAGGTCTGCTTGCGATCGTCAGCGACCTGCCAGGCTGGAGGGCTGCCTTGCACTACACCCGGCGGAAACTCTACCCGGACTTCCAGTTCTTCATCGGCGGGGATGTTTTGGGCTTCGAACACCACCTGCCCTCGTTGGTTGAAGGCACTGCTGGCCGACGCTCCATAACTGGCGACCACTAACTGGTTCTGGGCGAAGTTGGCCGGTAGGGTCACCGTCACCTTGGATGCAAGGATAAGGAAATTGTGATCGGGAGCGATGGCCTTCCAATAAACCTGGTCGCCTCCCTCATAAAAGCGCAACCCACCAATCACCCGGTAGCGTACAATGTACGTGTGGGTACTATCGCTGGTCGGTGGAAAAAACCACTCGACTTCCAGCTCTCCCTGGTTGGTGTCCGTGACAAAGCCGTATTCAGCAGATGATCCCGGCCTGTATGGGCGTTCAACCCCAGCCACAATCTCCGACACCTGCACGTCAGCGATGCGTTCCACCCGGTCCAAGGGGATGGCCCGAAAGCCAAAGCGGAAGGTGCCACTGGTGAATGCGATCTGCTGAATCTCTTCGACCAGCATGTCTGAGTTTTGCTGGACGGTAATGTTCACGTCGTAGCGCTGCCAGTACAGGCTCTTCTCTTGCGCCTGGGCAGCCCCCATGCTGCCCCATAGCACGGCCAGCGCTAACAGAAATCCCAGCCAAAGATGTCGCCGCATAGCATAACCCTCCCTGCGGTAAGCCATCAACGCAATCGTCAAATAGCCCCATTCAAGCAGTAAGGCAGGGGTAGCCTCCTTGGAGGCCATAAACAGAGGGAATACAGTTCAGCACAAGCAGCGCAGCTATTACCTCGTACAAACTGATCCTACACCATTATAGACGAATTAACCGAAAAAGAGAAGCGGTTAAGACGTACTAATAGCTGACATTCTCCTGTCGCTGGCGCCCATCTGGCCTGGAACCCAGAATGCAAACCTGACATAGTCAGCTACAGACATGCGTCTTATGGGCCAATCAACTAAACAGCCCACACGTCACGCTTCAGGCGCTCCCAGGTATTTGGCAAACCAGTCGGCCAGGATGTGAGCGGTCTGAAGCTGGAGGATCAGCGTCAGATGGCTGGCACCAGGCACAATGGTCAGTTGGGTGGGGGCAGTGGCGGCTTGGGCCAAGCGTCGGCCGTGATCAGGCGGAGCAATGCTGTCACGCTGGCCATAGACCAAATGCAAAGGACAGCCCAGCTGGGCCACGTGGCCCAGCACGTCGAGACGACTAATCAGGTCCGAGAGAGCCACCTCGCGTGTGCCCTGTTCGACACTCCAGGTGCGCCAGATTTGCCAGGCGGTGAGCTCGCCCATCAAGTCGAGGGCCGGGCTGCGCAGCACTTCCCACACCTCACGCCTAACCGAGGACTTGGTGTAATGAAAGAAGATAGGTGTCTCGCAAAGCGCCAGGGCATCGGGTCTGGCGACCACGGCCGCATGGGCGCTCAATGCGCCCCCCATGCTAATCCCCAACAATCCCACCCGCCCCACGTCGGGCCTGGCCCGCAGCCAGGCCAACGCCACCGGGATTTCGGCGGTGCAATCGGGCCAGCGCTGAGGGGCCTGGTTTTCGCCGTGACCGGCCAAGTCAATGGTTAGCACCGTGAGCCCCCGGCTTAGCAAGGCGCGGGCCAGCCGCCATTTGAAGGCAGTTTTGTTATCACCGGACCCGTGCGCCAAGCAGACGGCGGCCTTGGTCGAGGCCGGCGGCGTGAGGAGCAGAGCGGGGATGGCCTGATCCCCATTGGGGATGCGGAACGCCTGGCACTGTCCCTCAGGCCAATCTCCGGGGCGCAAGAAACGGGCGGAGTCAAGGTCTCGCCCGGTCAGAGAGCCTACCACAATGATGCAGGCCAACGCCAGCGCACTGGCCGGAAGCAGCCAAAGAAAGACTAAAAGACTACCCGGCAACAGGCATGCCCCCGCAACAAAGAGGGTACTTCCTACCAGGTATCCCGGCCAACGCCAGCTCCCGGTAAGTGACACACCCCGCAGATCTAAGCCCGCGGCAAACAATTGCATCAAACCCAAGCTAAGCAAGAAAGGAGAAAGGAAGGTCATAGCATCGGCCGGCCTCACCGAGTCCTACTATGCCCCTCTCATGCTGCATCTGCCCCTCTGCAGCAAGGGTGTCCTGTCCATTTCTGGCAGACTTTGGCTACGTCTACCGGCAGAGTGATATCAAAGTGAGCCAGTCCATCGGCCAACGCGCCTAGCGGTAGACCCATCACCCCCGTAAAGCAACCCGCGATGCGCTCTGCAGGCTGGAAGCCGGCGTGTTGGATGGCGTAGGCACCCGCCTTATCCAGTGGGTCGCCAGTGGCCACGTAGGCCTCTATTTCAATCTCGCTGTAGTCACGCATCCACACCGTGGTACGGTTTAGGTGGATGGTTGCTCGCCCGCTGCCTATCTCGACTACGGTGACGCCACTGTGCACGGTATGGGGCCGACCTCCGAGGCGCTCAAGCATCTGCTTGGCGTGAACAGCGTCGTCAGGCTTGCCCAAGATTTCATGATCAAGCACTACCACAGTGTCAGCGGCGACCACCAAGCTGCTCTCCCAGGCTCCAGGCCACTCATCGGCCCATTCATGGCTGGATGTTGAGAGCTCGTGGGCGACAGCGGCCGCTTTGGTAGCGCTGAGGCGAGCGACCAGTTTCTCGGGCTCTTCACCCGG
>CP070811.1:4813382-4816581 GCA_020343875.1 Anaerolineales bacterium | reverse complement strand
CGGGCAGAGGCGTTACACCCCCCGCCAGCAAAGTCAGCAACACTCACGATAACCACTCGCTGGCATCATCCACAAAAATGATGGCCGGCTGTCCCAAAAGATAATATCGTGCACTGGACCAAGTATAGTCCTCTGGACGTTCAGCCAACATCCAGTGAGACTGGCATGGATTGTTATGAATGTATTCCACCTTTTGCCTGAGAAAGGCGGCTGAAAACACGTCTCTTGCATCATAACCGTCTTCCCAGACCTTGAAGCGTTGGTCGGGCACACCCTCCGCCGCCAACGCCAGGAATCCCAGTGCCTGATCATTCTTCTCCGCCTGGTACTGTCGAATGATTTGCCTGGACGTGTGCTTCTTGAAATCACGCATGACTCCAGACAAGGTATGGTCTCCTAAGAAGCGCACGATACAATGAACGTGATTGGGCATAACGACAAAGGCAAACAGGCTGACCCAGCTCACCGCTCGCATGAAGTCTAGACTGTCAATGATGATTCGTTTGATAATATCTCGACGAAAGAGGTGGGCACGCTTTGTGGCGGTGGTGGTGATGAAGTAAAGATGATTGGGATCGAAGTCAGGGCGTACTGGCATACGTCACCGTATGGTTAGAAAGAGGAGGCACACGCCTCCAGAACACTCAACGCTCAAGGCCGGTGGGGCACCGGCCGGCCATAGCCCCCCGCTCAAGGCCGGTGTGGCACCGGCCGGCCCGACGGGGGTGCTACACCCCCTCCGAGCCAAATTAGATGCTCGAGACCGGTGTGGCACCGGCCTATCAGGCGGGGGTGCCACACCCCCGCCGAGCAAAGCCTGGTGAGACCCCGGGGATCTACGTCGCTTCACCCCCGCCGAGCAAAGAGCAGGGTGCTACACCCCTGCTGAGCGGAGGAGCAAGGCGCTCCAGGGGTCTCCGTCAGTCACCCGCCCACGTATTTGGATTTGTAGCCTAGCTCCTGCAGAGCCGCCGCAACCTGGTCCCGACAGTCCCCTTGGATCTCAATATTGCCCTCTTTGACGGTGCCCCCCGTAGCACACACCCGCTTCAAATGCTTGGCCAGCCCCTTCAGGTCTTGGGCGGTCAGCTGCAAATTGCCCACCACGGTGACCGTTTTGCCAGCCCGCCCCTTTTTTTGCCGCTGAATGTGAGCCACTTGCTGCGCTGGCGGGAGACTCTTGGGCGTCGGGCAACGACAGGGGTAGCTGCCGCAGCGCGGGCAGCGCCTGGTTACCTCCGGGTTGGTTGAATAGACGGGCTTTTGCCTTGGGCGACGCATGCTAACCCCCTCCTCTGCCTATGACGTGGGCTGTGCCACGCATGGGAAATGCCTGGTAAAGGAACCTGTTGCTCAATTCACCCACTTGTGCACCGCCTCGGGCCAGCATGGGCCGGATCGACTCCCAGGGCAGTTGCTCCAGTCGCTTCACGGACAATTCTACTGCATTTTCGATTTAGACGCGAGTGCCTCGAAAAATTTGACTGGCCAGCCATTACGTGATATACTGCGCAACCCAGTCGAGAACAACCTTCACTTTGCCACCTATGCAGCCGGACCAGCTGCTGCCTGGTCGCATCGCCACCTATGGGTAGAGTTAGGCCAGAACCGCTTTGGGTTTCCAATGTATGCGCCAACAGGCTACCCCGCATATGATGCCCACATGCCAGTGATGCTGGCCGCCGCTATGGGGATCTCCTTCATCCCCACTTCCGGGTGGACGCGGTGTACCAGGTGACCTGCCACGCCTCCCGCCTGGTTGGGCATCATTATGAAGACTGGCTGTCCGATGACCGGGACACCCTCTATCTGGTGTACATCCGACCCGGACCCGCTTACCTAGCCATCACCCATGGCAGGTGGTTACCCAACGTCGTTTCTGACCAGCAGGGTAACGCCCACTTTTGTGACTCAGTGTATCCCAACTATGCGTGCATCGGCGTGCCGCGTATCTTCGTCTCCCGGGCGGAGTTGCCCGCTCGCATCCCCGCCGATGCCATCCGGTCCGACCACGTCAATGACCGCAGTCCCTTTGCAGCCGCACTGATGAGAACGAATCTCCTCTGGAGCGCCAACAAACCATCCATTCCCTGTTGAGGGATCTGGTGGCCCAAACTGTGTATGTTGCCTGGGAGCTGCCTTGCCAGGCCGATTTTCCCAACTATATGTTGGAAGCGTAACCCAGCCAACGCAGGAGAGGAGACTATGAAACCTACTATCCTCAAAGAGGAGCGCAACGGCTGGCCCGCCCAGGCCCGGCCCGATCGTAAACTGCCTGAGCCCTGGAGCGCGGAACTCCTGGTTGGCGTGAACCGGATACATCACCAGGCTCTTTCACCCAAGGGAGATCAGATCGCCTTTGTCTGGGAGCGAGGGGGAAACAGTGACCTGTGGCGGGTGGACGCAGGCGGCGCAGGCTGGGCGCAGCAGTTGACATTCGACCGGCCTGCCCAGAATTACTGGGAGGATGCCAGCCCGCGCTGGAGTCCTGACGGCCAGTGGTTGGTGTACGCCAGCCAACGCGACATCTGGGCGGTGCCCAGTGCCGGAGGTAGGCCTCGTCGATTGACCGATTCCCGGCACGGCGACTCCAGCCCGGTCTTCAGCCTGGACGCGAAACGGGTTTATTATCTCAGCGGGCGAGGCGTATTTCACAACCTGTGTTACACCACCCTGGATGGAGATTGGCCGACGGCCCTGACCTTTTTTGAAGCCGATGTCTCTGACCCCCAACCTGCCCCGGATGGCGAGAGAATCGCCTTTGCCTATCAGCCCCAATCCGACCTCAATCGATGCGAAATCTGCCTGGTATCGGCTGCCGGGGGCAGTGTGCAACACCTGACCGGCGCGCCAAAAGTCTGGGATTCACATCCCCGCTGGTCGCCCGACGGGAACTTCATCGCCTTTATCTCTAACCGCAGTGGCTGGCAGGAACTTCATCTACTTGAGGTGGCTTCAGGCCAGCTACGGCAATTGACAGCATTCAAGGCCAACGTACAGGGCTTTGCCTGGCGCCCGAGCGGCGAGCAGCTTGCGCTGGTCGTCAATCACCAAGGGGCCGGCGACTTGTATACTTTGGAGTTGGAGTCCTCGCAAGCCAAGATATGGTGCGCCGCTCGCGGCTGGCATAGCCTGCCCCAGTGGAGTCCAGATGGTAAATGGCTGACGGTGGAGTTTCAAAGCCCCCTCCAGGCGCCGG
>CP070811.1:4766248-4813282 GCA_020343875.1 Anaerolineales bacterium | reverse complement strand
TTATCCATCCCCTTGAGCCATCTCGGGCAGCAGCCAGCCCAGACTGAGCCAGCACAGGGTCCTTTCTTCGCCCCGGTTCCGGAAGCCGCCAACAGCGCATCCGAGCTGAGAAGCATTGGCAAGGAGTTCGCAGACTGGTTGTACTACAATAGCCAGTTAGAACTACTGGCTCATCCCAGTCTGAAGGTGGTACAGTGGCCCAACGAGACCCAGCGGGCTTTCAAGCTCAGGCTGCGTCAGGCCGCTCGTGAGCGAAGAGATGCAGACGTCGACCAGCTGAGAAAGACATATGCCTCCCACATAGAGAAGATTGAAGCCAAATTGCGCAAGCAAAGGCGTGAACTGGAGCAAGAAGAGGCCGATCTCAGCGCGCGCAAGAGGGAAGCGTTAATCGCTGCTGGAGAAATGGTACTCACTCTGATGACCAGGCGCAGGCTTTATCGAACGGTTAGCTGGTCCGCCAGCCGGCGTCGGATGGCCAACAAAGCCAAAATGGATGTCAAAGAGACCAGGCAGGTGATAGACGATCTCGAGAATGAATTGACCGAATTGCAGCAGGAGCTAGAAAGAGAAATCGCCCGGATAACCCCTAAGTGGGTAGATATACTGAAAACATTAACCACCCATACACTTCGCCCTCGCCGGGCCGACGTAAAGGTCAGCGTCATTGGGCTGGCCTGGACCCCTTCCTGGGTGCTTACCTATTCTGAAGGTGGGCGATACCGAACTGCCACCCTGCCTGCCTACCCAACCCAGGCCAGCACCTGAATGCCCGGCATCGAAAACCATCAGCTGTTCAAAGCAAGCCTGGCTACAGACATTGCGGCTGACTCAATTGACAATCGTGCCTGGTTTCGGTAGAATACAGGCGGGTAAGATTGTGCCTCTACCTGGGTTAATCCTGCCCCAGTAGCTCAAGGGACAGAGCAACGGTCTTCTAAACCGTTGGTTGCAGGTTCGAGTCCTGCCTGGGGCGCTGACTAATGTCTGAGGCAGGGCCGGTCAGCACGCTGGCCCTTTGTTATCTGGCTCACCACCAGCCGCCGATGTTGCAACATTTACAGCCTAGACGAGGGCCCCGATGCAAGTCGTCGCTATGCTAATGGCAGGCGGCGCCGGAACGCGCCTGACCGCCCTATCTGACTACCGGGCCAAGCCGGCTGTCCCCTTTGCCGGCAAATTCCGAATCATTGACTTCACCCTCTCGAATTGCGTCAACTCCGGCATTTATGACATAGCCGTCCTCACCCAGTACCGCCCCCATTCCCTTAATACACACATCGGCATCGGCAAACCTTGGGACCTGGACCGCCAGCGCGGCGGCGTTCACTTGCGCCAGCCTTACCTGGGCCGCGCCGCCAGCGACTGGTACCGGGGCACCGCGGATGCCGTATACCAGAACATAGACTTTATCCTGGACAAACGGGCCGACACCGTACTCGTTCTTTCAGGCGATCACATTTACAAGATGGACTACCTGTCTATGCTGGCCTACCACGAGAAAGAAGATGCCGACCTGACGGTTGCCGTACGCAATGTGCCGCTGGAGGAAACAGACCGTTTTGGCATCATGACCGTGGACGACGCAGACCGCGTCATCGAGTTCACAGAAAAACCGCCCAACCGCGACAAAGGCACCCTGGCCTCAATGGGCATCTATGTCTTCAACACGCATGTCCTCCTCGAACGCTTGGAAACCATGCACGCAGAGATGCCCGACCTTGACTTTGGCAAGCACATCATCCCCAGTATGATCGGTCAGGCGCGGGTCCAGGCCCACCGCTTCGATGGCTACTGGGTGGACGTGGGAACAGTCCACGCCTATTGGGAAACAAACCTGGAAATGGCGCAGCCAGTCCCTCCCCTGGATCTGTACGACCTCGATTGGGTCATTCACACCCGAGACCAAGAAAGACCCCCCGCTAAGATAGGGCCTCAAGGCCAGGTCTCCAACAGCCTGATATCCAACGGCTGCGTCATCCGGGGAGCAGTCGAACATTCGGTGCTGTCGCCAGGGGTGTATGTGTCGCCGGGTGCTGTCGTCCGTGAGGCCGTCGTGCTCGACGACACGTGGATAGGCCCCGGAGCTTTGGTTGACAGAGCCATCCTCGATGCCGATGTTGTGGTGGGCCCAGGGACTATCGTAGGCCATGGCGACGACTTCACGCCCAACCACCAGCAACCCGACCGGCTGAGTACCGGCATCACGGTAGTCGGAGAACGAGTACGCATCCCGGCTGGGACCAGCCTGGGCCGAAATGTATTAATTCATCCCCATCGTAGCGAAAAGCATTTTTCTGGCACGGAAGTCCCCAGTGGTGAGACAGTCTGAACATAGGGTCAGGAGTAAGTAATTATGAAAGTCCTGGCAATGATCATGGCGGGTGGGGCCAGCGAAGCCTTGAGCGTGTTGACTGCCGTTCGCTCCGAGCCGGCCATACCTTTCGGTGGCAAATTTCGTATCATTGATTTCCCCTTGTCCAACTGTGTAAACTCGGGGATATTCAACGTGGCCTTGCTCACCCAGCATATGCCTCGTTCACTCAACGATCACGTGGGCGTGGGCAAGCCATGGGACCTGGACCGCTCCAAGGGAGGCCTGCGCCTTTTGCAACCCTACCTGGGGCGAGACGTTGGCGGCTGGCAACGCGGCACTGCCGACGCAGTCTGCCGCAACTTGGATTTTGTGGCAGAACAGCGCGTCAACACCGTCCTTGTCTTAGCCGGCGATCACATCTATAAAATGGACTACCGCCCTATGCTCCAGTTTCATCGGGACCAAAAGGCGGATGTGACCGTCGCCGTACGGCGGGTGAGCCCATTTGAAACTCACCGCTTTGGCATCGTAAGCATCGATGAGGACAACCGGGTGTCGCACTTTGAAGAAAAGCCCCGCCGGTCATCATCCAATTTGGCTTCCATGGGTATCTACGTTTTCAAATACAACACGTTGGTTGAGTGTCTAACTGAAGAGACCGACCCTCCCCGCTTGGACTTTGGTCGCGATGTCCTGCCTGCCATCGTCAAACAATATCGAGTATTGGCTTACCCCTTTGAGGGCTATTGGGCCGATGTAGGCACCCTTCAAGCTTTCTGGGAAGCGAACATGGCGCTACTGGGCGAAAGCCCTGCCCTCGACCTATACGACCCACAGTGGGTTATCCACACCCGCAGCGAAGAGCGCCCCCCAGCCAAGATTGGGCCAGAGGCGCGAGTCGGTGGCAATTTGCTCTCCAACGGCTGCATTATCGAAGGCACCGCCGAGCGCTCTATTATCTCTCCTGGCGTGTACGTGTCAGCAGGAGCAACCGTGCGTGACTCGGTGATGATGAATGACACGTGGGTAGGCCCTGGTGTCGTCATCGATCGAGCCATCGTTGACAAAGAAGTACACGTCGCTGAAGGCGCGCAGATCGGGTTCGGTGAAGACAACACCCCGAATCGCCATTCGCCCGAAAGCATCAACACTGGCCTGACCATTGTCGGCCGGCGTGCTCAGATACCGGCTGGGGTGCGCATTGGCCACAACGTAGTCGTCAACCCTGGCGTTACCACCCAAGCTTTTCCTGACCGGGACATCCCCAGCGGCGAAACCCTTTGATCTGCACAGGTGACTCCAGCCCCGGGTTGACGTGCCCGGCATTGTCGCGTATACTTGCCCCACCTATAACGTGCCCAATACCCGACCGATACCCCCATAGCATCCAATCAGGCTGGCCGGTTATCGTCAGTTGGAAAGCGGCAAGGAAACCCTGAGAAAACGGAGGGACGAATGATTGAGAACGAGCTTGGCGCCACTGATGAGAATCAGGCTGGTAAGCAGTTGACAGCCGTCAAGACAACAGAATCTACGCCTATTCTACCAGCTTTAGTATTGGCAGTATTGGTAGCAGCAGTAATTGTTGCCTATCTCTTGTACCAGCCCTTCCAGGTCAGTGCCCTGCTATCTAGGTCCTTTCCTGCTCGGATTGTGTTCATGAGCGACCGAGATGACGATTGGGAAATCTATATGGTGGACCGTGACGGAAGCAACCTTGTCAATCTCACAAACAGTCCCGGCAACGACGGGCTTCCCCTTCAGGCGCCAGGCAAGAACCAGTTGGTTTTTGCTAGCGACCGAGATGGTTCGCAGTTGGACCTCTTCCTGATGGACCTTGAAGAAGGCACCGCCCGTAATTTCACTCAAACGCCTACCGCCAACGAACTCCCCATCACTTGGTCACCCAACAGTGAACATCTGGTTTTCGCCACCGACCAGAGTGGCGGTACCGAGATCGTGGTGAGGTCAGTCACTGGTGAAGCAACCACCAATCTTAGCCAGCGGGACGGTGCCCAAAACTTTGACGACTGGTCACCCCAGACAGATCACTTCATTCTGACCATCAGCTTAGACCAGAGCGTAGCGTTGGTCACCACGGACCTGGCTGGGGATGCGCCTCAAGCGTTGACAGATGGCAGCTATCCTGCCGCTGGGGGACGCTGGTCACCCAACAGCCAGGCGATTGCATTTATGGCCATGTTGCCTGAGATGTCTGGTATCGATATCTTGGTGCTGGACCTCACCAGCGGCGAGACGACTAATCTTACCCAGTCCTCCTCCAACGAGCGTTTCCCCCGCTGGTCGCCAGATGGATCCAAAATTGCGTTCTTATCCGACCGGGATGGCAATCCAGAAATCTACGTGATAGACGCTGACGGCAGCAACTTGACAAACCTCACAAATAATCCGGCAAACGAATCGGCCCAGGGCGACTTTGCATGGTCACCCGATGGAACCCAGATCCTCTTCCACAGCGACCGTGACGGCAACGTAGAAGTTTACCTGATGGATGCTGATGGCAGCAATCAGACAAATCTCTCCAATGCACCAGGCCTTGACTACTACGCCATTTGGATCCAGTGATCACCATAGGGTGATTCGAGCCAAGAAGAATAAAAGATTCCGCGAGTCGTGAACAGTTATGTCAAATCGTTTGACAGATGAAACCAGCCCCTACCTGCTGCAACACGCCCACAACCCGGTAGATTGGTACCCCTGGGGCGAAGAAGCACTGACAAAGGCCAAGGCGGAAGACAAACCTATCTTCCTCAGCATTGGTTACTCTGCTTGCCATTGGTGCCACGTGATGGCTCACGAGTCATTCGAAGATCCTGATACCGCAAGCATCATGAATGAGCACTTCGTCAATATTAAGGTGGACCGCGAAGAGCGCCCCGATTTGGATTCAATCTATATGGAGGCGGTTGTGGCCATGACCGGAAGCGGGGGCTGGCCAATGTCCGTTTTCCTGACGCCTGATGGCGAGCCCTTTTACGGCGGGACTTACTTCCCTCCCGCCCATCGCTATGGCATGCCCTCTTTCAGACAGGTTTTGACCAGCATTGCCGAGATGTATCGCCATCAGCGCGACCAAATCGAGCGTGGGCGCGAACAACTCAAGGCGCGCATCGGGCACGCTTTGGCCTTAAGCGCTGACCCAGACCTGCTCAACCCGGAGACTTTGGAGCTGGCCTACACCCGGCTGGCCAGCCGCTTTGATTCGACCCACGGAGGGTTCGGCGGCGCACCCAAGTTCCCCCAACCCATGAATCTGGAGTTTCTGCTGCGCTATCACCAGCGGACCGGCCAAGATAATGCGCTGAGAATGGCAGACTTGACCTTGACACGTATGGCGTCGGGTGGCATCTACGATCAGCTTGGTGGCGGCTTTCACCGTTACGCTACCGACGCCCGCTGGCTCGTTCCGCATTTTGAGAAGATGCTCTACGACAACGCACTGCTGGCCCGCGTATACCTACACGCGTGGCAGGTGACCGGACGCCCCCTCTATCGGCACGTCGTAGAAGAGACGCTGGACTACGTAATGCGCGAGATGACAGCCGAGCACCTCGGCCACTCCCATCAGGAGCAACACGGCAACTCGGGTGGCTTCTACTCCGCGCAAGACGCTGACAGCGAAGGCGAAGAAGGCAAGTTCTTCCTCTGGACGCCCGAACAGGTCAAATCAATCTTGGATGAAAAGGAGGCAGAAATTTTCTGCCGCTACTTCGACGTCACGCCCGGCGGAAACTTTGAAGGCAAGAGCATCCTGAATGTCAAGCTGGATCTCGACACCGCGGCAGCTGCTGCCCAGATGGATAAAGACAGTTTCCGCGCCATTATCGAGCAAAGCAAGCAACAACTTTTCCAGGCCCGCGAGACTCGCGTGAAGCCCCAACGCGATCAGAAAGTGCTGACGGCGTGGAACGGTTTGATGCTGGCTGCCTTTGCTGAAGCATCCTACGCTCTGGGCCGCCAGGACTATCGTCAAGTGGCGGAATGTAATGCCGATTTTGTCTTAAAGGAGCTTCGCCACAACGGGCGTTTGCTAAGATCCTGGAAATCAGATGATCTGACAGGCAAGGCACAGGCCAGGTTCAACGCATATCTGGAAGATTACGCCTTCTACGCCGACGGTCTGCTCGCTTTATATCAGGCCACCTTTGCCCCTGGCTGGTTTGCCAAAGCACGCGCGCTAGCCGACATCATTCTCACTCAATTCGCTGATCCCAACGGGGGCTTTTTTGATACCAGCCAAGACCATGAACAGCTCATCACCCGCCCCAAGACCCTTCAAGACAACGCCATCCCCTCTGGAAATGCTATGGCTGCCGACGTCTTGCTGCGCATGGCAGCCTACACCGGTGATGACGCCTATCGTCGGCCCGCTGAAGAAATGTTGGCGGCTATGACTGCCATGATGCAGCAATACCCTGGCGGCTTCAGCCACTGGCTGAGCGTATTAACCTTCCACTTGGCGCCACCATTCGAAATTGCGCTGATCGGTGACCCTGAAGCCGAAGACACGCGCGCTATGCTTGAAGTGGTGTCTGGCTACCGACCCCACCAAATCGTCGCCCTGGCCGCTCCTGACGACGAGGCTGCCGCCAGCACCATCCCCCTTCTGGTCGATCGACCGCCGCGAAACGAGGGGGCCACTGCCTACGTTTGCCAGCGATTCGTGTGCCAGACCCCAGCCACCGATCCAGCTTCACTTGCGGCGCAGACATCGCCCAAACCGCAGGGCAACAAAATGGCCACAGGGTAGGCACAATGCGCATCAGATTCTGGGGCACACGGGGTTCCATCCCCACGCCTGGACCGAGTACCACCCGATACGGCGGTAATACGTCCTGCATTGAACTGCGCACCGATGATGGTACCCTTTTCATTCTAGACTGTGGCACCGGATTACGCCTGTTAGGCCAGAGACTGCAGCAAGAGCCCCAGCCTATTGTCGGCAACATCCTCCTCAGCCACACGCACTGGGACCACACCCAGGGCTTCGCTTTCTTCGAGCCAGTCTTTCAGGAAGGCAATAAATTCACCATCTTCGCCGTCTCCGGCGTGGACCGTAGCCTGTCCGAAGTCTTGGCTGGCCAGATGGATTACCTTTATTTCCCCCTAACGTTGGATGAGCTGCAAACTTCGATCATCTTCAAAGAAATTGGTGAAGAAGCGTTTAACGTGGGCGATGTTCAGGTACGAACCCAATTTCTAAACCATACCGTGCTCACCTTGGGATTTCGCATCACCGTAGGGGGTGCCACTGTCGTTTATGCGGCTGACCACGAACCCTTTTCCACCAACCTGTACCGAGCTGGTGTAGACAATCCTTCCCTGGACGATATTATTCACGCTGGAGACAGACGGCACGTAGAGTTTCTGGCTGGCGCCGACCTGGTGATTCACGATGGACAGTACACCAACGCCGAATACGTCAACAAGCGCAATTGGGGTCACAGCGCCGTGGAGTATGTTCTTGACGTGGCGATGGCTGCCAACGTAAAGCAGGTGGTCTTGATCCATCATGACCCGGGTCACGACGACGATTTCTTGGCTGCGCTCGAAGCTCGCTGCCAGGACCACGTTCGTGCCTTGGGGTCCAATCTACAAGTCGCGCTGGGCGCCGAAGGGCTGGAAATTCATTTGCCAGAGACGGCAGACCAAGTGCCGGAAGACTTAACAGCCCAGCCTCCCTCCACCCGTTACAGGCCGGCGCGCATCTTGGTGGCCGACGATGATCCAGGCCTGGTTCATTTCATCAAGGCTGTGCTAAGCAAGGACAAATACGATATTCTCGCCGCCCACAATGGCGAGGAGGCCATCAAACTCGCTCTGCAGGAGCGCCCCGATTTGATCTTACTGGATGTCATGATGCCTAAGCTGAGCGGCTATGATGTTGCCAAGCAGCTCCGAGAAACGCCAGGGTTTCCAGATATCCCCATCATCATGTTCACCGCCAGGGCCGATGAAGAGGATATCATGCGCAGTTTTGAGCTCGGAGTGAACGACTACATTGGCAAACCAGCCGCCCCCGCATTACTCCGCTCACGGGTACGCCGCTGGCTGATGCGTCCGGGGCAAGAGACAGAAGAATGATATAACCAACTGGTTGAGGGTAGGTGTATCGGAGAGAGACTGTTCAGCATTCCGGGTCACGCCTGTCCGCAACTCCGGCTTTCAAAATCCCTGTTCTCGAAGGTAGGCCAGGCCTGCTTTCACCTCGTCCGGTGAGTGATACCAATCGAACTCACAAGTGAAAATTGCCTGTTCAGGTACACGGCGCAGCACCTGTGCGAAGTCCACCACGCCAGTGCTGGGCACCACGTGATCCTGCAAGCCAGTGCCGAGCACCATGTGCTCGCTGGGGTCCGGTCGCTCACGCACCACGCGCACATCGTGCAGGTCAACACAGGCTAGCTGCTCACTAAAACCGCTTAGCCACTCGCCGTGGCCCACAAAGCCCAATTCGTCCAGCACGTAGGCGTGCCCCGTGTCGAAACAACCGGAGACTGGCCCAGCCAATTCCTGCAGCAATAAATCGAGTTCGTCGGGAAGCGGGATCTCGTAGTAATGAAGGCGATTCTCCAGGCACAGCTTTACACCCGCCGAATCAGCTACGTTGGCCAGACGCTCTAACGACCAGAGCGTTGCCTCCAGGTGGCGTTCCGCAGATCGACTCCGTTCTTCGCCTAGTTCGGCCTTGAGATCCCCATATTCCTCGCTATCTTTCAGCCCCTGATCATACAATGCCCGCAGCTCGGTCTCCAACATGGGATTGACGACTACCCGCCCGGCGTGGACAACCACAAATCTTGCTCCGATTTGCTCTGCCAGCTGAATGCTGGCCATGACACCTTCCACAGCACGGCTGCGCTCTTCCTTGTCGAGGGCCGACAACTGGGCATTGCGTGTGCGTGGATTGGTGGGGCAGGCAGCGTGCACCTTCAGAATGTCACCCACAGGCAATCTGTCAGCCTGCACCAACTCCTCGCTCACGTGATGGCTGAGCTCGAACGCATCAAAACCCACCTCCCGAGCCACGTCGAAAAATTCGTCCAGGGATTGGTGTCGTTTTTGCATCCACATGGTTGAAAGCGCAAGCTGGGTCATCGAGCGAGCCTCCGTGGAGATCTACTCGCATTATACTAGCCTCCCTGAAGCTTGGCAACGCCCGATACGCAGCATCTAATACCGTAGAATCCTCCCCTTGCCGCAGATTTCCCGCCTGCAAGGCGCCCGGTCCCCTGCCGACTGGGCTTTGACAAAACATGGTATCACCATTATCATTGATTACATCATGGTCAGGCACCTCTCAACGCAAAGCATCAGGCAACGCGACAGGGCCCTCGCCTTAGGCGTGGGTTTCTTTCTGTTTGCGGTGTACCTGCTCGGTTATCGAGGGGGCTTCCATTCGGTTGACGAGGTCTCGATGTTTGCTGTGACCGAGAGTTTGGTTAAGTTCGGCCAGCTGAACACTGACCAGATCGCCTGGACTCAGTGGACGACCAGCCAAAGAGAAGCGCAGGGATTCTTCGGCAAAGACGGGCACGTCTACTCAAAAAAGGGGCTGGCCATATCCTTGGCGATGGTCCCTCTGTACTGGTTGGGCCTGATCTTGCCCGGTCTGGGCATGCTGCAAACAGCATCACTGCTCAATCCTATCATCACAGCCATCACCGCTGGGCTGCTGTTTCGCTTCGTGCGGCAGCTGGGATATGACGAGCGAGTGGCAATTAGCACGGCATCCTTCTACGGGCTGGCGACCATCGCCTGGGTTTACTCCAAATACCTTTTCAGCGAGCCACTGGCCGGCTTGTTCCTGCTGGCAGCCGCCTATTTCCTGCTCACCTTTCGACAGGGGATCGGCCATTGGCGTGCAGCCCTGGGAGGGCTGCTGGCCGGCCTGGCAGTAGCGGCCCGGGCCAACAACTTGTTTTTGGTGCCCATCCTCGGAGCTTATCTACTGGCAATTAGCTGGCAACGCGCACCCCTTAGTCGCACCCAGCTCGTGGCGCGCTCCTCACTGGCACCCATCTACTACCTGTTGGGCCTACTTCCTCCTGCCATCATGCTAATAGGATACAACTGGCTTCGCACGGGCAACCCTTTGCAGACTGGCTACGATCTAACCATCTTCTCACCCAATCCAGTGCCAGGTCTATACAAGTTGCTGTTTAGCCCGTTACGAGGGCTGTTTGTCTATTCGCCGCTGTTGATCTTGAGCCTGCCCGGCCTGGTGGGGTTATGGCGCCAGCGCCGGACAGAGACGGGGCTAATCGTAGCAGTAACCGGCGTCACATTCTTACTCTTCTCAGTATGGACTTCTGGCGAAGGGCTGAGTTGGGGCTCCCGCTTCCTGGTTCCGGTCGTGCCGTTCTTGTGCCTGGCGCTTGCGCCGGTTCTTGAACGGGCCTTGGACGGCTACAAAGCCCTCTTCGGACTGTTGCTGGGCTTGGGCGTCTTGTCGTTTTTCATACAGCTCCTGGGCGTCGCCATCAACCCATGGGTGTACCTGGCCCAACTTCAAGCCGATTTCGGGGGCGAGTTCTTTCTGGAGAACACACCTGCCCTGTCTGACTTCCGCTACAACCAGGTTTGGGGGCAACTCCGGTCGTGGTCTGTGGTCAATTCCGATGTAGTCTGGTGGCAGCCAGAAAGGTTTGATGCAGTTGCCTTGGGCCTCTCTTTGACATTGATCGTGATAGCCATTGTGAACCTTGAGTCGCAAATCTCAGGTTCCAAGTCTCGAAACTTAACCCCAATTGCCGCTTTCGTGGTCATCCTTTTAGGCACCTACCTTCTGCTTACCCGCTACTTCATCACTGACCAGCGCCAATTCGGACCACCTGACGATGCCTATACCCGCACGCTCAACACGGCCGCTGATCGGGCAGGCCCCAACGACCAGATTGCTACGGTAGCTCAAAACCACTACCATGTGCCCATGAATCGCTTCAAGGCACGGGTTCCCATCATCGGCTTCGCGCAACAACAGCCGCCCGTGCCGGAAACAGCGCTCCCCCTGCTCAAGGACGTTCTCACAGGCCAAAATATCTGGCTCGTAGCTGTCGGCTTCGCGCCGGCAGCATCCCAAAACGCAATAGAGCAGTGGCTTACATTCAATGCTTTCAAAGCCAGCGACGAATGGTTTGACGATGTACGTCTGGTGTGGTATGGTGTTGGACATCCAACGCCTACACGCTCGATCAATGCTGTGCT
This sequence comes from Anaerolineales bacterium, assembly GCA_020343875.1. Taxonomy (GTDB): domain Bacteria; phylum Chloroflexota; class Anaerolineae; order 4572-78; family NAK82. Next base: position 4,801,737 of record CP070811.1, on the reverse strand, counting down.
AGGCGAAGAGCTTGAACTGACGAGCATTAAGTTGACAGAATCGCCTCAGCCCGGCCAAGTATTGCCCGTAGAATTCATCTGGATGCCGCTCAAAAAACCCAGTGCCGATTACAACCTTTTCCTGCAACTCCTGACCGCCGACGGTACACTCATCGCACAACACGATGGACCCCCCAATGGTGGCTACACGCCCACCTCTACCTGGTCACCAGGCGAGGATATCTCAGATCGACATGGGATAATACTGCCCGTGGATATGCCAGCCGCCAGTTACCGTTTAATTGCAGGCCTGTATGATCCGGCCACCGGCGAGCGGCTGCCCATCGAGCAAATCGGTGATTTCGTGGAATTGGGCCTGGTGAGGGTAGAATCTACCAACCGATGACATCATCGAATCGGACCCAGAAGCTAATAATAATTGCCTTGACGCTGCTGGCCTTTCTATTGCGCGCCTACCGGCTTGACACCCAAAGCTACTGGATTGACGAGGCATGGACCGCCTATTGGGCCAAGTTTTCCATTAGCGAGATATGGCATTTGCTGCAAACCGTGGAGCCCCTACCCCCCCTGTACCATCCTTCCACCATTTATTGGGTGCAATTGGTTGGGGATAGCGAATATGCTCTGCGCTTCTACTCTTTGGTGTTGGGTGTGATGGCCGTGCCTTTCACCTATCGCCTGGGCAAAGTTCTGGGCGATCACCGTTTGGGGCTGATCGCCGCCCTTTTGATGACTGTAGCCCCTTACCAAGTCTGGCATTCACAAGAGGCCCGTATGTACAGCATCCTTACGGCCGCCTCAGTCATGAGTATGTGGGGCTTTGTCACGATGTGGCGGCGCGGTGGCTGGCGCCCCTGGCTGGTTTATGTAGTTGGCACCGAATGGGCTTTGTTGACTCATTATCACGCAGTCGTACTGATCGGGGTTCAGGGTCTTTTCGTAGTTTTCACCTGGCGTCGTCGCTGGCAGGACCGGCATTTCATAGCCTGGGCAAGTGCCATCGCGGCCATTTTGTTGCTCTGGGTGCCTTGGCTCCTTGTTGGTGGCAATTTGCTGCAGAGTTACTTCAACTGGATTGAACAGCCAACCCTTTGGGATACCTATATCCGTGGCGCTATCGCCTACAGCGTGGGAGAGCTTGTCCCTCGCCCCCAAGCCATCCCCTTGTCCCTGGTGTTTGTGGGAATCTACATACTGGGGCTGCTAAACGCTGCGCGCCGCCCGTGGGGAACCTGGCGTGGACGGGAGATGTTGGGCTTCTTGCTGGCCTTTACCATCGCACCCAACCTGGCTGCCTGGCTTTATGGCGAAATTCGCACCCCAGTCTATTTCGAGCGTTACCTTATACCGGTGCAGGTTGGCTACTTGCTGACAATAGCCGCTGGTGTGTTGGCGGTGGCCGATGGCCTGCGCAACCATCTTGCCCGGGCCGCGCCCATCCTGGCCAGTATCTTGACTTTGCTACTGGTTGGTTTTGATGGCTGGGTGCTCAGTCATCATTACTTTGATCCGGTTTACGCTAAACCAGACTGGCGAGCCGTGGCCCGCACCATCCAGACCTTTGAGCTGCCAGGCGACGCGATAGTCATCACCGGCGACGGCGGTGAAAAAGCCTTCAACTTTTACTATGAGGGGGACAGCCCCATTTACATCGACTTCAACAGCCCTGTTCCGTCTCAGGAGCAGGCGCGCCACATCATTGCAGATATTGCTGCCACCCATCCTCGTATTTGGTACACCCCTTATGGGGTCGACATAGACGCCACCTTGGAGAATTGGCTGACCAACAATGCCTACCCGGCCTGGCAGAGCTGGCTCGGCCGCAAGCGATTGGCTCTGTATGGTGGTAGCGCGACCGCCACCGACAAATATGAAAGATACAACGCCAACCTCACCGATTCACAAGGGCGGGCCTTGACGCTGGATAGCGCCGCTTTGCCTGCCAAGCCTATCGCGGCTGGCAACCTGTTACCACTGACTCTCACTTGGCTGACTACCACCAGCCTGGAGCAGGACTACAAACTGTCTCTGCGGGTAAGCAACGAAAAGGGCGACGTATTTGCCCAAAGCGATTGGCCGCCACTGGCTGCTGCCGGTGGCACCTCCTCTTGGAAAGCAAACCAGCCCATCACCGACCGCCGAGGCCTGTGGTTGCCCCCCGACATTCCTCCGGGCAATTACCTTCTGCAATTGGTCGTCTACGATCCAACTTCCGGTCAACCACTCGGCAAGCCGCTGGTCATCCCCGATCTTAGAGTGGACCCAGCCCAAACCATCATACCGCTAGAGGCATTATCCATCCCTAATCCTGTCAGCCGATCTTTGGGGGAATTGGACTTGGTTGGCTACGCCTTGCCCGAGCGCGTAAAGCCGGGAGAACCGATGTGGCTCTGGCTCTATTGGCAAGCTCCAGACGGGCCGTTGCCCCGGTTGGATACTACCCTTCGCCTGAGCCTGAGCAGCGAGGGTGAATCGATTTTTGCCGATTCCCCGTTGGTCAATTCGGTTGGTCCGTCCGACTCGTGGCAACCCGGTCAGACACGACGAGCCGTCTATCACCTCGGCACCAGCCCCCGCTTAGCAGGGACTCACGGAGAGGTGGGTGTGGCACTTCTTTCGAGGGCGGGGCAAATCCAGGCCGAGACAACCTTGGCTCAGATAGCCCTAGAAACGCGTTCTCGACAATTTGAGGCTCCTTCCAGCGCCTATAGGACAGACATCACCCTTGGAAACCCAACACTGCTAGGACTGACTGGCTATGACCTGACCAAGACCGATTTTTCCCCAGGCGATTCCCTGCCGGTAACCCTCTACTGGCAGGCCGCAGCAGAGATGGAAATCAACTACACGGTTTTTGTGCAATTGCTTAACAGCGAATGGCAGGTTGTGAGCCAGGTAGACTTGCAGCCACTGGCAGGCGAGGCCCCAACCACCACCTGGCTGCCTGGCGAAATCCTAAAGGATCCATACACGCTTGTCATACCCGGCCACCTGCCCCCAGGCGACTACCGTCTCGTCGTCGGTATGTACGATCCCGCCACCGGCAAGCGGCTGCCCGTTTCCACCGGTGCCGATTTCATTGATCTGGGCAGGGTGGCCATCCAATGACACCATCTAGTACGTCGCGCCATCCTTCGCCCAGAGAAGCCATACCACCGCTGCGTTGGTCACGCCGCGACTGGGCCGCCCTGATACTGCTGGCTTTGCTGGCTACCCTCTTCTTTTGGCGCATCCTCACCCCCAACTTGGCCGACCGCGCCAGCTTCCCACCGGGGGATTTCTCTCACCAGTTTTGGGCCTTCTCCACGTTTGAGGCACGAGAACTTTCGGCAGGCCGATTGCCGCTGTGGAATCCCTTTACCTATGCCGGTGCGCCCTTCTGGGCTGATATCCAGAGTGCGGTTTTCTATCCGCCCAGTCTACTGACACTGTTGGTATCCGGGCCGTGGGGCTTCTCCCTTTTCGCACTGGAATTGGAAGCCATCCTTCACTTCTGGCTGGCAGCCATATTCAGCTATCTGTTTGTCCGGCGCCTGACCCATCACCGAGGCGGCGCGCTCTTTGCCGCCATCACCTTCACCTTCGGAGGCTACCTCACCGGCTATCCAAGCCAGCAACTGGCCGTGCTGGAGACCAACACCTGGTTGCCCCTACTCCTCTATTTCGCGGATCGGGCACTCATAGATCGGGCGACCGGTACGCCTCAGCTCCGGCCTAACCTGCCCAACACGCTGGCAGCCGGCCTGGTGTGGGGTATAGCCCTCTTGGCCGGCCACCCCCAAAGTGCGATGTTTGTATTTTACGCGTTCATACTTTATGTCATGTTCTTGGTATTGGGTCATGGGAGGTATTCAGGCAACCAGTCGCTACCCCACCGCCCTGCCCCTCCCCTAAAAAGGATCGCATTCACAATCCCCCTATTCATCATTGTCATCGGCTTGGGCCTCTCGGCGATTGCCTGGCTGCCAGGTCTGGAGTATATGCGGCTCTCTGTACGGGCAGCCGGGCTCTATGACAAAATGTCAGGCGGCTTTCCCTTATACGATGCCATACAAGTGTTGCTGCCTGGTTCAGTCAGCTTCTATTCACCCCTGTATGTGGGAGTATTGCCGCTATTGCTGGCGGTGTGGGCAGCCCTGTCCCTACGCCGGCCCCAGACAGTCTTCTGGGGAGCGTTGGCAGCAGTTGCCTTCTTGCTCTCTTTCGGTGGTGAGACATTTCTCTACACACCTTTCTATTTGCTAGCGCCCGGTTTCAGCATCTTTCGCGACCAGGAGCGAGCAGCCTTCATCGTCAGCTTTGCGCTGGCGGTATTGGCAGGTTATGGCTTCAAATACCAGACATCACCAGCCTACCGTCCGGGGCAAACAAATCTCAACTCTGCCGTTCGATGGTTGCTGTTGGGCGCTGTGGGGCTAGTGGTACTATTCTTCTATGCCCTTAACCATGCCGGCTGGCAGGATGACAGCCCGTTCAATCTCCTGCTGAGCCGGAGTATCTGGCTGACCATCTTGCTAACACTGACGTGGGGCGTGACCAAGATTAAGGACAGGGCATCAGAGGCGGAACGGTTGGGGACAAATACCGGGGGCACACAGCAAAAAACGACTCCCCACTCTTTCACGGCAGGGAACCTGTGGACTACTCGCTACTCCCTGGCAGCCGCTTGCTTCTTGCTCATCACGATGCTTGACTTGTTCACCGCCAACTGGAAGACCAACGTCTTTCCCTCCCTACCTGAGGCTCAGACGGCTGTACCAGGGCTCGTCCGGGCGATTCAGCAAGATGCCCTGCCCGACGAGATCTTCCGCGTCTACAATGAGTACCGCATCTACGAGAACTACGGCGTGCCATACCAAATGGAAGATGCGTGGGGGGCCAGCCCGCTGCGCCTGGCCCGCTATGACGAGCTGTACCGCTCCCTGCGCATGGAGCGAATATGGGAACTGCTCAACGTGAAATATGTCATCACCTGGCGACAGGAACTGTACGCGCCATCGGAGATCATCTACCAGGAGCCGGCTGGCGACGAGGTGACTTACGTCCACCGGCTGGAGCAGGTGGCCCCGCGCGCCTGGCTGGTATATCAAACCCAAGAAGTAGACGAGGACGCGACGTTGGCCGAGCTCGACGCTTCTGGCTTTGACCCGGCCCAGGTGGCTCTGGTCCCCCCTGGCACCCCCCTATCTCTGGAAATCCCACCTGCCAGCCAGAAAGGGCAGGTGGAAATCCTTCACAGGGCGCCTGGTTCCTTGTTGTTGAATGTCACCACCCTTACCGACGGCTTGCTAGTGCTCAGTGAGATCTATTATCCAGGCTGGCGCGCCATCATTGACGACCAGGCCTCCCCTCTCCTGCGAGTAGACCATACCTTGCGCGGGATACCGGTTCCGGCCGGCCAGCATCGGGTACACGTCTCATACCAGCCTGCCGCCTTTCCATGGGGAGCCGCAATCAGCGGCATAACGCTGGGTGGGTTGATGGCGCTTAGCCTATGGGCTTGGCTGCGCCAAAGACGTGGCGAGCTCGAGAGAGGGCCAGGTCAACCCCAACCTCCAACATAGAGAAATGATCAAAGAAGATAGTCACCGCCCGCTGCTCAAACGACATTATAATCTCATTGTGCTTGGCATCGTCCTGTTATCCTTTGCGCTTCGCGTCTACAGGCTGGACTACCAGAGCCTGCGCGGTGATGAGGGAGCCACCTATCTCTACATCATAAGATCACTAGGTGAGCTCCTCAACCTATTGGGCATTTCAGACCCCCATCCCCCTGTCTATTACATCTCTATGCAGGCTTGGATGATATTAGCAGGTGACACAGAGTTCGCCTTGAGATTTCCGTCGGTCGTCACCGGAGTCTTGTTGGTGGCATCGACGGCGGCCCTGGGCCGGATCATGCTGGATGTCAGGCTAGGGTTGCTGGCCGCTCTGTTGATCGCCATCAGCCCATATCATGTCTTTTACGCGCAAGATGCCCGATCTTATCCATTGGTGACACTGCTAGGTTTACTGTCTACCCTCATTCTGTGGTGGGCTCTGAGAGAAAGGCGCTGGCGTTACTGGATTCTGTATGGCCTGGTTACACTAGTGGCCATGTATACTCACTACTATGCCAGTTTCATAGCCATCTTCCAGGCCCTGTTCGTCCTCGAGGACGGGTGGCGAAGGCGGCGATTTCCCTGGCAATATGCGATCATCGGTGCGGTCGATTGTCTGCTCTTCCTGCCGTGGATCTTGTTCAGTTGGAGAATGTTGGCTGGCTATAGGGGCATGGGTGAGACCACAGGAATTGTAGGCTCAATCTTCCGCCCATTGATGGCATTCGTCGGTGGGCAACTGTTGACCTCTCAAACCGGCTGGTTAATTACCTTTGTGGCTGTCTTTTTAGTCTGCCTGGGGACGGTTAGCTTGTGGCGAAGACACCAACCCGCGGCTCTGTTGCTGGCTCTCTACCTGTCGGCACCGCTTATGGGGGTGTATCTCGCCTCTCAGTTCAGGCCCATCTTTAACGAACGCTATTTGATGTTGGCTAGCCCAGCCTTTTACCTCTTGGCTGGTGCAGGTTTGGTATGGCTGCTCAGTATTCGTCGTGTGTGGATCACGATTGGGTCCCTGTTGCTTGCCACAGTATTGCTGGCAACTACTGGATTAGCCCTGTCGAACTACTACTTTAACCTTGAATTCGCCAAGAGTCCCCCCTGGCGTGACGTGCTGGGGTACGTCGCGCGCAAGGCCCGGGCTGGTGATGCCCTGATCTATACAGCCCCGTTGCCGACCATTCTGTATTATAACCACGAGCGTCTGCCTGCGTACCTCGTCCCTTATGAGCCAGAAACCACGTTGCCTGAAGCCGTGCAAGACCTGGAAAACATCCTCAACGATCATCCCCGCGTCTGGCTGGTGCCGGCTGAGTCGGACAGGCAGGTCTCGTACCAGGTGGAGCCCTGGCTGGACAGGCACAGTGTACGGCTCGATCAAACATTCTTCCGCATTATCCACATCGGGCTGTACGAGTCTCCAGCAGCTTTCTGGGACGCCATGACGCCACAAGAAACTCACTTTGCGGACGACAGTCTTCGAATGATGGGCTTTCGCCTGGCAGATGAAAAAGCCCCGCTGGTCGTGGAAGCAGGGGAATCGATTCCGCTGACACTGGTATGGTATGCCCAGCGTCCACCACAGACAGCCTATACGGTTTTCACCCACCTGGTCGGCCCAGATGGCAACCTGTGGGGTCAGTGGGACAATCCCCCTGTTTGGGGCAGCTATCCCACCACCGAGTGGGAGGCTGGAGAGATGGTGTTCGATCAATACCTGATTCCCGTGAAGGAGGATGCCCCTCCTGGTGAATACCGCATGCTGGTCGGGCTGTATGACCCGACGACAGGCGCACGATTGCCAGTGCTGGACGACAACAAGCAGATCTTAGGAGACTCGATTCGACTTTCTCAAACAATTGTTGTCTCTGAGCCAGGTAGGTAATATGAGTCCCACAACTTCCAGCTTCCCTAATAATTCGAGCCAGACCCTCTTGAACATGCCCAGTTGGAGTCTCCCGATCCTACTCTTTACAATTCTTTTGTCGACTTATATGTTCACTTATACCGGTATGCTGACTTCTGCAGATGAAGTATCGATCGCAGCAGTCACGGAGAACCTGGCGGCTCGTGGCAAGTTCAACACAGACCAGTTGATCTGGTCCGCCTGGGAACACGGCTGGATGGCCCAGGGAACCCTCGGCCTCGATGGACATATGTATTCCAAGAAAGGGGTCGGTATATCCATCTTACTTGCACCCCTAATCAAATTGAGTCTAGCTATACGCAGTGTTGGCCATACCCATCTGCTAATGCTTTTTGGCCCTCTTATCTGTGCCCTAACGGGCCTGCTCGTGATGGCTATAGCATGTCAGTGGAGATATCCTCCCACAGCCGGGTTTACCTTAGGCCTGGTGTGTGGGTTAGGCACAATAGTCTGGCCATACAGCAAGACACTATTTCAAGAACCGCTAATTGGCCTGGCATTGGTGGTCACAGTTTATGCCATCAGCAGCAAACTTAACACCCGCACCATGCTGCTAGCTAGTTTGATGTTAGCCTTGGCAATGATGAACAGGCTGCCCAACGCGCTGGCTATTCCACCAGTCGTCTTATACGGTCTTTACCGTTTGCACAAGTCAATCGAACACCAGAACTGGCGCACTCGCCTGTGGCTCATAGGTATCTTGTTGAGTATGCCACTGGTGGCAGGAATTACGTTAGCGCACTATAATTGGCTTCGATTCGGGGCCTGGACAAGCACAGGTTATATTGCTGGTGAAACATTCAGCACTCCCTTGTTCCAAGGCTTATCAGGCCTTTTATTCAGTCCCGAGGAAAGTCTGTTTCTTTTTTCGCCCGTGTTGGTATTTGCCATAGTCGGGATGCCGCTGCTTTTCCAAAGGTTCAAAGCAGAAGCTGTTCTAGTATTCACCCTGATCGCTATCAATCTGTGTCTATTTGCCCTGTGGTATGATTGGCGCGGCGGGTTAGCGTGGGGGCCGCGCTTCACAGTCCCCTTAACGCCCCTCTTGGTAATCAGCATGTTGCCGCTATTCCACGAGTGGGTTTTCCTACGCGGCGGCTGGCGGCGCTGGATATTTGTCAGTGTCGCCTTGATCAGCGTGGCAGTGCAAGTTGTAGGCTCATCGGTATTCTATTTTGAAACCAACAAACCATGGCCTGTTTTGGCTGCCTTTGCACAGTTTGACCTAACCAATCTGGACACGGCCTGGATGCAGGCGGGCCCAGTGGTCGAATGGCAGGTGATTGGCCTATTATTGGGAATCATTGCCATTGCTTTCTATCTGGCGTTCTTAATCTTGCACCACCGACAACGTAGCGCATTGGTCACTTTGAGTAGCATTGGACTACTGCTGATAACATTGGCGGTGGCCTCCTGGGGCCTTACTCGTATCTTTGCTGACCAGCGGTTGGCTGGCGGTGATGATTACCGAGCCTTGGCTGCTCGCTTGACCGAAGCAACCAGCCCTCGTGATGCAATCATCGTTGACAATCACATTTACACCGAATTTTTCTTGAACTACAGTCAAAGTTCTGCTCCACGTTATGGCTTCCTACGCAGCGATGCCCTGCGTCCTGAAGCGAAAACTCTACTAGAAGGCTTGGCCCTGTCAGCTGATAACATTTGGTTAGTGAGTGACCGTCCGACTAATGCAGCTTTGCCCAAACCAGAAGAAACCTGGCTGAACGAGCACACGTTTCGGGTAGGCGAAGAAGCTTTTAGCGATTATGCCCGCTTGATTCGCTATTACCACCCCCCACCCGGTTCGCTTAATAAGCACCTTCCTGCGGTTACCTTTGAAAATGGGGCCCGCTTGGTTGAATATCAACTTGCGGAGAGCGAAAACTGGTCACCGGGTGAAGTAGTTAGTTTAGCCTTGGCGTGGCAGGTACCTCCTACTTCAACTGAGATAGCCACATCCGTACAGCTTTTGCGGCCTGAAGGGATACTGATCTGGCAGTCTGATGCAAACTTGTCTGCCTCATCAGCGATAGACCTGGTAGTCAACCGCTACGGTATTTTGTTGCCCAACGATAGCCCGCCGGGTGAATACCAGATATGGGTGGTCTTATATCATCCAGCCACGGGAGAGCGAGTCCAAGTTATCAACCGTGGCCATTTGACTGGGCAAGATGCGCTAGTCTTAACCAAACTGAACCTGAAGTAGAGCGTAATGAATAAGATGGTCAAGCAGTCTCACGTAACTGATCGGGACTGGGTGCTAGTTTTGCTTGTAACGCTATCTGCCTTTTTTACTCACCTATACCGGCTGGGAGACCTCTGGCCAGTCCCCTACTTTGACCCCGCCTACAACGGGTTGGACGCCCTGCGTGTCCTACAACGTGGCGTAACGCCCATTTTTTTCTCTGCCAACGGCGGACGAGAGCCGCTCTTCCTCTATCTGCAAGCTTTGACAATAGGGGTGCTGGGAGTCAATAGCTTTGCTCTGCGTTTACCCGGTGCGCTGGCAGGCGCACTGAGTGTCCCATTGCTGTTTGGCCTGGGCCGGGCTCTTATGGCCAACCGGGATCGTGAACTACTGAGATGGATGCCAGCCTGGGCGTCGCTGGGGCTGGCCCTCTCAGTCTGGAACGTAAGTCAAAATCGGCATGGGCTGCGGGCTTCCATCCTGCTTCTGCTTTCTGCAGGTATCATGTGGCTTTTTGTGCTGGGCTGGCGCCGAGCCAGCCTGCCTCGGCTGGCGGTTGTGGGAGCATTGCTGGGACTAGGCGCATACACTTACACCGCAGCGCGTTTTCTGCCGCTGGTGCTGGTCCTGGTCGCCCTGCCGGACCTGCTCATGCCGAGCGCCAAAGGACCGCCCCGACTGCAGCGCTGGCTGGGCTTGGCCGCCCTTGCCATAACAGCCGTGGTTGTCTTTGCCCCACTAGGCTGGTACTACTTCCACCATCCAGCTATGTTTGATGAACGTGCCGCCAGCGTGATGATCTGGAACGTCTTAGGGCCCGACTCAGCCACAACCCTGACCGAAGAGCTGGCCTTGAGTTTGGGGCGCACCTTCCTCTGGTTTGCCCGTTGGCCGGTGCCCCTCTTGGTGGGCTTGGTCGTGGGTCTGGGCTACACGCTGACCCGCCTGCGTCAGTTTGAGTATCGCCTGCTGCCCGCCTGGTGGCTGATCATGCTGTTGCCCACCATACTTACCATTGAGACTCCTCATCTTCTGCGTGCCCTGGGAGCAGCCCCAGCTACCTACCTGTTGATTGGACTGGGTCTGGCAGCCATCGGCACCTGGCTCACCCGCCGCCGGCCAGTCAACGCCAATCTAATCCTTGTCCCTGGTCTGCTGGTCATTACCCTCAGCAGCGCCCCCGCCCTATGGGATTACTTCCATCCTATCACACGCGACTCACTAGCCGGAACCCAGGCCTTGGCCTATACGTTGAGCAGCCGGGCCCAGAGCGAGGTCGTATACCTGCCCCTCTCGGCCTATGCAGACCCCAGCCTGCGCTTCTTGCTGGCCGCTGAGTTCGAGCCACGCGCTGACTGGTCGGTTACCCCTTCGCCGGCCCCTGTGAAGCTGGTTCAACCCATTAAAAGCCCCGACTCGCCAGGTGTAGTTCGCCTCTCGCCTGATGGTTATATCACGCTTTTGCCTTCCCTAAATCCCGAAGGCCAGAGAATCTTGCGCAAAGCCACCCCAGACAAACAGCCCATCACCGATCGATATGGAGCCATCGCGGGCTACGAGGCCGTGCTGCCTGCCTCAGCTGATCCTGCCCGATTCCTGACGCAGGCCGCCTTCCACCCCCAAGTGTCCGTAGCTGGTGTGGCTGATCTGGTTGGCTACAGTCACGACGGTCTGAGGCAGGGCTTTCCCCTGGCCCATCTGATGCCGGGCAGTTCGTTCTGGATCACAACCTTTTGGCAGGCCCAAGGCAGAGCGAGTGAAGACTATGATTTGACGCTTCGCCTGATTGACGACGCTGGACGCCAGTGGGCGCAGACAGATGGCCCGCCCCTCGAAGGGGCGTATCCAACCAGCATGTGGCGAGCCGGCGAAAAGGTCGCCGACGGACGCCGGCTGTGGATAGACCCTGGCGCTCCGCCCGGCCGCTACTGGCTGACCGTGGCCTTCTACGACTATCTCACCGACTCACGCTTGCCCGTTTCAGGCAGCTCTGTACCGGATACGATCTATCTCGGCCCGTTCAAGGTACCCCTTCCGCCGCTTCACGAGGCACCCAAGGGCATAGAGCCTCAGTCAGCTCGCTTCGGCGACGTAGCTCAGCTCCTGGGCTACCGGCTGAGCGCCCAGGCAACCCAATATACCTTAAACCTCTATTGGCAAGCCGCGGAGCCGGACGGCGTCGACTACACGATCTTTGTGCACATATTGGACGCAGCAGGACGATTGGTATCAGGACAGGATAACCAGCCTGTGAAGGGGAGTTACCCGACCGGCATTTGGGAAGCGGGTGAGGTCATACCCGACGAGTACAGCTTTGACACGAACGATCTGCCGCCAGGCGACTACCAGCTTGAGGTAGGCATGTACCTGCTGGCGACAGGTGAACGCCTGCAGGTACATGGGCTGGATGGACAAGCGGAGCCAGCTCAGTACCTGCTGCTGAACACGCCCATCGAGGTGCGATAAACGTAATGCAAGACTCCAAGAATGGCCCAGGCCGGCTGACCAGTATCTGGCGTAGCTACTCAGCTTTGATCGCCCTGCTGGCAGTCTACCTGGCTGTGACCCTGGCATATGGCCTGCTCAACCCGCTGGGCGAGGCGCCTGACGAAACAGCTCACATGGACCTGATTCGTTTCATCGGCCAGGAAGGCCACCTGCCCCGCGATGAGGCCCAACGCCAGGCGGCCGGTTATAAGTCAGACTGGCCGATGCTTTACCACATACTGGTTGGCGCGGCGACCAAGTGGGTGGACTACGAGGTCCTGCCACACTTGAAAGCAAACTACACCACCCCTCAACATCTGCTAATTTTTGACGGCCTGTCTCCCTTTGCTTTGATCCACACCGACGACGAAAAACTCCCCTATCAGGGCATTGTACTGGCCTGGCATTTGGCTCGTCTGGCCTCAGCCCTGCTCAGCGCGGGCACACTGCTGGTTACGTACGCCATCGTTGTGGCCATCCGCCCCGGCCAGCGCTGGCTGGCCTGGGGAACAACGGCTGTGATTGCTGCGATCCCCCCCTTTCACGTCATAGCCTCGGCTGCCAACGACGACAATCTGCTGGGGCTACTCGTGGCCCTCTTCACGCTTACGCTGGTCAAGGCCTGGCAAGACCCTCAGTCTGGCTGGCGCTACGTCTGGCTCGGCGTATGGCTGGGCCTGGCGGTGACTACAAAATACAGCGTCATTCTGCTGCCATTCCTGGTGCTGGTCGTACTCATCCACGCCGTTCGCCGTGGGAAGCTCGGCTGGCGGGCAGCCACCAGCCGGCTGCTCCTCTTTTGCGTCGCCATAGCCCTTGCTACCGCTTGGTGGTTTATCTACCTGGAGCGGTACTTCGGCAAGGCAAAAGAACAAGGCGTGGCAACAGGCTTGATCAACCTGTTCGGTGCTGACCACATCACGCAACGCCTGGTTGCGTTCGTGACTGGCGGCTCAATTTCTTCGCCGTCTGGCTTGCCACCGGCCGGGGCGACGACGTGGGACTGGGCAATAACTCTCTTCCAGTCCTTTTGGTTTGTGCCAGGCTATGCAAGCGCGGCAGTCGTGACGACGCTTTCGCTGGCTTTTCTTGGGCTGTGCGGCCTTACTATTGCTGGTCTGTGGCGGGCGTGGCGACGCGGCGACGACCTGCCATGGCCTATGCTGGGCCTCCTCGCGCTGCAAATCGGCCTGCTGTTGCCGCTTCCTTTGCTCCGCTTCTATCTGACGCTTAATCCGGCTGAGACCGGGCAGGGACGGCATATCCTTTTCCCGGCTGCGGCCTGCGTGGGCCTGTTGTTGACCTGGGGTGTCGCTGCCTGGTTTCCACCAGCCCAGCGCCGTTTCGTCGGGCCGGCCCTGGCGGGAGCGCTGCTATTTGTTAGCCTGCTGAGCTTCTTGGGTTACACGTTGCCTGCGTTCCCACCCCGCCTGCCGGTCCAGACTTCTTCCCACGCGCTTGACAGCCTGCCCAATCCGGTCAAGGTATCCCTGGATGATGCAATCGACTTAGCTGGCTATGAAGTGGGCCAGGTCACTCAATACGGCACGCTGCCGGTCACTCTCGTCTGGCACAGCCAGGCACAAGCCAGCCGGGATTATCTGGTGGAGCTCTCACTGGTGGACCGGGCAGGCAGGGTGCGCGGCCTTTGGCTGGGCCATCCGGTAGACGGACGCTATCCCACCCGCGCCTGGGACCCGGGCGACGTGGTACGTGACACCGTCTGGCTCCCGCTAACGGACGTCGAGGCAGGCGACTACGCATTACGAGTGCGCTTACGCTCATCCCCAGAGCATGCAGGCGGGGCAGGCCCGCAAGCCGCGGGAAAAACAGAGGTGCTGCTGACCGAGCTAAGGCTGCCTGCTTTCTCGGGCAGCGACTCGGCTCCCTCTTCGCCGCTCCCTGAGCCAATGGAGCTGTCGCTCATTGTGTGGCAAGCTGGCCAACCAGTCACCGCTACCATGCCAAAATATGGTTACCGCGCTACTATACCCATCACCCTTTTCAACTCCCAAGAATCAGGCGCCACATATCAAATATCCCTGGTCGGTCCCCATGGTGTAGAGCAGGTGCCCCAAGCCCAGGCCGGCGACACCTACCTGTTTCTGGTGGACGCCTACTGGCCCACGGGTGATTACCGGTTGCGCGTGAAGGACGGTCAGGGCCAAACTGAAAGTGACCCAATCCTGCGCGCCGAGGTGCGCCCCCGCAACTTCGACGTGCCACCTATGTCCACCGAAGTTCGGGCCAACTTCAGCGACGAGATCATGCTGTTAGGCTTCGACTTCCCAGAAAGAAGAGCCCAGCCTGGCGACGCGCTGCCCATTACCCTCTACTGGCAGGCATTGCGCCCCATAGACCGCCACTACATCGTCTCTAATCACTTGCTCAACCGTGCCGATTTGGTGCAATGGGGTGGAAGCGACCGGGTGCCCCAGGACTACTACAGCACCGTGTTATGGACGCCGGGCGAAGTCATCCGCGACGATTACTCGCTGCCTGTACACCCGACCGCCCCCTCCGGCGTGTATCGCCTGGACATTGGACTTTACGCTGAATCGGCCGGCCAGACCTGGTACCTACCCCTGGTGCAAGATGGAACGGTCTTGGAGACCAACAACGTGACCATAGCCCCCATCAAAATAGGCGGTCCCCCACCGGGAGTCACCCTCTCCAGTCCCTCGCCGCAGCAACCACGCGCCGACAACTTGGAAGGCCGCCTCACGCTGCTGGGCTACGATTTGAGTCTGGAGCCCGAGGTTCTGTATGTGACTCTCTACTGGCGATGCGATGCGAGGTTGTCGGCGGATTACACCACCTTCGTCCATCTGCGCAATGCGACGGAACAGGCAAGCATCGTGGCCCAGATGGATCGTCCACCCGCGGACGGGGCTTATCCCACCTCGCTCTGGGAACCCGAAGAAATCATCCGAGACGCCATCCAGGTACCGCTTCCTCCCCAACTGCCGGAGGGGGGCTTCGAAGTTGTGGTTGGACTGTATGAGTCTTCAACCGGTAGACGGCTGCTGGTGATGGACGAGCAGGGAAACGCAACCGGTAACCATATCCGATTGGAAGAGGAAATTACTCTTCGCTGAAGGTCAACATAACGGCGGCGCCTCACTGCAGGCGCTCCCTGCGGTTAGGATGGGCAAACAAAGGCATGAAAAAATGAAATTGGCGTCATTTGTGTATCCTGGATATTCGTGGTAAAAAAAATCGCCTCACAACATAAGGGGGGTGAAATCAACTCGCCCGTCAGGGAAAGATGCAAAATACTTCACTCGACCGCCTGAGAACCTGGCTCACTGCTGACGACCCTCGGCTGGCAATAGGCACAGCCATGGGCGTGGCTGTGCTGATTGGGCTGCTGACCGGAGCGCTGTTTGGCTTCCTGGGGCCTGTGCTGGCGCTGGGAGCTGTGGGCGGGCTGGTAGTGGGTTTGATGATGCTGCGCTCAATCCGATGGGGGCTGTTCGCCCTGATCGGCCTGATCTGCCTGCTTCCCTATGGCGCCATTCCCGTGGACATTGGATTTCGGCCTACCTTCATTGATGCCGTGCTGCTGGCATTGTTCGGTGTCTGGTTCGTGCGCATCGTCACTGGCGCGCAGCATACCTTTGAAGCCTCCAAGCTGGGTGCACCCATCTTCGCTTTTCTATTGTGGGCACTCATAACCTTCATCGCTGGGCTCTCCCACGCCCCTCTAAACGCCACCGTGTTGCGCCGCTTCGCCGAAGTATTGCTGGCCGTATCTCTGTTTTTCACGACAGTCAACCAGGTACGCCATATCAAATCTCTGGAGCAAATCACCGCCATCACCATCCTGTCCGGCGGTCTGGCAGGCTTCTTAGGGGTCTTGTTCTACGTGCTACCTGGCCCTATAACCGTAAGTATTCTGTCCAAGCTGGCGATCTTCAACTACCCAGCCGGGGCCGGCATTCTGCGTTTCGTGGAGGACGACCCGTCCCAACCCATGCGGGCTATTGCCACCTCCATCGACCCCAACGCGCTGGGTGGCTTGCTGGTCATCGTCACTGTGGTGGCCGTGGTGCAACTCTTCGCCCATCAGCCAGTGTTGCCTCGTCGCCTGTTGACCCCTCTGGCCGGATTGATGGGCCTCAGCCTGATCCTGACCTTCTCTAGGGGTTCGATGGCAGGGGTGGCCGCTGCACTGGGACTGGTTGGAATACTACGCTACCGCAAGCTGATTCTGCTGCTTGCGCTGGTGGGGATATTGCTGCTTCTACTACCCCAAACCCAAGCCTATGTGGTTCGCTTCGTTGAAGGAGTACGCGGTGAGGATCTTGCCACCCAGATGCGTTTTGGTGACTATAAGGATGCCGTCACCCTCATCAGCCGCTACCCGGTTTGGGGTGTGGGTTTCTCTGGCACGCCGGACATTGATCTATACCTGGGGGTTTCTATGCTTTACCTGATCATCGCCGAGCAGACGGGGTTGGTGGGACTACTCATCTTCCTTATCATCCTTGTGTCCTACTTCGCCGTCACCTATCGCGCCTGGCGTGACATACCCCAGGGCCACGTGGTTGAAGGGCATCTGCTGGCCTATCAGGCAGCCCTGGCCGGGGCACTGGTTGGCGGCATCTTCGATCACTTCTTTTTCAACATCAACTTCGTGCACCTGGTCGCCCTTTTCTGGCTGGTGATGGGGCTGGGCGTTGCGGCGACCCAGATACGAGCCGAACCTACAACTTGGGAAACGGAGACCAGCCATCAAACCAAGCGGCAGCTAGCTGGAACCTCTGCGCTGCCATGAGGTTGCCCGGCCGCCCCATCTAATACCAAGACCACACCCCCAAGGTGCCGTTGGCCAGCCGGCGGGGCGGCCCTTGTCCCTCCACATCTGCCACCCAGATGCCCGACTGCTGCGGGGATTCCCGGACACTGTACAATAGGTCCCGGCTGTCAGGAGACCATAATCGAATGGACTGACCATATTGATCGAAATAGGGAATCATCGATAGAAAAGATCTGGTGGGCTGGAATGCAACTAAGGGCCGAGGCGCCCCATCGGGCATATCTAACAGCCACCAGCGAAGTAGAAGCTCCCCTTCTTGAGGCAGAGGAACCGCCAGCCCCCTCTTTCCTGCGGAAGGGTCCTCCTCCTCACCCAGAGAAGGGGTCAGTATAGCCAGGTGCTGGCTGTCAGGTGACCAAAAGAAGGCAACAGCCAGGTCACGGCTTACCTCTCGCAGCCCGGCTCCGTCGCGCCTGATCAAAAGAATACGACCCAGCGGCGAAATCATGGGGTTATCGATTTGTTGGTAGGCTATCCATTGGCCATCGGGCGACCAGTCAAACCGCACCTGGCCAGACACGTTGACCAGTTTCTCCACCGCACCGCTATCACGCTGGCGCACATAAAGAGCCTGCTCCCCATTTTGATCTTCACCGGCGTACAGGAGCTGGTTGCCATCCGGGGACCAGGCCGGCGCCTGGAAGTTGGCCGGCGCATCGGCCAACACATCAGGCATTGCCTCGGGCTGACCAGCCAGAATTGCCAGCCGAGCTTCGCTACTCAAGCGTCGCGCACCTCCAATATGCATCAGCATCTCCTGGCTATCTGGCGACCAGGACCAATAGAAGGGTGCTCCCCGCTCCAACACGCGGGCAGCTTCACTGCCATCCGCTGGCGCCAGGCGTAGCGCCAGGCCAACATTCTCCTGAGTAAGGAAACTCACATACCGGCTATCGGGTGACCAATACAGGTAGAATGCAGGGTTATCAACGCTGGTGTAAAGTGTGGCCGGGCTGCCACCTGCCGTTGAGACAGTGTAAAGCACACTCTCAACGCCGTTAGGGGCTTCTCGCTGGGCTACAAAGGCCACCCGTCGCCCGTCTGGAGCCCAGGTAGGATGAGCCAGTACCGTGTTCTCTCCTCCCACCGCCAGGAATTCCACATTTTCACCGTTTCTGTCCACGATGTAAAGATTCCCATCGGTGCTCAGGAAGGCAATCCGGTCCACGTCATCAACCAGGCGCTCGCCCTTTAGCTTGCCGGAATCCCCTGCTTTGACGACGAGAAACGCTGCTAGCAGTCCAGCACACAAGGCTAACCCCAATCCCACGCTGGCCGCAATTGCCAGCACTACCTCTTTGTTCTTCACCCGCCCGTCCATCACCACCGATCCTTTCCCCATGCCTGTACCTGCGTCTGCCCTACCACCCCTATAGCCAGGTAACCAGGTATTCTCAGCTTGCCGGCCAAGCCCTTAGCCAGGCATTACTTCATAGGGCCGCCTTCAACTTGCTTCTGAGTATCAGATGCTATATGCATACAACTACTAAGTACATCAACTTAGTCGTAAATCAATTATAACACAAAATAGGAGAGACTGCCACCTGTATCCCCCCTGTTCCGCAAGAAACTTCCCAGTCGCTCAATTGTGCCCTATTGGCCCTCAGCCACCTCGTAGAAACAGAGGATTGTGCTGCCATACTTGCGCTGGTCGTACTCGACCAGATTGCGCACCGGTAAATCTTGGTACTCACGGGGGTGGATTTGGGCCACCACGATACCGCTCTCGTCTTCGTCGGAGGTACTCAGCCAAGCCGGCCGACGGTCAATAGCCAACAATGCTTCAGCCCACAGCCCCTTGTACTGAGGGGGGGCCACATAAATGAGATCATACGAGGCCTCAATAGGTCCAGCCAGGTACTTAAAAGCGTCGGCACGCAGGACAATGGCCTGTTCTGCCAGGCGAGTATGCTCCAGATTGGCGCGCACCGTCCGCAACGCGGCCGGCGATTTGTCAATGAACACCACTTCGGCCGCCCCGCGGCTGAGCGCCTCGATGCCTACTGCGCCAGTGCCAGCGAACAGATCCAACACCCGCGCCCCGCCGATAAAATCGGCCAGGATGTTGAACAACGCTTCTTTGGCCCGATCAGTGATAGGCCGGGTTACATCACCCGGCACAGATTGAAGCCGACGGCCTTTGGCAATTCCAGCGATGACTCTCATAGGTGTCGCCCGAGTATCAGCATCCCTGTCCTTATGTTAACCAGAGACATAATGGTTTTCGCGCACCCAAAACCGCCAGGGAGCCAGTCGGTCTTTCTCAGCAGCATATTTGATGCCGACGCGCGGCCCACTCGCCACCGCCGCCTCGGAGAATGAATCGCCCGGCTCAAGCCAGAGTTCGTGACCAGAGACCAGGTCAGCACCATTCAGAGTCTGATCCACCGTCAACGCCTGGGTCAAGCGAGCTGGCCCGCTGGTTAGCTCCCGGTCGGTGCGAGGCCTGCCTTTTTTCTGGCGCAAGACACGCATGGTCTCAATGCCCTCCACCGGTTGGATTGCCCGCAATAGCACCGCCGCTGGAAAGTCTATCTCCTCAGTGACGACGTTTAGCATCCAGTGCATGCCATAGGTGAAATATACGTAAGCATGGCCGGCCGGGCCAAACATTACCGCGTTGCGTGCAGTCCATCCCCGGCTGGCGTGGCAGGCAGTGTCGGTCTGCCCCACGTACGCCTCACACTCGACGATGACCCCACTCAGGCGCTGGCCATCGAACATACGCACTAAGCGTGCCCCCAACAAATCACGAGCCACGGCCAGCGTATTACGGGCAAAGAACTCACGCGAGAAACGGCTCATTCCCTACCTGCTTGGGTCTCTCCGCCTACAATTGGCGCCAGGATATGCACCCTGTCTCCTGCCTTCAGTTTATGCCTGGCCAAATCTCTGTCCTTTACCAGCTTGCGATTGACGAAGAAGTTAAAAGGCACTCCCAGCCGGGTACCGCCCGCTTCGAGGGCTGCCCCAAAGTCGGGGTATGTGGCGCGCAAGAGTGACACTGCGTCAAATACGGTAGCACTTTCGTCCAGTTGTAGTGAAATCTGCCGCTGCCCTACCGTCTTCCAAAGGGGATCCCCCATCTTCACCTCAACCAGCATTTTCCTCAACCCGTTCTCCAATCTATCATGCCTATCCCTTGTCCCCTAGCCCATCACCTTGCCGCCATCCACGATCAAGGCGTGGCCGTTAACGTAGCTTGCCGCGCCCGAGCATAGGAAAAGAACCGCTGCAGCCACTTCAGCCGTCTCCCCCAGCCGATTCTGGGGGATGTCCTCCATCCACTTGCGCATAATATCCGGATCATCCCGCGACTTCTGTGTCATGGGCGTGATGATAACACCAGGACAAACAGCGTTTACCCGGATACCAAAGGCCGCAAACTCACGAGCGCACTCGCGGGTGAAGCCAACCACACCTGCTTTGCTGGCGCAGTAGGCGCTGGCATTGGGAAGTGGGCTTTTGTGCCCGGCGATGCTGGCTATGTTGACGATGATCCCACTGCCTTGATCACGCATCACGCGCCCGGCCAGCTGGGTGCACAAGAACGTGCCCTTTAAGTTGACGTTAATGGTGCGCTCCCAATCCCACTCATCCAAAGCTAACACAGAAGCTTTTGGCTCCACCCCGGCATTGTTGATCAGAATGTCAAGTCGGCCCCAACGATCACGAGCCGCTTCGATCATGGAACCGATCTGCATCTTAAGCGATACGTCGGCAACGTAATCGAAAGCCTGACCACCAGAGGCCAGAATCTCCTCGGCCGTAGCACGTGCTGTGTCGGGGTTGATGTCATTGACGCAGACTAAGGCGCCTGCATCAGCCAGAGCAATTGCGATGGCCCGCCCGATGCCTCGTCCAGCGCCGGTAATCAGGGCCACCTGACCTGAAAGATCCACCTTGAAGTTCACTCGTGCCCCCTCATTGCATTCAGTTGCGCCTCCTGTCAAATATGATATACTTTTCGACTACGTGCCATATTCCCACAACCTTTGAGGGTGTCTATGACAAACCGTGCCATACCCGTCCGTTTCCCCCGTCCCCGACTCGCCCTCCACGGATGGCTGGGTCTAGCACTTATCGCCATCTTCTGGCCGCTTAACTGGCTGCTGACCGGTCCGCGCACGCACTGGGGATTCTTCCCCTTGTGGCTGGGCTTCTGCCTCACCATTGACGCGCTCGTCCTCTATCGACGCGGGACGTCGCTGCTGAGTCGGGACTGGCGAAAGTACGTGGGGCTGTTTTTGGTATCCATGCCGGCCTGGTGGCTATTCGAAGTCATCAACTGGCGTGTGCAGAACTGGCATTACCTTGGCCGTGAGGTCTTCACCCACCTGGAATATGGAATACTGTCCAGCATCAGCTTTTCCACAGTAATACCGGCCGTCTTTGGCGCGGCTGAGCTGGCAGCCAGTTTTGATTTTCCGCGGCGCCTGAAGCGCGGCCCTGTTATCCGTTCTGACCGCCGCACCACGCTTCTATTCTTCACATTAGGGCTGTTGACGTTTGCCCTGATGATAGCCTGGCCGCTCTATTTCTTTCCATTTGTTTGGTTGTCGGTATATTTCATCTTAGAGCCGATCAATGTGTGGCTGGGTCATCGCTCGCTGGCCAGATGGACCCACTCGGGTGATTGGCGACCCGTGTTCACTCTTTGGCTGGGGGTATTGCTGTGCGGTTTCTTCTGGGAGATGTGGAACTTCTTTTCCTATCCCAAATGGGCATATAGTGTACCCTGGGTTGACTTCTTACATATCTTCGAGATGCCGGTATTAGGCTACGGCGGCTACCTGCCCTTTGCTCTGGAGCTCTACGCCCTCTATCACCTGGTAGTTGGTCTGCTGGGCCAGAAAACCTCCGATTACCTGCGCATTGCCCCCGACGTTGACTAGCGCATCGCCTTGAGCAGATTCCGAACGCCGACAGCCAGTATCAGACCACCGACCAGCATAAAGATACCCCCGAACAGCAATCCAAACAGCAAATCATCCCGAATGATGAGGCTGCCCGCACCTGCCCCGACCATAGCAAATATCCCCCCAAAAGCGATCATGGCCATGTCTGGGTGAAGAAACGGGCGCAGCCAATCTAGCAATTCCTCCCAGCCCAGCAAGGCCAATCCAAACGCGCTCCCCCAAATAATCATCTCACCCAACAGCACAAAAGGCGTTCCTTCCTCCTTGCCGGCGGCCATACTCAGGCCAAACGTAAAGGGCAGGCAGCCAAATCCTGCGCCCCACAACACAAAGAAAAATGCATTCCCCACGCCTCGCTCTCTGGACCGTAGCCAGCTCCATATGCCTCGCAGGCCATTGGCCAACGCTGCCGCGCCCAAAATGTGGAAGATTGATAGAAAGCCAAGTATTACCAGGGGATTGTCCATCTTGGCCGGTATTATACATCAACTTCTCAGGTCAACACAAGGCCTGCCGGGGTTAGGATCATCAGAGATGGCTAGTGGGCGTTGAGACTGGAAGGCGAGCACCAGGTGTTTGTCAGTTGAAATAGACTTGTGTATAATGAATCAGCTTGACCGTAAAGCTCAGGCCACGGAGCCTGGCAAGGAGGCCCGGGTTGCACAACCTGGGCCATTTTGCAGGCCAGAGACCGCCATATTAGTCGAAGGGAGAGGGATCGCATGGACACCGTGTTTCAATCCAATCACCCGCTGGTGAAACACAAGCTAACCAAACTGCGAGACAAGTCGACCAAGCCCAAGAAGTTTCGAGAGCTTATCAGAGAAATCGCCATGCTCCTAGCCTACGAAGCTACGGCTGATCTGGGTCTCCACGACACACAGGTGGAAACGCCGATGGGGGCCGCGCCCGGGGCCCTGCTGCAGGAGAAGATTGGGCTGGTGCCTATCCTGCGAGCCGGTCTGGGAATGGTGGATGGCGTATGGGAGATGATGCCCAGTGCCGAGGTATGGCATATTGGCCTTTATCGCGACGAGAAAACACTGCGACCGGTAGAGTATTACAACAAATTGCCAGTAGATCCTACCGTCCAGGTCTGCCTGGTCCTCGATCCAATGCTGGCAACAGGTGGCTCGGCTTCAGCCACAGTAGGGATTCTCAAGAAATGGGGCACGCAACGCATCAAGTTTGTGGGCATCATTGCTGCACCAGAAGGTATCCACGTGCTGCACAAGGCGCATCCCGACGTGCCGATTCACGTCGCAGCGGTGGACAGCCACCTGAACGAAATCGGCTTCATTGTGCCTGGCCTGGGAGATGCGGGTGATCGACAGTTTGGCACAGGCTAATGTCGTCATTCATCATCGTCTTTGCCGCCAGCTTTGTACTGGCTTGCGGCCTGACGCCCCTCAGTGCACGAATCGGGCGTAGGGTAGGCGCCGTAGACCGGCCGGGAGATCGGCGGGCCCACGCTGGCGAGGTGCCCCGTATAGGCGGTATTGCACTATTTGGCGGCTTCATGGGAGGAGCGGCCTTAACTTTTGCCCTGTGGCGGCCGGCTAACCCCGACGATATGCGCCGGCTAATGGCAGTAGTGGCCGGTACTATCTTTGTCTTCCTCTTTGGTCTGTGGGACGACCGGCGCGAGTTGCCCGCCTGGCCGCAATTTGCCGCCCAGGCGGCGGCGGCTTCCATCGCCATCGCCGGTACGGTCTTCATCGAGCGCTTCACGAATCCGCTCACCAATCAACTGGTCGTCATCCCGGAAAGTCTGCCCTTTCTGGGCTGGGGGGTCGTGGTCGCCATCACCCTCTTTTGGGTGACGGGTATGATGAACACGGTCAACTGGCTAGACGGGCTGGACGGACTGGCGACCGGTGTCGGATTGATCGCGGCCACTCTGTTTGCAATCCATTCCTACCGGTTGGGACAGCCAGAGATCGCCCTCTTCCCCACCGCACTGGCTGGCGCTTGCCTGGGCTTTCTGCCCTTCAACTTTCATCCAGCTCGCGTCTTTATGGGCACGGCCGGCGCCATGGTGCTCGGCTACGCATTGGCCACCCTTTCGATCCTGGCTCCGGCTCGTATTGCCACTGCGCTGCTGGTTATGGGCGTGCCCATCATTGACGTGGCATGGCTTATCGTAAGCCGCTGGCGGCGGGGTGAATCACCCACCCACCCCGGGCGCGACCACCTGCATCATCGTCTGCTCGCCTTGGGGCTGGGCCAGCGACAGATTGTCGCCCTTTACTACCTCTTCTGCCTCGTGTTTGGCGGGTTGGCGCTGATGGTGGCATCCCGGCTCTTCAAGCTGATCGCCTTGTTGGTACTGGGTATCGGTACCTTGATTACAATCTGGCGTTTGTCAAGGAGAACCTGAACCTACCTCTGCTCTCCAAGCTATCACACAAGGCCGATCAGCCTGCTTTGCTTTCGGAACCGTTTGACAAACGCTATGGGCAAATTGAAAAGATAGGCCTGGAGCACGCTGGTTCCAATAATGCGCTTCTTTACTCGACTGCTCAAGCCAGGCGCCTCTCGGCAATACGCTGTGCCGCTGCATCAGGGGGGACTTCTTCCTGGGTGGCCAGCTCCAGAATCTCAAACAGGTTACTCTTGATCATTTGAGCCACCCGTTCCCTGGCTTCAGCCGGCGACCAGCCACCTGTCTCCATCCCGATAGCGGCTATAGCCCCCCCGCTATTGGTTACAAAGTCCGGAGCGTACAAGATCTGCCGCGCCTGCAATCGGACTGCGTCTTGTGGCGTGGCAAGCTGATTGTTGGCCCCCCCCACCACCGCACGACAGCCCAGGCGGGGAATGGTCTCTTCATTCAGAACACCCCCTATTGCGCACGGCGCGAATATGTGGCAATGGACGTCATATACCTCACCCGGTGGGACAAACTGCAAGCCGAGTTGGCGCCGGAAATGCTGGATGCTGATTGGGTCTACATCACTGAAAGAAATCTCTGCCCCAGCCTGCCGCAGCAGCTTGATTAATTCCCCGCCGACGCTCCCCACGCCTTGTACCAATACCTGTTTGTCGCGCAGAGAAGCATCACCAAAAAGCTGCTCGACCACCACTTGAATAGAGGTGAAGACGCCTAAGGCCGTAAATGGCCCGGGATTTCCCGACCCACCGGCGGCTGGTGTGCGGCAAAAAACGTAGGGGGCGGCGTTTTCGGCGATAATGTCCATATCCTCGGACGTCGTACCCAAATCGGGCCCCGTCAGAAACAGCCCCCTGAGCTGATGGATAAACGCGCCATAACGTCGCAGTAAATCGGTTCGTGCCGGCGGGCCAAGATCGGGTGGAATGGCAATGACAGCTTTCCCGCCCCCTGCGTCAAGGCCGGCAGCCGCCCATTTATAGGACATCCCCCTGGCTAACCTCTGGGCGTCCTGCACGGCTGCCTGGACATGGGGGTAATGCTTCATCCGGGTGCCTCCGGTCGCCGGTCCCAGGCGGGTTGAATGGATGGCAATAATGATCCACGCACCGCAGAGCCGGTCAAAGCGAAAAATGACGCTGTCTCCATCCCACTCCCTTAGTAGCGATTCCATTGGCTGCACCTCCTTGTAGCCTGCGTCTCTATGACCTTCGGGGGTCACTCCACATCCACCACCATTCCGTCTCGCGCCATTAGCACCTGGGTCCTGGTGCCGGCAGCCATTTCGGACGCCTCCAGGCCCATGCGGTCCAGGATACCATCGTCGTGCGCCGGATCATGATGGAACAGGACCACCATCCCCACCCCAGCCTCCAATGCCAACCTCACAGCTTGCAGATGGCTATTGTGCCCCCAGCTGTCACGGCCCCGCCGCTCCTCTGCGGTGTACTGGGCTTCCAGGATCCACAGCTGAGCACCTCGGGCCAGCGCCACCAGCTTGGCGTCCACCTCCCGATCGCCAGACTCGTGGTCCGGGGTGTAGCACACCACGTGGGCTCCATACTGAAGGCGGAAGGAAAGCGCTGTGCCGAGGTGCCGGTTCTCCGCGGCCCGCACTTGGAAACCAGCCACATCCATCCCATCCGGTTCAACCTGGCGGTACTTCAGATCTGCCGCCACATTCTCCGCGCCCTTGAGGGGGGAATAGACGGAGGTAAACAGTCGTTCGATACTGGATCGGAGGTCCTCGATAGAAGATCCGTAGAAGACGATGCGGTTTCCCTTTACAAACATAGGCCTGAAGAAAGGAATGCCGATCAGGTGGTCCCAGTGATAGTGGCTCAACAGCAGATGCAGCTCCCCCTGCCCACGGCCCCAGGGCCCGCTCATCAGGGTGGTCTGTAAAGTGGCCAGCCCGGTGCCGCCATCCAGGATAAGGTGAGGGTTATCCGACCGCACGGCCGCGCCTGGCTCGCCCATCTGAAAACCCACCACCTCAACACAAGGTGTGTTCCCGCCATACCGCTGGGTCGCCCGACCCGGCGACGCAATTGAACCTCTGGTTCCCCAGAACCTGACCCGGATCATGGCTTTGCTCCCTTCTGCGAGCCTGCATCAGGTCCCACCACCAGGCGCCACCCCTCGGCCGCTGCTTCCACGGTCAGGGGCTCACCCCGGCTCAAGTCTCGTGCCAAGGCCAGCTTCTCTTCCACAACGGTGTCCGAGTGCTCCGGGTCGTGGTGAAACAACACCAATCGATTCACCTGGGCCATTCGGGCTATCTCCAGAGCATCCTCTACCGTGGAATGTCCGAAGTGATACCAGCCCAATATCTCGTGCTCCAGGTAATTGGTGTCATACACCAGCACGTCGGCCCCTCGGGCACAATGGGCAAGCTGCTCCAAATATCCCCTGGAAAACCCCGCATCCGGTTCGAGCCCACCCATCCCGTCTCCCAGGCGGACCTCGCGCACCCGTGCCGTGTCTGTGTATACCGTCACCACACCGTCGTCCGCCTCGACACGATACCCGACCGTCATCCCAGGGTGGTTGAGCTGCACCGTCTCCAGTCGAAACTCGCCCAAGGTTAAATGATCGCCTGGCTTAAACTGCAAGTACTCCCGGTGGGCCTGAAGGTGCTCAAAAGACACCGGGAAATGGAGAACGGCCTGCTGCCCGGACAGAATATCCCGGATGTGGACCCCAGCCTGCCCGGCCGATACTACCACGAATCGATTTCCTTCCCGATAAAACGGTTCGAAAAACGGAAACCCCATGATGTGATCCCAGTGGGTATGCCCAACCAGGATGTAAGCCTCTCCCTGACCTTCGGCGTATTCCCGCTGCATCATCTCATTCCCTAGCACCCGAATCCCGGTCCCCCCATCCAAAATGAGGTCCTGCCCAGACCGGGTCCGGAAGTGCAGGCAGGTGGTGTTTCCACCATATCGTACCTGGTCCCTGCGCGCAATGGGGTAGGAGCCTCTGGCCCCGTAAACAGTCAACTCCATGGTCAATCACCGCTTTCGTCACTTGCCGACATCCCGACCGCCAAGACGCCGGATGTCATTGAAGTGCAATCATCTTGGGCGGCCCGCCTGCCAGGGAAATGCGAGGACATGCCTACGCGGAAAAGGTGGACATCCTGCTTTCATTGTATCACATTTGCCCCCCGCTTTCAACAGAATCTGGCCCGCTTCGCACTCTGAAAATACCGATGTAATTCATATGAAATTCAAAGGCGAATCCTACAAACTTGGCGTATCCTATTCATAGTAGGACTCCTCTATTTTTCGGCTGCACCAACTTTAAAGGTTAGAAGAAGGAAAGGCTTTTCCCGGCCAGGCGAGCTTCATGCAATCCGCCAGCCCTGAATCTGAACGATGAGACTAATAACTGAGATATATCTTGTTATCGCGCTTGGATCAATATCAATCACCGCCGCGGGCATCTGGGCCATTATGGCACGGGAGCAATTTAATCAGATCCTGGCTTTTGTTGTACTTGGGATTGTGGCCAGCCTGGGGCTTTGGCTGATGGCAATTGATAACTCAAAGCATGAATAGTTCGTCACAGCAAAGGGGTAAATTGACAACTCTGCCTGCTCCCAGAGTTTACGAAGAATTCACGCTAGTTCAAACCCTATTCAAACCCGACTATAATATCCTGATCTCAACGGGCAAATCTTCGACTCACCACTTGCCAACCATCCTGAGAAGATAGGAGGCACCAACGCATGGGTTGCTACCTGCGTAACAATAACCCAAGGTGGGCCTGGGTCTGGTAATCACCTGAGATAGACGCCAATTCGGCCGGGAACCCTCTGATGCCAGTCAGCCTGATCATCCCCATAGTGATTGGCGGCTGGTCACCAAATGGCTCGCCGAAACTGCGCTTAGAGACTTCCTGGCAACTACCTTTCACAACCCTCAGAAAGACTCATTTCCGCCTACATAAGCCAATTCAACTGCAATAGATCGTTCGTGTTGAGACCGTACTTCCTCTAGGGCCTCTCCGACCGGAGCAGCGGCGCATACTGGATGAACGGGCAACCGGCGAGCCAGGAGCACGGTGCCGCCCCCGTCCTCGCTTGCGCCAGTTCTGCTCTGTGCTTCGGGCATCAAAACCATTCGATACGTACCGTTTCTGTAATTCGGCTTCTTGAGGTATAATATGAAGTGGTCTTCACCCGCCACCGGCTCCCTGCCGGTGGTCGGTTTTGTATGGAGGCGTTAAATGGACATAGGGATCATCCGACAGATTGACATTGAAAGCGAAATGAAGGTGGCCTACCTGGATTACGCCATGAGCGTCATCGTGGCCCGGGCATTGCCCGACGCCCGTGACGGGCTGAAGCCAGTCCACCGGCGTATCCTGTACGCCATGCACGACATGGGTATCAGGTCTACCTCCAGCTACAAGAAGAGCGCCCGCATCGTAGGCGAGGTGTTAGGAAAGTATCACCCGCATGGCGACGCAGCCGTCTACGACGCTATGGCCCGCATGGCGCAGGATTTCTCCATGCGCTATCTCTTGGTGGATGGACAGGGTAACTTCGGCTCCATCGACGGCGACAGCCCGGCCGCTATGCGCTACACTGAAGCCCGGCTGGCGCGTATTGCTGAGGAGCTGCTGCTTGACATCGAAAAAGACACCGTCGACTGGATGGACAACTTCGACGGCAGCCTTCAGGAACCGCAAGTTCTTCCGGCCCGCCTGCCCAACATGCTGCTCAACGGTACCTCTGGCATCGCGGTTGGTATGGCCACCAACATCCCTCCCCATAACCTGGGCGAAATCTGCGATGCCATCGCCTACCTGATAGACCGCTACGACGAATACGACGACGTAGCCGTGGCAGACCTGATGCAATTCGTCAAAGGCCCCGATTTCCCTACCGGCGGACTCATCCTGGGCCGTGAAGGTATTGAGGCAGCCTATGGCACTGGCAAAGGACGGGTAGTCATGCGTGCCGTGGCCCGCATCGAGGACATGCGAGGTAGCCGTCATCGCATTGTCATCAGCGAGATCCCCTACCAAGTTAACAAAGCGGGTCTCATCGAGAAGATTGCGGAACTGGTTCGCGCTGACCGATTGAAGAACATTAGCGATTTGCGTGATGAAAGTGATCGCCTCGGCCTATCCATCGTCATCGAACTCAAGCGGGGAGCCCAACCCAACAAGGTGCTTAATCAGCTCTACAAATACACCCCTCTCCAAAGCACCTTTGGAGTGAACATGCTGGCCCTGGTAGATGGTGAGCCACGCATCTTGCCCTTGAAGCGGGCTTTGCAAGTCTACATCGAGCACCGACGCCAGGTCATCACCCGTCGTACCCAATTTGAGCTGGAAAAGGCCAGGCACCGGGCTCACATTCTGGAAGGCCTGCGTATCGCCCTCAGCAACCTCGACGCCATCATCCAAACCATCCGCCAGTCGCCGGACGCCGAGGTGGCTAGAGAGCGCCTGATGAAGCATTTCAAGCTAACCGAAGTCCAGGCCCAGGCCATTCTCGATATGCAATTACGCCGTTTGGCTGCCCTGGAACGCCAGAAGATCGAAGAGGAGTACGCTCAATTACTGAAGACCATCGCCTATCTGGAAAACTTACTGGCCAACCCGCAAAAGATACTGGATCTTGTCAAGGAAGACGTGCTAGAGCTGAAGGAACAGTACGGTGATGAGCGCCGCACTCGCATCGTGGCCGACGCCACCGAGGATTTTGATGAAGAGGACCTCATCCCCCGAGAAGAGGTGCTCGTCTCCATCACCCAGCGCGGTTATGTCAAGCGAGTGCCAGCCAGCACCTACCGGGCACAAATACGCGGTGGTCGTGGCGTGACAGGCATGACCACCCGCGAGGAAGACGCAGTGCTGTTCCTGTTTGCAGCCAACAGCCTGGATACCATCCTCTACTTCACCGACCAAGGCAAGGTCTATTCCGAAAAAGCTTACCGTGTGCCCGATGCTGGTCGCACCGCCAAAGGCATCCCCATCATCAACCTCATCAATCTGGCTCCCCACGAACGGGTAACCGCCACCGTGAGCGTGCCAGATTTTGAGCAAGCCGACTACCTGACTATGGTCACCCGCCAGGGCAGGATCAAACGCGCCGATTTGTCAGAGTTCGAGTCAGTGCGGCCCAGTGGTCTCATCGCCATCAACCTGGACAGCGGTGACGAGTTGGGCTGGGTGAAGCTGACAGAGGGAGAAGACGAAGTGGTGGTCGTCACTCAGCAAGGACAGGCCATCCGATTCAAGGAATCCGACGTTCGTCCGATGGGCCGTGCGGCTGGAGGTGTCATGGCCATAAAACTGGCCGACAACGACCAGGTCGCCTCGATGGACGTAGTGGACCCCAATGGTGACTTGCTGGTGGTCACCGCCAGGGGCTACGCCAAACGTACCTCACTCAGCGAGTACTCTACGCAGGGACGATATGGGGGTGGTGTACTAACGCTCAGTAAGACCGGTCTGCCTATCACTGGTCCTGTTGTCACTGCCCGCGTAGTCAGCGATGACGACGAAATCACTCTCATCTCGGCCGAGGGAATGGTGCTACGCACCCGCATCAGACAGATCCCCAAGATGGGGCGCGCGACGCGTGGCGCCACTGTGATGCGCATGAAAAAGGGTGACCTCGTCGTCTCGCTGGCTTTGATAGCGCCCCGGCAGAAGCCAAAATCAGCCGACAAGGAGCCTTCTGAACCAGAGGACTAGCAGCGGAGCCAGCTGGCAGCCCAGCCCGCAATACCTTGCCAACGCGCCCGCGGTTCAGATTGGATCAACCCAATCTTGCAGCTTTCCCACCCACAGGGAGGAGACTAAGTGAGCCTACCGCTGTTGCGTCTCACCGGCACACCTTATGAGCAAGGCCTACAACACGGTCGGGAGCTCAAAAGCCGAATCGCGCACAACGTCGACGTCTACTTCGAGCGATTTGAGAAACAGGGAAAGTTGCCGCGCCAGCAAGTCTTGGTGCGCGCCATGAAGTATGCACAGATCATCGCCGAACAGAATCCCGAGTACCTTGCCGGCGTACGCGGCATTTCGGACGGCTCCGGCTTCGATCTCGACCAGCTATTGGCCCTTAACGTGCGTTACGAAATCCTCTACCACCAGCTCAGCAGCAACGCTATGGCCGACGGCTGCACCTCTTTCGCCATACTTCCGTCCGCATCAGCTGACGGGCATCTGCTGATGGGACAGAACTGGGATTGGATTCCACAGGTACAAGGGGCAGTCGTGCACACCACCGAGCCCAACGGCCTACACACCCTCAGCTTCACCGAGGCGGGCATTGTCGGTGGGAAAATCGGCCTCAATTCAGCCGGGCTAGGCCTGGCCGTGAATGGGTTACACACCACCGCCGACGACTGGTCACGCCTGGCCAAACCCTTTCACGTCCGCTGCTACGAAATCCTGCGCGCGCATGACCTTGAAGCCGCCCGGCAGGTGGTGATGAACGCGAGACGTGCCTGCTCCACCAATTTCTTGATTGGGCAGGTCCCCGATCAGGTAGTCGACATCGAGGCGGCTCCGGACCAGGCGCGGTTGCTGGCCCCTGAGAACGGCTGCCTGGTCCACACCAATCATTTCCTGGATCCCGAGGCCCTGGGCGTGGTCGAGCCACCCCGCCCACCATGGTCCTCTACGGTCCATCGCCTGCTGCGTCTGAATGCCTTGCTTGGAGCGAAGCGCCCCGTCACCCGAGAGGAGATTCAGGCCTATCTGCAGGACCACCAACAGCACCCGAATTCCGTCTGCCGCCACGAGGATTCTGAGCTGCCTCCGGCTGAACGCTACCGCACCGTGACCGGAGTGGTCATGGATCTGCAAGCCCAAAGCCTTTTCATCAGCGACGGTCCCCCCTGCCAGAGCGAGTATCAGCAGCTAGAACTGTAGCAATTCTCCCAAAAGAGACGGGCAGCGGGTGATTAGCGAACACCTGCAAATTGCTCTATGCTTCGGAGCTTGGGCCCTTCTCCAGGTTGTAGTGCGCCCGCAATTGGCCGCAGCCAGCCTGGATGTCAATGCCACGCCGTAAGCGCAAAGTGGTGGGGACGTTTCTAAGTTGCAATGCGTCTCGAAAGGCCCGCACACGCGTGGCAGAGGAGCCCTGGTAAGGACTGTCGGCGGTTGGATTAAGGGGAATGAGATTGACATGGGTCAGCCCGGTCCCCACCAGGTCGGCCAGCTGGTGCGCCTGCTCTTCGCTGTCATTGATGCCCTCCATCAGCGCATACTCGAAGCTGATACGCCGGCGAGTGGCTGCCATGTAATCACGGCAGGCCTGCATCAACTCCTGCAGCGGGTAGCGCCGATTGATCGGCACCAGTTGGTTGCGCAACTCGTCAGTGGCGGCATGAAGGGAGACGGCCAAGCCGACCTGCTCCGGCTCACGGCTCATACGCCGTATGCCAGGTACCAGCCCCACAGTAGAAAGTGTTATGGCCCGAGCCCCTAAACCGAAGCCGGCCGGATCGTTCAGGCGCTGGATGGCAGCCCAGGTAGCAGCATAATTGGCCAGCGGCTCCCCCATGCCCATAAGCACAACATTGGTAACACGCTGCTCCTGCTCCGCCAGGATACGGGCATAGAACAGCACCTGGGCCACGATCTCCCCCGCCGTCAGGTTGCGGGCGAAGCCCCCCTGGCCCGTAGCACAAAAGGGACAGCCCATAGCGCAGCCAGCCTGGGTGCTGATGCACAACGTACGCCGCCTCTCATAACGCATCAGCACTGCCTCGATCTGCGAGCCATCTGGCGGCAGCGCGAAGAGAGTCTTACGCGTCTGACCATCGCTCGAATCCAACCTGGTCATAGGGGTCAGGGGCTCCAGGCGTGTCTCAGCCGCCAGGCGAGCCCGCAGCGACCGGGGCAGATCGGTCATCTCCTCTGGAGCAGCCGCAAAGCGCCGGTAGAGCCAACCCCAAATCTGGTCAGCCCGATAACCCGGCTCGCCCCAACTGGCCAAAAGCGACCGCAATTCCTCTTGTGTCAAATCCAGAAGCTGCACAGGGTTCATAGATCAGGCCGGAAGCATACGCCAGGCACGAGTCAGTTCCTGAATATCTTGGAAGACCCAGTCGGGTTTTATCGGGCTGGCAGCCAGGGCCGCCTCATCGCTGATGCCGGTCAGGACCAAAATCGTGCGCAGGCCAGCGCGCTGGCCGCCCAGGATGTCAGTCTCCAACCGATCGCCAAGCATGGCCGTATGAGCAGGGTCGGTCCCCATAGCGCTCAGCGCGGCGTCGAACATGTGGCGCTCCGGCTTGCCAATGATGAGCGGCTGCACATCGGTGGCGGCTTGCAGGTAGGCCAACGTAGCCCCGGTGCCGGGCAAAAGGCCGCGTTCACTCGGCCACGTCCGGTCCGGGTTGGTGCCGATATACTCAGCCCCGGCCCGGATCAGCAACGTCGCCTCGCTCAGCTTGGCAAAACTAATCTGGTGATCCCAGCCGCTAACCACAAAGTCAGCCTGCCCCCCCTCGCTCAAGCGCAAGCCATGGTCAAGCAACGCCTGCCGCACCCCGTCCTCGCCAATAGGATACACCAGCGCACCGGGCGCTCTAGCCGCCAGGTACTGAGCCGTGGCAATGGCCGAGGTTAGTATTTCCTCCGGCGCGACTTGGACGCCCAGCGAGGCCAGCTTGGCCACGTATTGCTGCGGGGTTTTACTGGAGTTGTTGGTCGCCAACCGGAATGCAACGGGTCGGCCACGCAACAGATCAAAAAAGTCAGCCAGCCCCGGCATAGGAGTATTTCCACGCCAGAGCACCCCGTCCATATCGATGACCAGAGCGTGAAGGTCACGCAAGGCTTCAGCTGATTGGTAGGTCATAGTTCCTCGCTGTGTGATGTTGGGTATGAATTATTGGGCGTTAAGCGGCGGGCGCCAGGAACGAACCACAATGCGCCGGCGAAGCGAACCAGGCAGAGGCCGGCCAGCCCCACGCTGATGCCTACCCGCCCTGTCAACAAAAGGAAAGGGGCCGCGTAAACGGCGCCAAAGAAAGTAAAAGCAATGTTCACCAGGCTCGTCAGTCGCCCCCCGGGAAAACTGCCAAGCATCTGGCGCATGCCAAGTATCATGATGGGAATCTCAGCCAGGGAGAAAAATAGCAGAAAACCCAGGAGGAACCATGTTCCCAGGCCACTGACCAACGGCCGGAGGTTTGCACGCTGCAATAAAAAAAAGGCGCCACCCATCAACACGGCGCCACCCGCAATGCCCACCCCTCCCGACAGAGCCAGTTGGCTACGCAGCCTCATCCTTTTCGGCCTCAGCCACGTCTCGTTCCACCTCAACGGCAGCAGTGGCAATGGCCCAACTGACCACCCCCCAGGTGCCACCGGAGATGAGCGCCCCCATCCCCAACGACCAGGCATTGACCGGCGTGGTCGGGTCCCGAAAGATACCAATCACGGTAAGCAGAATACCCAAGACAGCGAAGGCAAGGCCAATTTTAGTCGGGCCATTCAAGCGCCGCCAGAGATTCTTGGTGCCTGACGAATTGGTTTCAGTTGACATGTTTTCCCCAAAGCTCCCAAGTCCTGCAAAGCCCTTGCACAGCAGAGAGCAAAGACGAGGGGCTGCGCGGCCTGGACGACGAGCCAGGGTGATCCGCGTTATTGGCTCTTTTGTGTTGGTGGTCGACCCAAGTCGGCCTTACCAATCTGTCCCCCAGAAATCCAGGCGCATTGTAGCAGATTTTAGGGTGTGGGGCAAGATTGCTTATATTCACTGGTGCCTTCCCCAAAATAGGGAAGTACAGGGGTGTATCCGCTCAGGCTTGTCCGGATTTCCTAGAATCTGGGACTCACCCGACTATCACAGCATGACTGCCTTGTCGGGGGTGATTCGAAGAGCCAATATAGACGCCACGGCGGCCAGAATCACGGGTCACGACGGGCCCCCCAGATGCCAGCTATTCAAAGGGGATGAAGTTGACGTGGACGTATTGCTGCGGATCGGCGGCCAATGTGACCGTTACCTCGGGCGAAGACGGCTTCTCTCCCTGCACCAAGGTTATGAGGTAGGTACCCGGCACATAAGGGGCGAACTCAATTTTCATGTTCATTCTCTGATTGTCGCCGCAGTCAGGGCAGGTGCTATCAGCGCCCCCAATTCCCGAAACCCCGCTCAGATGC